>NZ_CP126307.1:3810000-4518099 GCF_030144325.1 Bosea vestrisii | reverse complement strand
AGCGATCATGCGCTGGGCCAGGGATCACGTCCGGCACGGTGCCGGTGATGATGATGAAGGCGAGCGAGGCGACGGCCATCGAGATGGCGACGGGCACGCCGAGCACCATCAGGCCGAGGAAGGTTCCGAGCAGGATCAGCATGGGTCAGGCCTCCGAGCCGTCGAAGGCCGAGGGACGCTCCAGCACGGAGTAGCCGCGCCGCCAGTTCTGCCAGGCGACCTGGATCGCCCGTAGCGTCATCAGCGCGAAGGCGATCACGACGGCGTAGAACACCACCGATTTCGGGAACTGGATCGTCGTCATCATCTCGTCCGGGATGAGCTCGGCATAGCGATGCGTCAGCACCGTGCCGTAGGCGAAGAAGCCGATGCGCACGACGTCGACGAAGGTCGAGAGCGCCCGGCCGGCGCCATGCGACAGATAGCGGTAGAGGAAGTCGACCTGGATGTGGCGCGAGGCGCGCACGCAGAGCGCAGAGCCGAGGAAGACGACGACGATCAGCGCATAGATCGCGATCTCCTCGGTCCAGGCGAAGCTGTCGTTGAGGACATAGCGGGTGAAGAACTGCGCCACGACGCAGGCGACCATCAGCCAGAAGGCGGCGAGCGTGACCCAGTCCTCGAGACCGTAGCCAGAGAGATCGGCCGGCGGCGGCGCCTCGTCAAAGACGTGGGCGATTTCCTCGCTGGTGACTTGGGTATGGACTTCCGGCGTGGTGGTCATGGCTTCTTCCGCTCCGGCGAAGGCAGGCGGGCCGGCACGAGGCCGGCCCGCCGCGGCGTCACTTGATCGCCTGGATGCGCTCCCAGTCGGCCTTGCGATAGCCGTACTGCTCGAAGCTCACATTCTTCTGCACGGCGGCGAGGAAGTCGGCCTTGTCGATCTCGGTGACCGAGAGGCCCTTGTCCTTGAAGACCTGGACGAGCTTCACCTCATCGTCCTGGATCTTCTTGGTGGCGCGCGTCGCCGCCTCCTGGGCGACGTCGGTGAAGAGCTTGCGATCCTCGGGCGAGAGCTTGGCCCAGAGCTGCTTCGAGACGACCGTGTTGAGATGGTCGACGATGTGACCGGTCAGCACGATGTGCTTCTGCACCTCGTAGAACTTCTTGGCGTCGATGGTGTTGAGCGGGTTCTCCTGCGCCTCGACGGTGCCGTTCTGCAAAGCGAGATAGACCTCGGCGAAGGCGATCGGCGTGGTGTTGGCGCCGCAAGCGCGCGGCATGGCGAGATAGGCCGGCACGTCGGGCACGCGGATCTTCAGGCCCTTCATGTCGGCGCAGGTCTTGATCGGCTTGTTCGAGGTGGTGTGGCGCGTGCCGTAATAGGTCACGGCCAGGATCTGGTGGCCGCTCTTCTCCTCATAGCCCTTGGCCATCTCCTTGAAGACGTCGCTCTTCACATAGGCGAGCAGATGGTCGGGGCCGCGGAAGATGAAGGGGTAGTAGGTCACGCCGATCGGCGGATAGGCGCGGGCGGCGAAGCTCGAGCCGGAGATGATCATGTCGACCGTGCCCAGCGTCAGGCCCTGGTTGATGTCGGTCTCCTTGCCGAGCTGCGAGGCCGGGTAGACCGTGATCTCGTATTTGCCGTTGGAGCGCTTCTTGATCTCCTCGGCGGCCCAGACCGACTCGGTGTGGAACGGCTCGGAGGTCTCGTAGACATGGGCCCATTTCAGCTTGGTCTGGGCCTGCGCCGGGGCACCGGCGAAAAGAGCGCCGGCGGCGAGCGCGGCGAGAGCGTAGTGCAACTTCATCTCATGTCCTCCCTGGACTTAACGATGCGATTTGGCCTTGCGTCATTTGATCGGGCGTGGCCGGCGCTGACGCTCGCCTGCCCGCTTGAAGTCGGTCTCGCCGAAGCTCTGTGAAAAGCGCTCCTGCGAGGCCTGCAGATGAGCGCACATCGCCGTACGCGCCTCCTCGCTGTCCCCGCGCGTGAGCGCTGCATGGATGGCGCGGTGCTCATTAGCCGCGGCGCGCCATGACTCTTCGTTCTCGAAATATTGCGCGAGCTGGCGGAAATACGGGCTCATGCGCTGGTCGAAGAGCTCGCCGACGCAGCGCACCAGCACGGTGTTGCCGAGCACCGCCGCGATCTCGACATGGAAGGCGCGGTCGAGCGCGATCAGCCGTTCGGCCGGCAGCCCGGGCTGCTCCATCTGGTCGAGGATACCGGCGAGCCCGGCTAGTTGATCCGGCTTGGCCTGCACTGCGGCGTCGGCAGCGACCGCGCCCTCGATCAGCCTGCGCGCCGCGAGCACCTCGAACGGCCCTTCGACGGGAAAGCCGGTTCCGGCGAGTTGCGCTGCGGCCTGGGCAGAGTCGACGACATAGACGCCCGAGCCCATGCGAATGCGGACGCGGCCCTCGACCTCGAGGGCGATCAGGGCCTCGCGGACTGAGGGGCGGGAGACGCCGAGCTTCTCCGCAAGCTCGCGTTCGGGCGGCAGGCGGCTGCCGACCGGGAATTCATGCTGGTCGATGAGATGGCGCAATTGATCGGCGATCTGCCGATAAAGGCGCGGCGACTCGACGACTGCGAGCGGCATCAGCTCCCCGGACCCTTCCCTGCGCCGCCCGTTTTGTGCGGCATCGATTTGGCCATGTGGTCAGGCCAATTTCGCAAGGAAGGAACCACCATACCGGCGAGGAGTCAACCGGTATGGTGGCTGCAGTCGCTAGTGCCCCTCAGCCGCCAGCACGGCCTCGACCCGGATCTCCTCGACCAGCCGCTCCTTCAGGGCGACGAACTCCGGCGAGGTCTTGATCGTATAGGGCCTGGGATGGGGCAGCTCGACCGAAATGTCGGCCTTGATCCGGCCGGGCCTGGCGCTCATCACCACGACGCGCGAGCCGACGAAGATCGCCTCCTCGATGTCGTGGGTGACGAAGAGCACGGTCTTCTGCTCGCGCTCCCAGATGCCGAGCAGCATCTCCTGCATCAGCGCGCGGGTCTGGTTGTCGAGCGCGCCGAAGGGCTCGTCGAGCAGCAGGATCTTGGGGTCATTGGCCAGCGCACGGGCGATCGCGGTGCGCTGCTGCATGCCGCCCGAAAGCTGCTTCGGGAAATGGTCGACAAAGCCGGCGAGCCCGACGCGCTGCGCCCAATCGCGGGCGATGCCGAGCCGCTCGCGCTCCGGCACGCCCTTCTCGCGCAGGCCGAAGGCAATGTTCTGGGCCACATTCAGCCAGGGGAAGAGCGTATAGCTCTGGAAGACGAAGCCGCGATCGGCGCCCGGCCCGGTGACGGGCGCGCCGTCGAGCAGGATCTTGCCTTCGCTCGCCGTCTCCAGCCCGCCGATGATGCGCAGCAGCGTCGACTTTCCGCAGCCGGACGGGCCGAGAATGGTGATGAAGTCGTTGTCGGCGACGCTGAGCGAGGTCGGCATCAGCGCCCGCGTCGCCTGACCCTTGCCGCGCGCCGGGAAGACCTTGCCGACCTGGTCGATCAGGAGCTTGCTCATGCCTGCGCCCACGGAAACAGGCGCTGGTTGACCGCCTTGAAGAGGAAATCGGAGACCAGCCCGATCAGGCCGATGATGATGATGCCGAAGATGATCTGCCCGGTGTTCAGCAGCGCCTGGCTGTCGGTGATCATGTGGCCGATGCCGGAGGACGAGCCGATCAATTCCGCGACGATGACATAGGTCCAGGCCCAGCCGAGGACGAGGCGGAAGATCTCGGCGATCTCCGGCGCGGCATTGGGCAGCAGCACGCGGCGCACCACGGAAGGATCGCTCGCGCCCAGCGTATAGGCGGCGTCGACCAGATCGCGCCGGATGCCGCCGACCGCGACCGCGATCATCAGCACGAGCTGGAAGAACGAGCCGATGAAGATGACGAGCAGCTTCTGCGTCTCGCCGATGCCGGCCCAGAGGATCAGCAGCGGGATGAAGGCCGAGGCCGGCAGGTAGCGCGCGAAGGAGACGAAGGGCTCGAGGAAAGCCTCGACCGGCTTGTAGGCGCCCATCAGGATGCCGAACGGCAACGCCAGGACCACGGCCAGGACGAAGCCGCCCAGCACCCGCCAGATCGTCATGCCGATGTCGAACAGGAAGCCGTGGTTGACGAGCAGGTTCCAGCCCTCGGCGACCATCGTCAGCGGATCGGCGAGGAAGAGCCTCTGCACATAGCCGCCGAAGGTCGCGACGGACCAGACGGCGACGAAGAGCGCGAAGAAGGCGATGCCGTAGCCGACGCGGGCGCCGGCGGAGACGGGCTGGAGTGGTTTCATCGTCAGAAGCTCGCTTCCTTCGCGAGAGCGGCGAGTTCACGCCAGGGTTCGATCGACCAGTAACGAGAAGCTAGTCCAGCGGTCGAGGGCAGAACGAACACGTCAACTCCGGCCAAACGCTGCGGCTGCAGTCCAAACCCAAGTTGCGCACTTTGCTGGCCGAGCACCGTGGACGCTGCGCGTTTGCCATTGAAAGCAATCATACGAGGTAAGTTCAAAGCCATCCGTGCGTGAAAACCGGCGACATCGAAATGAGAGAAACGGAGTGAGGAATCCGGTCCAAACGTCAGCTTGGCAACATCGGTAAGGCCAACACCGTAGTATCGAAGTTCGCGGAATTGGGATGCCGCCAGCTTCGCCGGCACAAGACCAATCGCATGAATGACCCACCAGAACTTGTTGCCGCGCCCCGCGTAGTACTGGCCGGACAAGGCTGACGCCTTGCCGGCCTGCGTGCCGCAGAAGACGACGCGCAAGCCTGGCCCCAGCACGTCCGGCAGGACGTGATCAGTCACTTGCCGGCGACGTACTTCGTGTCGACCAGCGTGGTGATGTCGGGCTTGGCCTTGATCAGGCCGATCTCGAGCAGGAGGTCGGCAGCCTTGTTGGTGAAGGCCTGCCACTCGCCGGCGAAGAAGGCCTTGTTACCCTCGGCGTCCGACCAGCGCAGGAAGTTCGCCGACTTGCCGAACTGCTCGCCGGTCTGCTTCACATCGGCGCCCATGATGCCGTAGGCCTTGTCCTTGTCGGCCTTGATCAGCGCGAGCGCCTCGAAATAGCTCTTGGTCAGCGCCGTGGCGGCCGCATCGTTCTCGGCGAGGAATTTCGGGGTGCAGCCGAAGGTGTCCATCACCATCGGGTAGTCGAGCGTGGTGGCGATGATCTTGCCGGCATCGGGCTTCTCGCGCACCGCCGAGAGATAGGGCTCATAGGTCATGGCGGCGTCGTTCTGGCCGGCGATGAAGGCCTGCGCCGCCGGGCCGGGCTCCATGTTGACCACGCTGACGTCCTTCACCGACATGCCGTTCTCCTTGAGGATCCAGGCCAGGGCGAAATAGGGCGAGGTGCCGGGAGCGGAGGCTGCGACCGTCTTGCCCTTCAGGTCCTTGATCGAGCCGGTGGCGCTGCGCACCGCCATGCCGTCGGCGCCATAGCTCTTGTCGAGCTGGAAGATCTGCTTGGTCTTGATGCCGGCGGCGTCCCAGACGATCCAGGTCTCGACCGTGGTCGCAGCGCACTGGATGTCGCCCGAGGCGATGGCGAGGTGGCGGTCCTTCTGCGGGATCTTCTTGATCGAGACGTCGAGGCCGTTCTTGGCGAAGATGCCGGCCTCCTTGGCGAGCACCAGCGGGGCGAAGCCGGTCCAGCCGGAGATGCCGACATTGACCTTGGTCTGCGCCTGCGCGCCGCCCGCGGCGATGAGAGCCGCAAGGCCGATCCCAGCGGCTACCCCGATACGCTTCACAACTGTCATGACGAACCCACTCCCCTCTTGTTTCCGCTCGCAGCGGACACCCCGGCCATCGCAGCCCGATCGTGCCCGATAAAGCAAGCTTCGTTCCAAATCACGTTAAATGCATATGCAATTCCGTCAAGGCGCTGCGCTAATTGGCTTTGCGCGAACTCTGCTCGCCCGGCCGATCCCGGCCGGGCGGAGCGCGCGCTGATCAACGCCGCTTGGGAAAGCAATGACATTCTCTTGTTTGACACCGCAGGAGCGATCCCGTCCCCTCGGATCATCGGCGCGAAACGCCATGGCTATCGAGAGGTTCTTCCGGATGAATGGCGCCGACCGCCTGTGCGACACGCTGCTGGTCAACGATGTCGATGTCTGCTTCGCCAATCCCGGCACCTCCGAAATGCACTTCGTCGCGGCGCTCGACCGCAAGCCGCAGATGCGCTGCGTGCTCGGCCTGTTCGAGGGCGTGGTCACCGGCGCGGCCGATGGCTATGCCCGCATGGCCGACAAGCCGGCAGCGACGCTGCTTCACTGCGGGCCCGGCATGGCCAATGCGCTCGCCAACATGCACAACGCCAGGCGCGCCTGGACGCCGATGATCAACGTGGTCGGCGACCATGCCACCTACCACCTGCAGCATGATGCGCCGCTGACCAGCGACATCGAGAGCCTGGCCCGGCCGATGTCGCAGTTCGTGCGCCGCATCGCCTCGCCGGAGGATGTCGGTCCGGCGATCGGGGAAGCCTATGCCGCTTCGCTCAGCCTGCCCGGTGTCACCACCGTGATCCTGCCGGCCGATTGCGCCTGGGGCAGCGTCGAGCCGGCGGAGCTGAAGCCCACGCCGGTGCCGGCACCGAGAGAGGTCGATGCGGCGCTGATCCGCGAGGTCGCCGGCCTGCTGCGCAAGCATGGGCCGCGCGCGGCGATCATGCTGACCGGCTCGGCGCTGCGCGAGGGGCCGATGGCGATGGCGGCGCGTGTTTGCGCGGCGACCGGTGCCCAGATCTTCGCGCAGATGTCGAACGGCCGGATCGAGCGCGGCGTCGGCCGCGTCGCCATCCCGAAGGTGTTCTACCCGATCGACATGGCGCTGCAGCAGCTCAAGGACATCGACCTGCTCGTCCTGATCGGCGCCCAGGTGCCGGTCGGCTTCTTCGCCTATCCGGGCAAGCCAGGCCGGCTCGTGCATGAAGGCTGCCGCGTCGAGCAACTGGCCGTGCCCGGCGACGACCTGCCGAGCACGATCGAGGCGCTGGCCGACGCGCTCTCGGCCAAGGCGACACCGCCCGCCTTCATCGCCGCCCCGCAAGCCCAAAGCGAGGCGCTGCCGACCGGCGCGCTCGATGCCGACAAGGTTTGTACCATCGTCGCACGGCTCCTGCCGGAGAACGCGATCATCTGCGACGAATCCGTCTCGTCGGGCCGCAGCTTCTATTACGACTGCCATGGCGCGCCGCAGCACGACTACATCCAGCTCACCGGCGGCGCGATCGGCGAAGGCATCCCGCTTTGCGTCGGCGCGGCCGTCGCCTGCCCGGACCGCAAGGTCATCGGCATGCAGGCCGACGGCTCCGGCATGTACACGGTGCAGGGCCTGTGGACGCAGGCGCGCGAGAACCTCGATGTCATCACCGTCGTCTTCGCCAACCGGACCTACCAGATCCTGCACGGCGAGATGCGGGCGGTCGGCGTCAACGATTTCGGCCGCAACGCCAAGCTGATGCTCAACCTCGACGAGCCGGCGCTGGACTGGGTCGCGATGGCGAAGGGCATGGGCGTCGAGGCCGGACGGGCGACGACGGCCGAGGAGTTCACCCGGCTGTTCAAGGGCGCGCTCGGCCGGAAAGGGCCGTTCCTGATCGAGGCGGTGATCTGAGCGTAGTACGGAAGAGGCGCGAGAAACCCCTCCCCCTTGTGGGGAGGGGGTCGGGGTGGGGGGCGTAAAGTCGAAGCGAATTCGCCGGGAACCAGGCTGATCCGCTTCTACAAGTCCCGGATCACCCGGTCGCTCGCCCCCATCCCCATACCCTTCCCCACAAGGGGGAAGGGAGGAATCAAGGCGATCAGCCTTGCCAGCCGTAACCTGATGCGACGCCATGGCGAACTCAGGCTTCGATGCTTATCTCGGCGGGATCAAGGAGGTTTGACATGACGGAACGTGCTGTACTCGCAGGCGGTTGCTTCTGGGGCATGCAGGACCTGATCCGCAAGCTCCCCGGCGTCGAGACGACCCGGGTCGGCTACACCGGCGGCGACGTGAAGAATGCGACCTATCGCAATCACGGGACCCATGCCGAGGGCATCGAGATCACCTTCGATCCCGGCAAGATCGGCTACCGCCAACTGGTGGAGTTCTTCTTCCAGATCCATGATCCGACGACGCTGAACCGCCAGGGCAACGACCTCGGCACCAGCTATCGCTCGGGCATCTACTATGTCGACGAGGCGCAAAAGAAGACCGCCGAGGAGGTGATCGCCGAGGTCAACGCCTCCGGGCGCTGGCCGGGCAAGGTGACCACGGAACTGAAGCCCGAAGGCGATTTCTGGGAGGCGGAGCCGGAGCACCAGGATTATCTGGAGCGCTATCCGGCCGGCTACACCTGCCACTGGGTCCGCCCGGATTGGGTGCTGCCGCGTCGCGAGGCCGCGGAATAGCGGAACCTTCCTTCTCCCCTCGGGGGAGAAGGTGGCCCGGCGAAGCTGGGTCGGATGAGGGAAGGGTCGCGCAAGCGGCCCTTTTCTTCATCCAGTCACACCGCCCTCATCCCCCTGCCGGGACCTTCTCCCCCGAGGGGAGAAGGGGCATCACTTGAATCCACCCAGGAACGCGTCGAGGCAATCGCCGATCGCCTCGATCGCGTAACCCCCTCCTGCACCACCAAGGTCGGCAGGCCGAGCGCCTTTACCCGCTCGCCGATCGTGCCGAAATCGGCAGCTTCGAGCTTGAGCACGCCGATCGGATCGTCCTTGTGGGCGTCGTAGCCGAGCGCGATCACCAGGGCTTCCGCGCCGAACTCGCGGATGGCGCGACCGGCGCGGTCGACCGCCGCTTCCATCTCGGCGCCGGCAGCGCCGTGGGCGAGCGGCAGGTTGAGATTGAAGCCGTCCCCTGCCCCATTGCCGCGCTCGTCCTCATAGCCGGTGAAGAAGGGGTAGTAGTTGACGGGATCGGCATGGACCGAGATCGTCAGCACGTCGTCGCGACGATAGAAGATCTGCTGGGTACCGTCGCCGTGATGAGCGTCGACATCGAGGATCGCGACCTTGCCGAATTTGCTGCGCAGGCGCTGCGCCGCGATCGCTGTGTTGTTGAGATAGCAGAAGCCGGTGGCGCGGTCGGCGCGGGCGTGATGCCCCGAGGGGCGGCAGAGCGAATAGACGGCGCGTTCGCCGGCGAGGATCGCCTCGGCGCCCGAGACTGCCGTCTCGGCCGAGCGCAAGGTCGAGAGCCAGCAATGCTCGCCGACCGGCACGGAGAGGTCGCCGAGATACCAGCCGAGCTGGCCCATGATCCCGGTCGGCCGGCAGGGCGGGCGGACATCCTCGTCGGTACGGCCGCTCCAATAGGGGAAGGTGTTGGGCCAGGCCTCGGGTCCACGCTCGGGCAGGGCAAGCCAGCGCGCCCACAGCCCTTCGAGGAAGCGAACAAAGCCCTCGTCATGAACCGCAAGGATCGGGCCGGTGCCGTGCTCGGCCGGACGCTCCGGCGTGACGCCATGCTTGGCCAGCGCGCCGAGCAGCCGCTCGGTCCGCTCCGGCAGGTCCTTCGGCGCCACGATCTGGCCGAAGCGCATATATTGCTGCGGATCGTGCTTCGACTGGTCGGGATGGTAGAAGGCGCGCATGCAAGGCTCGTGGCTTTGATCCGGAAGCGCGCATAGCGCCACGAAAACCGCGCCGCGACCAGTGCGCCGGCTCAGGCAGCGGCACTATCCCCATGCATGGCGCCGTTCTTCGGCAACAGGTCCGGCAGCTGCAACAGCCAGGGCACGCGGCCGGCAGGCGCTGGCTTGGCATAGCGGTAGCCCTGCGCGAAGCGGCAGCCATGCTCGCGCAGGAAGGCCTCCTGCTCGAGAGTCTCGACCCCCTCGGCGACGACATCGAGACCGAGATCGGCCGCGAGCTGGATCAGCGCCCGCACGATCGCTGCGTCACCGCGCCCTTCGGCGACATGGCTGACGAAGCCGCGATCGATCTTGAGGGCATCGACCGGGAAGCGCTTGAGATGGGTCAGCGAGGCGTAGCCCGTGCCGAAATCGTCGAGCGCGACGCGCAGGCCCGCGGCGCGCAGCGTCTTCAGCGTGCGCTCGGCCTCATCGGCATTGCGGGTGAGCAGCACCGTCTCGGTGACCTCGACGCCGAAGCGATCGGCCGGCACACCGGCGGCTACCAGCTGACCGAGCAGGCGCTCCGGCAGCGCGGGGTCGCGGAAGACGCTCGCTGCGAGATTGACATGGACGTGCCCGACATCAAGGCCGGCGTCGAGCCAGCGCCTGAGATCGCTCACCGCCGCAGCGATGATCGCATCGCTGATCCCGTTGGCGATCTCGGCGTCCTGAAACCTTCCTGGAAGGCGGCGGCCGGGATGATGCCGCGCTCGGCATGGCGCCAACGCGCCAGCGCCTCGAAACCGATGATCCGGCCGGTGTCGAGCGCGACCTGCGGCTGGTAGAAGGGCAGGATGCGCTCCTCCTTCAGCGCGCCGGCCAGCCCCTGGCAGACGGCGACGCGGCGCGCCATCGCGGCCCGCATCGCCGGCTCGTAGACGATCGCCATGTTGCGGCCGTTCGCCTTGGCCCGGTAGAGCGCGAGATCGGCGTCCTTCATCAGCTCGACGGCATCCCGATCATGCTCGGGCGCGAACGCAAGGCCGAGGCTCGCCCGCGTCGCGATCGTCTGCCCGGCATGTTCGCAGGGCTGGCGCAGCACCTCGATCAGCCGCTCCCCCTTCGCCAGGGCCTGCGCCGCCGTCAGCCGCTCGGCGGAGAGCACGATGAACTCGTCACCGCCGAGACGGGCGACAAAGTCCTCCGGGCCGATCGCTGCGGAAAGCCGCGCCGCCGCCTGAATCAGCAGCGCGTCACCGGCATCGTGGCCGAGCGTGTCGTTGACCGATTTGAAGTCGTCGAGGTCGATCAGGAAGAGCCCGACCGCGCCGCCCTTGCGCGCCATGCGCGCCAGCTCCCGCTGCAGGCGCTCGCCAAAGAGCAGCCGATTCGGCAAGCCTGTCAGCGCATCATGTGTCGCCTGCAGGCGGGTCCGCGCTTCGGCCGCCTTGCGGTCGGTGATGTCGACGATCCCGGCGACGACTGCCGGTGCTTCGCCGATCGGCAGCGTCGTCGCGGTGATCAGGACGTCGCGCACGGCGCCGCTGCCGTCGCGGACCTTCGCCTCATGGCTTTTGATCTGCTCCTGCTCATGCAGCAAGCGGGCGATCATGCGCCTGTTGCCGCCATCGAGCAGGATGTCCTGGACCTGTGCCTGCGTGACCTCCTCGCCGAAATAGCGCTTTGCTGCATCGTTGCCGCGCAGGAAGCGGCCCTCCTCGCGCGAGGTGACGATGAGCGGGATCGGCACAGCCATGAAGATGCGCTCGATCATCGCCTGGCTGGCGACGAGCTCGTCCTTGGCCTGGCGCTCGGCCTGCGTCGCCGCCCATTCGAGCCGGCGCAGGCGGTTGCCGTGGACGACTACCAGCCCGAGCGCGAAATTGAGCATCACGAGGACGAGGATCAGGCCCGGCAAGGTCGTGGGCATCGGCCCGCGACCAAGGTAGCCGGCGAGCATCAGAGCACTGCAACCGACACCCAGGACCATGCTCCAGCGAAAGGCCGTCGGCGCCACCAGATAGAAGATCGAGGGCAGCATCAGCACGACGAAGAGCGCGAGATCACTGCGCGAGGACACCAGCAGCGCGACCGCGAGGGCGGTCGTGACCTCCCAGCCGATCAGCACTCCTTGCGCCTGCGAGAACCGCGTCGCTCGGCGCACTAGTGCGAAGCAGAGCAGCGAGGCGAAGACGACCGCGAGCCGTGCCGGCACGGCGACGAAGAAATGCGGCGTGCCGTGGAAGCGCCAGTCGCTGGCGAGGAAGAGCGTGTTGAGGATCGCCGAGATCAGGAAGATCAGGCGGCACTGCCGGAGCATTTCGGCAAAACGCGCATCGCGGAACGCCACCTCCCGGAGGGAATCGCGGAATTCACCACCGAATCGAAACAGGCCGTCGCGCGTCATGGCCTACCGTCACCCGGCGCTGGTCAAAGCGAGGTTAAGGTGAAATGGCCAGCTGTCTTGGCCAATAGTCTTGGCTAGCTCTCTCCGCCGACCTTGATCGGCGCGACCAGCGCCGCGAGTTCATCCGCAAGCTGGTCGATATCGAAGCGCCCCTCGCGATACCAGTCGACCGAGCCGTTCATTGCCCCGAGCAGGAAGAGGCGCAGCCGCTCCGGCGCGGCCCCCGCCGCGAGCGCGCCCGTGCCGGCGAGCTCCTCGATCAGCAAGCGCCAGACATCCTCATAGTCGCGCCGCATGCGCCGGACGCTCTCCGGCGTCGGGTTCTCGCCGAAGCTGAAGACCTTGATGCTGGCGCAGGTGTAGTCTGAATGGCCGTGCAGTGCCGACAAATGCGCTGCGATCGCCGCTGCGAGCCGGCGGCGCGGATCGGTTTCGCCGGCGGCGGCGAGCGCTGCCGCCACGGCCTCGTGGACTAAGCGGACACCGTCATTGACCACCGCCTCGACGATCTCCTCCTTCGAGGCGAAGTGATGGTAGAGGCTGGCCTTGCGGATGCCGACGGCTTCGGCGATCTCGCGCAGGCTGGTCTGGTGATAGCCATTGCTGCGCAGCAAACGTGCAGCATGATCGAGGATGAGGCGGCGTGCGCCGCCCGCCAGCTCCGCCCGCTCGCTGCGTCCCGTCACGACCGTCACAGGCGCTTCGCCACCTCTTCGAGCATGACTTCGGTGGCGCCGCCGCCGATCGCCTGGACGCGTGCGTCGCGGGCCATGCGCTCGATCGCGCTCTCGCGCATGAAGCCCATGCCGCCATGGAACTGGACGCAGGCGTACATGACCTCGTTGACCAGTTCGCCGCAATAAGCCTTGACCATCGAGACCTCGCGCGTCGCGTCGAAGCCCCTGGCATCGAGCCAGGCGGCATGGTGGACGAGCTGGCGCCCGGCCTCGACCTTGGCGGAGAGCATGGCGAGCTTCTGGCGGATCGCCTGCTTGTCCCAGAGCGGCGCGCCGAAGGCCATGCGCGTGCGGACATAGTCGACCGTCAGCTCGATCGCGGCCTGCGCCTCGCCCATCGCCATGGCGCCGATCACGGTGCGCTCGTTCTGGAAGTTGCGCATGATCGCGTAGAAGCCGCGTCCCTCGCCGCCGAGCAGGTTCTCGGCGGGAATCCGGCAATCCTCGAAGATCAGCTCGGCAGTGTCCGAGGAACGCCAGCCATGCTTGTCGAGGGCGCGGCCGACGCGGAAGCCCGGCGTGCCTTTCTCGACCAGGAACATCGAGACCGCCTGCGAGGGGCTTCGCCGACGGATCGGTCTTGGCGGCGACGCAGTAGAGATCGGCGTGGACGCCATTGGTGATGAACATCTTGGCGCCGTTCAGCACGTAGGAATCGCCCTCGCGCCGCGCCGAGGTGCGAATGCCCTTCACGTCGGAGCCGGCATCGGGCTCGGTGACGGCGATGGCGCAGATCACCTTGCCGGCGATGATGTCGGGCAGCCAGCGGTCGCGCTGCTCCTTGCTGCCGGCATGGAGGACATGGACCGAGGCCATGTCGGTGTGGACGAGCGCCGTGATGGCAAAGCCCGAGAAGGTCGAGCGGCCGAGCTCCTCGGCCAGCACAACGGTGGCGAGCGTGTCGAGCTCGGAGCCGCCATATTCGGCCGGGTAGCGGATGCCGAGGAAGCCGAGCTCGCCCATGCGGCGCAGCACCTCGCGCGGCACCATGCCGGCCTCTTCCCAGGCGAGCCCGTGCGGCTTGACCTCGCTCGCGACGAAGCGGCGCAACTGGTCGCGCAGCGCCTCGTGTTCCTCGCTGAAATAGGGCGAGCGGAGGGTCCCGCCGCCAGCTGCATCGAAATTGTCCATCGCCGCCAGCATGCTCCCATGTCTCCGCATAGCTTATCCTACCGGTCGGCAGGTAGACAACTCTCGAATGCCGTGAAGAAGAGAGGAGCGGCGCTCGCTCCTCTCTTCCTCCGGGCTGGTGTCATCGACCGGCCTGGCTCTCCTCAGGTCTCAGTTGCAGCCGCAGCCGTGCCCGCCATTGCCGATGCCGATACCGCCACGGCCGACGCTGACCCGGTTGCCGTTCAGGATGCCGTTGCCGCTCAGCACCGAGACGTTGTTGAGCACCTTGACGTTCGAGACGGCAGTCGTGACCGAGGCCACCGAGGTGACCAGTCCACCGAGAAGGCCGCCGCCGCGGCCGCCCTTGCTGCCGGCGAAGGCGGGGGTGACGGAAAAGGCAGCGATCGAGGCAAGAACAATTGCGTACTTCATCTTTCTCTCCCTGCACTCGCTCCGGGTATCGAAGCGATATGCACGTTATGGTTGTGTTTTACTTTGAGCACAATCTGAACGCATTGTTAACCATACTTGCTAGCCTTAACCGGAGAGCGCTTGAATACAGAAGCCAATATTACCTCGGTTTCAATGTATTACACTAGACCTATTCTTTGAACTACCAGCAACATCTTGATTGAATTAACTGGCCGTTAGGCATGATCACCTATCTTTGTCTGAGAGGGGTGATATCATGCGTCCTGTCCGTACGGTATTCGCGCTTTGCTGCGCCTTGCTCTGCGCCCCTCCGGCGACGGCCGGAGAGAAAGCGGAGGAGAGTTTGGTCTCGACGGCGGTGGTCGGCCTGCGCGGTGGTTTCGATTCCAGCCCGACCAACAGCAAGGGCGAGAAGGGCAGCCCGACGCTGACCGGCTTTGCGAGTTGGAACTATCTGCGCGGCACGGTGCAGGACGGCTACGGGCTCGACCTTCTCCTGGTCGACACCCAGTACGATCCGCGCCAGCTCGCTGCCAGCCGGCTGCATACGCTGATGCTGAAGCACGCCACCGGGATCGGCGAGAACCTCACCCTGCAATCCTCGCTGGCGCTCGAGAACGAGCAGACCTGGTCGCGCCGCCGCAGCAGCCTGACCTGGCGCGAGCGGCTCAATCTCAGCCTCGGCTCCATCAGGCTCTTCGCCAACGCCGAAGCCCGACTCGCCGCGCTGAACGAGCGCAACGTCTTCGCCAGCGGCGATTTCCTGCCTCAGGACGAGAACCTCGCCACGCTCGGCATCACGCCGGGTATCGCCTGGCGCCAAAGCGAGACCGAGATCGGTGTGTCGTTCATGGCGTCACGCACGCGCTTCACCAACGGCACCGACTATCTCGGCATGCGCCGTGACAACTACCGGTTGCAGCCCAATCTCTTCGTCTCGACGGCGCTCAAGGGAGCGACGTTCGAGGCCTCGCTCTCGCCGCTGCAGATCATCTTCCCGGACAAGGAGTTCGAGAACGAGAAGAAGCTGCTCTATACGGCGAAGCTGCGCGTTCCCTATGAATGGCTGACGCTCGACCTGTCGTCGGGCCGCACCGTCGAGGACACCACCCTGCCCTTTGCGGTGGTCAATCTCGTCACCCAGCACGAGGGCAAGCTCACCGCCCGCTTCAACGACACCAACGCGCTCTCCCTCACCATCAGACAGAAGCTGGAGGATTATCTCGGGCTCGACTCGACGACGCGCACCGCCAGCATCGGCCTCGACTATGCGCGCGGCCTCGGCAACGGCATGACCGCGACCGCCTCGGCCGGCTGGCGCAAGACCAAGGATACTGGACTCGAAGCGGTGCCGGCCTTCGTGGTCCAGCTCGGACTGCAGAAGCAGCTCGATTTCAGCGACCCGGGCAAGACGGCGAAGAAGGGTGGTTGAAACGCTTGCGGCGCGCCTGAGGCGCGCCGCAACGATCAATCGAGACTGACTTGGATCAGGCCAGCTTGCCGCCGACCGCCTTCTCCAGGATCGCCCAGGCCTCGTCGCCGTATTTGCCCTTCCACTCGCCGTAGAAGCCGGCCTTCTGCAGCGCGGCGCGGAATTCGTCGGCCTTGGTCGGGTTGATGACCATGCCCTTCGAGGTCAGCTCGGCCTGCAGGCCGGCATTGAGCTTGGCGACGTCGGCACGCTCTAGCAAAGCGGCGGCGTCGATGTTCTTGGCGACGATGGTGCGCAGGTCCTGCGGCAGCCGGTCCCAGGCGCGGCGATTGGCCAGGAACCAGAAGCCGTCCCACATATGGTTGGTCAGCGAGAGGTACTTCTGAACCTCGAACAGCTTGGCGGTCGCGATGATCGCGAGCGGGTTCTCCTGGCCGTCGACGATCTTGGTCTGCAGCGCCGTATAGACCTCGGCGAAGTTGATGCTGGCCGGGGCCGAGTCGAAGGCCTTGAACATCGAGGTCCAGAGCGGCGAGACCGGCACGCGGATCTTGAAGCCCTTGAGGTCGGCCGGGCTCGTGATCGGGCCCTTGGACGAGGTCATCTGGCGGAAGCCGTTGTCCCAGATCTTGTCGAGGACGTGCAGGTTCGCCTTGGCGATCTGCCCGCGGACATAAGCACCGAGCTCGCCATCCATCGCCTTCCAGACGGAATCATAATCCGGGAAGGCGAAGCCGATGCCGCTGACCGAGGCGTTCGGCACCAGCGTCGACAGGATCAGCGGCGACAGCGTGAAGAACTCGACGCCGCCGGAGCGGACCTGGTTCAGCATGTCGGTGTCGGAGCCGAGCTGGTTGTTCGGGAAGATCTGGATGACGACCCGGCCATTGGTCTCGGCCTTGATCTTCTCCATCGCCTCGGCGGCGCGCACGTTCATCGGATGCGCCAGCGGCAGGTTGTTGGCGTATTTGTAGGTGAACTCAGGCGTCTGGGCGCGGGCGATCGAGAAGGTCCCGATCGTGGCGGCGGCAGTGGCGCCCTGCAGGATCGTGCGGCGTGAGATCGACATGGTCTTTCCTCCCTGAAGGTTCTTCATTGGTCAGCGCGGCCTCGTGCGGACACGCCAAGGTGTTTTGCTCATGCTGCGCGGCACATACCGCATGGACAACTGATCGCGATGGTGGGCGGCCATGCCAAGCCGGCATGTCCCAACTCAGCCCTCATCCTGAGGAGCCGCGCAGCGGCGTCTCGAAGGATGCTCCAGGAGGCTCCGGAGACAACTGGAGCATCCTTCGAGACGCAGCCTGAAGGCTGCTCCTCAGGATGAGGGCTCACGGGGGAAGTCGGCGAACTGACTCGATCCATCACAGGAACATCGTCGAGAAGGACGGGACATAGGCGATGATGGCGAGGCCAGCGAGCAGCGCGAGCAGATAGGGCCAGATCGCGCCCATCGCCTCGTCCGGTTCGACATTGCCGATCTTGCAGGCGATGTAGAAGCCGATGCCGACCGGCGGCGTCATCAGGCCGATGTTCATCGCGGTGACGACGACCATCGAATAGTGGATGTCGTTGATGCCGAGGCTCTTGGCGATCGGGAACATCAAGGGCGCCATCAGCACGATCGCCGGCAGACCCTCGAGCACGCAGCCGAGGATCATGAAGACGACGATCGTCACCGCCATGAAGCTGATCCAGCCGCCGGGCAAATGCGACATCGCCGTCGCGAGATCGCGGGCGAAGCCGGTCTGGGTCAGCGCCCAAGCCATCGCCGAGGCGGTGCCCAGGATCATCAGGATCGCGCCGGAGAGCGCCGCGGTCTCGACCAGCATGCCGTAGAAGGTGCGCCAACTGATACCGCCATAGAGCACAATGCCGACGATCAGCGCGTAGAGCACGGCGATGGTCGAAACCTCGGTCGCGGTGGCGACGCCGCCGCCGACGGCGCTCCGGATCAGGAAGGGCAGGACAAGGGCGGGCGCCGCGATCAGCGCGGTCTTCCAGATCACCGCGAACGGCGCACGGCGCACGCCCTTGAGCATCTCGCCACGCGCCTTCCAGCGCGCCAGGATCGCGAGCACGAGCAACAGCACGGTCGCGACGACGAGACCGTTGGTGAAGAGCCCGGCGATCGAGACGCCGGCGACCGAGCCGAGCACGATCAGCACGATCGAGGGTGGCACGGTCTCGGCCATGGCGGCGCCGGTCGAAAGCAGCGCGATCAGCTCCTTGGGCTGGTAACCGCGCCGCTTCATCTCCGGGAACAGCGCCGGCGCCACCGTCGCCATGTCGGAGACCTTGGAGCCGGAGATGCCGGAAACCAGGAAGAGCGAACCGAGCAGCACATAAGACATGCCGGCGCGGACATGGCCGAGCATGGAGGCGAGGAAATCGACGATCGCCTTGCCCATGCCGGTAGCGTCGAGAACGCAGCCGAGCAGAACGAAGATCGGTACCGAGAGCAGGATCAGGCTCGACATGCCCTCGTCCATGCGCCCGATCATCACGAAGATCGGCACGGTCGTGCTGAACGACAGGAAGCAGAGCGCGCCCAGCCCGAAGCAGAAAGCGATCGGGATGCCGGCAAAGAGGCAGAGGCCGACGACGCCGAGCAGGAAGATCACGATGTTGACGTAGCCCAGCGTCTTGAACACCGGGGTCAGCAGGAAGAAGGCTGCCGCGACGACACCGATCACCGCCGCCGAGATCAGGAGGTCGCGCAGCGTGCAGGTGCGCACCGCATAGGTCAGCACCAGCGCCAGCATGGCGATGATGCCGAAGGCGATGGCCGAGACGCGGTAGCTCGAGGGTATGTTGAGCGCCGCCGAGGTGACGTAGGATTCCTCGATGACATAGTCGATCGCCGGCCAGGTCATCACCGCGAGGAAGGTCGCGACCGCGAGCAGGCCGAAGGCATGGACGAGGCCGCGCAGGCGCTCCGGCAGCATGCCGACGAACAAGGTCAGGCGCAGGTGCTCGTTGCGGTCGATCGCGATGGCGGCGCCCAGCATGGCGAGCCAGAGGAAGCAGATCGAGGCAGCCTCGTCGATCCAGACCACCGGAATCGACAGGACATAGCGCGAGGTCACGCCGGCGAGCAGCAATGTGACGATGGCGACGAGCAGGATCGCGGCGATGACCTCGAGCGGGCGCACCAGCGCCGAGCCGACACGCTTCGGAGTGTGGTCGAGGCTCTCCAGGACCGCGGCGACGCCATCGCTGGCATGCGCGCCGGCGGCTGCGCTCGTGCTTGTTTCGGCCATAAGGGCCGCTCCTCCCATCCGCCCATCGCGTCGGCATCGCCGATCGCAAGGGTCCACATTATGGCGATTTAGCTCGCTCGTTCCGCCTGGAACATACACGGATCAGCCATTGTTGCAATCACTGGCGCGGCCATCTACACCTTTAAAGCAGAAGAGAGGTCCGCATCATGGACCCAATACGGCGGAGGACATGCAGCCCGATCTTGTGCCGACGCCCGATCTGTCAGGCTCGCAGAGCGTCGACCGCGCGCTGCGACTGCTCTCGCTCGTTGGCCGTGAGACGGCATCCGGCCTGCCGCTCAGCGAGCTCGTCGAGAACAGCGGGCTGAACAAGCCGACCGTCCGGCGCCTGCTGCTGGCGCTGATGCGGGCCGGGCTGGTCGAGCAGGAGGCGCGGACGCGGCGCTACCATCTCGGCGAGGAGGCCTTCGTGCTCGGCCTGCTCTCGGGCCAGCGCCACGGGTTGCTCGACCTCGCCATGGAGAGCCTGCGGGAGCTCTCCGACACGACGCAGGACACCAGCTTCTTCTCGATCCGGCGCGACCGCTTCGCCATCTGCCTGCATCGCGAGGAAGGCACCTGGCCGGTGCGCACCCATGCCTTGCAGGCCGGCGACCAGCACCCGCTCGGGGTCGGCGCCGGCTCGCTCGCCATGCTGGCGCTGATCCCGGACATCGAGGCTACGGCGATGATCGAGGCCAACCGCGCTGTCCTCGCCGCGCGCTACCCGGCCTATGCGCCGGCCCAGCTCATCACCGACATCGCGCTGGCGCGGGCTCAGGGCTTTGCGCTCAACCCGGGGCGTATCGTCGCGAACTCCTGGGGCATCGGCGTCGCCGTTCGTTATCCGGATGGGCGCGTTGCCGGTGCGCTCAGCATCGCCGCGATCGATTCACGCATGCAGCCGCAGCGGCAGGAGGAGCTCGCCACCCTGCTGCGTCAAGAGGCGCGGCAGGTCGAGCACAGGATCGCCGCCATGCTCGCCCGGCGGCAGGGCAAGCCGGCGCAAGACGAGATCAGGACAGCGGAGACGACGCCATGACGACGAGCGCAACAGGCGCCGGCCCGGCGGGCGGGCAAAAGCCCATGACGACGCGGGTGATGAACCTCGCGCATTTCCTGACGCGCAATGCCCGCCGCTTTAGTGATCGACCCGGGTTGATCTGGGGCGAGCGGCAATGGAGCTGGGGCGAGCTCGACGCGGCCGCGCACGCGCTCTGCGCCGCACTGTCCGCCCGCGGCATCGGCAAGGGCGACCGCATCCTCGTCCACTCCAAGAACTGCGACGAGATGTTCGTCTCGATGTTTGCCGCCTTCCGTCTCGGCGCCGTCTGGGTGCCGACCAATTTCCGGCTGATGCCGGACGAGGTCGCCTGGCTCGCGACCTCCTCGGGCGCCAAGGGCTTCCTCTGCCATGGCGATTTCCCCGATCACGCCGCGGCCGTCGCCAAGGAGAGCAATGCGCTGGAGTTCATCTGGCGGATCGGCCCGGGCTCCTTCGGCGAGACGACGCTGACCGAGGCGATCGCCGCGCATCAGGGCAGCCATGTGCCCGATGCGGTCGTCGACCGCGACGATCCCTGCTGGTTCTTCTTCACCTCCGGCACCACCGGCCGCTCCAAGGCGGCGGTGCTGACCCATGGCCAGATGGGCTTCGTGGTGACCAATCACCTCGCCGACCTCGTGCCGGGCTCGACGGAGCAGGACGCCTCGCTGGTCGTAGCCCCGCTCTCGCATGGCGCCGGCGTGCATCAGCTCGTGCTGTCGGCTCGCGGCGCTCCGACGATCCTCTTGCCGACCGAGCGCTTCGACATCGACGAGGCCTTCCGGCTGATCGAGAGGCACCGGGTCACCAACATCTTCACGGTGCCGACGATCCTGAAGATGCTGGTCGAGCATCCGGCCGTCGACCAGCACGATCACTCCAGCCTGCGCCATGTCATCTACGCCGGCGCGCCGATGTATCGCGAGGATCAGAAGACGGCGCTGAAGAAGCTCGGCAAGGTGCTGGTGCAGTATTTCGGCCTCGGCGAGGTCACCGGCAACATCACCGTGCTGCCGACCTATCTGCACGCGGAAGAGGACGGGCCAGAAGCGCGCATCGGCAGTTGCGGCGTCGAGCGTACCGGCATCCAGGTCGCGATCCAGAACGATGCGGGCGAGGAGCTCAAGCCCTTCGAGACCGGCGAGATCTGCGTGATAGGCCCGGCGGTGTTCGCCGGCTATTATGAGAACCCCGAGGCCAATGCGAAATCCTTCCGCAATGGCTGGTTCCGTACCGGCGATCTCGGCCATATGGACGAGCAGGGCTTCGTCTACATCACCGGCCGCGCCTCCGACATGTACATCTCCGGCGGCTCCAACATCTATCCGCGCGAGATCGAGGAGAAGCTCCTGACCCATCCGGCGATCGCCGAGGCCGCCGTGCTCGGCGTGCCCGACGCGGTCTGGGGCGAGATCGGCGTCGCGGTCTGCGTCGCGCGCGGTCATATCGATGAAAATGAGCTGGCAAACTATCTCGCCGAGAAGATCCCACGCTACAAGATGCCGAAGCGCTTCTTCTTCTTCGAGGAGCTGCCGAAATCCGGCTATGGCAAGGTGCCCAAGCGGCTGGTGCGCGACGAGCTGGAGAAGCGCGGCCTGCTCGATTTCATCAGGGCGCCGGGAGCCTCAGCGTGAGAAGAATCGAGCAGCCGGGACCGGCCGAACCCGAGCGCATCCAGTGGTTCGAAGGACGCGGCCGCAAGCTCACGCTTGAGCTGAAACCCGGCCTGCTGCTCGACGCGATCGCCGAGGCCTTCGCGGCGCAGGGTTTTTCCAGCGGCGTGCTGCGCCTGCCGGCCGGGCTGGCGCTCGCGCCCTTCGCCTATGTGATGCCGGCGCTTTCGGCGACGCCGGAGCACGCCGCCTTCTACAGCGAGACCTTCCGGCCTGATGGCGTGACCCGGATCGAGACCGGAGCCCTGACCTTCGGCGAGCGCGACGGCGCGCCATTCTTCCACGGCCACGCGCTCTGGCGCGAGGCGGATGGCAGGCATAATGGCGGTCATATCCTGCCGGATCAGAGTTTCCTGGCCGAGCCGATCAGCGTCGATGCGGTTGGGCTGGAGGGTGCCGGCTTCGTCGCAGGCCATGATCCGGAGACGAATTTCAAGCTGTTCATGCCGGCCGAACGCCAGAGCGGCGGAGCGAAAACTGGAGGTCGCTTCTTCGTGCTGCGGCTGCGGCCGAACCGCGACGTCTTCACCACCCTGGAAGGGTTCTGCGCCGAGCGCGGCATTACGCAGGCGATCATCCATGGCGGCGTCGGCTCGACCATCGGCGCCCGCTTTGCCGATGAGCGCGTCATCGAGCCTTTCGCCACCGAGATCGCGATCACCGCCGGCCATGTCGCGCCAGGCGAAGACGGCAAGCCGGAAGCCGCACTCGCCATCGCGCTGGTCGACTATACCGGCGGCATGGCACAAGGCGCTCTCCAGCGCGGCGAGAATCCGGTGCTGATGACGCTGGAGCTGGTGCTGGAGGCGCAGTAGCGCTCCTGCTCCTCAGAACCGCATTTCGACCCTGCCCTTGAGGGCGTGGTCTCTTGAGCGTTCGCCGATGGCGGCGGAGTAGGTCAGGCCGAGGGCTGTGGCAGACGAGAGGCGCCAGTCGAGCCCAGCCTCGGCGACGAGCGCCTCGCGATCGATCTGGGCCGCGAACACGCGCGCCGGGGTGGTTCCGAGGGCGAAGGCCGTGCTTGCCGTCGGGGTAAGCTCGCCAAAGCCGTGACGCCAGCCGAGCATGGCGCGGGCGAAGAGCGGGGCCGAGCCGAGCTGCGCCTCGGCACGCAGGCCGAGCGTTGTGAAGCCGAGGGTCTGGTCCGAGGAGAGCACCCGCAGCGCCGCGGCGCCGCCGCGTTCCGTGCCGGCGTCGGTCGAGACGCGGATCAGCGCCAGCTGGGCAAAAGGCTCGAGCGCAAAGCCGCTGAGGGCAAAGCCATAGCCGAGTTCGGCGAAGCCTTGCGCGACCGCGCCCGGGCGCTGCAGCCGCAAGCTGTCGCCAAAGCCGCGGATCTGGACCTGGCGGCGGATGTCGCTCTCGGACCATGAATAGGCGAGGCCTGCGTCGAGCCGGAGATTGCCGAAGCGGCCCCCGGCGTAGAGCGCCGCATGGCCACTGTCGAGCTTGCCCGAGGAGCGCCGGGCATCGAGATCGAAGCGCGACTGGCTGTAGCCGCCGGCGACACCGAGCTTCAGCGACGAGCCCGGCGCGTCATAGAGCATCAGGTCAGCGCCGAGCAGCGCCCCGCCGCTGCGGCGGCTGAGGCTTCCGGCATTGCCGTCGGCGTCGGTATTGCCGGCGCCGCCAAAGGCCTCGCCCCAGAGCGTGTAGCGCGGCTGCGGCGCGTTCATCAGCACCGCGCCCTTGCGGCCGGGCAGGTCGGCGCTGAAGGCGGCAGCGACCTGTGCGCCGGGAGCCGTCAGCAGCGGCCCGCGCAGGCGGTTGAGGATGGTCTCACGCACCAGCCGGCTCTCGTCGATCATGACGCTGACCGCCTGCGCATGCGCCTCGCCCGAGAGCAGGTCGAAGCCGGCGCGCGCCTCGGCCGCCGTGCCCGAAAGCAGCGTGTCGTAGATCGGGTTGCCGACGCCGAGACGCTCAGCCGCATTGGCGATGAACCCCTGATTGCGGGTCGAGGCGACGTCCAGGAAGGTCGTGGCTGTTCGGCTCATGGTCAGGACGACGTTGTTGCTGTCATAGGCCAGCGACGGCGTCAGGAAGACGAGGTCCGAGGTCACGTCGGCGAAGCGGCCGGTGACGCCGCCGGCGGCGGTCAGGATGGTGTAGCTGGTCGAGGCCGCGTAGGTGCCCCTCTCGGCCAGCACGGCGACCGTGCCGCCCGAGATCGTCGCCAGCCCGGAAGCCAGGATCTTGTCGCCCTGCCCGGCCGGGTTGATCTCGACCTGATAAGTCGAGCCACTCGCGAACGAAATGTTGCCGGCAACATTGAGCGTCCCGATCGAGTTGCCGGGTGCGACCGTTCCGCCGGCATTGGCGGCGATGCCGCCGACCGTGCCCGAGCCACCGAGCGCGCCGCCATCGATCGTCACCGCGCCGGTGAGCGAGCCGTTCACGACCAGCTTGCCGCCCGACACCGTCGTCGCGCCGGTATAAGTGTTCGCCCCCGTCAGCGTCAGCGTGCCCGAACCGCGCTTGGTGAGCGTGCCGGTGCCGGAGATGTCGTAGGTCAGCGTCGCCATGTCGGTGAAGTCGGCAACGATGGCGCCGTCGTTGACGATCGCTCCCGCCGTGATGGTCAGCAGACCGGCCCTGCCGCCATTGCCGAGGTTGAGCGTGCCGAGCGTGTCGATCTGGAGATCGCCCGCGGTGATCCGGAGTTCGCCGCCCTCGGCGAGGGTGACAAAAGTCGGCTCCGTCGAGCCGGGGCCAATGGCGAAGGTGTTGGGGATGGTCCACAGCGAGCCCGCGCCGGTCACCAGCGCGCTGGCGCTGCCGCCTAAACCGGCCTGGACCGCGGCGCCGAGGTTTACGGTCAGCGTCGCGCCGCCCGAGATGATCAGCGAGGCGTTGCTCGCCAGACCCTGCAGCAGGAATATGTCGGTCGTGACCGAGGAGCCGACGCCGTCGATGCGCAGATCAGAGAAGACGACGACGCCCCAGCCGGGATTGGCGAGCTTGCTGCCCTGGCTGACGACCAGCGCGCCACTATTGACCTCAATATTATGGCCGGCCGTCAACAAGCCGGCCTGATCGAGAAGCAGCATGCCGCCATTGACCTGGACGCCGCCGCCGAAGGTCAGCGATCCACCGCGGATGATGAAGGAGCCGGTGCTGCAGGCGCAGATGAGGAGGTCGCCGCCGAGATTGCCCGTGCCGGTGTAGATCTGCGTGCCGGAGCCGTCGAAGCGGAGCGAGCCATCGCCGAAGAAGGTTCCGGAGAAAGTGGCGGTCTGGTTAGTGGTCCCGGTGATCAGCATCTCGTCGAGGCCGATCAGGACGAAGCCGGCACCCGACAGCGAGCCCACCCTAGCCGCGGTAAAGGCACCACCCGCCACTTCGAGCACCGCCCCCGCCGCAACCGTATAGTCCGAGTTCGCGGAGAAGCCGGTCGAATTTCCGGCGATCAGCCGCCCGCCCAGGACCTGTGTTTGGCCCTTGTAATCGTTGGTACCGGTCAGCGCCGTGATGCCGGCGATCTGGCGCACCGAGCCGTCACCGGTGATCGAAGACGCGAACGTGTAGCCGACATTGGTATGGTTGAAGACCAGCTGGCTCGCGCTCGCCACCAGATCGACCTTGCCGACGAGGAGATCGCCCGCCGCCACGGCGCCGCTGCCCTCAGCTGCGCCGATATTGATGATGCCGCCGGCGCCGCCGGCGCTCAACCCCGCGATGATCGTGCCGTCGCCGGCGCTGCCGAGCTTGAGGCTGCCGCCGGCCGTGACCGTCAGCGATCCCGCATTGGAATGGCCGACATAGAGGTTTTCGCCATTGCCGAACCATTGCGAGCCGGATCCGGTGATCGTGACCGAACTCGCGCCGCCGGCGCCGACGATGCCGACCGTGCCGGAGCCGCCACCGGTCTTCACGGAGCCGCCTGCCTCGATCCGCAGCGTGCCGGAGCCATGCTCGCCAACTCGCATCTGGCCGAAAGTCTCCCAGCTCGAGCCGGTGCCGGTGACGATCGCGGTCGCGCCATTGCTGATATAGGCCTGCCCGCCGACGCTGTTGCTGCCGAGCTTGCCGCCGGCTTCGATGCGCAGCGTGCCCTCGTTGACCCAGGTGCGACCTTCATAGCCGGCCGAGCTGTCGCCGGTCAGCACCAATGTGCCGGCGCCCTGCTTGACGAAGCTGGGGGTGGTGCCGACGGCGCTGATCGCGCCGGTGAGTGTCAGCGTCGTTCCCGCATCGGTCTCGATGCGGCCACCACCACTGGTGAAAGCGATGTCACGGCCGCTGGTGAACGAAGCCGTCGTGCGCAGCACCGCATCAGCGCCTGTGCCGGCGCCAGCGACGATGGTCGCGTTGTTGAAGGTGATCGTGTAGCCCGCACTGCCGAGATTGGCGTCGGAGGAGACCGAGACCGTGCCCTGCGAGATCGTGTTGCCGCCGGTGTAGAAGTTGCTGCCGGTCAGGATCAGCGTCCCGCTGCCGGCCTTTATCAGGCCGCCGGCGCCGGTGATCGTACCGCCCATGGTGAAGTTCTGGCCGGCAGTGACCTCGACCGTGCCGGTGGCGTTGAGCACCATCGCCCGGGCCGTGGTGAAGCTCCCCGTCACCTGCAGGGTGCTGGCGCCGCCGAAGGTGATCCCGCTCGCCGCATTGCCGAGATTGGCATCGGCCGAAATCGAAAGCGTGCCGGCATTGAGCGTCGTGCCTCCGGCATAGGTGTTGGTGCCGGTCAGCGTCACCGTGCCGGCACCGTCCTTGGCGAGCGCGCCCGCGCCGGTGATCGTATTGGCGATGGTGATGCTGCTACCGGCGCCCTGGTCGAGCGTCAGCGTGCCGCTCGCGATATCGATATTGCCGATGATGCTGGCGGTGCCGGCCGCCGTGACCGTCAGCTTGCTGCTGCCGTTTACCTGGAGGGCATTGCCCAAGGCACCACCGGCGCCATCGGCATCGCTGATCATGCCGCCGGTACCAAGGACAACCGTAAGATTGTTGCCGGCGATGCCGGCTCCATGCCCGCCCGCAGCCCCCGAAACCGGTCCTACGCCACCATTGCCGCCGAGACCACCGACGACGGAGGCATTGACGTTGACTGTCCCACCATTGGCGATGAACACACCACCGCCGCCTGCCCCCCCTACTCCGCCGGGCGCGCCGCCGCCGCTGCCGCCCATTCCGCCATTGCCGCCGCGGACAGCGGCATTGATGGTGACGGTCGATGCACCGCTCAGGAACAGGCCTGCCCCGCCATCTCCACCGCTGCTGCCCGGCCATCCCCCCAAAGCAAAGCTGCCGATCCCGCCAACGCCGCCTTGAACGACGCCGGTGAGCGTCAACGACGTTCCGGCTCCGCCGGTCACGGCCAGTCCGTGGCCGCCGCTGCCGCCACCGCCTGCGTAGGTAAAGCCGCCGATCGCAGCACCACCAGCGCCGCCGGCTCCACCGGTCGCCGTCACGCCGGTCGAGCCGAGCGCTCCCGCGCCGGTGATCACGGCGCCCCAGCCGCCGGCACCGCCGCCCCCGCCGCCGCCCATGCCCAGGCCCTCGCCGCCGGCGCCACCAGCACCGCCGGTCCTGATTCCGCTCGGCACCGTCGCGCTAACGCTGCCATGCGCACCACCGCCACCGCCGGCGCCGGCCGCGCCGGTGGAGCCAGGGTTGCCGGAATCTCCCGGGTTCAACCCGCCCGAACCGCCGGCACCGGCGCTGGAACCGCCAGCGCCGCCGCTCAGGCCGGCACCGCCGCCGGCGCCGCCGATGAGGCTGCTGCCGTTACCGCCCGCATTGCCGGCGGTATCGGGATTGTCGAGACCACCGACGGAGCCGCCGCCACCGCCGCCAGCGCCGCCATTGGCCAACGCCGGACTCGCGAGCACCGCGCACAAGAGCACGAGCGCCGTCCCCGCGCACAGGCGCGGACGGAGCCGCACGACAGACGGCTTCCCAGCCTCGGCGACGAGCACGGATGTCACGAAGTCCCCCAACCAATCGCAATTATACCGTGCAACACTCTCGCGAGCTATGAACGGCCATTCACATCCATCGTCAGTAGCGCTCTGTTGCAGAGTTGTCGCAACGTTCGCGTCCGTCGCCTCGGCCATGGCGATTGCAGGCCAGGGGACGTTTCTCTTTGTCCGCGAGGACGGCACCGAATCGACGGTGATTCCAGTAGGATTTCCTGACCATTCCCCCATCCGACAACACAGATATATTGCCGCAACGTCAAGCGAACCTGCCAGCCGGCGCCAGCGTGACGGGGATAACGCGGCCATCAATCCCCGCCTCGGAAACCTGGCGTATTCTCCCCCGTCCCGTCCGACCAAGGGGGCTGTCGCGAGGCATCGTGCGGCCGGGCGGGGAGAGCGGTGTCCGCCTTGAACAGCCGTCGCGGGCTGGAATGGCGGAGGGGCCTCGTCCGGACGAAGCCGGGTCTTGCCCGACCTGAAGGCGCGGCGAGGCACCTTAAAGAGAACCGCGCGCGGGGTTCGGGAGCGGCGAGCATCAGCCGCTTCGACATCTCGACATCGACATTCGACACAGCGGCGGAAAGCGGCCGCAACCGGACCCCGCGCACCCCTTGGGCTTGCGCTTGCGATCAAACCCTCGCGGTGAACGTCGGCGGGGATTTCGGCGCGGGCATCAGGCTCTCGCCGTAACCAGACGGCCTTCACAACTGCCTGGTATTTAGAGCGAATTCAATCGCCCCTGAAAGATGCGCGACAATAGCCGCCACGTTCCGAGGCTTGTCGATCGATCGGACACGGCCTCGCCCAGCCAAATCCACTCCCAAAATGCCCATTGCCGCGCACAATCGGTTGGAAGGCCGGCGCGAATCATCTGTATTGGTGGCAAGGTACTCGGCCGATGCGCTCCCCAGACGGCCTGCGCACGGGAGTAACGACTCGTTAACCAATGTTAATCGATGGTCAATGCATGACGGCGCGCAACAATCGCTTCCGGCGACAATGACGATTCATCGGCGAGTGACGATCGCGGGTCTCGCGATCCCGTCAGCGCACAAGGCAGCACTCCTGTGGGTCGCCGCCACGGCACTGTTCGTGGCGGGCTGCGGCGAGCAGCGGCTGTCTGACGCCGAACTGACCTTCTCGACCCGCGCCATCGCAGTCGATCCCAGCCGGGCGCTGATCGCCTTGCCGCCCGGCAGCCCGCCCGCGATCAGTGTCACGCAGCGCAGCTACGACAACGCGATTTCGCAGACGATCTCGCTGGCGACGCGCGGCCGGACCCCCGGCGAGAACACGATCCAGGTCGCCTTCTTCACCGCGGCCGACCTGCCGGACAGCGCCGGTGTCGAGGGCAACCTGCTCAAGCTGCCGGGGATCGACGATTTTTCCGTCGCGCAGGACATGGAGGAGCGCCTGCCGGGCGTCGCCATGGCGCCCTCGGCCGTCTTCGTCCAGAACAGATACGGCCCGTTCGGCTATGCCTTCGGCCGCGGCGCCGGTGGCGAGGCCTGTCTCTACGCCTGGCAGCGCATTGCCGATGGAGACAGCGTCTTCCGGCCCAAATCAGGCGCAGTCTCTGTCCGTCTGCGAATCTGCGATCCCAAGGCGACCGAGGCCGCGCTGCTACGCCTCGCCTATGACTACTCGCTCAACGCCTCGCTGCGACGCAGCGGTTGGGGACCGATCGGGGACGCTCCGGCGCCAGCGCCGGAACTCGGCAAGGCCGGGGCGCCGATCTATCCGCTGCCGCAGGTTTCAGATCCGGAGCCAGCGGCGCCCCGACGCGTTGTGCGACCGCGGCCGGCGCGAGCTTCGCAAACCGAAGCCGACCGAGCCCATGATTCTCAGCCGATCCCGGACAGGCCGCTGGAGGGATACCCAACCGTTCCGCCACCACCTGCGCCCTGAGGCAACGAAGCGTCAGACGAATCGATGCGAACTGCGAGCTACGTCATCTTCTGGGCCATCGCGACCGCCGTGGTCGTGGCGCTCATCACGCTGCCGATCAGCCTGCAGGCGCATCTGATCGCCGGGACGATCGTCGTCGGGGCGATGATCCTGCTCAAATTCCTGCGCCCTTACGGGGTCTGGCGCCTGATCGCGCTTGGCCTCGGGACGGCGATGGTGCTGCGCTACGTCTACTGGCGCACGACCAGCACGCTGCCGCCGGTCAACCAGCTCGAGGACTTCATTCCCGGCCTGATCCTCTATCTGGCCGAGCTCTACAATATCGGCATGCTGTTCCTCAGCCTGTTCGTCGTGGCGATGCCGCTGCCGCGGCGCAAGACGCCGCCGCCGCTTCCTGCAGACGCCCCCCGCCGTCGACGTCTTCGTACCCACCTATAACGAGGAGCCGGAGCTGCTGGCGACGACGCTTTCGGCGGCGCTCGCCATGGACTATCCGGCCGGCCGCCTGACGGTCTATCTGCTCGACGACGGCGGCACCGATGAGAAATGCAACGCCGACAACTTCGTCGCCGCCAGCGCGGCCCGGGAGCGTCGCACGGCGCTGCAGGCGCTTTGCGAGGGGCTCGGCGTCACCTATCTGACGCGCGAGCGCAATGTCAGCGCCAAGGCCGGCAACCTCAACAACGGCCTCGCCAACTCCTCCGGCGAGCTCATCGTCGTCTTCGACGCCGACCACGCGCCGGCACGCAGCTTCCTGACCGAGACGATCGGCTATTTCGCCGAGGATCCGAAGCTTTTCCTGGTCCAGACGCCGCACTTCTTCATCAATCCCGACCCGCTGGAGCGCAACCTCAAGACCTTCAAGGCGATGCCGTCCGAGAACGAGATGTTCTACGGCATCATCCAGCGCGGCCTCGACAAGTGGAACGCCTCGTTCTTCTGCGGCTCGGCCGCGGTGCTGCGCCGCACGGCGCTGCAGACGACGAACGGCTTCTCCGGCCGCAGCATCACGGAAGACGCCGAGACCGCGATCACGCTGCACGCCACCGGCTGGAACAGCGTCTATGTCGACAAGCCGCTGATCGCCGGCCTCCAGCCGGCGACCTTCACCAGCTTCATCGGCCAGCGCTCGCGCTGGGCGCAGGGCATGATGCAGATCCTGATCTACCACCGCCCGATGCTCAAGAGCGGCCTCTCCCTGCCGCAGCGCCTGTGCTACTCGTCCTCGGCCCTGTTCTGGCTGTTCCCGTTCGTGCGCCTGACCTTCTTGGTCGCGCCGCTCTGCTATCTCTTCTTCGGACTGGAGATCTTCACAGCCTCCGGCGCCGAGTTCATCGCCTATGTGTTCAGCTACATGGCGGTGAACCTGATGATGCAGAACTACCTCTATGGCCGCTATCGCTGGCCCTGGATCTCCGAGCTCTACGAATTCATCCAGTCGGTCTATCTGCTGCCGGCGGTGATCTCGGTCCTGATCAATCCCGGCAAGCCGACCTTCAAGGTCACCGCCAAGAGCGAAGAGCTCGGGACGCGGCGTGTATCCGAGCTCGGCCTGCCCTTCTTCATCATCTTCGCCGTGCTGGCGCTCGGTGTCGTCGCCACCTATTGGCGCACCATCGCCCAGCCGTACAATGCCGACACCACACTCGTGGTCGGACTGTGGAACATCCTCAACCTGCTGATGGCGGGCTGCGCCCTCGGCGTGGTTTCGGAGCGGCCGGAAGGTCGTGGTGCCCGGCGTTTTCCGGTGAAGCGCCGCGGAGAGATCAGCATCGACGGCCGGACGGCACCGATCGTCACCGAGAACGTCTCCGTCGACGGCGTCGCCATCCGGGTCCTGTCCAAAGGCTTCGACAGACTGGCGGTGGGAAGCAAGGGCGAGATCTCCTTCGAGACCTCGATCGCGATGCCATCAGGCGGGCTGCCCGTCCGCATCGCCCGCCTCGCATCGGATCAGAAGGGGCTGGTATTGGGCTGCCAATATGAGCCCAGCGAGCCGCTGCACAGCCGCATCATCGCCGACCTCGCCTTTTCCGATGCCGCGATCTGGAGCGACTTCCAGAAGGCGCGTCGCCAGAACATGGGCGTCGTCTACGGGACCTTGCGCTTCCTGCGCCTCGCCGTGTTCCAGACCAGCCGCGGCCTCTCCTACCTCTTCGGCCTGTACCGCTTTTCCCGTTCGACCAAGCCGCGGAGCGCGGCGGAATGAGAATGCGTCTCCTGCCCATCCTCGCCGCGGCAGCGATCCTCCCGATCGGAGGGGCGGCACTGCGGGCACAGGAAGCCCAGACGCCGCCGAAGGAGCCGGCGCCGTTCATGATCGTGCCGCCGGCCCAGCAGCCGGCCGCGCCACGCCCACCGGAGCCGCCGCGAGTTGCCGTGCCCGCGCCGGCCATTCCGGCCAGCTTCGCCTTCAAGCCCTTGCTGCCGGCGGCCCGCGTTACGCTCGAAGGCGAAAGCGACACGCGCAGCTGGGCCTTCTACCTGACCCAGGACGAAGCGAGCGCCGATCTCAATCTCGACATCGCCTTCCAGAACGCGCTGGTCGTGATGCCCGAGGCCTCGCGGCTGACGGTCCGCATCAATGGCGAGCGCATCATGGAGGCGCCGATCGCCTCCTCCGATCGCCTGAAGCGAACCTCCACCGCGATCCGCAAGGGGCTGCTCAGGCCCGGTCAGAACACGATCCGTTTCGAGGCTGTGCAGCGCCACCGCACCGACTGCACGATCACCTCCACCTATGAATTGTGGACGCGCATCGATGGTGCGGGCACCAGGCTGTCCTTCAGGAATCCGGCGACTCAGCAATCACGGCTGCGCAGCATCGACGACCTTCCGGCCGTCGGCGCCGACGAAAGCGGGCAGACGACGATTCACATCGTTGCGCCAGGTGCCACGCGCGCCATTGCTGCGGGCAGCATCCTCGCCGTCGCGCAGGGAGTCGCCTTGCGTGGCCGCTACAGCCAGGCCGCGGTGCGGGTCTCCGAGCGGCTGCCGGAGCGTATCCGCCCCGGCGTGCTGACCGTTCTGCTCGGCACCAGCAAGGAATTGCGCGACCTCATCGGCGCGCTTCCGCCCGAGGCGGGGGCCGGCAGCTTCCTCGGCTTCGTCGCCAATCCGAAGCTCGGCCCTGCCGCCCTGCTCGTTACCGGCGAGACCTGGCCGGATCTCGAGGCGATCATCGCCAGGCTCCTGACCGGTCCAGTGTCCAGGCCGACCAACATCAACCGCAAGACGATGGACACGGCGAGCTGGCATGTGCCGGATGCGCCGTTCATCTCGGGCAAGCAGGCGCTGCGCTTCTCCGAGCTCGGCGTTCCCACCCAGGAATCCTCGGGCCGGCGCATGCGCGTACGCGCCGTCGTCGCCATGCCCGGAGATTTCTACGCCAACGCCTATGGCGAGGCGACGCTCTATCTCGACGGCGCCTATTCGGAGGAAGTCCTTCCCGGCTCCGGTCACATCGAGATCTTCGTCAACGGCAACGTCGCGGCGACGGTGCCGCTCAATGCGTCGAATGGCGGGCTCTTCCAGCAAACCCCGATCACCGTGCCGCTCCGGCACTTCCGGCCCGGGATCAACGAGATCTGGTTCGAGGCGGTCATGCCAACGCGGTCCGACCTCGCCTGCGGGCCCGGCGCGACCCTGCCCGGAAAGAACCGCTTCGCGCTGTTCGACACCACGGCGCTGGCGTTCCCGGATTTCGCCAAGATCGGGGTCAGCCCTAATCTCGCCGCCGTGGCGGGCACCGGTTTCCCCTATTCGATCGCCTCGCAGGTGGCGCTGGTCGTCGGCCGGCAGGACCTGCCCAATCTCGGCGCCGCCGCCACGCTGCTCGCCCGGCTGGCCCAACGCGCCGACCGGCCACTGCCGATCGACATCCTCGGCAGCGCCGCGACCGTCGGCAACCGCCCCGCTTTGATCGTCGGCGCCGCCGGCCAGTTGCCGGCCGGACTGCTGCCGCGCGTCGGCATCGCCGACAATGTCCGCAACACCTGGCCGCAGCGCGCGGACGCCGTCGTCGTCGTGCCGGAATCCGAAGGCGCTGCCGTGTTCGAGGCGGTGATCAACCGCTTCCAGGGTCGGCAGACGACACCGGAGGATTCGGGCGGCATCGCGCCGACGACGGAAGGGGTCCGCGACCGCTGGCGCGGCTCGCTCGGCGGCCCCCTCGCCCGCTACTTCATCAGCTTCGACCAGTGGCTGCAGCGGACCTTCGACCTCTCCTTCGCGCAGCTGCGCACGCCTTCGCGCGCGCCTTCGCTCTACGAGCCGGCGGAAGGGGCCGAATTGATCGCCGCGCAGGCGACCGATCCCGACACAAGGCAGGTCTGGACCGCCTTCGTGGTGCGCCAAGAGGACGCGCTGGAGCGGGCGGCTGACAGGCTCGTCACCCCAGGCAACTGGGCCGGCATGGCCGGAAAGGTCACGGCCTTCCGGAACGGCCAGGACAATCACGTCATTTCGGCGGACAGCACCTCCTTCGTCATGACGCGACCGTTCAGCCTGGCCAATATGCGCCTGGTCTTCGCCAACTGGATGTCGAGCAATATCGGCATCTACGCGCTGGCATTGCTCGCAGCCTGCATCGGCCTCGGCATCGGAACCTTCCTGATGCTCGGCCGGTTGGGGAGGCGTTCATGAGACGGCTTCGCGCAGCCTTGACCGCGACCCTGCTCTGTCTCACCTCCGGCGCACAGGCCGCCCTGCCGGCCGGCGCCTGGGAGCTCTATCGCCAGAAGTTCGTCACCGCCGAGGGCCGTGTCGTCGACGACGCCAATGGCGGCATCAGCCATAGCGAGAGCCAGGGTTACGGCCTGCTTCTGGCCTGCCTCGCCGGCGATCGCGGCAGCTTCGCCAGCATCCTCTCCTTCACCCGGACCGAACTCCTGATCCGCGATGACGGCCTCGCCGCCTGGCGCTGGGACCCGAAGGCTACGCCCCGCGTCACCGACATCAACAATGCCAGCGACGGCGACCTCCTGATCGTCGAGGCCCTCGCCTGCGCCGGCACACGCTGGTCGATGCCGGCCTACACCACCGCGGCCCGCCAGATCGCCCGTTCGCTGGCCAAGGTCGCGCTCCTGAAGCGCGGCGGCGAAACCTGGCTGATGCCGGCGGCGAAGGGTTTTTCGGAACAGGAACGGGCGGACGGCCCAGTGATCAACCCGTCCTATTGGGTGTTCGAGACCTTTCCCATGCTTACCAAGCTCACCGGCGACCAGAGCTGGATGCAGGTACAGGCCAGCGGGCTGAAGCTGCTCGACGAGCTTGCCAAGCGGAAGGTACCGGCTGCCGACTGGCTCTCGCTCAAGGGCGAGCCGAAGCCGGCGGACGGCTTCCCGCCGCAATTCGGCTACAACGCGCTGCGCATCCCGCTCTATTTGCTGCGGGCGGGCCTTGCCGACAAGCAGCGCCTCGAACCGTTCCGCCAGGCCTGGGCCAATGGCACCGCCGTGATCGACGTGCCGACCGGCAAACCCGCCGAACCGTTGCCGGATGTCGGTTATCGCATCCTGGCCGCGGCGATCGCCTGCGCGCTCGACCGCACCCCTGTTCCAGCCGAGCTGAAGACCTTCCTGCCGACGGCCTACTATCCGTCGACGCTGCATCTGCTCGCCCTCTCGATGCTGAGCGAGAGGTATCCGCAATGCATGTGAAATCCGTGCTGATCACGGTCGCGGCCTCGAGCGCCGTCTTCTACGGGCTGGGCCGCTATGGCCATGAGCTGACATGGCGGGACGCACCGTCGCCGGCCGTCCAGCAGGCACTGGCCCAGACAGAGACGCAGCCCGATTCCACCCAAGCCACCGGACCTGCAGCCGGGCAGACCGAGACCGAATTGGCCCAGGCCCCGGCTGGACGGCCAGGCTCGCCGGCCGCGCCGCAGGCGCAGAAGGTCGACGAGACAGCCCTGCGCTATTTCGCGACGCAGGGCGACACCCGCCGCTACGAGGCGGAGCTCGCCCGGCTGCGCGCCCTCTATCCCGAGTGGAAGCCGCCAACCGACCTGACCTCGCCCCAGCCGACCGGCGATCCCGAGCTCGAACGGATCTGGCGGCTGTTCGCCGAAGGCAAATATGGCGAGGCGCGCGCCGCGATCGGACAGCGCAACAGCGCCGATCCGAGCTGGCAGGCGCCGGCCGATCTGATCGCCCAACTCGACCGGGCTGAAGCCGGCCAGCGCCTGGCCAATGCCTCCAATGCCAAGCAGTGGGAACAGGTCATCCGCATCGGCACCGAGACGCCGGCGCTCCTGACCTGCGCCAATGTCGACGCGCTCTGGCGCGTGGCCGAGGCCTTCGCCCAGACCGGCGCGCCGGAGCGGGCCCGCGACGCCTATGCCTATGTGCTGACCAACTGCACCAACCCGGCCGAGCGGGTCGGCACCCTGCAGAAGGCGCTCGCCAGCCTGCCCGAGGCGCTGGTCAGCCCGTTGCTGGCGCAGGAGCGGCAGACCGAATTCTCCGGCATCCGCGACGAGATCGCGCGACGGCATGTCGGCAAGGCCGCCGAAGACCCGACCCTGACCGCAACGCCCGAGGAGATCCGCCGCATCGAGGCGCTCGCCAATGCGGCGACGACGCCGGATGACCCGATCCTGCTCGGCTTCTACAGCTTCCGCCATAACGAGCCGGCCAAGGCCGTAAGCTGGTTCCAGATGGCGCTGGCGCGCAATGGCGGTGCCAAGGCGGCGGAAGGGGCCGTGCTCGCTCTGGGCGCGCTGCAGAAATACCAGGAGGCAGAGACGCTCGGCGCACAATGGCTCGAAGCCGGCCCGGCCAACCGAAAAGCCTATCTCGACGTCGCGACCGCGCTGATAGCGCAGGAGCCGGCGCCGCGGCTCGAACGCGCCGTGATCGAGCGCATCGCCAAGACGGTCGGCGTCGACCGCTATGCGCCCGGCGGCGCCGCGCTCGGCTGGTACGCCTATAATTCCGGGCAGGTCGCGCCGGCCGAGACCTGGTTCGAAACCGCCCTGTCCTGGGATCGCAACTACGAGCCGGCCGCTTACGGCCTGGCGCTCGTGCATCAGCGCCTGCGCGACCAGGGCGCCTTACGCGCCATCATCGCCGAATGGCGTAGCCGTTCAGCGCGCATCGCGGACCTGCTGAACCCGGCGCGCGGGCGCGCCCCAACCGCAGTGCGGGAAGTCCGGCCTCTGCCCGAGACGAGCCCGACGGCCCGGATGGTTCCGGCGCCAGAGCCCGTCGAGCGGGCTCCACGTCGCGTCACCCGAATAGAGGCTGCACCGCCATCCCGCTACGAAGACGATAGTCCCGCCGTGGTTGTGGCGCGCCGCCCAGCGCCCGAGCGCCCGCGCAGCGGTTCCTGCGGCGCCGGCACAAGCGGAGCAGCTGCGCTCCAGCGCGGCTGGTGCCTGCTCAACCTCAAGCGGCCGGCCGCAGCGGCGGAGGCGTTCGACGCGGCCCAGCGCGGCGGCAACGCCCAGATCGCAGCCGATGCCGCTGCGGGCAAGGCCTATGCGAAAATCCAGCAGGGGTTGACGGGGGAAGCGAGCGCCGCGGCTGCCAGTGCCACCCTGCCCCCGGCGCGCCGCAAGGAGTTGCAGACCCTGCTCCTGTCCGAGCGCTTCTACGCGCAATACGAGGCCAAGGACTTCAATGGCGCGCTGATCACGCTGGGCGAGCGGGCGCGCTACGCCTCCGAAAGCACCGACCTGATGCAGATGCGCGGCTGGTCCTATTTCAATCTCGGCCGCTTCGACGACGCCGCGCAGGTCTTCCAGGCGCTTTACCGGGCCAATGGCTCGCCGCAGGCGATGTCCGGCTTGACGGCGATCCGGGACATCACCCAACGCAACCGATATTAGCGCCTAATCGGCGAAGACGGCGGAAACCGGCACAAGCCGGCTTTATCGATCCTGTCCGAGAGTGACGTGAATGCGCCTTGCCATCCTTGCCGCCATCATCGCCGCCATGACCACGGTCGCAACCGCGGCGGAGCACTGCCCTCCTTCCCGAAGGGCACGAGCTATCACGACGCGCGGCAGAGCCTGATCGGCCTCGGCTACGAGCCGGTGACGCTGCCTCGCGCCGACAAGTGCTACGAAGGGGATGAACGCTGTCAGGGCCGCCCCGAAATGTCGTCCTGCTCCGGGACCGGCCTCGCCTATTGCAACTTCACCTGGCGCTCCAAGCGCGACATGCTGATCGAGATCACCACGATCGGCGAAGGGATCAACAAGGTTCACGCCATCCGCTGCCGCGCGAACTGCAACTAGAGCCAGCCGAATAATCACTCCCTGTGGGAGCGCGGGCCGACACGGCGATGTCCGGAAAGGTCAGTGGTGCCGCAAGAGGGATTCGAACCCCCGACCCCCTCATTACGAATGAGGTGCTCTACCAGCTGAGCTATTGCGGCGACGGGTGGGGCTGTATCAGCCCGACCCCATTTTGACAAGGCAGGCGGGCGTCAGAAGGCGCACGGAATTCACACCCGGCCGAGGAATCCTGCGGGGCTGTGAAAGCCCTCCCCCCTCACCCCTTCTTCAGCTTCTCCGTCTCGGCCTTCTCCTGGCCGAGCGCGACGATGCCGCGGCGGATGGTGCGGGTGCGGGTGAAATGCTTGTGCAGGGTCTCGCCGTCGCCATAGCGGATGGCGCGGGTGAGCAGAGCCAAATCCTCGTTGAAGCGGCCGAGCATCTCCAGCACCGCCTCCTTGTTGGCGAGGAAGACGTCGCGCCACATGGTCGGGTCGCTTGCGGCGATGCGGGTGAAGTCGCGGAAGCCGCCGGCGGAGAACTGGATCACCTCCGACTGCGTCACCGCCGCCAGATCCTCGGCCGTGCCGACGATGTTGTAGGCGATCAAATGCGGCAGATGGCTGGTGATGGCGAGGACGAGGTCGTGATGCTGCGAGCCCATCACCTCGACGATCGCCGCCATGCCCTCCCAGAACTGGCGGGTGCGGGCGATCGCGGCGTCGTTCGTGCCCGGCGGCGGCGTCAGGATGCACCAGCGATTGAGGAAGAGGCTGGGGAAGCCGGCATCGGGGCCGGAATTCTCGGTGCCGGCGACCGGATGAGCCGGGACGAAATGCACGCCCTCGGGCAGATGCGGCATCACCGCCTCGACCACCGCATGCTTGACCGAGCCGACATCGGAGAGAATCGCACCCGGCTTCAGCGCCGCGGCGATCTCGGCGGCGACCGCGCCACAGGCGCCGACCGGCACGCAGAGCACGACATGGTCGGCGTCGCGCGCGGCCTCGACGGCGGTCTCGGCGATCTCATGGCCGAGATCGAGCTCGCGGGCCCGGCGGCGGACATCGCCGTCAGCGTCGCTCAGCACGATATGGCCGGCGAGATTGAGCTCCCTGGCCGCATGCGCGATCGAGGAGCCGATCAGGCCGATGCCGATGATGGCGAGCCGCCCGAACAGCGGCTCGTCGCGGCGCGGCGCGAAGCTTTCCGGAGCGCTCACGCGGCCTTGCCCAGGAACTCGGCCAGCGCGGCGACCACAAGGCGGTTGGCCTCCTCGCTGCCGATGGTCATGCGCAGCGCGTCCGGCAGGCCATAGGACGCGACCGAACGCAGGATCAGCCCACGCTGGCTCAGGAAGTCGTCGGCCTCCTTTGCCGTCTTCCCGGCATTCGTCGGGAAATGGATCAGGATGAAGTTGCCGACCGAGGGCGTCACGGTGAGACCGAGCTTCTCCAGCTCGGCCGTGGTCCAGGCCAGCCATGTGTCGTTGTGCTCGATCGCGGCGGCGATGTGCGCCTCGTCGGCGATCGCGGCGACACCGGCCTCGATCGCGGCGCCGTTGACGTTGAAGGGACCGCGGGTGCGGTTCAATGCGTCGATGATGTGGGCGGGACCATAGGCCCAGCCGAGGCGCAGATTGGCGAGGCCATAGATCTTCGAGAAGGTGCGCGTCATCACGACGTTCTCGCTGGTCGCGACCAGTTCGAGACCGGAGGCGTAATCGTTGCGGCGGACATATTCGGCATAGGCCGCGTCGAGCACCAGCAGGACATGCGGCGGCAGTCCGGCCTGCAGGCGCTTGACCTCGTCGAAGGGCAGATAGGTGCCGGTCGGGTTGTTGGGGTTGGCGAGGAAGACGATCTTGGTGCGCGGCGTCACCGCCGCGAGGATCGCGTCGATATCGGCGGTGAGATTCTTCTCGGGCACGACCACCGGCTTGCCGCCGGCGGCGAGGATGGCGATCTTGTAGACGAGGAAGCCGTGCTGCGTGAACACGCCCTCGTCACCGTCGCCGAGATAGACCTTGGTGATCAGTTGCAGCAATTCGTCCGAGCCGGTGCCGCAGACAAGGCGGTTGGCGTCGAGCCCGTAACGGCCGGCGATCGCCTCGCGCAGCTTCGTCGCCGAGCCATCCGGATAAAGTTCGAGCTTGCCGGAAAGGCCGCCATAGGCCGCGACCGCCTTCGGGCTCGGGCCGAGCGGGGTCTCGTTCGAGGAGAGCTTGTGCAGCTTGACGCCGGCCGGAGCCGAGGACTTGCCGGGGACATAGGCCTCGATGTCGAGGACACCAGGACGCGGGACGGGGCGGGGAGCGGGCAGAGCCATGGGGCTGGACCTTGAGAGCAGCGTGAATTGATCAGCGAGCGGATTTGAAGGCGAAGCGGGCGGCGTGGCTGCCGATCTCGGTCAGCTCCTTGAGGCCGGCCGGTTCGAGCGCGCCGCGAATGGCCTCGACCGGTGTCTCGCCGGAGGCCGCGACCAGCAGCGCCAGATGCGAGCCGTCGGCGGCGCTGGCCGAGACCTCGGCGAGATGATGGGCGAGGCCGTGGCGAAGCTGCTCCGACCAGCGCTCGACGCGGGCGGCATAAAGCACGATCTCGCGCACGGCCGCGTCGGTCAGCGGCTTGGCGATGCAATAGACCGGCGTGCCGGCCGGATGGTCGGGCCGCTCGATGAAGGGCAGGCGCGCGATGATCTTGGGCTGGGCGGGGCCGATCAGGTCGCGCCACCAGACGCCGGCGCTGGCCCCGAGATCCATGCGGAAGATGCCGAGATCGCCGGCCGATTCCGCCACGGCGGCGATCACGGCGCGGGCGTCCTCATGCGGGACGTAAGGCACGGTGAAGCCGAAATGGAAGCGGGCGCTGTCGCGCATCGGCGCGTCGCCGCCGGAGACGTCGGCATGGACAGAGTAGTTCGCCTGCACATAGGTGAAGGTCGCGATGATGATGCGCCAGATGCTCTCGACCGTGTCGAGCGGCAGCAGGCCCTGATGGCGCAGGGCCAGGCGCTTCATCATGTCGGCCTCGCGGCCGGGGCGGAAGGCCGAGCCGGAAACTTGCGTCTTCTTGATCGCGATCAGCGTCTCGATGATCTGCGAGCGCTCCATCAGGAGGCCGTGCATCGCTGAATCGATGCGGTCGATCTCGCTGCGCAGATCGGCAAGCGTGGTCGGAGCGGCTTCGGTCATGGGGCTTGACCAACCTCTAGAAAGAACAGCCTCCAGCCCTCATCCTGAGGAGCCGCAGAGCGGCGTCTCGAAGGATGCTCCAGAGTGCGCTGGAACATCCTTCGAGACGCGATCCTTGCGGATCGCTCCTCAGGATGAGGGCTGAGGTTCGAAAGCCTCTTACGCGCGCCAGGCCGCCTTGGCAAAGCGCTCGCCACGCATCGCTGCGTTGACAGGCGGGAAGAGCCGCGCCATCGGTAATGTCCGCTATTACGAACGGACCGGGCGACAAGACAAATCCGAATGCCGAACCGGACGCAAGTTCCCGAACTCCTCGCTGACCCGCTGGCCGAAGCCAACCAGCCGTCGAGCCTGCTCGCCCGGTTCGGGCCGGACAAGGCGCTGCAGCTCGATTCCGGCGCGACGCTGGAGCACTGGCAGATCGCCTATCAGACTTATGGCTCTTTGAACGCGTCTCGGTCCAACGCCGTGCTGGTCTGCCACGCCCTGACCGGCGACCAGTATGTCGCGAGCCGCAATCCCGTCACCGGCAAGGGCGGCTGGTGGACCGCGATGATCGGGCCGGGCAAGCCTGTGGACACCGACCGCTTCTTCGTGATCTGCGCCAATGTGCTCGGCGGCTGCATGGGCACGACGGGTCCGGCCTCGACCGATCCTGCGACTGGCAAGCCCTGGGGCCTGTCCTTCCCGATGGTGACGATCCGCGACATGGTGCGGGCGCAGGCGCATCTGATCGACTCGCTAGGGATCGACAGCCTGTTCTGCGTCGCCGGCGGCTCGATGGGCGGCATGCAGGTGCTGCAATGGGCGGCGACCTATCCGACGCGGGTGTTCTCGGCGCTTCCGCTCGCCACCGCCGCCAAGCACTCGGCCCAGAACATCGCCTTCCACGAGGTCGGCCGGCAGGCGGTGATGGCCGATCCGGACTGGCGCCAGGGCCGCTATCTCGACGAGGGCACGCGGCCTTCGAAAGGGCTTTCGGTGGCGCGCATGGGCGCGCACATCACCTATCTCTCGGAGCCGGCGCTGCACCGCAAGTTCGGCCGCAAGCTGCAGGAGCGCAGCGCGCCGACCTTCACCTTCGACGCGGATTTCCAGGTCGAGAGTTACCTGCGCTACCAGGGCATCAGCTTCGTCGAGCGCTTCGACGCCAATTCCTATCTCTATGTGACGCGGGCGATGGACTATTTCGACCTCGCCGCCGACCATGACGGCGTGCTGGCCAAGGCCTTCGCCGGGACGCGGACGCGTTTCTGCGTCGCCTCCTTCACCTCGGACTGGCTGTTCCCGACCACCGACTCGCGCGCCATCGTGCATGCGCTGAATGCTGCCGGCGCGTCGGTCTCCTTCGTCGAGCTCGAAAGCGACAAGGGTCACGACGCCTTCCTGCTGGAGGAGCCCAACCTGTTCGCGACGACACGCGGTTTCATCGGCGCCGCGGCGCGGGCCAGGGGGATCTGAGCATGGCGCTGGCCGATACCCAGACCAACCGGATCGACCTGCGCCTCGTCGCTGAGATGGTGACGCCGGGTTCGCGCGTGCTCGATGTCGGCTGCGGCGACGGCGAGTTGCTGTCGCTGCTCGCCGAGACGCGCGGCGTCGACGGACGCGGCATCGAGCTCTCACGCGAGGGCGTCGCCGGCTGCGTGGCGCGCGGGCTCTCGGTGATCCAGGGCGATGCCGACACCGATCTCGCCGACTACCCGGATGACTCGTTCGACTACGTCATCCTCTCGCAGACCATCCAGGCGACGCGCAATCCGCGCCTTGTGCTGGAGCACATGCTGCGCATCGGCCGGCGCGCCATCGTCTCCTTCCCGAATTTCGGGCATTGGCGCATGCGCACCCAGGTCTTCTTCCTCGGCCGCATGCCGGTGACCGATTCCCTGCCCTATGCCTGGTGGGACACGCCCAACATCCACTTCTGCACGATCCGCGACTTCGTCGCGCTCTGCGATACGGTGGGCGCGGAAAAGGAGCGTGCTGTCGCGCTCGACGTCGCCGGCGGCAGGGTCGGCGTCAGCGCGCCCTGGTGGTTCTGGAACCTCTTCGGCGCACAGGCGGTGTTTTTGCTGAAGCGGGGGTAGAGCACGTCATGCTCGGGCTTGACCCGAGCATCTCAGGCCGGAAGAGGCTCCGATGGCGTCTTCGCGTCATGAGATTCTCGGGTCTGCGCTTCGCTCCGCCCGAGAATGACGTCCTTTTGCTTCAGAACGCCTCTTCCCAATTCCTGCTCAGCCGCATCGCCGAGTTGATCAGCCCGACCATCGAATAGGTCTGCGGGAAATTGCCCCAGAGTTCGCCGGTCTCGAAATCGGCGTCTTCCGAGAGCAGGCCGAAGCTGTTGCGCCGCGTCAGGATGCGGCCGAACAGCTCCTTGGCCTCGTCCTTGCGGCCGATCGCATGCAACGCATCGACATACCAGAAGGCGCAGATCAGGAAGCCGGTGTGCATGAAGCCGAAATCGTCTTCGGTGCCGTAGCGCAGGATGAAATCGCCGCGGCCGAGATCGCGGCCGATCGCCTCCACCGTCGCGATGTAGCGGGGATCCTCGGGCTTGACGAAGCCGAGCTCGGCGATGAGCAACAGGGTCGCGTCGAGATCCGCCCCGTCGAAGGTCGAGACGAAATGGCCTTTCTCCTGGTTCCAGATCCGGTCGGAGATGATGCCCTTCAGGCGCTTGGCCTCGCCGCGCCAAAACTCCTTGCGATCGGCGCGACCGAGCGTTCCGGCGATGCGGGCGAGCCGGTCGCAGGCCGCCCAGCACATCACGCTGGAGAAGGAATGCACGACCTGCTTTTCGCGCAACTCCCAAGGGCCGGCATCGGGCTTGTCGAACAGTTCGACGGCGCGCTCGCCCATGCGCTCGAGCTGGGCGAAGAGCGCCTCCTTGCCGGGCTGGATCAGGCGGCGATCGAAGAAGGACTGGGTTGCGGCGAGCACGACCGCACCATAGCCGTCGTTCTGGATCTGCGTCGCCGCGCCATTGCCGACGCGTACCGGCGTGTGGCCGCGATAGCCGGCAAGGTTCGGCACCTCGAACTCGCGCAACTCGCCGCCACGGGTAATCGGATAGAGCGGCGGCAGATGCTCGGCGCCACTCTCCGAATAGGTGTCGACGATATTGGTGATGAAGCCGAGATAGTCCTCCATCGTCCGCGTCGTGCCGAGGCGGTTGAGGGCGTGGACGACGAAATAGGCGTCGCGGAGCCAGCAGAAGCGATAATCCCAGTTGCGCTGCGTGCCCGGCGCCTCCGGGATCGAGGTGGTCAGCGCCGCGACGATGGCGCCGCTCTCCTCGAAAGAGCAGAGCTTCAGCGTGATCGCGGCGCGGATGACCTCGCGCTGCCACTCGAACGGGATCGAGAGCGAACGGACCCAGTCGCGCCAATAGTCGGTGGTCTTGTCGAGGAATTCGCGCGAGGTCGTCTCGATCTCGGCGCGCAGCGCCTCGTCCGAGCCGATGAAGAACGAGAACGGCTTCTCGACCGCGAAGGGAATGCTCTCGAGCACATAGGAGATCGGCGCGTCGGTGGTCAGGCGGATCGTCTGATCGGCGCCGACGAAGCGGACGTGATTGGAACCGCGCGTGATCTCGTCCGGCTCCTCGCCGAGGCCGAGGCAGGGCTTGACCACGACGCGGATGCGCGGCCGGCCGGAGATGCGGCGGACGCGGCGCACCAGCTGCGGCGGCCGGAAGAAGCGCTCGAAGCGGACGAAGCGCGGCGCGAAGTCGAGGATCTCGAGCGCATTGCCCTGGTCGTCGGAGAGTACCGAGGAGAGGATCGCCGTGTTGTCGAGATAGCTCTGCTCGCAGCGGGTCATGCCGACCATCTCGATGGCGAAGACACCCTTCTTCGGCATTGCATCGCCGTCTTCGATCTGGTTGTCGATCAAGGAGCAAAAGACCGGGTCGCGGTCGAAGCGCGGAAAGCAGCCCCAGACGATGCGGGCGCGCCGGTCGATCAGCGCCGCGATCGAGCAATTGCCGATGACGCCGAGATCGAGCGAAGCGACGCGCGGCGAGGCGGTGGTCGTCACAGTCATGCCTGTTCCTGAAGTCAGTTCTGGAGAAATGTTTCGAGTGTCAGGTCGCCGCCGTCTGCGGCCGCCAGAAGTACATGGTGCAGCGCCGTCGGCGAAGCTAGACGATGGCGGGCACAGGTCTCTCCCCCGCCGATCCGGATGGACAGTCCTTCCACCGCATTCACCGTGGCGAAGCCGTCCTCGTCAGTGATGTCGTCGCCGATAAAGACCGGCGTGCGGCCGGTATAGGCTTCCTGCTGCATCAGCCAGGTGATGGCGCCGCCCTTGCTCGCCCCCCGCCGGAACCAGCTCGGCAACCGCCTTGCCGCGCTGCAGGCGCATGGACGGACCGATTTCGGCGGCGATGCCTTCCATCAGCGCCAGCGCCTCGTCGGCAAGCGCCGGCGCAAGCCGCCAATGCAGCGCGATCGATTGGCGTTTGTCCTCGATGATGACGCCGACATGGGCGTTGGCAAAGCGGACCATGGCGCGGAGCGCGGCATGAAGCGATCCGGCAGGGGCCGCGACCGGCGCATCCACGCTGCCCAGGCGAACCTGGGCGCCGTGCAGGCCGGCGGCGTCGAAGCGATAGGGCGCCATCATCTCGTCGAGCAGCGCCACGGGGCGCCCAGAGACCAGCGCCAGCGCACCGCCGAGCCGCTGGCGCAAGACATCCAGCGCGCCCGGCAGGCGCCGGTCGATCCGGACATCCTCCGGCGAGGGCGCGATCTCGACCAGGGTTCCGTCGAAATCCAGAAAGAGCGCGATCTGCCCGGTCTGGGCAGCGGCTTTCGCGGGGGGCTCGGCGATCTCGGGACTCAGCATCTGGGACATGACGGCCTGATTAGAAGGCGAAACGGGCGAAAGGACGACAATCGGGAGATGGTCCCCTCATCGCCACATTCGCGGTTCAGTTTGGCACCTGCCCGCCATGATCCGGTCACGGCGGCGACGCGAATCCGGCCGGGAGGCCGGGTGTGCACACGAAACATTACGCCTGCCCGCGCGTTCTGTTCCCGCGCCCCGGTGGCAAGCGTCAGCAAAAGTGAGGCAATATGCGTCTTGTCGTCGTGTCCAACCGCGTCACCATGCCAGAACGTGGCGAAAAGGTGGCGGCAGGTGGCTTGGCGGTCGCCTTGCGTTCGGCGCTCGAACAACATGGCGGCCTCTGGTTCGGCTGGAGCGGAGCGACCAGCGCCGAGCCTCCAACCAGCGTCGAGCCCGTCACGCACGGCAAGGTCAGCTATGCCGTGACCGATCTGACCGAGGCCGAGCGCCAGGGCTACTATCTCGGCTTCGCCAACCGGGCGCTGTGGCCGCTGATGCATTATCGGCTCGGCCTGACCGAGTTCACCCGCAACGACTATGCCGGCTATCTCGGCGTCAACCGTCGCTTCGCACGGCTGCTGCTCCCGCTGCTCAAGCCTGACGACATCATCTGGATCCACGACTACCACCTGATTCCACTAGCGGCCGAGCTACGCCGGCGCGGCGTCACCAATCGGATCGGTTATTTCCATCATATTCCCTGGCCGCCGGCCGAAGTGTTCGGCGCCCTGCCCTTCTCCTCGACGCTGATCAGCACGATGGCGGCCTATGACCTGATCGGCATGCAGACCCAGAACGACGTGGCGAACCTGATCGGCGGGATGGTGGCGCTCTGCGGCGCGCAGCGCGACGGCAACCGGGTCAAGGCCGGCCAGCGCGAGGCGGTGGTGCAGGCCTTCCCGATCGGCATCGATGTCGAGGCCTTCCGCAAGCTCGCCGTCGCGTCGATGCGAGCGGTGACACAGCCGGTACGGGCGACGACCGCACCGCTCGGCGACCGCAAGCTGGTGATCGGCGTCGACCGGCTCGACTATTCCAAGGGCATCGTCCAGCGGTTAGAGGCCTTCGGCACCTTTCTGCGCAACCACCCGGAACATCGCAGCAAGGTCGGCCTGCTGCAGATCGCGCCGCCCTCGCGCAGCGACGTGCCCGAATATGCCGAGCTCGACCGCATGTCGGACGAGGTCGCGGGCCGGCTCAACGCCGCGCTCGGCGAATTCGACTGGACGCCGATCCGCGTGGTCAAGAAGGCCTATTCGCGCAGCGCCCTCGCCGGCCTCTACCGGCGTGCCCAGGTCGGGCTGGTGACGCCGATGCGCGACGGCATGAACCTCGTCGCCAAGGAATATGTCGCCGCGCAAAACCCCGAGGATCCAGGGGTGCTGATCCTCTCGCGCTTCGCCGGTGCGGCGCACCAGCTCGGCGAAGCGCTGATCGTCAACCCGTTCGACACGCATGAGGTGGCCGAAGCGATCCGGACCGCGCTCGCCATGCCGAAGTCGGAGCGCTTGCGTCGCTTCGAGCGACTCTATGCGACGATCTCCTCGACCGACATCGAATGGTGGACGTCGCGCTATCTCGCCGCCCTCTCCGGCCTCGATATCCCGAGCGGCGACATCGTGCCACCGGGACGGCCGAAACCGCTGCGCAGCACACGCAAATCGGGCAGCCCCACCAAGCCCGCCCGTGGCAGTATGCACTCCCACGCCCACCGGCCACCACATGGCAAGTTCGACCCTGTGCGTGCGCGGGCCTTGCCCAACGCTCCCTCGGCTGGCTAGAAGCTCCTCGCCGGAGCCCGTTACGAACAGCGTGCGCCACAAGCCGATCGGAAACCGGGTCTCGATCTCAAAGTGAGAGACGGAACCCGGCTTGTGCTTGCGACTCAGCGGTTGCGGTGTCAGGTCTGCTGGGGGTATTCGGCTGACATGGCCGAGGAGGCGGGCGGAGGGCTTTCTTGATGCGAGGCGCACTCGGGGGATCGGGCGTGCTGCTGCGCCGTCTCCGCGAGGTGATGGCGGCGCCGGTCAGTCCGCAAGAGCGGCTCGACCGACTCGTCGTCGTGATCGCCGGAAACCTCGTGGCCGAGGTCTGCTCGGTTTATGTCCTGCGCGAAGACAGCTCGCTCGAGCTCTACGCCACCGAAGGCCTCAATCGCGAAGCGGTCCACCTCACCACCATGCGCGCCGGCGAGGGCCTGGTCGGCCTGATCGCCAGCGACGCCGAACCGCTCGCGCTCTCGGACGCGCAGGCGCACCCGGCCTTCTCCTACCGGCCGGAGACAGGCGAAGAAATCTATCGCTCCTTCCTCGGCGTGCCGATCCTGCGCGGCGGCGCGGTGATGGGCGTGCTCGTGGTGCAGAACCGCGCTTCGCGCCTCTACAGCGAGGACGAAGTCGAGTCGCTGCAGACCACGGCCATGATCATGGCCGAGATGATCGCGGCCGGCGGCCTGAAGGCGCTGTCGAAGCCCGGCGCGACCATCGGTCTCGACCGGCCGATCCACAGCATCGGCACCACGCTCGCAGACGGCGTCGGCCTCGGCCATGCCGTGCTGCACGAGCCACGCGTCGCGATCACCAATCTGATCGCCGAGGATCCGGGTCGCGAGGTGCAGCGGCTGGAAGCCGCGATCGCGACGATGCGGCTCGCCATCGACGAACTGATCGAGCGCGGCGACGTCGCCCATACCGGCGAGCACCGCGACGTACTCGAGACCTTCCGCATGTTCGCGCACGACCAGGGCTGGCTCCGGCGCATGCGCGAGGTGGTGATGACCGGCCTCACCGCCGAGGCTGCGGTCGAGCGCGTGCAGTCGGACACCCGCGCCAAGATGCTGCGCCAGACCGATCCTTATCTGCGCGAGCGCCTGCACGACCTCGACGACCTCGCCAATCGGCTGCTGCGTACCTTGGTCGGCAAGTCCAATGGCGTCACCCGCGAGGACCTGCCCGAGAACGCGATCCTGATCGCGCGCTCGATGGGGCCGGCAGCCCTGCTCGACTATGATCGCAGGCATCTGCGCGGCGTCGTACTCGAGGAAGGTGGCCCGACAAGCCACATCGCGATCGTGGCACGGGCGCTCGGCATTCCGGCCGTCGGCGAGATCGCCAATGCGACCGCGCTGATCCAGGCCGGCGACGCCGTCATCGTCGACGGCCAGGCTGGCGAGGTCCAGATCCGGCCGCAGCCGGATGTCGAGAACGCCTACAAGGACAAGGCGCGCCTGCGCGCCCGCAAACAGGAGCAGTACCGCAAGCTCAAGACGCAGGCTGCGGTGACCAAGGACGGCGTCGAGATCCAGCTGCAGATCAATGCCGGCCTCCTCGTCGACATGGCCAATCTCGACGAGACCAACGCCTCGGGCGTCGGTCTCTTCCGCACCGAGCTGCAGTTCATGGTGGCGCAGCACATGCCGACCACGGCCGAGCAGCAGGCGCTCTACGGCGCCGTGCTCAAGGTGGCGAACGGCCGCCCGATCACTTTCCGGACGCTCGACATCGGCGGCGACAAGGTGCTGCCCTATATGGAGCGGATCGACGAGGAGAACCCGGCGCTGGGCTGGCGCGCCATCCGCATCGGCCTCGACCGGCCAAGGCTGCTGCGCGGCCAGGTCCGGGCGCTGCTGCGCGCCGGGGCCGGCTCCGACATGAAGATCATGCTGCCGATGATCGCGACGGTGAACGAGTTCCTGCGGGCGCGCCTTCTGGTTCGGCGCGAAGTCGCCATGCTGGAGCGCGACGGCCGCCAGGGCCCGACCAGCCTCAAGCTCGGCGTCATGGTCGAGGTGCCGTCGCTGCTGTTCGAGCTGCCGGAGATCGCGCGCGAGGCGGATTTCCTGTCGATCGGCACCAACGACCTGATGCAGTTCCTGTTCGCGGCCGATCGCGAGAACAAACGCGTCTCCGACCGCTTCGACCCCTTGAGCGCGGCGGGCCTGCGGGCGCTGCGCAGCATCGTCGATGAGGCCGGGAAGGCGGATTGCCCCGTCACCGTCTGCGGCGAGATGGGCGGAAAGCCGATCGAGACGCTGGCGCTGATCGCGCTCGGCTACCGCTCGTTCTCAATGTCGGCCGCCTCGGTCGGCCCGGTGAAAGCGATGCTGCGCGCGCTCGATGCCAGCAAGGCCCGCCAGCGCCTCGACGCCTGGCTCGGCTCCTCCGACGGCGCCGCCAGCCTGCGCCCCTTGCTCTCAGCCCTCGCCACCGAGATGAAGGTGCCGGTCTAGCGAGGCATCCCTGGCCTGCACCCGCCCCAGTTCCGTTCAGATTGTTCCCGCATCATGTCGCTCCAGCTTCCGCAAGACCGCCTCGACTCGATCGTCGCCCGCCATGCTGCGGCCAGCGACGCCATCAACCATGCGACCGAGGCGGTACGCGTCGTCGAACTGTCGAAGGAGATCGCCGAGCTCGATCCCGTGGTCGCGGCGATCGCAGCCTGGCGCAAGGCTCAAGGCGGGCTCGAAGAGGCGCTCGCGCTGATCGACGATCCGGCGACCGACGCCGAGATGCGTGATCTCGCCTATGAGGAGCGCGATGCCTCCAGAACCGAGATCGAGACGCGCGCGAGAGAGATCCTGATCGCGCTCCTGCCGAAGGACGCCGCCGACGAGCGCGGCGTCATCCTCGAAATCCGGGCCGGCACCGGCGGCGACGAGGCCTCGCTCTTCGCCGGCGACCTGCTGCGCATGTATCAGCGCTATGCTGCCGGCAAGGGCTGGAGCGTCGATATCCTCACGGAGAGCGAGGGTACGATGGGCGGTTTCAAGGAAGTCGTCGCCGAGATCGCCGGCAAAGGTGTCTATGCCAGGCTCAAATACGAATCCGGCGTGCACCGGGTGCAGCGTGTTCCGGACACCGAGGCGAGCGGGCGCATCCACACTTCGGCTGCGACCGTCGCCATGCTGCCGCTCGCCGGCGAGGTCGACGTCACGCTCGACGAGAAGGACCTGCGCATCGACACGATGCGAGCCCAGGGCGCCGGTGGCCAGCACGTCAACAAGACCGAGTCGGCCGTGCGCCTCACTCATATTCCGACCGGCATCGTCGTCCTTGTTCAGGACGAGCGCTCGCAGCACAAGAACAAGGCACGCGCCTACGACCTGATGCGGGCCAAGCTCTACGACATGGAGCGCAGCCGCGCCGACGCCGAACGCTCGGCCGACCGGCGCTCGCAGGTCGGCTCCGGCGACCGCTCGGAGCGCATCCGCACCTACAACTTCCCGCAGGGGCGGATCACTGACCATCGCATCAACCTGACCCTCTACAAGCTCGACGAGATGATGCAGGGGCTCGTCCTCGACGAGGTCATCGACGCGCTGACGGCGCAGCGCCAGGCCGAGCTGCTCGCCGAGCAGGGCCGCGTGTGAAACCTTCGCCACTCTCGCGCGTTCTGGATGCACCGAATGTTTTCATGGGGAGGATAGAGAGATGAAAGTTCTGTTCAGCGCGATCGCCCTTGCCGCCGCCGTCGCCCTTGCGCCGGTTTCCGTAGGCGCTCAGGAACGGACCGCGAAGAAGGTCCTCAGCGGTCAGCCGGCAACGCTTCACAATGCCAAGACGGAATCGCAGGCGCGGCGCGATTGTCAGCGCCAGTTCCGCGGGGCTAAGGAAAGCAAGTCCGCGCTGCGGATCAAGATGAACGCCTGCGTCCAGGAAGGCATGCAGGGCAACTGACCGGCCGCGTGCCGGCCAAGGATAGACTTGACCGGCACGGACGGACCATCCAGCGAGACCGCGCCCGTTGCCTTCCCAGCAGCGGGCGAAACTGTGTCCGCTGCCAGGGCAGCGCTTGCGCTCGTGCTGAAGCGCGCCGGCATCGTCGACTTCACCTTCGAGGCCCGGATTCTGATCGAGGATCTGGCCGGCAGTGGAGACCGGCTCGACGAGATGACAGCTGCGCGGCTGAATGATGCGCTCAGACGACGACTTGCCGGCGAGTCACTGTGGCGCATCCTCGGCGCGCGCGAATTCTGGGGTCTGGACTTCGCGATCTCCGCCGGAACGCTGGAACCGCGGCCGGACAGTGAGACCCTGATCGAGGCAGCGCTTATCCATTTCGCCGCTCGCCGGCACGAGCCGCTGCGGATGCTCGATCTTGGAACCGGCACAGGCTGCCTGCTGATTGCGACGCTGCGCGAGTTTCCGCAGGCGACCGGGCTCGGCATCGACCTCTCGGCCGACGCGGTCGCGACCGCATCGGCGAATGCCGCCCGCAACGGCGTCGCCGAGCGCGCCACTTTCCGTCAGGGCGACTGGACCGACGGGGTGGAGGAGCGCTTCGATCTCATCCTGTCGAATCCGCCCTACATCGCCAGCGACGAGATCGCCGAGCTCGACAGGAACGTGCGCGAGCACGATCCGCATCTTGCCCTCGACGGCGGGCTCGACGGGCTCACCGCCTATCGCGCGCTCGCCGCAGCGCTGCCGGACCATCTCAAGCCCGGCGGCCATGCCATCCTGGAGATCGGCGCCGGACAGGAGTCCGCAGTCGCCGCACTGATGGAGCAGGCCGGCTTGCGTCACCTTCACTCCCACCGCGATCTCGGCGGCCATATTCGTGCCCTCGTCTTCAGGCATAGCCCTTGAACCGTGCACAGCAAGTTGCGCGAATTTGCTTGGAAGCAGCCGCAAAACCAGCTATGCACGCATGGTCTTGAAGACAGTGTCGACAGCACATGACCTTTGGCTGGGCCCTGCAAAGCAGACCAAGCCTTCGGATCACTGCCAGAATCGACGTTACTGACATAGCGAGACCGAAGACTCCGAATGCGCGGGACAGCCGTTCGGAGGGGGAGCCGGTAAGGCTCCATTGGAAAGAGCGCGTGAAGACCCATATCGGCGCAGAGCCCTTTCAGGTCGGATTTCTTACGCACGGCGTTGCAACCCGCCGCGTGTTACGACGCGCATGACGACCTCAGGTTGTTTTGAATGAACGGAACGCGAGACAGACGCGAATGAGACCAGGTCAGAACCGGCGCATGCGCGGCCGTAGCAACAACAGCAATAGCAACAACAACAATAATAATAGCGGAAACCGTAAGTCTCCCAACCCGCTGCAGCGCAGCTACGAGTCGAACGGTCCGGACGTCAAGGTCCGGGGCACGGCACAGAACGTGGCGGAGAAGTATCTCCAGCTCGCTCGCGATGCGCAGTCTTCCAGCGATCCGGTCGCGGCGGAGAATTATTTCCAGCACGCCGAGCACTATTATCGCATCCTGCTCGCTGCCCAGGAGCAGATGACCCAGCAATTCGGCCACAGCTTCCAGCCGAACCGCGCCTTCGTCGAAGACGCTGATGACGGCGAGGAAGAAGGCGACGAAGAGGCCATCTTCCAGGGCGGCCAGCAGCAGGGCGAGCGCCAGTACAACGGCAACGGCGTGAACGGCCAGGGCGGCCAGCGCCAAGAGGGCCAGGGCGGCCAGGGCCAAGGCGGCCAGGGCCAGGGCGGCCAACGCCAAGAGGGCGAGGACGGCGAAAACGGCCAGAACAACGGCCAACGCTTCGACCGGCCCAACCGCCCTGAGCGCAATTTCGACCGCAACGGCCAGCGCCGCTTCGACCGGAACGACCGCCCGGATCGTAGTGACCGTCCGGACCGCGGCGAGCGGCAGGACCGGGGCGAGCGTCGCTTTGATCGGCCCGAAGGCCAGAGCGGTTCTTATGCTCCGCGCCCCGAGGCTCAGCCCGGTGCCGAGCAACCGGACATCGCGCCGGTCCAGAATCAGGGCGAGCACCGCGTCGAGCGTCAGGAGCGCCAAGAGCGCCAGGATCGTCCGCCGCGCGGCGAGCGTCCTTCGCGCCGTGACCGTGACGAGGCCCGGGTCAGCAAGGCCAACGAGGAGCAGGATGTCGCGGCAGCGCTCCCGGCCTTCCTGACCACGCCGACCCGCGTGCCGATCGCGATCGCAGAGGAGCCCAAGGCTCCGGTGGCCGCAGCAGCCGCTCCGGCGGAAGCAGCAGAGGGCGCGCCCGAAGCCGGCGAGAAGCCCAAGCGCCGGGCGCCCCGGCGGCGTTCGCCGCGCGAGGTGATGGATGCGCTCGGCGGCGATGGTGGCGAGCCCCCGGCCGAGTGATCCCGCCCAGAGCCCGTTCCGATCAGGTTGATTCAACCTGATCGGATCCGGCTCTTGGGACATCAGGATCGTGTAGAGGGGGCCCGAAAGGGCCCTCTCTCTTTTCAGGCGACGCCGAGCGCCGCCGGCTCGCTGGCCTCGACCAGGGTCAGGCGCTCGCCCTCGGCCAGCGCGCCGCCGGCGATGATCCGGCAATAGATGCCGCAATCGACGTGGCCATAGCCCTTCATCAGCGCCTTCGGGATCTGCAGGTCGCGAATCCCCGTGGCCGGATCGACATTGGTCGCGGCGCAGCGCTCGATGCGCTTGATTACCGAGAGGCGCAGGCCCGACGGCGCAGTGAGCTCGCGCCCCACCAGATCGAGCTCGGCCCAGGCCGGCAGATCCTCGACCATGATGTTGCCGCGGAAGCGCAGCGGATCGACCGGCAGGCCGAGCCGAGTCTCGAGATCGGCGACGCTGGCGAGGTTGATGATCGAGACGAAGCCAGAGCGTGAATCGGTGAAGCGATACCCCTCCGGCGCCGCGAGCAGGCGCGGCTCGCCGCGCAACTCATCCGGCATAAAGGCTTTGAAGAAGGCGCCGAGTTTTTCCTGGCCCGTCGCCGCGCCGATCGCGATCCGCGTCTCCGCGCCGTCATGGCCGATGACGAGGTCGCCGCTGCCATCGTCATAGCGGGTGTGCAGGCGCGCCAGCGATTCATTGCGCATCAGCATCAGGTATTTGATCTTCGGCTGATGCACCGGCTCGGCCGGATCGAAGCCGGAGGGACCATTCTCGATGGCGAAGAGGCGGTCGCCGGGGAAATAGCCATCGGTCGGCAACTCGGCCAGACTCAGCCGCTCGGGCGACAGACCCTTGACCGGATAGCGATACAGCGAAGCGACACGCATAGACTCGGCCCTTCCGATTGCGAAGGGGCGGAAAGTGCCATGCCGGACACCACGACGCCACCGCCGCAGCCATCACGGTCGATGAAAGGATTGCATCGATCCGATCAATGCGGCTGCTCTGCGCCCTCTTCCACGTCCTCCTCGGCAATCGAGCGCTGGCAGCCCCAGCTCGAGAGCACGTCATCGATCGCGTCGACGACGAAGAAGCGGGCGGCATCGCGCTCATAGCCTTCGGCGAGCAGACTGTCGTAGTCGGTATGGCTGTGCCGGACATGGCTGCCGAGCGCGAGCCAGAGCGCGGTCGACGGCGGCAGTGCCTTCATCTGCACGCGGCCGGCGAGCGCCAGAACCGCCTCGGCATCGAGCAGCGGAATGCCCGGTGCGAGCGCCCGCAGCGCTTTGCGAATCGCCTGTTGCCGCTTGGTGCCGATCATGCAGCAGGCTGGCCGCGCCCCCTGACGAAGGTCAATGCGAAAGCTGCGTGATCCCCCTTCCGTTGCGCGAAAGCAACACTATCTCTTCAGGCGAAGGGCTGCCCGCGGGAGCCGGATCCGATCAGGCTGACTCAGCCTGATCGGTGAATCCGTCTCCCATCTAAAGATCGAGACCGTTTTCCCGATCGACTTGCGAAGCAAGCCGATCGGGACGGGCTCGAGGGGGCCCTATCCCATGAAAGGCAGCCGGCTCCCGTCGCTTCGGGGCGTGACCGGCGGGCGGAGGCAACTGAATGAACATCGAGAAATATACGGATCGGGCGAAGGGTTTCCTGCAGGCCGCGCAGACGATTGCGATGCGCGAGGGCCATCAGCAGTTCACGCCCGAGCATCTGCTGAAAGCACTGCTCGACGATAGCGAAGGCATGGCTTCCGGCCTGATCGACCGGGCCGGCGGACAGTCGCGGCAGGCTAAACAGCTGGTCGACGCAGGCCTTGCCAAGCTCCCCAAGGTGAGCGGCGCGGGCGCCAACAGCTTACACCTGACGCCCGCGCTGGCGCGCGTCTTCGACACGGCTGAGAAGGCTGCCGACAAGGCCGGCGACTCGTTCGTCACGGTCGAGCGGCTATTGCTCGCGCTGGCGATCGAGAAGGACAACGAGGCCGGCAAGATCCTGGCCAAGGCCGGTGTCACGCCGCAGGGTCTCAACGCCGCGATCGAGGCGATCCGCAAGGGCCGCACCGCCGACTCGGCCTCTGCCGAGCAGGGCTATGATGCGCTGAAGAAGTACGCACGCGATCTCACCGCTGCGGCACGCGACGGCAAGCTCGATCCGGTGATCGGCCGCGACGAGGAAATCCGCCGCACCATCCAGGTGCTGAGCCGGCGTACCAAGAACAATCCCGTGCTGATCGGCGAGCCTGGTGTCGGCAAGACCGCCATTGCCGAAGGCCTCGCACTGCGCATCGTCAATGGCGACGTGCCGGAAAGCCTGAAGGACAAGGAATTGCTGGCCCTCGACATGGGCTCGCTGATCGCCGGCGCGAAATATCGCGGCGAGTTCGAGGAGCGGCTGAAGGCCGTGCTCTCCGAGGTCTCTGCCGCGGCCGGCGGCGTCATCCTGTTCATCGACGAGATGCACACCCTGGTCGGCGCCGGCAAGACCGACGGCGCGATGGATGCATCCAACCTGCTGAAGCCCGCTTTGTCCCGCGGCGAGCTGCACTGCGTCGGCGCGACCACGCTCGACGAGTACCGGAAATATGTCGAGAAGGACGCGGCGCTGGCGCGGCGCTTCCAGCCCGTCTTCGTCGACGAGCCCTCGGTCGAGGATACGATCTCGATCCTGCGCGGCCTGAAGGAGAAGTACGAGCAGCACCACCGCGTGCGCATCACCGACTCGGCTTTGGTCTCAGCCGCGACGCTGTCGAACCGCTACATCACCGACCGCTTCCTGCCCGACAAGGCGATCGACCTCGTCGACGAGGCCTCGGCGCGCCTGCGCATGCAGGTCGACTCCAAGCCCGAGGAACTCGACTCGATCGACCGCGAGATCGTCAGGCTGAAGATCGAGCAGGAGGCGCTGAAGAAGGAGAGCGATGCCGGCTCGAAGGAGCGGCTGAGGCGGCTCGAATCCGAGCTCGCCGAGCTCGAGGCCCGCTCGGCCGTGATCACCGCGACCTGGAAGGCCGAGAAGGACAAGCTCGGTCAGGCGGCGGAGATCAAGACCAGGCTCGACAACGCCCGCAACGAGCTCGCACAGGCCCAGCGCAAGGGCGAGTACCAGCGGGCCGGCGAGCTCGCCTATGGCGAAATCCCGCAGCTCGAGAAGCAACTCTCCGAGATCGAGGCCAAGGGCGATGCGCCCGGCATGGTCGAGGAGGCGGTGACGCCGGACCATGTTGCGCAGGTCGTCAGCCGCTGGACCGGCGTGCCGGTCGACAGGATGCTGGAAGGCGAGAAGGAGAAGCTCCTGCACATGGAGCAAAGTCTCGCCAACCGCGTCGTCGGCCAGGCGGAGGCGGTCGAGGCCGTCTCCAAGGCGGTCAGGCGCGCCCGCGCCGGCCTGCAGGATCCGGAACCGGCCGATCGGCTCGTTCATGTTCCTGGGCCCCACTGGCGTTGGCAAGACCGAGCTGACCAAGGCGCTGGCGTCGTTCCTGTTCGACGACGACACCGCGATGGTCCGGCTCGACATGTCGGAATACATGGAGAAGCACTCGGTCAGCCGGCTGATCGGCGCGCCTCCCGGCTATGTCGGCTACGAGGAAGGCGGCGCGCTGACGGAAGCCGTCCGGCGCCGGCCCTATCAGGTCGTGCTGTTCGACGAGGTCGAGAAGGCGCATCCGGACGTGTTCAACGTCCTGCTGCAGGTGCTCGACGACGGGCGCCTGACCGACGGCCAGGGCCGCACGGTCGACTTCCGCAACGTCTTGATCATCATGACCTCGAACCTCGGTTCGGAGTACCTGGTGAACCAGCCGGAAGGCCAGGACAGCGACGCCGTGCGCGACGAGGTGATGGGCGTGGTGCGCCATGCCTTCCGGCCGGAGTTCCTGAACCGGATCGACGACATCATCCTGTTCCATCGCCTGCGGCGCTCGGACATGGGCGCGATCGTCGACATCCAGATGGCGCGGCTCGCCAAGCTCCTGGTCGACCGCAAGATCACGCTCGATCTCTCGGAGGAGGCCCGCGACTGGCTGGCGGAGAAGGGCTACGACCCCGCCTATGGCGCGCGCCCGCTGAAGCGCGTGATCCAGAAGTCGGTGCAGGACCCGCTGGCGGAGCTGCTGCTCTCGGGCGCGATCCGCGACGGCGAGAGCGTGCCGGTCACGGTCGGCCCTGCGGGATTAATGCTGGGCGAGTTCCCGGCGGGACGCGAAAGCCGGCCTGCCGGGGTGGCGCTGAACTGAGCGTCTGCTAGTTCAAAAAACAAGGGCGCCACGCAAGCGGTGCCCTTTTCTTTTACCGCGTCATTCTCGGGCGAAGCGAAGCGCAGACCCGAGAATCTCGTGACGAGATCGCACCGGTCTGCGCCCTCTCCGGCCTGAGATGCTCGGGTCAAGCCCGAGCATGACGTGGTTCCAGCCTCACTCCATCCTGGCCGCGGTCCGCATCACCGCGAGCGCCAGCGTCTGCGCCGCCGGGACGATGCTCTCGACCTCGAGGAACTCGTCGGGCGTATGCGCCATGCCACCGACCGGGCCGACGCTGCACAGGGTCGGGCAGCCCTGCGCCGCGGTGAAACCGGAATCGGCGCAGCCGCCGGTGTATTCCGCCGTCACGGCGATGCCCAAGCCCGCCGCCGCTTCGCGATAGGTATCGTAAAGCAGCAGTGAATCCGGCGTCTGCTCCAGTGGATAGAACTCGCCCTTGATGATCAGCTTAGCCGACGTGCCCTCGACCACCGGCGTCTCGATGATCTCGCGGATCGCCTCGACCAGCTCTTCGCGCTGCGTCGGCGTCTTGTAGCGCAGGTCGATCTCGCACCAGGCCGACGGCGCGACCGTGTTCACGGTCTGACCGCCGCCGATCAGCCCGACATTGACGGTGACGCCGGCTGTAAGGTCTGTCAGCCCCTGCAGACGCGGGAATCTTGTGGCCGAGATCGACGATGGCGGAGACGCCCTTCTCGTAGTTCGCGCCGGAATGGGCCGCCTTGCCGAGGAATTCGGCCCGCATGAAGACGCCGCCCTTGCGGCCTGATGTGATCGACTGCTTGTGGTCGCGGCCGTACTCCGTACCCGTCGGCAGGCGGCTCGGCTCGGCATTGAAGACGCAGCGGGACTCGCGCGCCGCAGCCTCGATCACCGGGCGAGAGGACGGCGAGGCGATCTCCTCGTCGCTGGTCGTCAGCATCAGCAGCGGCGCCTTCAGGCCGCCATTGGCAGCGAAGGCGGCGGCGACGAAGGCCTCGATGACGAGCCCGGCCTTCATGTCGGCGACCCCCGGCCCATAGGCGCGCCCATCCCGGATAGTGAACGGGCGGCGCGTCGGCTCGCCCTCCGGGAAGACGGTGTCGCGATGGCCGAGCAGCAGGACCGGCCGCTGATCGTTGGCGGTCGGGTTGGGCAGGCGCGCCTTGACCGCGTCGCCATAGCGGGCGTCCGGCACGATCTCGACGGAAAGCCCGTTCGCTTCGTGGAAGCGGGCCAGCACCTGCCCGGCCCGATCGACGCCCGCCTTGTCGTAGGAGCCTGAATCGGTGTCGACCATCTCGCGCAGCAGATCGACCATCGCCTGCTTGCGCTCGCCGAGCCAGGCGAGGACGCGGGCTTCTTCCTGTGTCGTATCGGTCATGATCGGGCTTCCGGCTGGGAGGACTGCCGCGAGCTTAGCCAAGCCCTTCCGGCGCCGATAGGACAAGCGCGCAAGCCCGGCAGACCGCCGGCGCGGTCGTGCGTGCGAGGCCGGTTAAGCGAAAATTCAGCGTGAGAAGACAAACTGCCCGAGGGGGATAGGCTTGCCAGCAGCCATCCCCGGATCGCGCGCTCACAGGCTACCGCCCGCATGCACACGGATTCCGCCGAAATCTATCTGACGCAGCTGCGGCTGCGCGTCGGCGGAGCTTTGATTCTGCTGCTCTGGCTTTTCGCACCGGCGACGATGCTGGCCTCGTTCGCAACCGGCGGCGTCGAGCCGCTGCCACCTTTGCTGCTCACGGTCGGGCTGGCCGCGCTCGCGACCCTGGCCTGGCGGCGCGACCCGACCGGCGTGGCGACGCAGATCATCCTGTCACTGAGCGCCGCCGGCAGCGCCCTCGCCTTCACCTTTGCGCTCAAGGGCCCTGGCTGGCATGAGGCCAGCGATGCGGTGCTGCTGATCATGCTGACGCTCTCTGCCGGCTGGTGTGCCTGGCAGCCGCTCGTCGCTACCACGATCCTGGCACTCGGCCATGCCCCTCTGCTCCGAATGCTCCTGTCCGGGACCAATCTTTCGCTGCGCGACGAGGCATTGTTCCTCGCCTGCATGGTCGCCCAATTGGGTTTGCTGCTCTGGATCACGCGGCAGCAGGCCAGGACGCTCGCGGCAGCGGGCGACATGGCTGCACAGGCGCGCGACGACGCCACCGCCCAGGCCGAGGAACTGCATCAGGCACAATTGCGCGACATGGAGCGCGAAGCCGCCCGCCGCAAGGCGACGAAGGACATCGTCGCCGGCTTCAACACACAGTTCCTCGCCACGCTCGACACGGTGCTGGGAAACATCCGCGATCTGAAGGAACGCGCCGCCTCGCTGAACGAGATCGCCAACATCGCCAATGGCGAAGTCACCGCCGTGGCCTCGACCTCGGAGGAATCCTCGCGCAACGTCTCGGAGGTCGCCACCGCGACGGAGCAGCTCTCGACCGCGATCACGGCGATCGACCGCCAGCTCGCCACCACCCAGGCGCTGGTCGCCGACATGAACGGCAGCGCGCGAACGACTGCCGGTTCGGTCGATCTGCTCGATCAGGCGGTCCAGCGCATCGACGGCATCGTCGCCCTGATCCGGGGCATCGCCGAGCAGACCAATCTCCTGGCGCTCAACGCGACGATCGAGGCGGCCCGCGCCGGGGACGCCGGCAAGGGCTTCGCCGTCGTCGCCAACGAGGTGAAGAGCCTGTCGCACCAGACGGCGATCGCGACGCAGGACATTGCCGGGCAGATCAGCGAGATCAAGCAGGCGACGGCAGGCGTGGTCGAGACCATCGCCAAGCTGACCGCCGGCATGGCCGACATGGATGAGCGGACGCTCTCGATCGCAGGAGCGCTGGAAGAGCAGGGGCAGATGACCCATGTCATCAGCCGCAGCATCGCCGAGGTGGCGACCGGCACCGAATATCTGGCGCAGACCACCAACAACATCCGCGGCTCGGCCAACCAGACCCATGAGGTCGCGACCGCTGTACTCGCCTCGACCACGGCGCTGGAAGGCAAGGCCGAGGAACTCGAGACGGCCATGCATCAGTTCCTGCAGCGTGTCTCGGCGGCTTGAGGCGGTACCCGGCGATCTGCCGCGCTATCCCTAGGCGGCCACTTCGCGCGCATGAGCGCCGAGATAGGCGATCGCAGCCGCGACACCGCCGCTGCCATGTGGGATGCCCTTCGCCTGCAGAGCCATCTCGACGGCGCTCAGGCTGCCCAGCACCATCGGCGCGTTGACATGGCCCATATGGGCGATGCGGAAAGCCTTGCCGGAGAGATCACCAATGGCGATGCCGAGCGTCACACCGCAGACTTGTTGCGCGTAGTCGGTGATCGCAGCCGGGTCGCTGTCGACAAGGATCGTGGTGACCGAGGGCGCACGCTGCGACGGCTCGACGATATTGTAGCTCAGTACCTGGCCCTCGGCCCATTTCGACATGGCGGCGTGGGTCGCCGAAGCCAGCAGAGCGTGGCGTAGCCATACAGCCTCGAGGCCTTCGGCGAAGATCATGTCGAGGGCGGCGCGCAGAGCGAACATCAGATGCTCGGGCGGCGTGCCGCAATGCTTCATGTAGAGCAGCGGGTTCAGGCGCGCGGTCCAGTCCCAATAGGGCGTGCGCATCGTCGCGCGCTGATGTGCGTGCAGGGCCTTTCCGTTCGCGGCGACGAAAGCGAGGCCGGGCGGCGTCATCAGGCCCTTCTGCGAGGCCGACATCGCCACGTCGACACCCCAGGCGTCCATCTCGAACGGCATGCAGCCAATCGAGGCGACGCCATCGACCATGTACAGCGCCGGATGGCCGGCCGCATCGATCGCGCGGCGGATCGCCGGGATATCGTTGAGCACGCCCGAAGCAGTGTCGATCTGGACGGTCAGGACCGCCTTGATCTCATGGCCGGTGTCCCGGCGCAGACGCTCCTCGACCGCAGCCGGATCGACCGCAGCCCGCCAGGAGCCGGCGAGCACCTCGACCTCGGCGCCCATGAACCTTGCGGTCTCGCCCCAGCCGACTGCGAAGCGGCCGCTGGCGAGCACCAGGATCTTGTCGCCGCGCGCGAGGACATTGGTGAGCGCCGCCTCCCAGCCGCCATGGCCGTTGGCGGCGTAGAGGAAGGTCTCGCCGGTGGTGCGGAAGATCGCCTTGAGATCGCCCAGCAGGGTTTCGGTCAGGTCGACGATCGTCTTCGAGGAAAGTTCCTCGGCGGGCCGGATCATCGCCTGCAGCACACGATCGGGAACATTGGTCGGGCCCGGCATCGCGAGCAGGGCCCGGCCATTGGCGACACTCATGGAAAGCTCCTGCCTTATGCGCTGCGGCGAGCGCGACGAGCCACCAGCGGCCCGATAGCGTGCACAAACCCTGCTAACGGTGCAGAAATCGTTGCGGGCGGCCTTGTCAACGACGGGCTTCGGCTGCCATGCGCACGGCAAAGCCCGCGAGCATCGTCGCCATCAGCCAGCGCTGCACCAGCGCCCAGAACGGGCGCGTGCGCAGGAAGACGGCGATGCCGCCCGCGGCGAAGGTGATCAGCGTGTTGACGCTGACGGACACGATGATCTGGATGAAGCCGAGGATGATCGACTGCGCCAGCACGCTGCCGGCCGCGGGGTCGATGAACTGCGGCAGCAGCGCCAGGTAGAACATCGCGATCTTCGGATTGAGCAGGCTGGTGAGGAAGCCCATCGCGAAGAGCTTGCGCGGGCCGTCATGCCTGAGCTCGCGGACATGGAAGGGCGAGCTGGCGCCCGGCCGAACCGCCTGCCAGGCGAGCCAGAGCAGATAGGCGGCGCCGGCGAGCCGCAGCACGTCATAGGCGTAAGGCACCGCAAAGAGCAGCGCGGTGATGCCGAAGGCGGCACAGACAACATAGAAGACGAAGCCGAGCGCGATGCCGCCAAGCGAGATCAGTCCGGAGGCCGGCCCCTGCGAGATCGAACGCGAGATCAGGTAGATCATGTTCGGCCCGGGCGTCAGCACCATGCCGAACGCGAGCAGGATGAAGGCGATCAGATTGGTCGTGTCGATCATGGCGCTCTCCGGCGGCTAGAGCAGGATGCGAAAAAGTGGGAACCGGTTTTTCGCAAGAATCCTGCTCTAACTTTTTGATGAGAGACGGATTCAGATTTCAGATGGAAGCGCAAAGCGATTCCATCTGAAATCTTCCGGCTCTAGGTGCAGGACCATGGCATTGCCGGCGAAACGACCGCAAGACACAGCTCATGACGCCGCTGCATCGCTGCCATCTCCGAGTTGGAACGCCCTGACAGGAGCTGGCGGGAACGAGTAGGCGTCTGCCGGGTTTCATGGCTCACGGTCTCCGGGGGAGTTGCACCATGACCTTGTTCAGTCGCCTGCTCTATTCCGCCATCGCCGGCGTCCTGCTGCTCGCCGCGGTCCTGCTGATGGCGGTCGCGGTCGCGCGCGCCTTCACCGGCTTCTGGACCGGGGACGGCGCGCTCGACACCATGCTCGATGGCATCGGCCTGGTGATCATCGCGGTCGCCGTCGCCGATGTCGGCAAGTTCCTGTTCGAGGAGGAGGTCATCGCCGACCGCGAATTGCGCCGCCCGGCCGAGGCGCGGGGGTCGCTGACCAAGTTCATGACGATCATCATCGTCGCACTCAGCCTGGAATCGCTGGTGCTGATCACCAAGGCGGCGCGCGACAAGCCGGCCGACATCCTGTTCCCCGCCTTGCTGATGCTGGTCGCGGTCGCTGCGTTGGTCGGGCTCGGCCTGTTCCAGAAGCTGAGCCAGCATGCGACGGCGGCGATCCCCGACGATGTCGGGGACGACGAGGATGAAGACGAGAAACCCAAGCGCCACAGAGCGAAAGCTGTGGGTGAGTGAAATCCGTCATGCTCGGGCTTGATCCGAGCATCTCAGGCCGCTCCAATCAGTGCCTTGGCGTCATGAGATTCTCAGGTCTGCGCTGCGCTCCGCCCGAGAAGACGTCACCTTTTCTCACCCCGCAACTCCACCAGCACCAGATCAGTATCGTCGGGCTTCATCCCGGCAGCCGTCAGCATGGCATGGACCTGGCCGCGATGATGGGTCTGGTGGTTGAAGAAGTGCATGACGGCCAGGGCCTTGGGCTTGGAGAACTCGCGATGGGAGACGCCCGAAACCCAGGTCAGATCGCCGGCGAGCCAGCCCGGCGGGAGCTTGCCGGCCCAATCCTCGATGAGTGCATCGGTCGTCTGTCGCTCAGCCAGGAGGTCCGGCCACTCCGCGATCATTCGAGAGGATTCACTGCCGGGGACGGGCGGCTTCGGGGTGCCCGCGAAGCGGGAGAGCCAGATCTGGTCGGCCCATAGAATATGGCAGAACGTGCCGTGGATCGAGCCGAAGAAGGCGCCGCGATCCTGCCGCCGCACCTCATCGCTCAAGGCCGCGGCCGCATCGTAAAGGCTGCGGTTCTGCCAGCGATTATAGTGCGCCATGGTCGTGACATAGGCCGTATCGATCATGACGCGCACTCCCTTCAGATGATGTTCGCCTCGCGCAGGGGCTGCCCGGCGACGATGCGCTCATGGCCGAGATCGGACAGGTCGAGCGTCAGATAGCGTCCGGAGACGATGTGCTCGGCGAGGCCGCGGCCGACCGCCGGCGATTGCTGCAAGCCGTGGCCGGAGAAGCCGTTGGCCAGATAGAGGTTCGGCACGCCGACCGCCGGGCCGAGGATGGCATTGCCGTCGAGGCTGTTCATGTCATAGGGGCCGGCCCAGGCGCGGCCGGGCTTGATCGCCTCGAAGACGGGAACCCGATGGGCGAGCGGCGCCCAGACATATTCCTCGAAGAAGGACCAGTCGACGTCCTCGACATCGGCATCGGTCTCGACCCATTCGCGATCGAGCTCGGCCGGCGGCGACGAGCCGCAGATGAACATCTGCCCGTCATTGCCGCGCTTGCCCTCGGGGCGGACATAGGCGCCGGAGGTGTCGATCAGCAGCGGGCAGTTGTCGACCTCGCCCTTGCAGGTGAAGCTGTAGACATAGCGCTTCATCGACCTGACCGGGATGTCGACGCCGGCGGTCGCGGCAAGCCTCGCGCCATGCGTGCCGGAGGCGTTGACCGCGGCGGCGCAGGCGATGCGGCTGCCATCGGCCAATTCCACCCCGGTGACGCGGCTGCCCTCGACCACGTAACCGACAACCTCGCCTTGGCGATATTCGACACCGAGCGAGCGCGCCTTCTTGCGGAAGGCCTGCAGCAGGGCCCAGCCATCGAACCAGCCCTCGCCGCTGACGCCATAGGTGCCGCAGGCGAGATCCGACGTATTTAGCCAGCTGAATTTGCTGCGCAGCATTTCTGCAGCATAAAGCGCGACGTCGGCGCCTTCCTGCTGTTGAAGGCTTTGATTCTGCTCGAGGATCTTATGCCCCTCGTCGCTGGCGACGTAGAGGTAGCCACCCTCGTGCAGATCGATCGACGGCGCCTCACCATCGACTGAAAGGTGCCGGCCGATGTTGCGCAAAAAATCGATGCCGAAGAGCGAGACGCGGATGTTCACCGCGCTGGAGAATTGCTGGCGGATCGAGGCGGCCGACAGCGCCGAGGCCGAGAGTCGGTAGGTCGGATCCTTCTCGACGACGATGACCTTGCCCTTGAAGCCGGGATCGCTGGCGAGGTGGTAAGCGACAGAGGAGCCGATCGCGGCGCCCCCTACGATGACGATGTCGGCCGAGCCTGAAACGGAAGACATGAGTGACCTGCGCAAACGATGGTTCGTGATCTCAGCGCATGAATGCCGACTCGACCAGCGCTTGTCGAGAGCCTAGTTCATCCCTCGCATTCGCCGAGCAGCCAGTCGCGGAAAGCGACCACCGCCGGCAAGCTCGCCTTGGCCTCGGGATAGACGAGGTAATAGCCCTCGGGACCGCGCACCGGCCGATCCACCGGAATGATCAGCGCGCCGGAGCGCAATTCCTCCTCGATCAGGAAGCGCGGCACGATGGCGACGCCGAGTCCCGCCACCGCCGCCTGCGCCACCATGGCGAACTGCTCGAAGCGCGGGCCCATCAGCGCCCGCTCCGGCGGCAGGCCCTGCTGCTCCAGCCAGTTGGCCCAGGCGCGCGGGCGGGTCGATTGCTGCAGCAAGGGCTGGCGCAACAGATCGGCTGCCTCTCGGATGCCAGCGCGGGCGATCAGAGCCGGCGCCGCGACCGGCACGACCTCCTCGCCCATCAAACGATGCAGCCGTGCGCCCGGCCAGACCGGATGGCCGAAATGGATGGCGGCATCGGCCTCGTCATGGGCGAAATCGAAAGGCACCAGCTTGGTCGAGAAATTGATGGTGACGCCGGGATGCGCCTCGGTGAAGCGCGGCAGGCGCGGGATCAGCCAGCGCGTGCCGAAGGTCGGCAGGATGGCGAGATGGAGCAGGCCGGCGCCGCCGCGGAAAGCCATGGCGGAGAGCGTGGCGGCGGCCAGTCGCGAGAGCCCGTCGCGGACCTCGGCCGCATAGGCACCGCCGGCCGGCGTCAAGCTGACGCGCTTCTTCACGCGCTCGAACAGCTTCAGGCCGAGATTCTGCTCGAGCAGCGCAATCTGGCGGCTGACCGCCCCTTGCGTCAGGTTGAGCTCCTCGGCGGCGCGGGTGAAGCTGCCATGGCGCGCCGCCGCCTCGAAGGCGGCGAGCGCCGAGAGCGAGGGCACCGAAAGCCGGCCGGGAACGATCTCCAAGTTCATGATCTGCCCTCATCAAGTCGTGAGAACATATCGATTGCGGAGAGCGGCCGGAAGAGGGCATTGTGCAGCCGAATGCCGGGCTGCAGCTCGCAGTCCAATAAGAGCCCTCATCCTGAGGAGCCGCGCAGCGGCGTCTCGAAGGATGCTCCAGATTGCACCGTTCCGGCGGACTGGAGCATCCTTCGAGACGCGCTTCCGTTGGAAGCGCTCCTCAGGATGAGGGCTGTGGTTCGCTGGCGATCAGGATCAAACGCACCATGACGACCTCCCTTCCGAAAGACGCTCTTGCCCTGCTGAAGCGCCTCGGCGTCTCCGAGAGCGCCTATGCCGGCGCCGGCCTGAGCGCCCGCTCGCCAATCACCGGCGAGACTGTCGCGACGCTGCGCGAGACATCGCCAGCGGAAGCCGAGGCCGCGATCGGCCGGGCCCAGTCGGCGTTTCTGGCCTGGCGCAAGGTGCCGGCGCCGCGGCGCGGCGAGTTCGTCCGCCTGCTCGGCGAGGAACTGCGTACGCACAAGGCCGACCTCGGCCTGCTGGTGACGCTGGAAGCCGGCAAGGTGACCTCCGAGGGCCTCGGCGAGGTCCAGGAGATGATCGACATCTGCGATTTCGCCGTCGGCCTGTCGCGCCAGCTTTACGGGCTCACCATCGCCACCGAGCGGCCGAACCACCGCATGATGGAGACCTGGCACCCGCTCGGCGTCTGCGGCGTGATCTCGGCCTTCAACTTCCCGGTCGCGGTCTGGTCGTGGAACGCGGCGCTCGCCTTCGTCTGCGGCGACAGCGTCGTCTGGAAGCCGTCCGAGAAGACCCCGCTGACGGCGCTCGCCGTGCAGGCGATCACCCTGAAGACGATGAAGCGCTTCGGCCCCGAGGCCCCCGCCGGCCTGTCGGAAATCCTGATCGGCGGTCGCGAGATCGGCGATATCCTGGTGCAGGACCATCGCGTTCCCATTCTCTCCGCCACCGGCTCGACCCGGATGGGCAAGGAGGTCGGCCAGAAGCTCGCCGCCCGCTTCGCCCGCGCCATCCTCGAGCTCGGCGGCAACAATGCCGCGATCGTCGCGCCCTCGGCCGATCTCGACCTCGCGCTGCGCGGCATCGCGTTTGCGGCAATGGGCACGGCCGGCCAGCGCTGCACCACGCTGCGCCGCCTGATCGTGCATGAGAGCGTCTACGACACGCTCGTGCCGAAGCTCGCCAAGGTCTACGGCTCGGTCAAGATCGGCGATCCGCGCGAAGCCGGCGTGCTGGTCGGCCCGCTGGTCGACGAAGCCGCCTATCACGGCATGCAGAAGGCGCTGTCCGAGGCCAAGGCTGAAGGCGGCAAGGTGCATGGCGGCGGACGAGTCGATGTCGGCGCAGGCGGCTTCTATGTCCGCCCGGCCCTGGTCGAGATGCCCCGGCAGTGCGGCCCGGTCGAGCGCGAGACCTTCGCGCCGATCCTCTATGTCATGAAGTACAAGACGCTGGCCGAGGCGATCTCGCTGCAGAACGCGGTCGGCGCCGGCCTGTCCTCCTCGATCTTCACCCTCGACATGCGCGAGGCCGAGACCTTCGTCTCCGGCGAAGGTTCGGATTGCGGCATCGCCAACGTCAATATCGGCCCGTCCGGCGCCGAGATTGGCGGCGCCTTCGGTGGCGAGAAGGAAACCGGCGGCGGCCGCGAGGCCGGCTCGGACGCCTGGAAGGCCTATATGCGCCGCGCCACCAATACGCTGAATTACGGCACCACCCTGCCGCTGGCGCAGGGCGTCAGCTTCGACGTGGATGCGTGATCGATAAGCCGTCATTCTCGGGCGAAGCGAAGCGCAGACCCGAGAATCTCGTGACCAGCTAGCTGGTTTCCGAGATGGTCGGGTCAAGCCCGACCATGACGATCAGACCAAACGGGGAGTTGAGATCATGGCCGAAGCCGCGCGCAAGACCGCCCATAGCCACAAGCTGGCCGAGTTCAACTGGCAGGACCCCTTCCTGCTCGACGAGCAGCTCAACGAGGACGAGCGGCTGATCCGCGACACCGCGCGCGACTACGCGCAGGAGAAGCTGATGCCGCGCGTGGCCGACGCCTATCTCGAGGAGAAGACCGAGCGCGGCATCTTCAACGAGATGGGCGAACTCGGCCTGCTCGGCGTCACCGTGCCCGAAGAATATGGCTGCGCCGGCGCGAACTATGTCTCCTATGGCCTCGTCGCCCGCGAGGTCGAGCGCATCGACTCCGGCTATCGCTCGATGATGTCCGTACAGTCCTCGCTGGTGATGTACCCGATCTACGCCTATGGCGACGAGAACCAGCGCAAGAAGTACCTGCCCAAGCTCGCCTCGGGCGAATGGGTCGGCTGCTTCGGCCTGACCGAGCCGGATGCCGGCTCCGATCCCGGCGGCATGAAGACCCGGGCCGAGAAGGTCGCCGACGGCTACAAGCTGACGGGATCGAAGATGTGGATCTCGAACTCGCCGATCGCCGATGTCTTCGTCATCTGGGCGAAGTCGGCCGCGCATGACAACCAGATCCGCGGCTTCATCCTCGAAAAGGGCATGAAGGGCCTGTCCGCGCCGAAGATCGGCGGCAAGCTCAGCTTGCGCGCCTCGATCACCGGCGAAGTGGTGATGGACGGCGTGATCGTGCCGGAAGAGAACCTGCTGCCGAATGTCTCCGGCCTGAAGGGCCCGTTCGGCTGCCTCAACCGCGCCCGTTACGGCATCTCCTGGGGCGCGATGGGCGCCGCCGAGGATTGCTTCCACCGCGCCCGCCAATACGGGCTCGACCGCAAGCAGTTCAACAAGCCCCTCGCCCAGACGCAGCTCTACCAGAAGAAGCTCGCCGACATGGTGACCGAGATCACGCTCGGCCTGCAGGGCTCGCTGCGCGTCGGCCGCCTGCTCGACGAAGGCAAGATGGCGCCGGAGATGATCTCCCTGGTCAAGCGCAATAATTGCGGCAAGGCGCTCGACATCGCCCGCCAGGCCCGCGACATGCACGGCGGCAACGGCATCTCGATCGAGTACCATGTCATGCGCCACGCCGCGAACCTCGAGACGGTCAACACCTATGAGGGAACGCACGACGTCCACGCGCTGATTTTGGGCAGGGCGGTAACCGGGCTGCAGGCGTTCTTCTGATCCACGCGCTCCACCGTCATCCTGGCCGCAGCGAAGCGAAGCGCCGGGATCCATCGTAGGGCTCCGGAGCTTTACGAGGGATTCCGGGCCGCCCTTCGGGCGCCCAGGATGACGGCATTCAGGATGTTGTCGATGTCGCCTCTCCCTCCCCTCGCCGGCCTGCGCGTCCTCGAACTGGCGCGCATCCTTGCCGGGCCCTGGATCGGCCAGCTCCTCGCCGATCTCGGCGCCGATGTCGTCAAGGTCGAGGCGCCCGAGGGTGACGACACCCGCAAATGGGGGCCGCCCTTCGTCGAGGGCGCGGGCGAGGAGCATCTCTCGGCCGCGTATTTCCATTCGGCCAATCGCGGCAAGCGCTCGATCACGGCCGATTTCCGTACAGCGGAGGGCCAGGCGCTGGTGCATCGCCTCGCCGCTCATGCCGATGTGGTGATCGAGAACTTCAAGGTCGGCGGCCTCGTCAAATACGGGCTCGACGCGGCCTCGATGCGCAAGGCCTATCCGCGGCTGGTCTACTGCTCGGTCACCGGCTTCGGCCAGGACGGCCCCTATGCGCCGCGCGCCGGCTACGACTTCCTGGTGCAGGGCATGGGCGGGCCGATGTCGGTCACCGGCGAGCCCGGTGGTGCGCCGATGAAGGCGGGTTATGCCGTCGCCGACATCTATACCGGCCTCTACGCCACGACCGGCATCCTCGCCGCGTTGCGCCAGCGCGATCAGACCGGCCAAGGCGCGATGCTCGACATGGCGCTGCTCGACGCACAGGTCGCCGTGCTCGGCAACCAGGCGATGAACTATCTCACCTCCGGCAAGGCGCCACAGCGGCTCGGGAATGCCCATCCCAACATCGTGCCTTACGACGTCTTCCCGGTGGCGGACGGGCACATCATCATCGCCACCGGCAATGACGGGCAGTGGCGCAAGCTCTGCGAGGCCGTCGGCGATGCCGGCTTTGCGGCTGAGCCCGATTACATCGACAACCGCTCGCGCGTCGCCAACCGTGTCGCCCTGACGGCGCGGCTCAACGCCCTGACCAGCCGCTTTGCCAAGCTCGATTTGCTGGCGAAGCTGGAGGCGGTCGGCGTGCCGGCCGGCCCGATCAACACGATCGAAGAGGTCTTCGCCGACCCGCAGGTCAAGGCGCGGGGCGTGCGCGTCGACCTCAAGAGCCCGGCGGCCAGGGCCGGCACCATCCCGACCATCGCCTCGCCGATCGTGCTCGACGGTATCAGACAGGTCGCGAGCCGGCCGAGCCCACGCCTCGGCGAGCACGAAGACGAGATCCTGAGCGACCCGGCCTGGGGCGGAGGCGGCTGAATGGCCGGCTTACCAGAGGCGGCGGGCGCCGAGCGCGTCGAAGGCGGTGTCGGGAGTGACGATCGTCAAATCCTCGACGACGGCTTGCCCGGCGAGCATGCGATCGAAGGGATCGCGGTGCTCGCCAGGGATCATACCTCCGACGAGCGCATGCTCGTGGCTGAGCGGCAACAGATCGAAGCCCTCTGCCGTACAATGAGCAGCGAAGCCTTCGACGAGCGGGCGAACCTGCGGCAGCTTGCCGATGCGCAGCTTGGTGGCCAGTTCCATCGCGGTCACCGAGCTGACGACGATGCGCGGCGCGGACCGGATCGCGAGGCCAGACGCAAGGCTCAAGCGCCTGTTGTCCAGCACCCACCAAATCAGCGTCGCGGAGTCGAGGAGAAGTCCCAATCGTCCCTCCCTTCCCAGAGACGCAATTCGTCCTCGGGAAGCGGATCGAAGATTTCCTCCCCGATATCGAACATGCCCTTCATCCGCCCCGGCTTGCGCTCCGGCCGCGCCGTCTCGATCGGCACCAGTCGCGCCACCGGCTTGTCGCGGCGCGAGATCACGACCTCGCCGCCCTTCTCGACTTGCTCGATCAGGCGCGAGAGATTTGTCTTGGCTTCATGGATGGTGACGCGCGTCATCGCCGTCTCCTCATTCAATTTAACCAACTTAGCTAACTAGGGCGGATGTTTCAATGACCGGACCTCGCACCGGCGGGCAGATCCTCGTCGACCAACTCCTCATCCACGGCGCGACCGACGCCTTCTGCGTACCGGGCGAAAGCTATCTCGCCGTGCTCGACGCGCTGCACGACGCCGACATGAAGGTCACCATCTGCCGGGCCGAGGGCGGCGCGGCGATGATGGCGGAGGCCGCCGGCAAGCTGACCGGCAAGCCCGGCATCTGCTTCGTGACCCGCGGCCCCGGCGCGACCAATGCCTCACCGGGCATCCATATCGCCGACCAGGATTCGACGCCGATGATCCTGTTCGTCGGCCAGATCGAGCGCGGCATGCGCGAGCGCGAGGCCTTCCAGGAACTCGACTACCGCGCCGTCTTCGGCACGATGACCAAATGGGCGACCGAGATCGACGATGCCGCCCGCATCCCCGAGATCATCAGCCGCGCCTTCCATGTCGCGACCGCCGGCCGCCCCGGCCCGGTGGTGATCGCGCTGCCGGAGGACGTGCTGACCGACCTCGCCGATGTGCCGGACGCACTGCCCTATCAGGTCACCGAGACGCACCCCTCGCTGCTGCAGACCATCGACCTGCAGAAGCGGCTCTGGGCGGCGAAGGCGCCGATCGCAATCCTCGGCGGCTCGCGCTGGGACCCGCAGGCGATCGCGCGCTTCCAGCGCTTCGCCGAGCGCTTCGACCTTCCCGTTGCGGTCTCGTTCCGCCGGCAGATGGTATTTCCCGCCGATCATCCGAACTTTGCTGGCGATCTCGGCATCGGCCCCAACCCCAAGCTCCTGAAGCGCATCCAGGACAGCGATCTCGTTCTCCTGGTCGGCGGGCGCCTTTCGGAGATGCCGAGCCAGTCCTACACCCTGTTCGGCATTCCCAATCCCGGCCGGCCGCTGGTGCATGTCCATCCCGATCCGGAAGAGCTCGGCCGCGTCTACCGGCCGGAGCTGGCGATCAACGCCTCGCCGACCGCCTTCTGCGCCGCGCTCGAGACGGTGCATCCGCCGCAGGTGATCCCCTGGGCCGGTGCGGCGGCCGAAGCACATGAATCCTATCTCGGCTGGAGCGAGCAGCCGGCGCCGGTGCCAGGCAAGTTCCATCCCGGCGAGATGGTGACCTGGCTGCGCCGCAACCTTCCCGCCGATTCGATCATGTGCAATGGCGCAGGAAACTACGCCACGTGGGTGCATCGCTTCCACCGCTTCACCAAATTCGCGACGCAGCTCGCGCCGACCTCAGGCTCGATGGGCTATGGCGTGCCGGCGGCGATCGGCGCCAAGCGGCTCTATCCGGACAGAACCGTGATCGCCTTTGCCGGCGATGGCTGCTTCCTGATGAACGGCCAGGATTTCGCGACGGCGGTGCAGTACGAACTGCCGGTGATCGTCATCGTCGTCGACAACGGCATGTACGGCACCATCCGCATGCACCAGGAGAAGCACTATCCCGGCCGCGTCTCGGCGACGACGCTGAAGAACCCCGACTTCGCCGCCTATGCCAAGGCCTTCGGCGGCCATGGCGAGCGGGTCGAGACGACCGAGGAGTTTGCGCCGGCCTTCGAGCGGGCGCTGAGCAGCGGCAAGCCGGCGATCATCCACTGCCTGCTCGATCCCGAGGCGATCACCCCGGCAAAGTCGCTTTCGACCATCCGGGCCGAGGCTCTGGCCTCTCAGGGCAAGGCCTGAGGGCCACGACCGAGCCACATCCGGCGCATCAGCCCGTCCCTCATCACGAACTGGTGCAGCAAGGCTGCACCAGCATGGACGGCCGCTAGCACGGCCAGCGTAGCGAACAACACTTCGTGGAAGGCCAGCATCGCCTCGTAGACCGCCTTGCTCGGGCCGATCGGGTGCGGCACGGCAATCCAACCGAACAGCAATGTCGGGAGCTGGATCGGCGCGGCCGAGACCATGAGCAGCCCGGACAGCGGTAGCGCCAGCAGGCAGAGATAGAGTCCGGCCTGGACGGCTCCCGCAGCGAGCCTCTGCCAGCCGGGCATGGCGACGGCCTGCGGCGATGGCAGCACGAGCCGCAGCGCAAGGCGCAGCAGAGTGAGTGCCGCGATGCTCAACCCCAGGGACTTGTGCCATTGGTAGAGCGTGAAACGGCCGATGAGATCGCGCGTCTCGTCGAGCATCAGCCTCGCCAGCCAGAACTGCCCGGTGATCAGCACCAGCGCCAGCCAGTGCAGCGCGATGATCAGGGGATGCCAGCGTCTGGAGCACATCGTGAAAGTCATCGCGTTCAGCGCAGAATCTCGCCCCGGATCGCGAGATCGACCTGGTCGTCCACGACATTGACGTCGCGGCCGATGCCGAAGGCAGTCCGTGAGAATCCCGTTGTCGCGCGGAAGGGCAGTGGTTCGCCGGGCCGGATCGCCGCCGGATCGCGCTCGGCCATCGCGCTGACGCTGACCGGCTGCGTGGTGCCCCGGATCGTCAGCCGGCCGCGGATGACCAGGCTGCGCTCGTCGACGCGGGCGATGTGCTCTGACACGAAGGTCGCCGTGGGATGGTGACCGACATCGAGCATGCTCTCGCCCTTGACGAAGCCATCGACCAGGGCGGCACCGGTGTGGAGCGAGGCCGTTTCGATCGTCACCCTGATCCGGCTGCGCTCGGGATGGTCGAAATCGAGGGCAATGACGCCGTCGACATGGTCGAAGACGCCTGAGCTCGTCGGCACGCCGAAGCGCTTCGCGACGAAGGAGACCTCGCTGGAACCCTGGCGAAGCGAGCCTGTCGGTTCTGCGGAAGCCGCCGTCGCGAAAACGGCGGAGAGGAGCAGCGCGAGGAGGGAACGGGTCGCCATGACAATCCCGGCCTGCTTGGACGAGAGCCCATGTCTAGGCCCATGCCACAGCGGCCGCCAGAGCACACGCGCAATCGTGTACGTCCGGCCGCAAGCACCGGAACGAGACCCGGGCAATGGGCGTGCAACGAGTCGATCGAACTTTCACGCCCGATCGTCGTTTAGACGATGCGGACACCTTGCTTGCTCGATTGCTGCGCTGAACCCCCCAAGCGCCGGCAGAGCGGCAAGCAGGCGAACAGGAGGTTCGGCAATGACGCGACGGATGATCCTGGCGATCGGCATGGCTGGCAGCATCGGCCTCGCCATGGCCCCGCAAGCGCAGGCTGCGGGCTTCTTCGACGATCTGGCGCGGGCTGTGTTCGGCAATCCGACGCCGCCGGCCGCGATCGGCGGTCCGGAGGCGCCGGCGGTCAGGCCAAAGGCCAACCGACCGCGGCAGACCAGCACCAAGCCAGCCGAGCCGGCAGTCAAGCTCGATCCTGCCAGCGATGCCTATTGGTATCTGCGCGATCCGACGCTGCGGAAGGGCGACATCGTCGTCACCCGCAACGGCATCGTCGTCTTCGACGGGCAGAAATCTTCCGAGCACGCGAGCAGCGCGTTCACCGCCCTCGAAGACACCAAGCGGTTGCCGAAGGTGCAGCAGCAGACACTCGAAGCCGCCGCCGCGCGTGGGCGGGCCTATTTCACGCCGTCCACCACCGCACCCGTAGTCCCGGCGCTGGAGACGAAGGCGGAGATCAGCGCCGCGGCGCAGGCTCAGTAGGTCGCCCGGCCGCCAGAGAGATCGGAGACCACGCTGGTCGACAAGCTCAGGCCGCCTTGGCCTCGTCGAGCTTGGCGGCGACGAGCTTGCGCAGGCTGCGCAAATCCTTGACGAAGCCGCGAATGCCCTCGGCGAGCTTCTCGGTCGCCATCGCGTCCTCGTTCATGGCGAAGCGGAAGGCCTTTTCGTCGAGCGTGATCTTCTTTGCGCCCTCGGGCGACGCGATCTGCGGCGTGGAGGCCGGAGACAATTTGCGGGGCAAATCGCCAGTGGCCGCCGCCAGCTCGTCGAGCAGGCCGGGGCCGATCGTCAGCCGGTCGCAGCCGGCCAGCGCCTCGATCTCGCCGGTGTTGCGGAAGGAGGCTCCCATCACCACGGTCTTGATCCCGAACGCCTTGTAATAGGCGTAGATGCTCTTCACCGAGACGACGCCGGGATCGGTTTCCGCCGTGTAGGGGCCGCCACCGGCCTTGACGTGCCAGTCGAGGATGCGGCCGACGAAGGGCGAGATCAGGAAGGCGCCGGCATCGGCCGCCGCAATGGCCTGCGGCATGGCGAAGAGCAGCGTCAGATTGCAGTCGATGCCTTCGCCCTGCAACACGCGGGCGGCCTGCAGACCCTCCCAGGTCGAGGCGAGCTTGATCAGGATGCGCTCACGTCCAACGCCGCGTTCCTTATACGCGGCGATGATGGCACGCGCCTTGTCGATGCTGGCCTGGGTGTCGAACGACAGGTCGGCATCGACCTCGGTCGAGACGCGGCCGGGGACGATCTTGGTCAGCTCCGTGCCGAAGGTGACGGCGAGCCGGTCGCAGACCGCTTCGACCGCGCCGGAGCCGCCCTGGCGCTTGCCCCAGGCGATCGCCTCCTCGACGAGACTGGCATAGGCCGGCGTTTCCACCGCCTTGAGCAGCAGCGTCGGGTTGGTGGTGCAATCGACGGGCTTCAGCCGGCGCACGGCCTCGATGTCGCCGGTGTCGGCGACGACGGTGGTCATGGCGCGGAGCTGGTCGAGCTTGGAGGCGGTCATCACGTCATCCGTAAGGGTTGTTGCGGCATTCGCCACCAATATGCGGCCTGCCGCCGGTCATTGCGAGCTTTTGTGAACCGAACCGCCTCCGTCATTCCGGGGCTTCGCGCAGCGAAGAGCCCGGAACCCATGACCACCGAGCCTTGTCGAAAGAGCGCACTGCTTGCCGCGCCCTTCCTGCCCGACCCGCGGATATGGTTCCAGGCTCGGCCCTTCGGCCGCCCCGGAATGACGGCGTGAGGTACGAGCAATCGCGTCAGCTCTTCACCGCCCCCGAGGTCAGGCCGGCGACCATGTTCTTGCGGAAGCCGTAATAGATCACCGCCGGCGGGATGGCGTAGATCAGGCCGGCCGTCATCAAGAGGTTCCAGGGCGCGTCGTCGGCCGAGAGGAAGAGGCCGAGGCCGACCGCGAGCGGCACCGCCTTCTCGTTGGAGAGGAGCAGGAAGGCGTAGAGGTACTCGTTCCAGGCGAGCAGCAGCGCGTAGATGCCGATCACCACCATGGAAGGCTTCATCAGCGGCAGGTAGACCAGCCGGAAGAGCTGCAGCGAGTTGGCGCCGTCCATGATCGCGGCTTCGTCGAGCTCCTTGGGCAGCTTGTCGGAGGCCTGCTTCAGCACCCAGATCGCATAGGGGGAAGCCAGCGCAACCATGGCGAGGATCAGCGCGATGCGGGTGTTGAGCAGCCCAAAAGTGCCCATCGCCTTGTACATGGGGATGGCGAGGAAGGCGGCCGGAATCAGATAGGTCGCCAGCGCGAAGTTCATGATCGAGCGGCCGCCCGGCGCTTTCAGCCGCGAGATGGCGAAGGCGGCGCAGGTCGCGATGAACAGGGTGAGCAGCCCGGTCGTGATCGCGATCAGGAAGCTGTTGAACAGCTGCAGCCAGAAATTGGTCAGGTAATAGTGCTGCTGGTTGAAGACGATCTGGAAGTTCTGCAGCGTCGGCTTCTCCGGCCAGAGCTTGCCGGCGAGCATCGATTCCTGCGTCGAGATCGACAGCACGAAGAGGTGGTAGATCGGCAGCAGCGTCCAGATCAGGACCGGGATGGCGATCAGGATCAGCTTACCTTCGTCGAGAACCTTTTTCATCATTCGGCTCCCTTCGACAGACGCTTCACCATGAACCAGACCATGGGCAGGATCAGCGGCATCGCGCAGATGATCGAGGCGATGCCAAGGTCGAGATTGTTGTTGCGCATATAGCGGATGCCGAGCGTCGCCAGCACGTGGTTGAGGTCGCCCGGACCGCCACCCGTCAGCAGGTAGACACTGTTGAAGTCGCCCAGCGTCCAGATCATCGAAAGCAGGGTCGAGGTGACATAGAGCGTCGCCAGCGACGGCCAGGTGATGAAGCGGAACTGCTGCCATTTGTTGGCGCCGTCGACGCTGGCGGCCTCATAGAGGTCCTGCGCGATGGCGAGGCGGCCGGTAACGAGGATCAGCGTCCAGAACGGCAGCGACTTCCAGATATGGACGAGGATCGAAGAGGCGAAAGCGAGTGTCGGATCGGTCAGCCAGCCCGGTCCCTCGACGATTCCGGAACCAGTGGAAGAGCTGCTGGTTGATCATGCCGTTCTCGGGGTTGAGCATGACCCGGAACGACAGGATGGTCGGGATCGACGGCACTGCCCAGGGCAGGATGAACAGCACCAGGATGAAGCGCACCCAGGCACGCTGCTGGACGAAGAAGCCCGAGAGGAACAAGGCCATCAGGAACTTCAGGTTCACCGCGATGAAGAGGAAGACGACAGTGTTGACCACAGTGCGGACGAAGATCGGATCGGCGAAGAGCGCCTTGTAGGACTGCCAGTTGAGGCCGAGCCAGAGGCCGTATGCGACGGGGTAAACCACCATCACGGCAAAGACGAGGAGATAGGGGGCGAGCATGAGCACGCCCCAGAACACGCGGTCGCGCGCCTGCCCGGAGGTTGCATCGCCTCGAGCGATTACTGGGGGAGCCATCGCTGCCGTGGTCATTTTGTTGTTCTCCCTCGATACGCGCCCCGTCGCCGAAGACGGGTCGGCATCCCGCAGCGAGGTCGCGCTGCGGGATGCCGTGTTTGTCGGCTCGCCTTATGCCGGTGTCAGCCGGCGATCTGCTTGATGCGGGCGATCATCTCGTCGACAGCCTGCTCCGGCGTGACCTTGTCGACCAGGACGCGGTTGACCGCCTTGGCCCAGACGTTCTCGGCATTCACAGCCGTGAACTTGTAGTTGTAGACGAACTGGAACGGTACCGTGCCGTCTGTGTACTGCTTGTAGACGATGGCGCGGTGCGGATCCTTGCCGTCGTTCCAGAACGGGCTCTTGGCCGCCTCGATCGTGGTCGGGAACCAGCGGCCGACCGAGCCTTCGACGAAGGGACGCAGGTTCTCGTCCTTCATCATGAAGGCCATGAACTCCTTGCCGCGCTTCTTGTTCTTGCCGTCGGCGAAGACGACCGCGGTCTTGACGGCCGCGAGGTTCGGCATGGTGCTGCCATCGGGCTTCTTCGGGAACTCGGCCGTGCGGATGTTGTCGTAATAGTTCTTCTTGGCCTGGTCGCGCTGTTCCTGGGTGAGCGCCGCGTTGTTCATGTCGTCGAGATGCTTGGCCGCGATCGAGATCGTGGCGTTGTGGGTCAGGATCGTCGTGCGGTTATGGAAGGCGACATTGTTGTCCGGGTCGAGCCAGTTGACCGAGGAGGGCGGCGTGCAGCCACGCGAAGAGATGCTGGCATAATCCTTCACCGTCGCGACCATCGCCGCCTTGTTCTTCGGCTCGTCGAGCACGATCTTGCCGTTCTCGTCGACGATCTGCGTATTGTGCGCGTTGGCGAAGGTCAGGAAGCTGTAGAAGGTGTCGGAGGCGGCGACGCCGAGCGGATGGCCGACGGCGTAGATGCGCTTGCCCTTGGCGCGGGCGGCGCTTTGGACCTTGTCGCACCAGAAATCCCAATACCCGTTCCAGGTCTTCGGGATGTCGCTTTCCTTGAAGCCGGCCTCTTCCAGCATGTCCTTCCAGTAGGTGATGTGCATCATCTGCTGCTGGACGGGGAAGGCGTAGTAGGCCTTCTTCTTGGTCTTGTCGTTCATCAGGAAGGTTGTCGCCAGCGCCTGCGGCTGGATTTGCGCCTTGATCGGCTCCAGCACGTCGGTGACGTCCTCGAGCTTGCCCTCGAAGGCCCACTGACCGGTAGTGCGGAAGTCATAGGTGGTGCAGAAGCCGACATCAGGCGGCGTGCCCGCCTGGACGGCGCCGACCGACTTGGTGACGCAGTCTTCGGTCGCATAGAGGGAGAGGTCGACCTTGACGCCCGTCGCCTTCTGGAACTTGTCTACGACGGCAAGCAGCGCATCGTCTTCGCCCTTGTAGAAGCCCTTGGTGAACCAAACCGTCACCGTCTCCTGGGCGAGTGCCGCTCCGGACCAGCCGGCGGTGATGGCGGCCAAGGCTGCGCCGGCAGCCAGAGAGCGCACAAATTTCATGGTAACCTCCCATTTAAAACGTTTAGATCGAGCTTTTTTGCCCGTCTCCTCCTAAACACTAGTCGAAGAGCCCTGCAATAAACAAGCGGCTGGGTTGCACGATTTTCATGCGAAGCTCGACAAGAGGCTTCCCCATCCTCCCCCGCCAGAGCCTTGCGAATCGGCTTTGACGGCGCGCGGCAGCCGCGTCAAAGAAGAGTTGTCACGGATGTGTCATCGAGACGGCTTACCCCCGCCTCACGATCCATATCCAGACCTTCGCGGCCTCATCGGCGTCGCGGCAAATTGACCGGAGTTTCCCATGCGCGCGCTCGCAACCACCGCCGTTCTCGCGCTCGGCCTGGCCCTGCCGGCGATCGACACCGCCGGCGCGGTCGAAGGCAAGCTCGTGCTCTACACCAGCCAGCCCAACACCGACGCCCAGCAGACGATCGATGCCTTCAAGGCGAAGTATCCCAAGGTCGAGGTCAGCTTCGTCCGCGACGGCACGCCGCGCGTGATGGCCAAGCTCCGGGCCGAGATCGAGGCCGGCGCGCCGCAGGCCGACGTGCTGCTCATCGCCGACGCCGTGACCATGGAAGGCCTGAAAAAGGAAGACCGCCTGCTCGCCCACGATAAGGCCGACGTCTCCGCCTTCCCAACCGGCGTGCACGACCCGGCCAAGATGTGGTTCGCGACCAAGCTGATCACCACCGGCATCGTCTACAACACCAAGGCGGCGCTGAAGCCGGAGAGCTGGCTCGACCTCGCCAGGCCCGAGGCCAAGAATCAGCTCGCCATGCCGAGCCCGCTGAACTCCGGCGCCGCGATGATCCATACGATCACGCTGACCGGCAACCTGCCGGGCGGCTGGAGCTTCTATGAGGAACTCAAGAAGAACGGCACGCTCGCGGCCGGCGCCAATGGCGATATCCTGCGCCAGGTCGCGACCGGCGAGAAGCTCTACGGCATGATCGTCGACTTTATGCCGATCCGCGAGAAGGCTAAGGGCGCGCCGGTCGAGTTCGTGTTCCCGAAGGAAGGCGTCTCGGCGGTGAGCGAGCCGGTCGCGATCCTGAAGAGCAGCAAGAATCCGGAGGCCGCCAAGGCCCTGGTCGACTTCCTGATCTCGAAGGACGGGCAGGAACTCGCGCTGAAGCAGGGCTATGTCTCGGCCCATCCGAACGTTGCCCTGCCGGCTGGCTATCCGACGCGCGGCGCGATCAAGCTGATGCCGTTCGACGCTGCCAAGGCGCTGGCCGACGAGCCGGCCGCCCGCAAGCGCTTCAGCGCCATCTTCGAAGGCTGATCCCGGGCAGTTCCGGTCTGGCACCAACGCAATGACGCTCGCTGCTCCCGCGGAATTTCGGCAGACCGGCATCCGCCCGGCGCTGCCGAAGCTCGCGCTGCCATCGGGCCTTGGCCTGCCGGCGCTGGTGCTGCTCTGCGCGACGCTGTTGGGCGCCCTGCCCTTCCTGCGGCTGCTCGCCGCCGCTTTCGCGCCCGGCTGGCAGTTCGCGCCCGAGGGCGCGCTGGCGGAGATCACCAGCCGCGCCGCTGTCAATGCGACCCTGCACACCTTCGAGACGGCCGGGCTGTCGGCCTTCGGCGCCCTCGCGATCGGCGGCACCGCGGCGATCCTGCTCGCAGTCACCGATGTCCGCGGCAAGCGGCCCCTCGCCTTCGCACTGGTCTTCTCGATGATGATCGCGCCGCAGGTGGCGGCGCTCGCCTTCCTCAGCCTGTTCGCACCCAGTTCGGCCTTGCTGGGCGCCATCGGACTTTCGCCGGCGCCGGGCACGCCCAACCCGCTGCTCGGGCGCGGCGGCATCATCCTGGTCATGGCGCTGCATCATGCACCGCTGGTGGCGATCACGCTCTGGACCGGCCTGCGCAGCGTGCCACATGCGCTGGTCGAGGCGGCGCAGATGGAAGGCGCAGCGCCTGCGACCATCGTCGGCCGCATCCTGCTGCCGGTGCTACGGCCGCAGATCATCGCCGCGGCCTTGCTCGCCTTCGTCGCCGGCATCGGCAATTTCGGCATCCCGGCCCTGCTCGGCCTACCGGTGAACTATCTCACCTTGCCGACGCTGATCTATCGCCGGCTCTCAAGCTTCGGCCCAGCGGGCCTGCCCGATGCAGCGGCGCTCTCGCTCCTGGTCGCGCTCGTTGCCGGCCTCGGCATCACCGCCAGCCTGCTCGCGACGCGGCGTGCCGGCGGCAAGGTCGAGATCGAGCGACCGCTGCAGCCGTTCTGGCACCTCGGCGGCGCCCGCCCTGTCGTTGCGGCCGGGCTCTGGCTCCTGATCGCGCTCAAGCTCGGCCTGCCGCTGCTGGCGCTGATCGGCGAGGCGCTGACGCCGGCGCTCGGCGTCGCATTGACCTGGCAGAATCTGACCTTCGACAAGTTCGCCGAGGTCTTGCTGCGGCAGGACGTGACGGTGCGCGCCTTCCGTAACTCCCTTCTCTTCGCCGGCTCGGCCGCAGTCATACTGGCGCTGCTTTCGATCGCCTTCGCCTATGGGCTGGAGCGGCGGATGGGCAAGCTGCGGCGCGTGGTCGAGGTGGTGATCGAGCTACCCTATGCCCTGCCCGGCGTCGTCCTCGCCATCGCCTGCATCCTGATGTTCCTGAAGCCATTGCCGCTCATCGGGGTCAGCATCTACGCGACGCCATTCATCATCCTGTTCGCCTATATCGCCCGCTTCCTGCCACTGGCGCTGAAGGCGCCGGTGGCAGCGATGGCGCAGATCGAGGCGCATCACGAGGAGGCCGCCAAGCTCGACGGCGTGACGCTCTGGCAGATGCTCCGCTTCATCGTCGCGCCGATCCTGGCGCCGGCAGCCGCCGTCAGCGGGCTGATGGTCTTCCTCGTCGCCTTCAACGAACTCACGGTCTCGGCCCTGCTCTGGTCTTCGGGCACCGAGACGCTCGGCGTCGTGCTGTTCAGCCTGAAGGAAGCGGGCCTCGCCGGCGAAGCTGCGGCGGTGGCGATCAGCGCCTGCGCGGTGATCCTCGCCGTGATGCTCGGGCTCGACGCGCTGGGCCGCAAGCTGCCGGCTAACATCCTGCCCTGGCGGATCTGAGCGGCCCCCTCCCGCCGTGCCGATAAGCCCTCCTTATCGGCCGTGGACGGCAGGGGCTTAGTTAAACCCAAATTAACGTTGCGGCAGGATGGTCTGCCGCATGGAGTTCGCCTTTCCATCGCAAAGCAGAGCTCGAAACCTGCCGCATACCCTGCCGGCACCGACCTGGGACTCGTGAGCTCAATGGCCTATCGCGCCACCGGACGCCGTCAGAGCGAACCCATCGCCGAAGAGCTCAAGGTCCTTCTCGTCGAGGATTCGCGGACCTATGCGCTGGCGCTGTCGCGCCGCCTCGAGGCCGAGCTTCAGCTGCCCATCGTCGTCTGCCAGTCGCTTAACGAGCTGCACGAAGTCGTCACCGAGGACCGCGCGGCCTTCACCTTGGCCGTGGTCGATCTCAATCTGCCCGACGCCCCGCGCGGCGAAGCCATCGACTTCACCGTCCAGCGCCGCATCCCCACGATCGTTCACACCGCCAGCTTCGACCTCGAGACGCGCAACCGGATCATGGAGCGCGACGTCCTCGACTATGTCCCGAAGGACAGCGCCTTCACGCTCGAGACCGTGGTCGCGACCGCCAAGCGTGCGCTCTGCAACCGGCAGACCCGCATTCTCGTCGTCGACGACACCGCGGCGACCCGTAAACTTCTCACCCATATGCTGAAGGTGCAGCAATACCAGGTGATCGAGGCGGAGTCCGGGGACGAAGCGCTGTCGCTGATCCAGGACAATCCCGACATCCGGCTGGTCGTGAGCGACTACTACATGCCGGAGATGGACGGCTACGAGCTGACCCGCCGCATCCGCCGCCAATTCGCCTCGGACCGGCTGCGACTAATCGGCGTCTCGTCCTCCAGCGACCGCATGGTATCCGTTGGCTTCCTCAAGGCGGGCGCCAATGACTTCATCTCGATGCCCTTTATTCCCGAAGAGCTGCAATGCCGGATCGCGAGCAATGTCGAGACGCTGGAGCAGATCGAGCAGCTGCATAATCTCGCCTCGCGCGATGCCCTGACCGGCCTGTTCAATCGCCGTTATTTCTTCGAGAGCGCCGAGAAGCTGATTGCGGAAGCGCGCGCGAAGAATCTTCCGAGCGCCATCGCCATCCTCGACATCGACGACTTCAAGCATCTGAATGACAGCCACGGCCATGATTTCGGCGACCAGGCGCTGGCCAAGGTGGCGCGCTACCTCGCCCAATCGGTCGAGGGCGGCGGCCATCTGCTCGCCCGGATCGGCGGCGAGGAGTTCGCCATCCTGTTCCCGGGCCTGAACACCAAGGCGGCGCTACGCCTCAGCGATCACATCCGACTCGACCTCTCGCACGAGACGCTGCTGGTCGACGATCAGCAGATCACGCTGACAGTCTCGATCGGCGTCGCCGAGATCAGTGGGCAGGGCAGCCTGGACCAATTCCTCATCGCGGCCGACCGCGCGCTCTATGCGGCCAAGAACGAGGGGCGCAACTGCGTCCGCGTCGCGGCCTAATCGCAGACCTTCAACCCGCTGCGGCCAGGCGCGGGCCTCCTGCAGCCGCCAGCTCACCCATCAGCAGCGCGCGGTTGGCCTTCGACTCGCGCACGATGAAATCGACGACCGCCCGAACCCGGGCGACGTCCTTGAGATCGGCGTGGACGAGCAGCCAGAAGGAGCGCGTGATCGAGACGCTCTCAGGCAGAACGGGGACGAGCCGGGGCTCGTCGACCGCCATGAAGTGGTGGATCACGCCGATACCGGCGCCGGCCGCCACGGCATTCATCTGCGCCAGCACGCTGGAGCTTTGGATTTGCGCGCGCAGCCCCTTGGCGACCTCGTCGAGATAGTCGAGTTCGGGCGTGAAGATCAGGTCGTCGATATAGCCGACGATGCGGTGGTTGAAGAGGTCTTCAGGCGCCGTGATCGCGGGCGTGGCGTCGAGATAGCCTTGCGAGGCGTAGAGGCCGAGCCGGTAGTCGCAGAGCTTGCGGGCGACGACCTTGCCCTCCTTGGGCGGAGCGAGCGTGATCGCGACATCGGCCTCGCGCTTCGACAGCGAAAGCAGGCGCGGCATGGCAATGAGCTGGAGTTCCAGGCCCGGATAAGCCTTGCCTAAACCGGCGAAGCGCGGTGCCAGGAAGGTCGAGCCGAAACCGTCGGGCGCGCCGATCCGGACTGTGCCGGAGAGCGCCATGTCCGCGCCGCCGATCTCGCTCTGGATCGCCAGCGCCTCGGTTTCCATGCTCTCGGCCTTGGCCAGCAGCTGCTCGCCATGGCCGGTCAGCGCGTAACCTTGCGGCCTCCGCTCGAACAGCTTGGCCTTGAGCGATTCCTCCAGCGAGGTGATGCGGCGCGAGACGGTGGCATGATCCGCGCCGAGACGGCGCGCGGCGGCGGTAAGCCTGCCGGAGCGGGCGACGGCGAGGAAGAAACGCAGGTCGTCCCAGTCGAACCGTTCCATGGCGCTGCTCCCGTATCTGTGTTTTTGCACGACGTTAGCCGATATCTGCCTATAGCCGTGCGTAAACGATAATGATAGGGGTAGCTCAAATCAGCGTCACACGACTTTAGGGGAGGATGCCATGCGTCAGATCGGTCACTTCATCGGCGGCAAGCACGTCGCTGGCACCTCGGGCCGCACGGCCGATGTCTACCAGCCGATGGACGGCTCGGTGATCGGCAAGGTCGCCCTCGCCTCACAGCAGGAATTGCGCGCAGCGGTCGAGAACGCGCTCGAAGCCCAGCCGAAATGGGCGGCGGTCAATCCGCAGCGCCGCGCCCGCGTGCTGATGAAGTTCCTCGACCTGATCGCGCAGAACAATGACGAGCTCGCCGAGCTGCTCGCCCGCGAGCACGGCAAGACCATTCCCGATGCCAAGGGCGACATCCAGCGCGGCGTCGAGGTCGTCGAGTTCTCGCTCGGCGTGCCGAACCTGATGAAGGGCGAGTTCACCGACGGCGCTGGCCCCGGCATCGACATCTATTCGCTGCGCCAGCCGCTCGGCGTCGTCGCCGGCATCACCCCGTTCAACTTCCCGGCGATGATCCCGCTCTGGAAGCTCGGCCCCGCCATCGCCTGCGGCAACGCCTTCATCCTGAAGCCGTCCGAGCGCGATCCCGGCGTACCGATGCGTCTCGCCGAGCTGTTCATCGAAGCGGGCGGGCCTCCCGGCATCCTCAATGTCGTCAACGGCGACAAGGAGGCGGTCGACGCCATCCTCGACGACCATGACATCAAGGCGATCGGCTTCGTCGGCTCGACACCGATCGCCGAATACATCTATGCCCGCGGCTGCGCGAACGGAAAGCGCGTGCAGTGCTTCGGCGGCGCCAAGAACCACATGATCATCATGCCCGACGCCGACATGGACCAGGCGGTCGATGCGCTGATCGGCGCCGGTTACGGCTCGGCCGGCGAGCGCTGCATGGCGATCTCGGTCGCCGTCCCGGTCGGCAAGGCGACCGCCGACGAGTTGGTCAAGCGGCTGATCCCGCGGGTCGAGAGCCTGAAGATCGGCCCCTCGACCGACACCTCAGCCGATTACGGCCCGGTCGTCACCAAGGCGGCGATGGAGAAGATCAAGTCCTATGTCGACATCGGCATCGGCGAAGGCGCCAAGCTCGTCGTCGACGGCCGCGACTTCAAGATGCAGGGCTATGAGAACGGCTTCTATGTCGGTGGCTGCCTGTTCGACAACGTCACCAAGGACATGCGCATCTACAAGGAGGAGATCTTCGGGCCCGTCCTCTCTGTGCTGCGGACCGAGAGCTATGACGAAGCGCTGAAGCTGACCAACGACCACGAATACGGCAACGGCACCGCGATCTACACCCGCGACGGCGATGCGGCCCGCGACTTTGCCTCGAAGGTCCAGGTCGGCATGGTCGGCATCAACGTGCCGATCCCGGTTCCGCTCGCTTACTACACCTTCGGCGGCTGGAAGCGCTCGGTCTTCGGCGATCTCAACCAGCACGGCCCGGACTCGATCCGCTTCTACACCAAGACCAAGACGGTGACGGCGCGCTGGCCGTCCGGCATCAAGGACGGCGCGAGCTTCGTCATCCCGACGATGGGCTGAGGCCGGCGGCGAAGGAGACCAGGGCATGTTCTCCCTCACCGAAGACCAGATCGCCATCCGCGACATGGCCCAGGGTTTCGCAACCGAAACCCTGGCGCCGCATGCCGTGCGCTGGGACGAGGAAAAGCATTTCCCGGTCGAGGAGATGCGCCAGGCGGCCGCGCTCGGCATGGGCGGCATCTACATCCGTGACGATGTCGGCGGCTCCGGCCTGACGCGCCTCGATGCGGCAGTGATCTTCGAGGCGCTGTCGACGGCCTGCCCGACGGTCGCCGCCTATATCTCGATCCACAACATGTGCGCCTGGATGATCGACCGCTACGGCGCGGACGAGCAGCGCCGGAGGTTCCTGCCGAAGCTCTGCAGCATGGAGCATCTGGCGAGCTATTGCCTGACCGAGCCTGGCGCCGGCTCCGATGCCGCCGCGCTGAAGACCAAGGCCGTGCTCGACGGCAACCATTACGTGCTCGACGGCCAGAAGCAGTTCATCTCCGGCGCGGGTGTCGCCGACATCTATGTCGTGATGGTGCGCACCGGCGAGGCCGGCCCGTCCGGCATCTCGACCATCATCGTCGAGAAAGGCACGCCCGGCCTCTCCTTCGGCGCCAACGAGAAGAAGATGGGTTGGAACGCCCAGCCGACGCGGGCAGTGATCTTCGAGAACTGCCGCGTTCCGGTCGCCAACCGGATCGGCCCTGAGGGCATCGGCTTCAAGATCGCCATGGCCGGGCTCGATGGCGGCCGGCTCAATATCGGTGCCTGCTCGATCGGCGGGGCGCAGGGCGCGCTCGACAAGGCGCTCGGCTATGCCCAGGAGCGCAAGGCCTTTGGCGCCCGCATCGCCGATTTCCAGGCGCTGCAGTTCAAGCTCGCCGACATGGCGACCGAGCTCGAGGCGGCCCGCACCTTCCTCTGGCGCGCCGCCGCGGCGCTCGACGAGAAGACGCCGGATGCGACCAAGCTCTGCGCCATGGCCAAAAGGGTCGCGACCGACACCGGCTTCGAGGTCGCCAACCAGGCACTGCAGATCCATGGCGGTTATGGCTATCTCGCCGACTACGGCATCGAGAAGATCGTCCGCGACCTCAGGGTCCACCAGATCCTCGAGGGCACCAACGAGGTGATGCGGATGATCGTGGCGCGCTCGCTGGTCGGGCGGGCGAAGGGAAACTAACAAACACAGGTCATCCCGGGCGGACGCAGTCCGATCCGGGATCCATTCCGGAACGGCTCAGGCATGGATCCCGGCTCTCCGCTTCGCTGCGGCCGGGATGACCACCCGAGAATACAGGCAGGGAGAAAACGACCATGAGCACCATCGCCTTCATCGGGCTCGGCAATATGGGCGGGCCGATGGCCGGCAACCTGGTCAAGGCCGGGCACAAGGTCTCCGCCTTCGACCTCTCGCAGCCTTCCAAGGATGCCGCCGCCGCGCTCGGCGTCGGCATCGCCGCCTCGGCGAAGGAGGCCGTCACCGAGGCCGACATCGTCGTCACCATGCTGCCGGCCGGCAAGCATGTGCTGGGGGTCTGGGCCGACATCCTTCCCGCGGTGAAGCCCGGCACGCTGCTGATCGATTCCTCGACCATCGATGTCGAAAGCGCCCGCAAGGCGCATGCGCTTGCCGCCGATCGCGGTTGCCTCTCGCTCGATGCCCCGGTCTCCGGCGGTGTCGGCGGCGCCCAGGGCGCGACGCTGACCTTCATGGTCGGCGGTAGTGCCGATGCCTTCAAGCGCGGCGAACCGATCCTGTCGGCGATGGGCAAGAAGGTTGTGCATTGCGGCGACGCCGGCAACGGCCAGGCGGCCAAGATCTGCAACAACATGATCCTCGGCATCTCGATGATCGGCGTCTCGGAAGCCTTCGTGCTGGCCGAGAAGCTCGGCCTGTCGCATCAGGCCCTGTTCGACGTCGCCTCGACCTCTTCGGGCCAGTGCTGGTCGCTGACGACCTATTGCCCGGTGCCGGGCCCGGTGCCGACCTCGCCGGCCAACAACGACTACAAGCCCGGCTTCGCCTCGGCGCTGATGCTGAAGGATCTGAAGCTCGCCCAGGAGGCGGCTCAGGCGGCCGGCGCCTCGACCCCGCTCGGAGCCGCCGCAGCGCAGGTCTACGGCCTGCACAATGCCTGGGGCGAAGGCGGCACGGACTTCTCCGGCATCATCCATCTGCTGCGCGGGCGCGGAAACACCTGAGCGGCGGCGAAGCAGCCGGCGAACGTTCGCATACGTATAATTCTGCTTTCGACCCCGTTCCGGTCGGAACGAAAGCGGAGTAGGACGGGAGGCATGAACGACGCCTCCCGCCGCAAAGAACGCTCAGCCCAGACCGGCTTCGCCACCAGCCCGCTCGACCGACGTGCCGACCTGCGCGACCGGCCGGACGAGGTCGCCGAATTGCGGGCGCGCAGCAATGCGCGCTTCACCGTCGTCGCCGGCGAGACACCGATCCTGCTGCGCAGCGGCGCCGAGACCCAGACCGTCTGGTTCGACGAGAGCGGCGCCGACGGGCTCGGCCCGGCGCTGGACGAGGTCTTCCTCGGGCTCGATCCGGACGGAGCGCCGCGTTTTGGCCGGCTGATCGACCGCGAGCTGCTCGAAGGCCTGCGCGAGCAGGCGGTGCTCGTCACCACCGATCTGCGTAGCGTCGCGCTGAAGCGGCTGGTGCCGAAGGAGGAGCTCGGCCCGCTCGGCGAGGCGAAGGCCCTGCTCGACTGGCACGCCCGCCACCGCTGCTGCGCCCAGTGCGGCGCGCCGACGAAGCTCGGCTCGGCCGGCTGGAAGCGGCAATGCGAGGCCTGCGGCGCGCAGCATTTCCCGCGCACCGACCCGGTCGTGATCATGCTGGCGGTGCGCGGTGACAACTGCCTGCTAGCGCGCCAGTCGCGCTTCGCGCCCGGCATGTATTCCTGCATCGCCGGCTTCGTCGAGCCGGGCGAAACCTTCGAGGACGCGGTCCGCCGCGAGACCTGGGAGGAGGCCGGCTTGCGTACCGGCACGGTGCGCTATGTCGCCTCGCAGCCCTGGCCCTTCCCGGGATCGCTGATGATCGGCTGCATCGCCGAGGCGCTGAACGACGACATCGTGCTCGACGGTACCGAGCTCGAGGCCGGCCGCTGGTTCAGCCGCGCCGAGGCGCTGCAGATGCTGGAGGGCAAACATCCCGACGAGCTGTTCTGCCCGCCGCATATGGCGATCGCCAACACGATCCTGAAAGCGTGGGCGGTGGATGGCGAGGAGCCCTGACGCACCCCGCGTCACCCTGACGAACGAACAGTCTTTGCGGAGCCCTGGATGACGGACCCGGTCAACGCCTTCGTGCCCGGGCCGCGCGCCCGTATCGCCGGCCATCCGGGCGGACCGCTCTCGGGGCTGCGCTTCGCGGTCAAGGACCTGTTCGATGTCGCCGGCCTGCCGACCGGCGGCGGCAATCATGACTGGGCCAAGGCGAACCCGATCCCGACGCGCCATGCCTGGACCGTGCAGACCCTGCTGGATGCCGGAGCGGATTGCGTCGGCAAGACCATCACCGACGAGGTTTCGCTCGGTATCCTCGGCGAAAACGCCTTCGACGGCACGCCGATCAACAGCGCCGCGCCCGAGCGCGTGCCCGGCGGCTCCTCCTCGGGTTCGGCGGCAGCCGTCGCTGCCGGCCTCTGCGACATCGCGCTCGGCACCGACACTGGCGGCTCCATGCGCGTGCCAGCGAGCTTCTGCGGGATCTACGGCATCCGGCCGACGCATGGACGGCTCGACCTGACCGGGCTGCTGCCGCAGGCGCCGAGTTCGGACACAGCGGGCTGGTTCGCGCGCGATGCCGCGACCTTCGCGAAGGTCGGCAGCGTGCTGCTCGGCGAAGCATCCGGGCCGCTTCCGACCAAGCTCCTGATCGCGGTCGACGCCTTCGGCTTCGCCGATCCCGAAGTCGCGGACGCCCTGCAGCCGATGGTTCGGAAGCTGGAGCGGATCGCCGGCGCGGCGCGCGAGGAGATCATGGCGCCGCAAGGGCTTTCGGTCTGGGCCCGCGCGCAGCGCAGCCTGCAGCCGGTCGAAGCCTGGCAAACCTTCAGGCCCTGGATCGAGCAGCACAATCCGCGCATGGCCTTCAGCGTCGCCGCCGGGCTGATCGCCGGCTCGCAGGTTCCGGCTGGTGAGCGCAACTGGGCGGCGTTGATGCGCGAGGAGGCACGGGCGCGGCTGCGCTACCTGCTGCCAGCGGGCACGATCCTCTGCCTGCCGACGACGCCCTTCCCGGCGCCGCTGCGCGGCCTGCCGACACCTGAGCTGCAACCCTTGCGCGACCGGATCACCTGCCTCTGCGCCCAGGGCGGCCTCACCCGGATCGCCCCAGCTCAACCTGCCCGGCGCCACGGTGAACGGCGCGCCGGTCGGCCTCTCGATCATCGGTGGGCGGGGCACCGACGCCAGCCTGATCGCCGTCGCCCAAGCCATGGAGGCCCTCTCGTGAGCGACCTGACCCCGAACCTGCCCGATGTCGTCGCCGAGATCAGCGCCCTGTTCGAGCGCTACGAGCAGGCGCTGATCGACAAAGAGGTCGACATCCTCGACGCCTCCTTCTGGAACAGCCCTCACACCATCCGCTACGCGCTGGGCGAGAACGGCTACGGCTTCGACGAGATCCACGCCCACCGCGTCGCGCGTCCGCCGGGGCCGGGCATCAAGGAAAAGCGGATCCGCCTGGAAATCCTGACGCTCGGCCGCGACTTCGCCACGGTGAACCTCGAATTCAAGGTGCGCGGGCGCGAGATCATCGGGCGCCAGAGCCAGACCTGGGTCCGCTTCCCCGACCTCGGCTGGAAGGTGGTCTCGGCCCATGTCTCGACGATGGAGGGCCCGCGCCCCTGGTGAGGGCGCATCGCTGGACATGGCGGGCGCTAACACAATGCTGAAGGTGAGAGCGGTGGACAGAGAGATGCCAATAGCGAACCCTTCAATCTCGCCCAAGCGTCCCTCTACAACCGGCAATTCAGAAAAGCTGAAATCTACTCAAGCTCGATTATTTCTGACTCAACATCGCGAATGTTTAGTTTTATTTTTATCCTTTCGTAGAAAAAAATAACAATATCATCTTCGTTTTCAAACGAGGTTTTGCTATCTGTCAAAATTAAAAATTCATCGTTTCCGTATTCAATGAGTGAAAAATCGCAAAATAAACCATAAGCTCTATAGTATATACCTCCCTTATTCGAAGATTCTCTCTCCTCGTATTTTGCTCGGAAAATATCTCCATAAACCTGATCCGCCAGCTCCTTAAGCGACAGCTTGGACCGGATTAGCAGAGCGCGCATTGGCGAGATTGCCTACTCGCCCGGCTCGGGGAAGCTGTCGCGGAATCCGTGCGCCGGGTAGACGCCGAGGATCTTCATCTCCTTGGAGAAATAGGAGAGCTCGTCGAGCGCGCGACGCAGCGCCGGGTCGTCGGGATGGCCCTCGACATCGCTGTAAAACATCGTCGCCGAGAAATGGCCGTCGACCATGTAGCTTTCCAGCTTGGTCATGTTGACGCCATTGGTGGCGAAGCCGCCGAGCGCCTTGTAGAGCGCCGCCGGCAGGTTGCGGACCTGGAAGATCAGGGTCGTCACCGTCTTGCCGGCGCCCTGGCGGGCGAATTCGGGATATTTCGAGAGCACGACGAAGCGCGTGGTGTTGTGCTTCTCGTCCTCGATGTCTTCCATCAGGATCTTGAGGCCGTAGACCTCGGCGGCGATGTGCGGGGCGATCGCGGCACGCGTCGGATCACCCGCCTCGGCGACCTGACGGGCGGAGCCGGCGGTGTCGGCCGCGACCTCGGCCTTGAGGCCGAGCTTGCGGATGATCTTGCGGCACTGGCCGAGCGCGTGGATGTGACTCTGCACCGTCTGCAGCGTCGCCAGCGTCGCGCCCTCGACTGCCATCAGATGAAAGCGGATCGGCAGGAAATGCTCGCCGATGATGTGCAACCCCGAGCGCGGCAGCAAATGATGGATGTCGGCGACGCGGCCGGCGATCGAGTTGTCGATCGGGATCATGCCATAGCGGGCGGCGCCATCAGAGACCGCGGCGAGCGCGTCCTCGAAGGTGCGGCAAGGCAACAGCTCGCAATCCGGGAAGACCTGAAGGGCGGCCTGCGAGGAGAAGGCTCCGGGCTCGCCCTGGTAGGAAACGACGACTGACATTGGGGTCTTCAGGCTCCGGCGCTGGACTTCAGGAACGTGCGGGCACGCTCCAGATCAGGAGGGGTATCGACGCCTCGCGGGACGTGATCGATGATCATCGCGTCGATGCGCATGCCATCCTCGAGCGCGCGGAGCTGCTCGAGCTTCTCGCGCAATTCGAGCGGCGACTGCGGCAGCGCAACGAAGCGATCGAGCGCGCGGCGGCGATAGGCGTAGAGGCCGACATGGTGATAGAGCGGGCCATCGCCGTAAGGCGCCGTCGCCCTGGTGAAATAGAGCGCCCGCATCCGGCCGGGGGAAACCTCGCTGCCGATCAGCTTGACCACGCTCGGCGCGGTCTTCTCCTCTTCGTCGGTGATCTCGCCGGCAAGGGTCGCGATGTCGACGGCCGGATCGGCGAGCGGCTCCACTGCGGCCGCGATCGCGGCTGGTGCCAAAGTGGGGAAGTCGCCCTGGACGTTGACGATGATGTCGTGCTCGCGTTTCGGATCGATGATGTCGGCGGCCTCCTTGATCCGGTCGGAGCCGGTCTGGTGCGCAGGACTGGTCATCACCGCCCGGCCGCCGGCCTGCTCGATCGCCCCGAGGATGCGCTCGTCATCGGTTGCGACCACCACATCGCCGACACGCGCTTCGATGGCACGGCGCCAGACGCGAACGATCATCGGCTCGCCCAGGATGTCAGCCAGCGGCTTGCCCGGCAGGCGCGTCGCCTGCATGCGGGCCGGGATCAGGATCAACGGATTGGGCATTGGCTGGGGAAAGCTCGCGGGGCGGCAAAAGGTCTCAAAGCGGAGCGTGCTTATACGAGTTGCAATGCAGCGCGCAAAGCGGTTAAGCAGCGCAGACGTGCCGGGTCCCGCAAGGGTCCGGCCGCAGCGCTGTCTTGCTTCGCCGACGGGCGGGCCGGGGGTTGTGAGAGACGATGAATATCGAACTGAACAAGATCGCTGGCGCGGGCCTTTCGACACTGCTCGTCGTGATGGCCTTGAACATGACTGCCGGCATCGTCTTCGCCCCGAAGAAGCCGGCCGTGCCGGGCTTCGACCTGCCGAGCCTGGAGCCGGCTGCCGCTGGCGGCGCCGGCGCTGCCGCAGCTGTTGCCGAGGAGCCGATCGCGGTGCGCCTCGCCAAGGCCGATCCGGCCAAGGGTGAAAAGGCTGTCGGCGCCTGCAAAGCCTGCCACACCTTCGAAAAGGGCGGCGCCAACAAGGTCGGCCCGCATCTCTACGACGTCTATGGCCGCAACGAGGGTTCGGTCGCAGGGTTCGGCTATTCGGCCGCGATGAAGGGCCGTGGCGACAAGAACTGGGACGCCGATGCGCTCGACCACTTCCTGAAGAACCCGAAGGCTTACGTTCCCGGCACCATCATGGCCTTCGCCGGCCTGAGCAAGCCCGAGCAGCGCGCCGACGTCATCGCCTATCTGAATACGCTGGCCGAGGCGCCGAAGCCGTTGCCGAAGCCCTGATCTGGCCGCGCCTTTCGCGCCAGTGTGACGACATGAGCCGGGCTCTGCGCCCGGCTTTTGCTTGTCCGCGCCATGCAATTGCCGTCACCATGACGGGGAATGCGCGCAGCACTGGCTTCGGCCGGGTATGACGACATAATCGGACAACGAATCGCAAGGGGTTTTGCATGGCGATCCGGATCACCCGCCGCAGGCTGCTCGAAGCTGGCGGCACGCTCGCAGGCGCGGCCGCGCTGCCGGCCTCGCTCACGGCAGCTCTGGCGCAGGAGAACGAGGTCCACGGCCTCTCGACTTTCGGCGAGCTGGCGCTGCCACCGGACTTCCCGCATTTCGCTTATGTCAATCCAAAGGCCCCGAAAGGCGGCTCGATCACCATCCAGATCAAGCGTGCCGGCGGCAATCAGAGCTTCGATACCTTCAACACGCTCAACATCTATGTGCTGCAGGGCGACGGCGCCGCCGGCATGGACGCCTGCTTCGACAGCCTGATGGCGGGCTCGGCCAATGAGCCCAACACGGTCTACGGACTGCTGGCGAAGAGCGTCGCGGTCTCGGCCGACAAATTGACCTATCGCTTCCGCATGCGGCCGGAGGCGAAGTTCCATGACGGCTCGCGCGTCACTGCCGGCGATGCCGCCTTCTCGTTCAACCTGCTCAAGAGCAAGGCCCACCCTACTTACCGGCTGATCCTCGCCGAGATGGCATCGGCGGTCGCCGAGAGCGACGACGTCCTCGTGGTCAAGCTCTCGCCCAAGCGCGGCCGCGACATGCATCTCGTCGTCGCCGGCCTGCCGGTGTTTTCCGAGAAATTCTGGTCGACCCGCAATTTCGAGGCCTCGACGCTGGAGCCGCCGCTCGGCTCGGGCGCCTACAAGGTCGGACGTTTCGAGCAGGGCCGCTTCATCGAATTCGACCGGGTGCCGGATTATTGGGCCAAGGATTTGCCGGTGAATATCGGCCAGAACAATTTCGACCGCGTCCGCTGGGAGTATTTCCGCGACCGGCAAGTGGCGTTCGAAGCCTTCAAGAGCGGCATTATCACCTTCCAGGAGGAATACACCTCGCGGATCTGGGTGACTGGTTATGATTTTCCAGCGGTTGCCGAAGGCAAGGTCAAGAAGGAATCTTTGCCGAAGACCGAGCCGATCGGCGGCCAAGGCTGGATCTACAATCTGCGCCGCGAGAAGTTCGCCGATCCACGCATCCGCGAGGCTCTCGGCCTCGCTTACGATTTCGAATGGACCAACAAGAACATCAGCTTCTCGTCCTTCAAGCGATTGACTTCATATTTCGAGAATTCGGATTCGAAGGCGGTCGGCCTGCCCTCCCCGGAAGAGTTGAAACTGCTGGAGCCCTTCCGCGGCAAGGTGCCCGACGAGGTCTTCGGCGAGCCCTATTTGCCACCGGTCAGCGACGGCTCCGGCAGCGATCGCGCCCTGCTGCGCCGGGCCGACGAGATGCTGCGCGCCGCCGGCTGCAAGCGCGACGGCAACATACTCAAGCTGCCGAACGGCCAGCCCTTCGAGATCGAGTTCCTCGATTCGACGCCGGCGCTACAGCCGCATATCCAGCCTTTCCAGGCCAATCTCAAGCGGCTCGGCATCAACGCGACCTCGCGCATCGTCGACGGCGCGCAATATCAGCGCCGGCTCGACGAGTTCGATTTCGACATAATCATCCGCAATATGAGCGGCAGCGCCATACCAAGCGACACGATGCGCGTCCTGTACGGCTCGGAAGCGGCCAAGACGCGCGGCTCGCGGAATGTCGGCGGCATCGCCGATCCGGCGATCGACGCTATGATCGAGGCGATCGGCCAGGCCGACAGCTATGCCAAGGTGGTGGTAGCGGCCAAAAGCCTCGACCGGCTGCTGCGGGCCGGGCGCTACTGGATCCCGATGCTGTGGCAGCCCAATGAGTGGCTGGCCTATTGGGACATGTATGAGCGCCCGCAGACCAAGCCGAAATACGGCTCCGGCGCGCCGGGCACATGGTGGTACGATCCGGAAAAGGCCAAGCGAATCGGGAAGGCATAAGCCGGCATGACGCTTATAGGCCGAAGCGAGTAAGAAGCTGCCATGAAGCCGTCGACCGCACTTGCTCTGAACCGTGAAGCGATACGCCAGGCGATGGGCCGGTTCCGGGCCAGCAATCCCCGTGTCTTCGGCTCCGTCCTGCATGGCACGGATCAACAGGACAGCGATCTGGATATCCTGATCGATCCCCTGCCCGGTGCGACCTTGCTGGATATCGGCGGCCTGCAGATCGCTCTTGAAGAATTGCTCGGCGTCAACGTGGATGTTCTGACAGCGGAGGATCTGCCTCCTAGTTTCCGGGACCGCGTGCTGGCCGAGGCGCGGCCTGTATGAACCATCACCAAAGGCTGGTCGACTATTTGCGGCATATGGTCGACGCGGCGCGCAAGACAGGAATCTATATCGAAGGGATGGAAAAAGCCGATTTCCTGGCCGATGAGCGCACCCAGCAGGCCGTCATCCTCAATCTCGTGATCATTGGTGAAGCCGCAACCAGGCTACTGCAATCCCATGCCGATTTTCTCGGCCGCTACCCGGATGTGCCATGGAAAAGCATGAAAGGGATGCGCAACCGGGTCGCGCACGGCTATTTCGACATCAATCTCAGCATCGTCTGGGAAACCGCGCGGACGGCGCTGCCCGAGTTGCTCGCTCGCCTGCCGGCGATCATTCTGACGGCAGAGGCCGAGTCATGACAGCCATTTACTGCACACTGCGTGTTCCGTCATTTGGACCGCGCTTCTCTGTCCTTCGAGCTGAGCTTTCCCGCTCATGCTGAGTTACATCGCCCGGCGTCTGGCGCTGATGGTGCCGACCCTGTTCGGCATCCTGCTGATCTCCTTCGTCATCGTGCAGTTCGCGCCGGGCGGGCCGGTCGAGCGGGTGATCTCACAACTGCAAAATCCGAACAGCGGCGCGGCCGAACGGGTCGGCGGCGGCGCGGGCGGCGATGCCGGCGCGCAGGCGGTGGATTCAAACTCGGCCTATCGCGGCGCGCAGGGGCTCGACCCCGCCTTCATCAAGGAGCTCGAGAAGCAGTTCGGCTTCGACAAGCCGGCGCATGAGCGCTTCTTCAAGATGCTGAAGGACTACGCGACCTTCGACTTCGGCCGCAGCTATTTCCGCGATGCGCCCGTGCTGCAACTGATCAAGGAGAAGCTGCCGGTCTCGATCACGCTCGGCCTGTGGATGACCCTGCTCTCCTACGCGATCTCGATCCCGCTCGGCATCCGCAAGGCGGTCAAGGACGGCTCGCGCTTCGACACCTGGACCAGCGCGGTCGTCATCGTCGGCTACGCCATCCCCGGCTTCCTGTTCGCGATCCTCTTGATCGTGCTCTTCGCCGGCGGCTCGTTCTGGCAGATCTTCCCGCTAAGAGGGCTGACCTCGGAGAACTGGGCGCAGCTCAGCCTCATCGGCAAGATCGGCGATTATTTCTGGCACATCGCCCTGCCGGTGCTGGCGATGGCGCTGGGCGCCTTCGCGACCTCGACGCTGCTGACCAAGAACTCCTTCCTCGACGAGATCAGGAAGCAATACGTCCTGACCGCGCGGATGAAGGGGCTGTCGGAGCGCGGCGTGCTCTACGGCCACGTCTTCCGCAACGCGATGCTGATCGTCATCGCCGGCTTTCCCGGCGCCTTCGTGCATGCGCTTTTCGCCGGCTCGCTGCTGATCGAGACGATCTTCTCGCTCGACGGGCTCGGCCTCCTGTCCTTCGAGGCGATCGTCAACCGCGACTATCCGGTCGTCTTCGCCAACCTCTTCATCTTCTCGCTGATTGGCCTCGTCGTGCACCTGATCACCGACCTGACCTATGCCTGGGTCGACCCGCGCATCGACTTCGAATCGCGGGAGGCCTGACGGTGAGCGACACATTGCTCGACGCCCCGCCGCCGGCCCTGCGCTCGGCCGAGCCTGCTCGTGCTCCGGCCGAAGCGAAACAGGGCTGGCTCAAGCTCTCACCGATTAACCGGCGCCGGCTCAACAGCTTCAAGGCGAACAAACGCGGCTGGTGGTCGTTCTGGATCTTCCTGACGCTGTTCGTGCTCTCGCTTTTCGCGGAATTCATCGCCAACGACCGCCCGCTGATCGTCCGCTACAAGGGCGAGACGCTGTTCCCGGTCGCGGTGAACTATCCCGAGGAGAAGTTCGGCGGCTTCCTCGCCACCACCGACTACCGCGACCCGACCATCGCCAGGGAGATCGCGGCGAATGGCTGGGCGCTGTGGCCGCTGATCCGCTACTCCTACCGCACCCATAATCTCGACCTGCCGGTGCCCGCCCCGGCCCCGCCGACCTGGCTGCTCAAGGATGAGCAGTGCCGACCGATCGCCGAGCGCACCGGCGGCATGACTTGCCGCGAGCTCGAATGGAACTGGCTCGGCACCGACGACCAGGGCCGCGACGTGGTGGCGCGCCTGATCTACGGCTTCCGTATCTCGATCCTGTTCGGGCTGATCCTGGCCTCGATCTCCTCGGTGATCGGCATCGCGGCGGGCGCGGTCCAGGGCTATTTCGGCGGCTGGACCGACCTGATCTTCCAGCGCGTCATCGAAATCTGGACCTCGATCCCGGCGCTCTATCTGCTGATCATCGTCGCGGCGATCATCACGCCGAGCTTTTTCGTCCTGCTCGGCATCCTCCTTCTGTTCTCCTGGGTCGCACTTGTCGGCGTGGTCCGCGCCGAATTCCTGCGGGCGCGCAATTTCGAGTATGTCCGCGCCGCCCGCGCCCTCGGCCTTTCCAACCGGGCGATCATGGTCAAGCACCTGCTCCCCAACGCCATGGTGGCGACGCTGACCTTCCTGCCCTTCATCCTCAACGGCTCGATCACGACGCTGACCTCGCTCGACTTCCTCGGCTTCGGCCTGCCGCCCGGCTCGCCCTCGCTCGGCGAGTTGCTGGCGCAGGGCAAAGCCAACCTGCAGGCGCCCTGGCTCGGGCTTTCCGGCTTCGTGGTGATCGCGCTTATGCTGTCGCTCCTGATCTTCATCGGCGAAGGGGTCAGGGACGCGTTCGACCCGAGGAAGACGTTCGCATGAGCGCCCCCCTCCTCTCCGTCCAGGACCTTTCCGTCGCCTTCCGCCAGGGCGGGCAGGAGACGCTCGCCGTCGACAAGATCTCCTTCCAGATCGCCAAGGGCGAGACCCTGGCGATCGTCGGCGAATCCGGCTCGGGCAAATCGGTCTCGGCGCTGTCGGTCCTGAAGCTGCTGAACTACCCGGCGGCGTATCATCCGTCCGGCAAGGTGTTGTTCAATGGCCAGGACCTGATCGCCGCCGACGAGGACGCGATGCGCAAGGTTCGCGGCAACGACATCACCATGGTGTTCCAGGAGCCGATGACCTCGCTCAACCCGCTGCACCCAATTGCGCGGCAAATCGGCGAGATCCTCGAACTGCACAAGGGCCTGCGCGGCGAGAAGGCACGGGCCCGCACGCTCGAACTGCTGTCGCTGGTTGGCATCCGCGATGCGGCAAGCCGGCTCGACGCCTATCCGCACCAGCTCTCCGGCGGGCAACGTCAGCGCGTGATGATCGCCATGGCGCTCGCCAACGAGCCCGACCTGCTGATCGCCGACGAGCCGACCACGGCGCTCGACGTCACCGTGCAGGCGCAGATCCTGACGCTGCTGAAGGAGTTGCAGGGCCGGCTCGGCATGGCGATCCTGTTCATCACCCATGATCTCGGCATCGTCCGGCGCATCGCCGACCGGGTCTGCGTGATGCTGAAGGGCAAAATCGTCGAGCAGGGGCCGGTCGCCGAGATCTTCGGCAATCCCCAGCACGCCTATACGCAGCGCCTGCTCGCCGCCGAGCCGAAAGGCAGGCCGGAGCCTGTACCGGACGACGCCCCGATCCTGCTGGAGGCCGGGCCGATGAAGATCTGGTTCCCGATCAAGACCGGCCTGCTGCGGCGAACCACGAGCCATGTGAAGGCCGTCGACGGCATCACGATCAAGGTGCGCGAGGGCGAGACGCTCGGCGTCGTCGGGGAATCCGGCTCGGGCAAGACGACGCTCGGCCTCGCGATCCTGCGGCTGATCTCCTCGGAGGGACCGATCGTCTTCCTCGGCGACCGCATCGACGGATTGAGCAGCGCCGCAGTACGGCCGAAGCGCAAGGATCTGCAAGTCGTCTTCCAGGACCCCTATGGCTCGCTCTCGCCGCGCATGTCGGTCGCCGACATCGTCGCGGAAGGGCTGACCGTCCAGCAGAAGGGGCTGAGCTATCAGCGCCAGCGCGAGATCGTGGCCCAGGCGCTCGCCGATGTCGGGCTCGATCCTTCGACGATGGATCGCTATCCGCACGAATTCTCCGGCGGCCAGCGCCAGCGCATCGCGATCGCCCGCGCCATGGCGCTCGACCCGAAATTCGTCGTGCTCGACGAGCCGACCTCGGCGCTCGACATGTCGGTCCAGGCGCAGATCGTCGAATTGCTGCGCGGACTGCAGGCCAGGCGCAAGCTCGGTTATCTCTTCATCAGCCACGACCTCAAGGTGGTCAGGGCGCTGTCGCACCGGGTGGTGGTGATGCAGAACGGCAAGGTGGTCGAGGAAGGGCCGGCAGAGGAGATCTTCCAGCGCCCGCGAGAGGCCTATACGCAGGCGCTGCTCGCCGCCGCCCTCAACCTCGAGCCGGCGAACAGCGCCGCGGTGCGCGACTGATGACGCGCGCCATCCTGATCGTGCTTGATTCCGTCGGCTGCGGCGGTGCGCAGGACGCGGCCGCCTATGGCGATACCGGCTCCGACACGCTCGGCCATATCGCTGAGGCCTGCGCCGAAGGGCGCGGTGACCGCGAGGGCCTGCGCAGCGGGCCGCTCGATATCCCGAACCTCGCCCGACTGGGCCTGAGCCATGCCTGCGAGGCCTCGACCGGCAAACCGCTCGCCGGCGTGACGCGGCCGGACGTGCCGCAAGGGCAATACGGCTACGGCGTCGAAATCAGCCAAGGCAAGGACACGCCCTCCGGTCATTGGGAGATCGCCGGCTGTCCGGTCCCGTTCAAATGGGGCTATTTCACCGCGCTGGAGAACACGTTTCCGCCAGACCTCGTCGCCGCCATCATTCGCGACGGCGCCCTGCCCGGCATCCTCGGCAACAAGCATGCCTCCGGCACGGCGGTGATCGACGAGCTCGCTGAGGAGCACATCCGGACCGGCAAGCCGATCTGTTACACCTCGGTCGACTCGGTGCTGCAGATCGCGGCGCATGAGGAGCATTTCGGCCTGGAGCGGCTCTACGCGCTCTGCAAGAAGGCCCGCGTCCTAGTCGACCCGCTCAGGATCGGCCGCGTCATCGCCCGGCCTTTCGTCGGAACGACGGAGACCGGCTTCACCCGCACCGGCAACCGCAAGGACTTCGCGATCCCGCCGCCGAACGAGACCATCCTCGACCGGCTTGCGGCCAGGGAACGACCGATCGTGACGGTCGGCAAGATCGGCGACATCTTCGCCCACCGGAACACGGGCGAGGAGATCAAGCCGTTCGGCAACGCCGCCATGTGGGCGGCAGCGCTGGAGGCGTTCGCGCGGCTGCCGGATGGCGGATTCTGTTTCGTCAATCTCGTCGATTTCGATACCGAATACGGCCATCGCCGTGACATCCCGGGCTATGCGGCGGCGCTCGAAGCATTCGATCGCGATTTGCCGAAGTTGGAAGCGCTGCTCCGGCCCGGCGACCTCACCATCGTCACGGCCGACCATGGCAATGATCCGAGCTGGCCCGGCTCCGACCATACGCGCGAGCATGTACCGATCCTGGCCTTCGGCCCGGCAACACCAGGGCGGTCGATCGGCCGCCGCGAAAGCTTCGCCGACATTGCCGCGACGCTCGGCGAATGGCTGGGTGTCGGGACGGTCGGCCCCGGTCGCGCCTGGTAATCAGGCGGCAGCGACGCGCTCGCAGAACTCCGCCACCTCGCGACGGATGCGCTGCGCCTGCGTCGCAAGATCGGCCGACGAGCTCTGCAGGCTGCCAGCGGCGGCGTAGGTTCGCTCGGTCACCGCCTCGAAGCTCTGCAGGGTCTGGGCGCTGCGGTTGGCACCATCCGAGGAGACCTGGACCTCGCGCGCGATCTCGGCGGTGGCGCGGTCCTGCTCGCCGACCGCATAGGCGATCGCGACCGAGACGGTCTCGACCTCGCCGATCGCCGTGACCATCTCGCGGATCGACTTGAGCGAGCGCTGTGAGGCGGTCTGGATCGCTTCGATCGAGCGGGCCACCTCCTCGGTCGCTGTCGCCGTCTGAGCCGAGAGCGTCTTGACCTCGCTGGCGACGACGGCGAAGCCCTTGCCCATCGCTCCGGCACGCGCCGCCTCGATGGTCGCGTTCAGCGCCAGCATGCTGGTCTGGGCCGCGATACCGCGAATGATCTCCGCCACGGCGCCGACACTCTCGCCGGTGCGCGCCAACGCCTCGATCTCGGTGCTGGCAGCCCGCGCGAGCCTGGCCGCCGATTGCGAGCTGCCGGCCGATTGCGTGACGTTGCGGCCGATCTCGGCGATCGAGCTGGCAAGCTCCTGACTGGCTGCTGCTGTCTGCTCGATGCTGGTCGTCACCTCGGTCGAGCTGCGCGAGACGAGCGTGATCTGCTGCCGGGCGCGGTCGGAGGCGCCGGTGAGGCCACGGGCATCGACCTGCATCGCCTCGGACGCCTTGTCGAGCACCGCCATGGCCCCGTCCATCTCGTCGCGAAAATGGTCGACCATGGCATGCAAGCGTTCAGCGCGGGCCCCGGCCTCGTCGGCGAGCTCCCGCTCCCGTTCGCTCGCCAGGCGCTCGCGCTCGGCGATGTCCTCGGCTCGGCGCAGATTGGCCTCGGTCTGCGCGAAGATGCGCGCGGTCACCACCGCGATCACTGCGAGAAAGGCAGTCTCGACAATCACGATGACGGCATGCAGCAGCACCCGCAGCAGACTGCCGCCCTGGTAGAAAACTGCGGCAGGCAGGACGAACTGCAGCACCAGATGGTGCACCGCAGTGAGCGCGGCGCCCAGGACGATCGGCCGCCAGTCGCAGAAACCGGCGAGCAGCGCGAGCACGGCGAAGTAGTACATGTGCATGTCGGGCTGCCAGGGATGCCCGGAGAAGACAGCAACCAGAATCGAGACCTGGCCGATCAAGGCGACAGCGATTGCGCACTGCGCCAGCAACGTCGCACCGACAGCGCGATAGGCCAGCAGCGCCGCGAGCGCGAGCAACAGGGCGCTCAGCCCCGGCACCAGCCCGTCACCGGACTGCAGCAGGGACACCATCGCGAGCAGCGGGACGTGGAGGAAGGCGAGGCCGACGAGGCAGCGCGCGACGAGGTCGCGAAGACCAGGCAAAGTCAACGTCATAGGCGGTTCGCTTCGGCCTCCGATGAGATGATGCAGCCGGCAAGCCCGTCGAGGCGCAGCACCAGCATGGCTCCGGCCGGCCGCGCCACCGGCATTGTCGCCGCTTCTGGTGCAAGGACGACGACGAAGGGCACCGCACCTTGCCGCAAGAGCCTGGCACCAGTCGCGAGGCTGCGCGCCACGGCCTCCTCGCCAGAGACCCAGGGCGGAAAGATCACGGCCAGCGGCACGGCTGGGCCGGCGACAGGACCGGGCAAGCTGGCGAGGGTTACAAGGCCGGAGCAAAGCGCCAAGCCTGCGATCAGACCGACGTCGCGCCACTGTCGGAGCTTCCGAGAGCGGACATTGGTCAGGATCGCGACGGTGCTCATTCCTCGGGTCGATTCTCGGCTTAGCTAACGCAACGTTGCCCTCACTGAAGCTCCTGAGCCGGGCTGCTTAAATTTCGATTAATCAGCCAACTTGGTTTCAATGGCTTCGCCCGCTTCTGAAGGTACCTTTTACTGTTTATAAAGGCGCCATCTATACACTCTATGGTTGTTAATCCCGTGGAGTGGACACGCCATGCGTTCGCTCATTCATCACCTCCGGATTGATCGCTCCGCCGCTACGGCCGTGGAATTCGCCTTCATCGCGCCACTCCTGCTGTTGCTCCTCTTCGGCATCATCGGCTATGGCCACGCCTTTGGCGTGTATCACGGCGTGCAGCAACTGGCGGCGGAGGCGGCCCGTGCTTCCGTCGGCGGGCTCGACGACACCGAGCGCGAGAGGCTGGCGCGCGGCTTCGTCACCCGCAGTATCGGCTCTTACGCCTTCCTCGACCCAAGCAAGCTGACGGTGCGGACGACCGCGACCGGTGCGCCCTCGCCAAGCTTCGAGGTGGCGGTCGTCTACGACTACTCGGACAGCATCTTCAATCGCCTCAATTCCATAGTCGCGCTGCCAACCCCGGTGGTCGAGCGCCGGGCCGTCGTGCAGCGCGGCGGCTACTGAATCCGTCCATCGACGGAAACGGCAAGGGAGGCCGTCATGATCAATCTCTTGCGGAGGCTGTTTGCGGACCGCCGCGGTCTCTCATCGATCGTTTTCGCCGGTAGCTCCATGGTTCTGTTCGGCTTCGGCGCAATTGCGGTCGATGGTGGCAGCTTCTACTACCAGAAGCGCCGCCAGCAGACCGCGACGGATCTCGCCGCGCTCGCCGCTGCGGCTGACCTCGGAAGGGCGGACGCTGCGGCTCGATCAAGCGCCGGGCGCAACGGCTATACCGCAGCCGCAGTCGAAAGAGTGCAGCTGGGCACCTATTCGGCGAACGCGACGCTCGCGCCCGAGATGCGCTTCCAGCCGGGCTCGGCGGCCGGCGCGAACGCTGCCCGGATCGAGATGCGCGCGACCACCCCGATGATCCTTGGCCGAGTGATTGGAGCGGGCGGCTTAGGAAATGACGCCGGAGAGGTTGCGATCCTGACGCGTGCAACCGCCGCGCAGGACATGCAGGCCGCCTTCGCCGTCGGCTCTCGGCTAGCTCGGGTGGAAGGCGGCGCCCTCAATGGCCTGCTCGGCGGCCTGCTCGGGACGAGCCTGTCACTGTCGGTGATGGATTATGAGGGGTTGGCGCGGGCGCGGATCGACCTGTTCGGTTTCGCACGGCAATTGGCGACGCGCGCCTCGATTTCCGCATTGACCTTCGATGAGGTCGTCCGCGCCCAGGTCCGCATCGGGGACGTCATCCTGGCGGCCCAGGATGCAGCGCGCGCCCAAGGCGCGGGCAGCGACGCGATCGCGGCGCTGGGGCGTCTGGCATCGGTGCTCGCCGGCTCGGGCCAGCGCATCAACCTGCAGAGCCTGGTCTCGTTCGGCACCTATGGTAGCCGTCAGCTGAGCGAGGAGTTGCCGATCAAAGCATCGCTGGCGGCACTTGACCTCGTCTCGGCCACGGCGCAGATCGCCAATGGCGCACGCCAGCTCGATCTCGGCCTGGCGGTCAACGTGCCTGGCCTCGCCTCGGTTTCGCTGAAGCTCGGCATCGGCGAGCGACCGGTCGGCACCAGCCTGGTGCGCGTAGGCCGCAACGGCGCTACGGTCCACACTGCCCAGACGCGCCTGTTGCTTACCCTCACCCTCGTCGGCAGCGGCCAGGCCTCGCTGGTCAAGCTGCCGCTCTACCTCGAACTCGCCTCCGCCACGGCCCGCCTGACCTCGATCTCCTGCGGCGCCGGCGACATCACAAGCGCGCGGGTGACGCTGGGCGTGACGCCGGCCGTGGTCGATGCCTGGATCGGGCAGGTCTCCAATGCCGAGTTCAGCAATTTCAGCACGCGGCCGAACCCTCCGGCCGCAACGCTGCTCGATCTGCTCCTCGTCAAAGTGACGGGTCGGGCGCATGTGACGATCAGCAATACCAGCGAGACCCCGGTCAGCTTCAGCTATGCCGAGATCCAGCGGGCCGAGAAGAAGACGACCTCGACGCAGAACTTCGTCGCGAGCCTGCTGTCGCGACTGGTTTCCGATCTCGAGGTACGTGTCGAGCCGCTCGGACTCGGGCTCGGCATCGGCGGCGCCGTGTCCGGCGTCATCGCCGGCGCGGCGGCGCCGCTCGACCAAGTGCTGACGAGCCTGCTCAACACGCTCGGGATCGGGCTTGGTCAGGCGGACAGTTGGGTCACCGGCGTGCGCTGCGGCGGGGCGGTGCTGATCCAATAGCGCTTCAGGGTCGCAGCCGGGCCTTGATCCGCTGCATCAGGCCGTCGCGGACGGCGCGATAGGCTTCGAGGACCTGCTCGCGCGAGCCTTGCACGACAGTGGGATCCGGCGTCGGCCAGTATTCGACATCGGAAGCGACCGTGCGGGTCAGGTCGAGCGCCTTGTGATGCGCCTCGGGGGAGAGCGTGACGATCAGATCGAAGTTGAGCCCCTCCCATTCCTCCAGCTCCTCGAGCGATTTCGGCTTGTGCTTGCGGGCGTCGATGCCGATCTCGTCGAGGACCTGCAGCGCGAAGGGATCGACCTCGCCTTTGCGTGCTCCGGCCGACTGGACATAGACCGACTTGCCGAAGAAGTGCTTGGCGATCGCCTCCGCCATGGGCGAGCGCACTGCGTTATAGGCGCACATGAACAGCACGCTCTGCAGCTTGCGGGAGGCGGAGGGCTCCAAGCGCTCAGCCCTTCCAGTGCAGCGCGTAGATCAGGGTGAAGAGGCGGCGGGCCGTCTCACGGTCGATCTCGACCTTGTTCGCCAGTCGCTCGACCAAGAGAACGGCCGCCTCGTCATGGAGGCCGCGGCGCCCCATGTCGATCGCCTCGATCTGCGACGGCGTCGCCGTGCGGATGGCGGCATAGTAGCTGTCGCAGACCAGCTCGTAGTCCTTGATGATGCGCCTCAACGGCGTCAGCGAGAGGTGGTGCGTGACGACCGGGGCGCCATCGGCATTCCTGACCTCGAAGGCAAGGCGGCGCTCGACCAAGGCAAGATGGACGGCATAGGGCCCGCCGTCGAAATCCGGCACGGCGAAGTGGTTGCGCTCGATCAGGTCGTAGATCGCGACGGCGCGCTCATGCTCCTGGTCGGCAGCGCCGCGCCCGAGCGAGGCTTCGTCGAGCGTAACGGCGACCAGATGGTTGCGTTCCGACATGTATCCTCCGCGCAGCCGGTCGCGAACGCAGAATCGCCGCGCTCGACGTCAGCCGTTGAGTCGGATCGTCACGGAACGCGCATGGGCCTGCAAGCCCTCGGACTCGGCGAGCGCGACCGCGGCGCCGGAGAGTGCACGCAACCCGTCCACCCCGCACCTCAGAAGCGAGGTCCGCTTCATGAAATCGGGTACGCCGAGCCCCGAGGAGAAGCGCGCCGAGCGCGCTGTCGGCAGGACATGGTTCGAGCCGCCGACATAGTCGCCGATCGCCTCGGGCGTATGCCCGCCGAGGAAGATCGCGCCGGCATTGCGGATGCGTCCCGCCAGGCGCTCCGGTTCGGCGGCGATGATCTCCAGATGCTCCGGCGCCAGCCGGTTGACCAGCGGGACCGCCGCGTCGAGCGTCCCGACCAGGATGACTGCGCCGAAATCGCGCCAGCTCGCCCCGGCGATCTCGGCGCGCGGCAAGGTCCTGAGCTGGCCTTCGACCGCGCGCTCGACCGCATCGGCAAGCGCGGCATCGTCGGTGATCAGGATCGACTGGGCGGCGGTGTCATGCTCTGCCTGGGCGAGGAGATCGGCGGCGATCCAGTCGGGATTGGCGCTCGCATCGGCCAGGACCAGCACCTCGGACGGGCCGGCGATCATGTCGATGCCGACCGTGCCGAAGACACGGCGCTTGGCGGCGGCGACATAGGCGTTGCCGGGGCCGACGATCTTGGCGACGGGCGCGATCGTCCCGGTCCCGTAGGCAAGCGCGGCGACCGCCTGAGCCCCGCCGATACGATAGATCTCGTCGATGCCGGCGAGCTTCGCCGCAGCGAGCACCAGCGGATTACCTTCGCCGCGCGGCGTCGGCGCGACCATGACGAGGCGCTCGACGCCAGCGACCTTGGCGGGAATCGCGTTCATCAAAACGGACGAGGGATAGCTCGCCGTGCCGCCCGGGACGTAGAGGCCGACGGCCTCGATCGCGCTCCAGCGCCAGCCGCTCTCGACGCCGAGCGCATCGCGCGACCAGGAATCGGCCGGCTTCTGGCGCAGGTGATAGGTCTCGATCCGGGAGCGGGCCGTTTCGAGCGCATCGAGCTGCTCGTGCGTACAGGCCGCCACCGCCGCCTCGACCTCGCTGTCGGTGACGCGCAGGGTCTGCGGCGTCAGCGAGAGCTTGTCGAAACGCTCGGTGTACTCGATCAAGGCCGCATCGCCGCGGGCGCGGACATCGGCGATGATCGCGGCTGCGACCTGATCGACATCCTCGGAGACCTCGCGCTTCATCGCGAGCAGAGTGGTGAACTCCCGCTCAAAGCCAGCGTCGCGTGCGTCAAGCCTGATCGGCATCGGAAATCCTGTCCGAAGGAGGGTCAGCCGGCGTCCGGATGGGCAGGCGTCGCGACGGCTTCCCAGATCGGGCCCAGATCCTTCATCTGCGCCTCAATGCATTCGACATCGAGACGAATGGCGGCGCCATCGGAGAAATGCAGGGTGACTTGGCCGGCCGGCCCATCGCTCTCGGCGAAGGTGACGGCGAGCAGACTAAGCACCGCGCCCTCGCCCGCCGCGATCTTCGTGCTGCGCGCGGCCGTCACGCGCTCGAAATGCAGGGCAGAGAGCCGGCGGCGCTTCTGGCCCTGCGTCGCGCCCTCCCAGTCGAAGCGGCGCAACGCCAGGGCAAAACGCTTCTCGGCCGGCAGATAGGCGATATCTCCGCGCTTCAACACCGCATCCTGCAGATGTGCCGAGATCACCGACAGATCTTCGGCATCCAGCGCAATCAGTCTCAGCGGCTCGGCGACGGGATCGGACATGCGCTTTATCTGGCGGGGGCGTAGCCTTGCGTCAACCGCTGATGCGCTCGATCTGGGCGCCGCAGCGACCAAGTTTGGTTTCCAGCGCCTCGAAACCACGATCGAGATGATAGACGCGGTTGATCATCGTCTCGCCTTCGGCGACGAGACCGCCAATCACGAGCGAGACCGAGGCGCGCAGATCGGTCGCCATCACCGGTGCGCCGGTGAGCTTCTCGACACCGTCGACATAGGCGGCATCGCCATCGAGCCGAATCTTCGCGCCGAGCCGGGCGAGCTCCTGCACATGCATGAAGCGGTTCTCGAAGATCGTCTCGCGGATGCGCGACGTCCCCTTGGCCATGGTCATCAGCGCCATCAGCTGGGCCTGGAGATCGGTCGGGAAGCCTGGGAAAGGATCGGTGGTGACATCGACCGGCTCAAGCGCCGCGCCATTGCGGCGGACGCGAATGCCCTCATTGGTCTCGGAAACGTCGACGCCGGCCTGGCTGAGAACATCGAGCCCCGCCTGCAGCAGATCAGCGCGCGCGCCCTCGAGCAGGACGTCGCCACCCGTCATCGCCACCGCCATCGCATAGGTGCCGGTCTCGATCCGGTCCGGCAAAACGGCATGGTGCGCCCCACCGAGACGCGAGACGCCCTGGATGGTGATCCGCGAGGTCCCCGCTCCCTCGATCTTCGCGCCCATCTTGTCGAGGCAGAGGGCGAGATCGACCACTTCGGGCTCACGCGCGGCGTTCTCGATCACGGTGGTGCCGTCGGCCAGTACCGCAGCCATCAGCGCGGTATGGGTGCCGCCGACGGTGACTTTCGGGAAGACGATCTCGGCACCCTTGAGCCCCTTGGGCGCGCGGGCCAACGCATAGCCACCCTCGATGGTGATGGTCGCCCCGAGACGCTCCAGCGCCATCAGCAGGAGATCGACCGGGCGGGTGCCGATGGCGCAGCCGCCGGGCAGCGACACCTTGGCCTCGCCCATGCGGGCGAGAATCGGCGCGATCACCCAGAAACTGGCACGCATGGTCGAGACCAGATCGTAGGGAGCGCAGGTGTCGACGATCTGGCGTGCCGTCAAAGCGACGGTCTGACCAGTCTCGGCGCTCTGGCCGATGCGCTTGCCGGCAACCGAGCGATCGACGCCGTGATTGGAGAGAATGCGCGAGAGCGCGCTGACGTCGGAGAGCCGCGGCACATTGGTCAGCGTCAGCGTCTCGTCGGTGAGGAGGCTCGCGATCATCAGCGGCAGCGCCGCGTTCTTCGCGCCGGAAATCGGGATCACGCCATTGAGGCGCTGGCCGCCGGTGATGCGGATACGGTCCATTGGGCTCGTCCTGCAGGACGGCCGGCGGCGGGCGCCGGCCAGAAAGGGGGATCAGGACCGGGGAGGTTCGGCCTGGGCGGGCGGTAGCTGATCCTCGGCCGGCGTGTCCGAGGTGCGCCGAGCCCGGGCCTGCGCCTTGCGGCGCTTCAGATTCTCGCGAAGGGCGGCAGCGAGGCGCGCCCTTCTCTCATCATCGGCTTCGGTCTGGCGGCTCAAGGCGTCAGCTCGTCGGAATACCCGCAGCCGTTCGGCGGTGGGCGTTGCTTCATGGTTAGCGGCTCGGCCGGGTCCGGACAAGGCCGGTCCGCCGGGACGCCTCTTCTTAGCACGGTCGATTGCGGCACAACTGCGGCGCCGTGGGTCTCGGGATGGAACATCCCTGTTCCGCACCGTCATCGGGCCAACCTCCCGCGGTTGTGGGCGCGCCGCTGAAGATGCCAACGCCCGACGCGCTGGGAAGCGACGCAAGGCCCTGTCTCGATTGGTAAAATTTTCCTTATCTCGGCAACCCTGACCGAATGGTGGTACGGTGGCACGCCCATTGCGTGCATCGAGGGTAACGAGACGGCGCTGGCGAAACAGTCGAAGGGCGCGGTTCTCGCTGGTGAGCCGACTTGAGACGTAACCGATAAAACTTAAGTAAATTAACCATTTCCGGCGGTTTGCGTTTACAGATCATTAACTTTGTCTACCCTCGGCGGCGTCGAGGGGTGCGATGCGAGGCGGAGACAGGACGATGTTTCAGAGCTATGCACCCACGGCTGGCGGCCAGGCCGCTGCCGAGCTCACCAACGGCGACGTGATCGAGGCGATCCGCCACCACGCCGGCTTCCTGCCGGAGGTTCAGCTCGCCTATGAGCCGGAGCTGCGCCTGCTCTGGGTCACCATCAAGCCGGAGCTGAAGCCGGTCTTCACGCTGCAGTTGCTCGAGAGCCTCGGCAAAATTCAGCAGGCGATCATCGATCTCTGGGGTGCGCCGGAGCAATATCACAACGCCCCGGTGCGCTTCCTCGCCTTCCGCGGCACGGGGCCGTTCTTCACCCTCGGCGGCGATCTCGACTTCTATCTCGACTGCCTCGCCAAGAACGACCGCCCGGCGCTGGCGGAATACGCCCGGCTCTCGGTCGAGGACGCGCTGCGCAACGCCAGCGGCCTCAACGGCATGGTCGTCACGCTGTCGACGATCCACGCCAAGGCGATCGGCGGCGGCATCGATGCGCCGCGCTCATGCAACGTCATGATCGCCGAGGAGCAGGCTTCGTTCGTCTACCCGGAGATCAAGTTCAACCACTTCCCGATCACGGCCGTCGGGCTGCTGTCGCGCCGGATGGGGCAACGTGCAGCCGAGCACATGCTGCAATCGGGCGAGGAGATGAGCGCGGCCGAGTTCATGGCTGCGGGCGGGCTGGAGGCAGTGGTGCCGGCCGGCACGGGCGAGGACTGGCTCCGCAAATACGCCGCCGACTCGCTGCCAATCCACGCCGCCAGGACAGCATTGTTCTCGGCCTTCAACCGCCGCGCCGGCAATCTGCGCGAGGAACTCGAATATCTCGGCCAACTCTGGACCGACTGCATGCTGCGCCTGCACCCGAGCGCGATCTCGAAGCTGCAGCGTATCGCCCAGACGCAGGATCGCATGCTCTCGCGCGTCTATCAGCGGGCCCCGGAAGACCGGTTCGCCGGCGTCGGCGTAGCCTGAGCAGGCCGCAGCGAACGCCGGCCATGCCGGCGTTCGCAAGGATTGTGCGACTCCGCCGTGTAACTCTCATGAAACTTTTACCTTTCCCTCTTAAAGCCGTTAGGTGACGCGGCATAGGATAGGTCGTTCAACCGCCTCTCCGGAGACCGTCAAAAGGCAGGAGCGGATGGCGGGAGTGCCGAACCGGTTGCGCGACGCCAGCGCAGACAGGACGATCGCGGGACAGCCGGCCGGGCATGACGGCCGGAACGCGGTCGACCTTGTCGATTATCGCCTGCTCGTCTCTTCGCTGTTCTCCTCGCCGGGCTCGATCATCCCCGGCGGTATCGCCGGTATCCTCACGCCGTTCCTGTGCTGGATTGCCACCAGGGCCGAGTTGTTCATGGCGCTGACGCTTGGCGTCGCGCTGGTCGTCGTCATGCGGATCATTACGGTGGTCCGTTATCGCCGGCTCGACCATTCCGAGGATACTCTGGCGCAGACCAGGCGCTGGGACCGGGAGTATTTCTTGGGGGCGACCGTATTCAGCGCGGTCCTCGGCTTTAGCTGCTATGCCGCGCTGGCCTGGACCGACGACCCCGCCGCTCACATCACCTCAGTGTCCTCGACGATCGCGCTCGCATCCGGCTATGTCGCGCGCAATGCTGGACGGCCGAAATTCGTCGCCGTCCAGCTCCTGACCTTCTGTGTACCGATGGCGATCGGCCTGATTCAGGCGCAAAATCCGTACTACCAGTACATCGGCTACTTCGCTTTCCTCTATGTCGGCGCCAATATCGCGATCACCAACTCGCTGCACCGCAACCTGCTGGCGCTCAGCGACGCGACCAAGCAATCCAAGGCCCTGGCGACCGCCCTGCGCTCGCAGAACCTGACGCTCGACGCGGCGCTCAACACGATGATCCATGGGCTGGCGATGTTCGACCGCAAGCTCGATCTTGCGGTCTCGAACGCGCCTCATGCCGCTCTCTACGGGGTTCCTGAGACGCTGGCGCTGCCGGGCACGCCGATCACGGCGATCGCCCGTTTCCTGGTCGAGCGGCAGGTGATGACGCCGGAACAGGTGCGCGACATCAAGGCTGCGCTCGACGGCGTCCGGACGGCGCAGCAGGCGGCCGTCTATGAATTGCAGTCGCGCAACGGCCGGATGCTCGTCGTCACCATTGCCCCCGCGGCCGAAGGCGGCGTGCTGATGCTGACCGAGGATGCGACCGAGCGGAAGGCGACCGAGGCGCGGATCGAGCAGATGGCGCGCTTCGACGAGCTGACCGGACTCGCCAACCGTTTCGAGTTCAACACGCAACTGGCCGACGCCTTCCGTCGCCACGAGCGGACCGGCGAGACCTTCGCGCTGCTTTATATCGACCTCGACGGCTTCAAGCAGGTCAACGACAATCTCGGCCACGATATCGGCGACCGGGTCCTGATTCAGACCGCCGCGCGCCTGAAAAGCGCGATCCGCCACAACGACCTGCTGGCACGCTTCGGCGGGGACGAGTTCGTGCTGATCCTGCCGGCGACCGATATCGCGACGGTCAGGATGATCGCGCAACGCATGATCGAGTCGATGGATCGGGCCTTCGAGCTCGAGACCAAGACCGTCTATGTCACCGCCAGCATCGGCATCGCGCTGGCGCCGGTGGACGGCGCCACGCCGGCCGACCTGCTGCGCCATGCCGACACGGCGCTGTACAAGGCGAAGGGAGCCGGCCGCAACACCGCTACCTTCTTCGACCCCGCCATGGCGGAAGAGATGCTCGAACGCCACGAGATCGAGCTCGATCTGCGCCAGGCCAGTGCCGACGGCGTGCTCGAGCTGTACTACCAGCCGATCATCGAGCTGCGCACGCAGGAGATCGTGACGCGCGAGGCGCTGATGCGCTGGCGGCACCCGACGCGCGGCATGGTCCCGCCCGGCGTTTTCATCCCGATCGCCGAACAATCGGGCCTGATTGCCGGAATGGGCGACTGGGCGATTCGCCAGGCCTGCCGCGATGCGGCAAAATGGCCCGATGGCGTCGGCGTCTCCGTCAACATCTCGCCGCTGCAGTTCCGCGAGCCCCGCCGCATCGTCGAAACCGTGAAGAATGCGCTGCTGCTTTCCCATCTCGCGCCTGGTCGGCTGACGCTCGAGGTGACGGAATCGCTGCTGATCGAGGACAACAAGACGACGCTCGAGGTCATCAACGAGCTGCGCGCGATCGGCGTGAAGTTCGCGCTCGACGATTTTGGGACGGGCTATTCCTCACTCGCCTATCTCTCGACCTATCCGTTCTCGCAGGTGAAGATCGACCAGAGCTTCAGCCGTGACGTCAATAGCGACGAGGCCTCGAAGGCCGTGATCGAGGCGGTGTGCCAGCTCGCCCGGCGCCTGTCGATGAACGTGGTCGTCGAGGGGATCGAGACGGAAGCGCAGCGCATGGCGGTGCAGTTGCTCGGCGCCCAGCGGGCGCAAGGCTACCTGTTCGGCCGGCCGCAGCCGGTGTCGGAGTTCGGCAAGGACGAGCCCCGCAAGATCGCCTGAGCGCCGGCGCCAGGCCATCGTCCTGCTGGAATCGGCCGTTTCCGCCCTGGTATCGTAACGGCGTGCTTGATTCCGCCGGTGCGGCAACGCATCTGCACCTGCAGGACAGCGACCGGGAGACGCGGCTTGAGCGATACCGCCAGCCCAGCAGCCAGCAGTGAGCCGCTGACGCCGGACATCTGCGTCATCGGCCATGGGCCGGGCGGGCTTGCAGTCGCGACGGCCGCTGCATTGTTCGGAGTCCGAACCGTCCTGGTTCGGCATGGCGGGAGCGAGCTTCCCCCGAACGAAGGCGCACGCGGCCAGGCTTTACGCGCCGCGGCCGGCCTGGCGCGGGCTGTCGCCAGCGCTATGTCCTTCGGCCTCGCGGTGGATGCAGGCCAGACAGATTATGGCCGCGTCCGGGCTCGTCTCGACCAGGTTGCAGCCAGAGCTGCCGCGAACGACTCGGATGAGCGCCTCACCGCCCTGGGCGTCCTCATGCTCAAGGGCGAAGCGCGCTTCCAGAACCGCCATCAAATCAATGTCGGCGGGACCGTGATCAGGGCTCGGCGTTTCGTCATCGCCACCGGCTCGCTGCCGACGCGACTTTCGATCCCCGGTCTCGCCGACCTCCCCCATCTGACCGAAGACAGCATTTTCGATCTGGCCAAGCGGCCGGACCGGTTGATCATGCTCGGCGGTACCGCGGCGGCTATCGAGCTGGCGCAAGCGATGCGGGCGCTCGGCAGCGATGTTACTCTGATCGCACCGGATGGCCTGCTGCCGGAGGAGGATCCTGAAGCGGTGGGCGTGCTCAGGCGCGCTCTGCTGGGCGACGGGATCGCCTTGCATGAAAGCCGGCCGATCCTGCGTGCCGAGAGCCACCGGCAGCGGCCACGCCTCGTCCTCGACGGCGACCTCACCATCGACGGCACGCATCTCCTGGTCGCAAGCGGTCGCAAGCCGAACATTGCCGGGCTAGAACTCGACCTTGCGGGAGTTCGCAGCGACGATACAGGCGTCATCGTCGACGCCTCGCTGCGCGCCGCCAATCGCCGCATCTACGCCATCGGCGCCTGCGCCGGCGGCGCGGCTGCCGGGATGGTGTCCAGCCATGCTGCCCAGCATCAGGCCGGGCTCGTGCTCCGCAATGCCCTGTTTCGTCTGCCCATCCGCTTCAGGCCGGAACAGGTACCGCGCACCGTTCACGGCCAACCGGGATTGGCGAGCGTCGGCCTGAGCGAGGCGCAGGCGCGCGCGCAAGGCGCGATCCAGGTGCTGCGCTGGCCCTATGCCGAGAGCGGGCTCGCTCACGCCGAAAGACAGGCCGAGGGGCTGATCAAGCTGATGACCGACGGCAAGGGCATCATCCTCGGCGTCGTCATCGCCGGAGCACAGGCCGCCGAGCTGATCGCACCCTGGGTCCTGGCCGTGCGAAAGCGGATGAATGTCAGGGAGATGGCCGGGCTCATCGCTCCGTCCCAGAGCCTGTCCGAGATTTCGCAGCGCGCGGCGCTCTCCTTCCAGACGCCGCTCGCAGCGAAACCGGGTATTCGCCGATTGATCGGCTTTCTGCGCCGTTTCGGATAGACTGGCTCTTGATGTCGCCGAGACGGTTCGATCCCAACGCCCTGTCGATCAGCGTTCCGCGCGGGCCGACGCAGCTCGGCCTGTCGGCCAAGCTGCTCGTGCTGACCATCCTGTTCGTGATGCTGGCCGAGGTGCTGATCTATCTGCCTTCGGTCGCGAACTTCAGGCGCAACTGGCTGAACGACCGGCTGGCGGCAGCGCAGATCGCCGTGCTCGTGCTCGAGGGCGCACCGGCGGAGGGCATGCCCGAGGGCAGCGAGGAGCGGCTGCTCGCCGGCGTCGGCGCCTCCGCCATCGCCGCGCGCGTGGGCGGCGCGCGGCGCCTGCTCAGCCTCGACTCGATGCCGCACGAGGTCGCCAAGACCGTCGACCTGCGCGACCAGAGCTGGATGCAATCGATCGTGGAATCGGTGGCGACGCTGGTCAGCCCGTCGCACGAGATGCCGATCCGGGTGGTTGGCCAGGCGGTCGGCGCCGCCGATTTCGTCGAGATGGTGATCGACGAGCGGCCGCTGCGCCACGCCATGCTGAAATTTTCGATCAACCTGACGCTGGTCACGCTGATCATCTCGATCCTGACGGCGGGGCTGGTCTATCTCTCGCTGAACTGGCTGATCGTCCAGCCGATCCGCCATCTCGCCGCCAATGTGATGGAGTTCGAGCACGACCCGGAAAACCCGCGCCGGATCATCGAGCCGACCCAGCGCGCCGACGAGATCGGCGAAGCACAGCGGGCGCTGGCGCGCATGCAGGCGACGCTCGCCGATGATCTTCGCGCCAAGAAACACCTCGCCGAGCTCGGGCTCGCCGTCAGCAAGATCAACCATGACCTGCGCAACATGCTGGCCGCGGCGCAGTTGATGTCGGACCGGCTGACCGAGACGCGCGATCCGAAGATAAGGCGTTTCGCGCCGCGGTTGATCGCGACGCTCGGACGCGCCATCGACTTCTGCCAGGCGACGCTCGCCTATGGCCGGGCCACCGAGGCCAACCCGGCGCTGCGCGACGTGGCACTGCGCCAGCTCGTCGCCGAACAGGCCGAGCTGCTCGGCCTCGGCGAGAACGGCACGATCGTCTTCGCCAACGAGGTACCGGCCGAGGTGATCGCCCCTTGCGACCCCGACCAGATGGCGCGTGTCCTGTCCAATCTGATGCGCAATGCGATCCAGGCGCTCGACGGCGTCGCCGAAGCCGGCGAGCGGACGCCCGCGCTCAGGATCAGCGCCGGTCGGCGTCATGAGGAGATCATCCTCCGCATAGCCGATAACGGGCCAGGCGTGCCGGCGCGGGCGCGCGACAACCTGTTTCAGGCCTTCCGCGGCTCAGTCAATCCCGGTGGCACCGGCCTCGGCCTCGCCATCGCCGCCGAACTGGTGCGGCTGCATGGCGGCATGATCGCGCTCGAACCATCAGAAACCGGCGCAGTGTTCACGGTGTCGCTGCCGGCGCAGCGCGTATTGGCCTGATTTCAGCCCTCATCCTGAGGAGTGGCCTTCAGGCTGCGTCTCGAAGGATGCTCCAGATAGCTCCGGAGCCTCCTGAAGCATCCTTCGAGACGCCGCTGCGCGGCTCCTCAGGATGAGGGCTGTGGTAAAAGAGCGGCTTCGGCGTTGCCTACTGGCTCGCCCAGATCACCCGCGCCATGAAGGCGATTTCGGCGAGCGCCAGCACGCGGTCGGAATGCTCTGGATTGAGCGAGGCGAGCTCGACCGTCTTCGCCGTCTGACGCCTGAGCTGCTTGGCCAGAACCTCGCCCTCGACGGTCTTGACCACGACCCGGTCGCCGCGGCGGATCGCGGCACCGGGCGAGACGATGATGGTGTCGCCGTCGCGATAGAGCGGCAGCATCGAATCGCCGGCGATTTCGAGCGCATAGGCCTTCTCGTCCTGCAGACCCGGGAAGGCGACCTCGTCCCAACCGGAGCCGAGCGGGAAGCCGCCATCGTCGAAGAAGCCGCCGGATCCCGCCTGGGCGAAGCCAATCAGCGGAATCGTGTGCGCCGGCGGCGCGCCACGCCGAATCACGTTCATGAACTCGTCGAAGGAGGCGCCGGTGGCGGCGAGGATCTTGGCGATCGATTCGGTCGAGGGCCAGCGCTCGCGTCCGTCAGTGCCGACGCGCTTCGAGCGGTTGAAGGTCGTGGCGTCGAGCCCGGCCTTGCGCGCCAGACCGGACGGGGAGAGGCCATAGCGCTGGGCGAGCGTGTCGATCGCGCTCCATATCTGGTCATGGGACAGCATCGCGGAGAGGCCTCGTTCCTGATGGTGCCGGCGCGGCGCAAAGCGGGGATACGAATAGGAAATATCCCCTATCAGATAAGAATTCAATCTGATTCGTTGCGTTGAGCAGCTCCGGATGCCGATTTTTGTCCCGGAGCATCCCGCCAGAGGCGAGCCTGCGCCTTAGGCGAAGAAATCCGAGAGCGGTCTCTGTGCGACACGGTTTCCGCTTTTGTCGGCGGCCCGCAGGCGATATGTCCGGCACCATGCCGCTCATCTACAAGATCTGTCCCGAGGCGCTCTGGCGCGAGGCTGAGGCCGCAAGCCTCTTCAAGGGAGCGCCGGTCGACCTCGCCGACGGTTTCATCCATTTCTCCACCGGCTCCCAGGCCCGCGAGACCGCAGCCAGACATTTCGCCGGCCAGGACGGTTTGCTGCTGATCGCCATCGACGACGCCACGCTTGGCGCGGCCCTGCGCTACGAACCATCGCGCGGCGGCGCGCTGTTCCCGCATCTTTATGCTCCGCTCGATCCGAAGCAGGCGCGCTGGATCGCGCCGCTGCCATCAGGCGAAGGCGGCCATGTCTTTCCGGAGGATGTCGCGTGATCGGAGCGTTGTTCGGCCTGGCGCGGCCGCTGATCCACAAGCTCGACGCCGAACAGGCTCACCGGCTGACGATCGCGGCACTGGCGGCTGCGCCACCGCTGCGACCAGCGGCCGATCCGCCGTCGCTCGCGGTCGAGGCGTTCGGGCTGCGCTTTGCCAATCCGGTCGGCCTTGCTGCCGGCTTCGACAAGCATGCCGAAGCGGTCGATGGGACGCTCGGCCTCGGCTTCGGCTTTGTCGAAGTCGGCGGAGTGACACCGCTGCCGCAGCCGGGCAATCCGCGCCCGCGCGTCTTCCGCCTGCCGGAGGACGAGGCGGTGATCAACCGCTATGGCCTCAACAGCGAAGGCATGGAGGCGGTTGCGGCGCGGCTTCAGGTGCGCCGGAAGAAGGGCGGCATCGTCGGCGTCAACCTCGGCGCCAACAAGGATTCAGCCGACCGCAGCGCCGACTATGCGACGCTGGCGCGCAGGCTCGCGCCCCTCGCTGATTTCCTCACCGTCAACGTCTCCTCGCCGAACACGCCTGGCCTGCGCGATCTGCAGGCCGAGAGCGCGCTCGACGACCTGATCGCACGCACGCTTGCCGCCCGCGACGAGGCTGCAATCGGGGGCAAGCCGACGCCGGTGCTGATCAAGATCGCGCCCGACCTGACCATGGCCGAACTCGACGGCATGGTCGCGGTCGCCCGCCGCCGCAAGATCGACGGCATGATCGTCTCGAACACGACGATCGCGCGGCCGGACAGCCTGCGCAGCACGAACAAGGCCGAGACCGGCGGCCTCTCGGGCAAGCCGCTGTTTGCGGCCTCGACGCGGATTCTCGCCGAGACCTTCCTGCGAGTCGAGCGCCAGTTCCCGCTGATCGGCGTCGGCGGCATCGATTCCGCCGAGACCGCCTTCGCCAAGATCCGCGCCGGGGCGAGCCTGGTGCAGTTCTATTCGGCGATGGTGTTCAAGGGCCCGGGGCTGGTCGGCGAGGTCAAGCGCGGGCTCGACATGCAAATGCGCAAGGCCGGACTACCGCGGCTTGACGCTCTGGTCGGGCGCGATGCCGAGGCGGTCGCGCGGGGGAAGATGCTCTGATCGCGGCAACGATTCCGACCTCTGCAATCTAGACCGCGCCGGTGGAAGGATTGGCAGACACCGATGGATAAACTGATCAGCCCTGTCGGCGAGGATTGGAGCGCGGATCGGGAGGCAGTTTCCGCGATCTCCACATGGGAACGCGACACTGGCCTGAGGCTCCCAGACGACTACCGCGGCTTCATGCTTCGCTACGATGGCGGCCGGCCTTATCCCTTGATGTTCAGGCACACTGCGCTCGAGGCCGAGGGCTTCGAGAATCCGACAGAGCATTACCTCGATCCGCTCTATAGCTGGCGCCGGGTCGCCTCCTGGAATCGGGAGCTCGGTAATCGCTTGCCACCCGGATGCATGTCGATCGGAGCCGATCCCGGGCTGCTCGAAATCGCCCTGTCGTTACGGGACGAGGATCATGGCGCGATCTACAGCTGGGTTCGAAACTGGGGTGCCTGGGGAAGCGAGGACAACAGCTATCTTTGCCTTCAAGCACCGTCATTTCGCGCCTTCACCACGTCGTTGTTCGATCACGACGACAGGAGCGGCTACGATTACTGGCACACGCCGCGCCGCGAGCAGTTGAAGCGAACACTCGACATCTAGCCTGCGCACGCCTTTATCAGCGAGCCTCCGCCTTCATGGCACGCTCACAACGGACCTCTTCTACCGCTTCGACGCAAACAGGCGGCTGAGCAGCCAGAGCGGCACGACGATCAGGGCGCCGGCGATTGCCCAGCCGCCGACCTCGCGGACCGCGTCGAAGCCGAGATCGGTGATCGAGCGGACGAAGCGCAGCGCCGAGTCGAAGAGACCGCGCGGCGACAGGCCAAGGAACGCCATGGCCGCGCCGACCAGCAGCGAGATGAAGAACAGGCGTACGAGGACGCTGAGGACGGAACCGCCCAGGAAGCGCTCGGCGCCACCGCCATTAGCCATGGAAACCCCCTCCGGATCGTCAGCAGGACAAAACCCGCTCGCGGTTGAACCTGCGCTGAACGCCGCCGTCAACCAATCAGGGTAATTTTACAGCCCTCATCCTGAGGAGCGCCCGCAGGGCGCGTCTCGAAGGATGCTCCAGTTGGTTCCGGAGCCTCCTGGAGCATTCTTCGAGACGCCGCTACGCGGCTCCTCAGGATGAGGGCTGTTTGGTTTAATCCCACTCAGCTCGTCGCCGAAGCGCCCTGCGCAGCCCAGCCGGCGCCGGCGATCTTGGCGGCGGCGATCACGGCCTGGGTGCGGCTGTCGACGTTGAGCTTGGTCAGGATCGCCGAGACATGCGCCTTGACCGTCGCCTCGGAGACCCCGAGCTCATAGGCGATCTGCTTGTTGAGCAGCCCCTCCGACAGCATCATCAGCACGCGCACCTGTTGCGGCGTCAGCGTGGCGAGGCGGCGGACCATGTCGGCGGTCTCGTGATCGACCGGAGCCGAGAGATCGACGCCCGGCGGGGTCCAGACGCCGCCGTCGAGCACGGCCTGGATCGCCTCGCCCATCTGCCCGACCTCCGCGGTCTTGGGCAGGAAGCCGAGCGCGCCGAACTCGATGCAGCGGCGGATCACGGCGGGGTCGTCATTGGCCGAGACGACGATCACCGGGATCTCGGGATGGGCGGCGCGCAGGAAGAGCAGGCCGGAAAAGCCCTGCACGCCGGGCATGCTGAGATCGAGCAGGATGAGGTCGGTATCGGAGGCCTCGGCAAGCGCCTGGCCGAGCGCCTCGAGCGAGCCGACCTCGCTCACCTCGGAGCCGGCCAGCGCGTGCGAGACCGCCTGGCGCAGCGCGCCGCGAAAGAGCGGATGATCGTCCGCGATCACGATCCGTGTCATCATGCCCTCCGCGCGCCAATGCCCGGCAAGATGCCGCGCGATTCCCCCTTAAAGTTCAAGCGCCGGGCATCCCGCGCTGTCAATCTCCAATCGCCGGGAGACACAGGCGATCGCTGGAGTATCTCCGCGCATCGTCGAAGCGCGGAGATACTCCAGGCTTTTTGTTTGACGCATTTTCTTCACGCGAACCGGTACCCACTTCGCTCGAAAATGCTTCAGTTCGCCGGCAGCAGCGCCTCCAGCGTCTCGATCCGGTCGGCCTCCGCCGGCGGCTTGTCCCAGCGGATGCGGCTGATGCGGGGAAAGCGCATGGCGATGCCGGATTTGTGCCGGGTCGAGCGCTGCAAGCCCTCGAAAGCCACTTCGAAGACCAGGCCGCTGGAGGACGTATGCGTCACCTCGCGCACCGGGCCGAAGCGGTTCAGCGTGTTCTTGCGAACATAACGGTCGATCTCGATCAGTTCCTCGTCGGTAAAGCCGAAATAGGCCTTGCCGACCGGCACCAGTTCGTCGGCGCCCGCCTCGCCGACCCGCCAGACGCCGAAGGTGTAGTCGGAATAGAAGGAGGAGCGCTTGCCGTGGCCGCGCTGGGCATACATCAGCACGCAGTCGACCAGCCGCGCATCGCGCTTCCACTTGTACCAGTAGCCCTTCGGCCGGCCGGGCAGATAGGGCGAGTCGAGCCGCTTCAGCATGCAGCCCTCGACCGCTTCCGCATCGGGGCCGGCGCCGGCGGCAGCCGGATCGGCGCGGGCAGTGGTCAGCTCATCCCAGCTCGAAAACGCTATGGTCGGCGAGAGGTCGAAGCGGGCGCTGTCGAGTTTGCCGAGGAACGCTTCGAGCCTGGCGCGCCGCTCCGTGTACGGGTGGGCACGCAGATCGTCATCGGCTTCGGCCAGCAGGTCGTAGGCACGGATATGGGCCGGGAACTCGGCCAGCATCTTCGGCGTCACCTGCTTTCGGTTGAGCCGCTGCTGCAGCGTGTTGAAGCTCTGGACGACGCCGTCGCGCATCACCAGCAATTCGCCGTCGATCGCACCATCCTCAGTCAGCGCCTCGGTCAGGTCGGGAAAAGCGCCGCCGATCTCCTCGCCGGTGCGCGAATAGAGCCTGACGGTCCGGCCGCCATCGGCGCGTGTGCCGGCGACGGCCTGGACGCGGATGCCGTCCCATTTCCATTCGGCGGCGAACTCGCCGGCATCGAGCTTGTCGAAATCACCGTCCTCGATCGCATGCGAGAGCATCACCGGACGGAAGGGAGCCGGATCGGTCGCTTCGGGCCGCGCGCCTGAGCCCTCCAGCCAGGCGAAGAGCGCGGTGTAGGGCGGCTCCAGCCCATGCCAGACCTGCTCGACCTCGTCGGCAGGAATGCCGCCGAGGCTCGCCGCCGCGGTCTTGGCGAGACGGGCGGATACGCCGATGCGCAAGGCACCGGTGATCAGCTTGAGCAGGGCCCAGCGCCCGGTCTCGTCGAGCGCGTCGAGCCAGGAGGCGATCAGGCGCGGCATCTCGGTCTTGCCGGAATTGCGCAGGCCGGCGACCACGTCGGGAAGGGTCAGCGGGGCGCGGTTGTGGCCGGGCTCGACGCCGGCCGACAAGGACGCTTCTCCTCCCCCTTGTGGGGAGGAGAGAGAGGTGGGGGCGTTCCGCCTGGCGAGCGCTCATCCAGTCGGCCGCCCCCCACCCCTGCCCCTCCCCACGAGGGGAGGGGGTTCGCGTTGGCGGCAGGCCACATCAGGGCGACCGTCTCGGAGAGATCGCCGACATAGTCGTAGGAGAGCGCGAACAGCACCGGATCGGTGCGCTCGGCGATCAAGGCGCGGATCAGGCCGGGCTTGGCGTTCTGGAACACCAGCCCGCCGGTCATCGCCGCGAGCGCATAGCCGCGATCGGGGTCGGGTGTGGTGCGCAGGTAATCGGCGATCAGCGCGAGCTTGCCGTTGCGGCGCGGCTCATAGGCGAGACGGTCGAGCAGCCAGGCGAAGCGGTTCATGGCGACGCCTCCACTGACCTGGCCTCCGCCGGCTTGGCGTCCGGCTCGGCTTCGCCCTCGTCGCCATAGCCGACGAGGTGGAGCGGCGTGCCCTTGAGGCCGACCGTGCCGCACCAATGCGCCAGTGCCTCGGCTTCGCCATGGGTGATCCAGATCTCACCGGCCCCGACCTCGCGGATCGTCGCCTGCAGGTCGTCCCAATCGGCATGGTCGGAGATGATCAGCGGCAGCTCGACGCCCTTCTGGCGAGCCCGCGCCCTGACGCGCATCCAGCCGGAAGCGAAGGCGGTGACCGGATCGGGAAAGCGGCGCGACCAGAGGTCCTGGATCGCACTCGGCGGGCAGATGACGACCTCGCCGGCGAATGCCTTGCGCCCCTCGCCCTTGCGCTCGCCTGGCTCGACCTTGCGGACGTCGCCGAGCGGGATGCCTTCGGCCCGGTAGAACTCGGTGATCTTCTCGACCGCGCCATGGATATAGATCGGCCGCTCGTAACCGGCCTCGCGGATCAGCGCCATCAGGCGCTGCGCCTTCCCCAGCGAATAAGCGCCGACGATGTGGGTGCGATCGGGGAAGAGCCGGACGGAATCGATGAGCTTGGCCGTCTCGGCAGCGGCCGGCGGATGGCGGAACACCGGCAGGCCGAAGGTCGCCTCGGTGATGAAGACGTCGCAGGTAACCGGCTCGAAGGGCGCGCAGGTCGGATCGCGCTCGCGCTTGTAGTCTCCGGAGACGACGATGCGCAGGCCCTTGTGCTCGACCACGATCTGGGCGGAGCCGAGGACATGGCCGGCCGGGACGAAGCGGAAGTCGACCGCGCCGATGCGAACGGTCTCGCCCGGCGCCGCCACCTGCTGCGAGCCAGTGAACGCCTCGCCATAGCGCAGCGCCATGATCGCCAGCGTCTCGCGTGTTGCCAGCACGGCGCCATGTCCGGCTCTCGCATGGTCGGAATGGCCATGGGTGATCAGCGCCCGCGCCACCGGGCGGACCGGATCGATATAAACGTCGGCCGGCGGGCAATAGAGCCCGGCCGGAGTGGGCGTCAGCAGATCGGAAGGCTTCATCGTCTGGCCAGTGTCATTTGGCTCGGTTAAACCCGCAGCATGATCGAAAAGGGCAGCAGCGTGTACTCCGCCAGTTCCGGCGACGAACGTCTCGACCGTCGCTACGCCTGGGCCGAGGCGGCGCTAAAGGATGGCGACGCGCAGGCGGCGATCGAGATCCTCGATCAAACGCTCGCGGAGAATTATGGTTTCACCGCTGCCTGGCACCTCTACGGACTGGCCCAGGAGACGCTCGGGCACAATGAGGAGGCCGCGACCGCCTGGCGGCAATGCCTCGACCTCGACCCGAACGACCATGTCGGGGCCAAGCTCGACCTCGCCCGCATCGGCGCGCTGGCGGCCGAGCAGGCCACCTCGGAGAACTTCTCCGGCGTGCTCTTCGACGGCTACGCCGACCGTTTCGACAGCCACCTCGTCGGCACGTTGCAGTACCAGGCGCCGGCGCTGCTGAAGGAGGCGCTGGCGCGCTACTGTGAGCAGGCTGGCCGGCCCTTCCATTTCGGAACGGCCTATGATCTCGGCTGCGGCACCGGCCTGATGGGCGAGGCGATCCGCGCCGAGGTCGACTTCCTCGCCGGCTGCGATCTCTCGCCGCGCATGGTCGCCAAGGCGCGCGACAAGCTCAGCGCCGACGGCCAACCGCTTTACGACAAGCTAGCCACGGCGGGCTTGACCGCGTTCCTGGCGAGCCGCCCCGACGCCTCGGCCGATCTCGTCATCGCCGCCGACGTCTTTGTCTACCTCGGCGACCTCGCGCCGAGCTTCCATCAGAGCGCGCGCGTGCTCAAGGCGGGTGGGCTCCTTGCCTTCACCGTGCAGAGTCATGACGGCGAGGGTGTCGCCGTCGGCCAGGACCGGCGCTTCGCCCATGCCGAGGACTGGCTCAGGGAAAAGCTCAGCGAGGCAAGGCTGGAGCCGGTGCTGGCCGAGCCGCAGAGCACGAGGATCGATCGCGGTCAGCCGGTGCCGGGGTTGCTCGTGATCGCGGAACGATAAAGCCAGCGTCATGCTCGGGCCTGTCCCGAGTATCTCACGCCGAGTAAGGCTACCAACCAGCGCCTTCCTACCCTGAGATTCTCGGGTCTGCGCTACGCTCCGCCCGAGAATGACGCGAGCACGCCGTTCCCTTTTCGTTCGGCAGAGCCTATCTCTGTCGCTCGATGGATGCGCCCTCGCCTCTCCCGCCTGCCTTCTCCGCCTGGTTCGCCAGCCGCGGCTGGAGCGTGCGGGCGCATCAGCTCGCTCTGCTGGAGGAGGCCCGGGCCGGGCGCTCGACCCTACTGGTTGCGCCGACCGGCGCCGGCAAGACGCTCGCCGGCTTCCTGCCTTCGCTGGTCGAACTGACACAGCGCAGCGGAGCACGCGAGGGGCTGCATACGCTCTATGTCTCGCCGCTGAAGGCGCTCGCGGTAGACATCGCCCGCAATCTCGAGACGCCGATCCGCGAGATGGGGCTCAGCGTGAAGGTCGAGACCCGCACCGGCGACACCTCGCCGGCCAAGCGCGCCCGCCAGATGGAGCGGCCGCCGGACATCCTGCTGACCACGCCAGAGCAGCTCGCGCTGCTGGTCTCGCATCGCGATGCGAAACCGTTCTTTGCAAACCTGCGCCGTGTCGTGCTCGACGAATTGCACGCGCTCGTCACCTCGAAGCGCGGCGACCTGCTCTCGCTCGATCTCGCCCGGCTGCGCACGCTCGCCCCCGAGATGAGCGCGGTCGGCCTGTCGGCGACCGTGCGCGAACCGGCCGACCTGCAAGCCTATCTCGGCGGCGCCGACACCCCGTCCGGCCTCGTCACCGTCAAGGGCGGCGCGAAAGCCGAGATCGGCATCATGGCGACGAGCCGCCGGCTGCCGCTCGCCGGGCATGTCACCGCCCATGCCGTCGGCGACATCTATGCCGCGATCCAAGCGCACAAGCTGACGCTCGTCTTCGTCAATACCCGCATGCAGGCCGAGTTCATGTTCCAGGCCCTGTGGAGCGTGAACGACGACACCCTGCCGATTGCGCTGCACCACGGCTCGCTCGATGTCGGCCAGCGCCGCAAGGTCGAGGCGGCGATGGCGGCGGGCAAACTCAAGGCCGTCGTCTGCACCGCGACGCTCGATCTCGGCATCGACTGGGGTGATGTCGACCTCGTCGTCAATGTCGGCGCGCCCAAGGGCGCGAGCCGGTTGATGCAGCGCATCGGCCGCTCCAACCACCGCATGGACGAGCCCTCGCAGGCGCTGCTTGTACCGTCGAACCGCTTCGAACTGCTGGAATGCCGGGCCGCGCTCGATGCGGTGGCGGAAGCCGCGCAGGATACGCCGCCGCCCCGCATCGGGGCGCTCGACGTGCTCGCCCAGCATGTGCTGGGGATCGCCTGCTCCGACGGCTTCGAGTCCGATGCGCTCTATGAGGAGGTCCTGACAGCCTCGCCCTATGCCGATCTTACCCGCGCCGATTTCGATGCGGTCGTCGATTTCGTCGCGACCGGTGGCTATGCGCTGAAGAGCTATGAGCGCTTCGCCAAGCTCCGGCAGAGCAAGGACGGGCTCTACCGCGCCAGCAACGCCCGCGTGATCCAGCAATACCGGATGAATGTCGGGACCATCGTCGAGTCGACCATGCTGAAAGTCCGGCTCGGCCGGTCGCGACCGGCCCGCCCGGGCGGCCAGAAGATGCTCAGCCGCGGCGGGCGCGTGCTCGGCGAGCTGGAGGAGTACTTCGCCGAGACGATGACGCCCGGCGACACCTTCGTCTTCGCCGGCGAGGTGCTGCGCTTCGAGGGGATCACCGAGAACGAGGTGGTCTGCTCGCGCACCAGCGCCGGCACCGATCCGAAAATCCCGTCCTATGCCGGCGGCAAGTTTCCGCTCTCGACCTTCCTCGCCGCGCGCGTGCGCGCCATCCCTGGCGGCGCCGAAGGAATGGGCGAAGCTGCCGGACGAGGTCTCGTCCTGGCTGCATGCGCAGCGCTTGAAATCGCGCCTGCCCAAGCCGGGCGAGCTGCTGGTCGAGACATTTCCGCGGGCGGGGCGCTATTTCCTCGTCGCCTACCCGTTCGAGGGCCGGCTCGCCCACCAGACGCTCGGCATGCTGCTGACCCGCCGGCTGGAACGGGCGCGGCTGAAACCGCTCGGCTTCGTCTGCAATGACTATGGTATCGCGGTCTGGACGCTCGGCGACATGGCAGCAGCGATCGCGCGCGGGGCGCTGTCGCTCGACGATCTCTTCGCGCAGGACATGCTCGGCGACGATCTCGAGGAATGGCTGGCGGAATCGGCGCTGATGAAGCGCACCTTCCGCGCCTGCGCCGTGATCGGCGGTCTGATCGAGCGCCGTTTCCCCGGCCAGGAGAAAAGCGGGCGGCAGGTGACGATCTCGACCGACCTCGTCTACGACGTGCTGCGCCGGCACCAGCCCGACCATGTGCTCTTACGTGCCGCACGCGCCGATGCCGCGACAGGCTTGCTCGATATCGGGCGCCTGGGTCAGATGCTGACACGGATCAGCGGGCGAATCGTGCATCAGCCGCTCGATCACGTCTCGCCGCTCTCGGTCTCGGTCATGCTCGAGATCGGGCGCGAGGCGGTCCATGGCGAAGCGGCCGACGAAATCCTGGCGGAAGCCGAAGCACAGATGCTCGAAGAGGCGATGGCGTGAACCTGGCGGCGAAGGAAGCAGCGGGCGTGGCGGTCGAGACGTTCATGCTCGGCCGGCTTGCGCTCGTACCCGATCTTTCCGGCGCGCTCTATCTGCAGGACGAGCGCACGCTCGTCGTCGCCGACCTGCATCTGGAGAAGGGCTCGGCCTATGCGGCACGCGGCGTCCTGCTGCCGCCCTATGATTCCGCCGCGACGCTCCGGCTGCTCGGCGCCGCGATCCTGCGCTACCAGCCGGCACGCGTGATCGCGCTCGGCGATTCCTTCCATGACCGCGGCGCCGAAGCGCGGATCGACGAGAACTGCCTTGCGACGTTGCGCGCCTTCCAGGCCGGCCGCGACTGGCTCTGGATCAGCGGCAACCACGACCCGGCGATTTCGGCCGCAATGGGCGGCACGGTGCTTGACGAGCTCGACCTTCGCGGCGTCAAGCTGCGGCACGAGCCCTGCCCTTCTGGTGCGCTACCAGAGATCGCCGGCCATCTGCACCCCGCCGCCAAGGTCCGCATGCGCGGCCGGGCGCTGCGCCGGCGCTGCTTCGCTTTGTCTCCTACGCGCTGCGTCATGCCGGCGATGGGTGCCTATGCCGGCGGCCTCAACGTTCGCGATGCCGCCTTCCGGCCCCTGTTCGGCCTGGGCTTTTCCGCCCATCTCCTCGGCGACGGCCGCCTCTTCCGCATCGATCAGCGCCTGCTGCTGCCGGACTGAGGACGAGCGATTGCGGCAACGTCGAATACTCCGTTGGTAAGGGAGCGGTCGAGCGCCCTTCATTTTCAGATGCGGAGATATGTGCGTAACAGGTTGCGTCGACGCAGGGCTTATGGCATCAGGACGCCGCTTCGGAACGGCGCGGCGCCTTTGTGGGTCCTCGATCGACCCGAAACGCCAGCATAAGCACGGTCCTGCTGCGGTAGCTCAGTGGTAGAGCACTCCATTGGTAATGGAGAGGTCGAGAGTTCAATCCTCTCTCGCAGCACCAGCCTTCTCAAGCAAATTCAACGACTTATCCGATGACCAGGTACCGGCCATTCGGCACAGTTCGGCGAACAATCGCGGATCATGGCACGCTCGTCCGTGGAAAATCTGCGGCGTGGGTTCGCACCGTGTTCCTTCCCCTCCTCTCCCGAGGGGGCGAAGTCATGCCGGTCGAGCTGAAAGATCATCGGCCTCGCCATGCTGGACGCGATCGATTTCGATACGACACAGCTGCCGCCTACGAAGGCGCTGATGATCTGGAGGACTGCAACGTTTGCCGGTTCTGGCTGAACGGCACCGTCTATGTCGTCATTGAAGATCCGAGCGACGGCTACTGCAGCAGCATGTGCGCCATCAAAGTCGTGCTGAGCGCTGCGATGATGAACGTCTTCCGCGATCCAGGCGCTGTGTCGGCATAAGGATCGCCACGGCTACCACCAGAGCGATCTGCTCGAACTGCTGGACGTCGTCACCGCCGAGCCCGTTCTGGAGGTCGCACCTACAATCTCATAAAGGTCGTACTCGCCTGGCCACGTTGACGAGCGCTCAATTGTCGATGTTCGACCTGCCGACCTGGTCGGATACACAGTGCCACTTCTTCGCCGGCATAGGCGGGTGGAGCTACCCTGCTCGTCTTGCAGGGCGGCCTGACGAGCCTGCCAGCTCCTCTTGGCCACACAAAGCTGGAGAGCACGTGCGCTACCTCGGCACCGAGGTCGATGATGCGCTTCTCCTTTCGGAGCAAACGGACCTGTGACCTCAGAACCGCGGTCTCGTCGGCCCAAGCGGGCAGCCTGCTACGATGCAGGCTGCGCCTCCGGCAGCTTCCACGTGCCGTTGAGGAACACGGCGCGAGGACGGTAGAGCCGGAATGTGTAATTCCATCCTTGCGTGATCGGCAGGCAGTTCGCGATCTTGCCGTCGCAGCCGCCGAACTGGATGTCGATCGCGCCATCGGCGCTTGTCTTGCCGGTGATGCTGTTGACCGAATAGGCGTCGTAATCGTTCTTCTGGAAGAAGCCCTTGTCGTTATAGACGCTGATCGACCAGAACGCGTCGACGGGGACGTCCTTGACCCTGAGCTTGTAGACCGTCTTGCCGTCGTTCCTGGCCGGGGTGAACGAGGGATAGGATGCGTCCTTGTCAGGGTTGCCGCCCCAGCCGGCCGCCGTGCCGAGCAGGTGCATGACCGGATCGACCTTTCCCTTCGGGCCGAACGCATTGGTGAAGCTGCCGGATGATGCGGCGGACAGCGCTTCGAGCGCGTCACGGATCTTCTTCTGCTGAGCCAGGTCCCAGTTCGGAGCCTCGAACGTGCCGGCCGCCTTCTGCTCCACCTTCAGCGCATCCTGCAGGGCGTGAACCTGCGCGAGGTCCTTAGCGTCGTTGGGATCGACAAGGATGCGGACCGCAACGAACACATAGCGGGTGCCGACCTTGTCCCTGGTGAGCGTCGTACGGCCCGGCTTGTAGACCACCATCGGGGTGTAGTGGTCTTCGCTGATGACCTGCATGGAGACGAAGCGCTTGCCGGCATCGGGAAGGGTGATGGTCACTGGGCCGGCGTCGAGGTCGAACAGCGCCTGGGAATAAAGCGTATCCCGATTCATCCGGACTACGGGCTGGTTGTCGATCGGCGTCGGTGTCCTGCTATGGGCGAATTTGCCAAGGGCGCCGGCGTCGGCCGTCTTGCGCATGTAGAAATCGCTCTCGGCTCGCTTGAAGTTGTCGAGATTGACCGGAACGGGCTGGGCGAACGCCACGCATGGCGCGAGAACCAGGAAACCCAGGCTGTAGACCGACATCATTCGCATTGAACGGTACCTCATTGGTGTCTTTGATCCATATGCTCGTCGTTATCGCGCGGACAGCGCAGCGGCCTCTGCGGCGCATTCGGATGCCGGGAGCGCCCGCTTCGCCTTCGCGGCCTTCACTTCCGCTTTCGCGGCCTTGAGATCGGCGAGGAAGGTCGGGTCGGTCTGCAGCCGCGCCACCGTCGCCGCGCCCATGATCCGGCCGGCATCGACATCGCTCTGCCAATGCGCGTTGCAGATCACGCGGCTCTGCCCGAACTCGATACCGCGCTTGAGCAGTGCATCGGCGCGCTCGGGATTGATCTGCGCGAAGACGAGAGCCCAGCCCCAGCCTGCCGCCGTGTGGCCGGACGGGTAGGAGCCATCGCTCCGCAAAATGGCCTCCTGATCCGCCCGGCAGGTCGCTTCGTTGTGCACCACGAAGGGGCGGACCCGGTTGTACTTGTTCTTCACGCCATAGGTGGAAAGGCCGAAATCCGAGAGCATCTTCTGCGTCATCGCATAGAGGCGCGGCGTCTGCTTGCCGTCGATCCTGACACCCATCGCGCAGGAGAAGTTGTCGGCGGCCTGCGGAAAGGCGAGGTCGGCGTCGGTATAGGCGAGCTTCGAGCGCGCGGTGTCTCGCAAGGGGATCGTCGCCTTGCGCGCTTCCTCGTCCCGGGCCAGCGCAGCAGAACCCGGCTCCGGCGGCGGGCCGAGCAGGACCAGGCTGTCCGGCAGGTCCGACCGCTTCAGATAGCCCGGCGCGATCTTGAAATGTGGGTCGGTGACCTTGGGCTGCGCTTCGGCCGCTTGCGCCAGGGCCTGCCCACAAAGCGCGAGCAGCGCCAGCGCGGAAACGCCTGCGGTCCGAAACGCATTCGCAGTCATCGCCATTCCCATTCCTTTCGACATTGCCGAGCTCATGAAAGCCCCGGTCAGAACCGGTATGTCGCCGCAACGGCGGGCCCGTGCTGGGTCACCTCGTACGAAAAGCCGCCATCGCGATAATCGACATGGAGGGCCCGGTAGCCGGCTTTCAGCGTCAGGTTTTCGCTCCAGGCGTAGTTGACGCTGCCCAGGCCCTGCCAGGTCAGGCGCGAGCCGGCGCCGAAGCCGCCGATGTCGCCCGCCACCGTCAAGCTCCACGGACCGCCGAGCTTCACGCCGAGCCGGGCGCCGACGATCGGATCGGCCCACATCTCGGATTGACGGTGATCGATCCGAAGATTGGCGAGGCCGGGCAGGATCTCGAGCTTGGTGTTCAGGTTCCAGAACCGGACGCCGCCGCCGACATCGAGCGCAAGCACGCTGTCCTCATAGACCCGGTAAAACACGGAGCCCTGAACGGTGGTGGTCTGCGAGCGCAGCTTCAGCCCCGAAAAGAACGGCCCGGGCAGATTGCCGCCGGTCGTCACCTGCGAGAACTGCCCGTCGACCAGGACGCTCCAGCGGTCGATGCGCATCTCGGCGGATGCCATCAGCGCACCGTTGAGCTCCTTGAGCACGTCGCGGAAGCGCAGCTTGATATCCGCCGCGGGCAGCGGCGGCAGCGTCGCGCTCTTGCCGTCGATTGCTGTCGCCCAGAGATAGCTGGTGACGGAGAAGCTCGGTCCCGGGGCGAGGATGGGTGCCGGTGGCGCGCCGGGCTGCCGCAGATCAGACGCCGAGGCCGGGCCGCACAGGAAGGTCGCCATCAGCCCGATGGCGAGGTCGCGCGCCGTTGCGCCTGACATTGCTGCTTGTCCCCTGCCTTGCCCGTCCTACCGGCACCTGCGCGAGCGCTTCGGCAGCACGCGATCGCGGCCCGAGCGGCCGGCGAATTCCGTTGCGAGCATTTCGTGCATGGGCCGCCTGCCCGTCTTGCCATTTCGCGCCAATCGCGACCGGCTATTCGCCATCCCCGCGGGTCGGAAATCCCCCGAGTGTCGGGCTTGTGACGCTGGATTCACCGCGACGCGGCCGAACCTGCGCTGCATCGCCGACTGCACCTATGTCGGAAACAGGAACGTCAGCCCCACGCGGGGACCCCAGCCGCGCGGTCCATTCTTCGGCGCGGCCGCCCAATAGCGCACGCCTGCAGAGAGACTCACCGGCTGCTCGCCCAATTTCACAAGCTTCGAAACCTGGACGTTGATGGGCACCGACCATTGTTCGGCCGTCCAGTCGTAGGTGCTCTCGGTATTGAGCGTGAACGTCCAGGCGTCCGATGTCCTGTAGGAGATGAAGGGCTGCAGGTAGGTCGCGCTGATGTCGGACCTGTCTCCCCTCCCCGCAACGGACCAGATGTGGTTTGCAAGTGCGCCGACCGTCCATGGCCCTTCCTGCTTCAGAACGACGGCAGTCAGGCCCATCCCGAACTTGCCACCTCCGAGCAGATCGTCGGTCGCCGTCGGAAGCAGGAAGACAGGACCTGCTCCCCAGATGATCCCGCCAGCGCTCGGCTGTTTCGGGGACATGAAGAAGCTTTGCGTGACGTCTCCCAGACCGGACTGGTTGCCGGAGGGGCCTGCGATGTCGTGCTGCCAGATGACCGGGACGACGGTCCGGGAGATGACATTCCAGTCCTCGTTCAATGAAAACGGGATGACCGGTTGGATATCGAGCGTTTTTCGGTCGCCACGGTTGTTCGGTCCGAAGCCTCGGTCGTAGTTGAACTGGAAGGGCACGCTGATCAGCGCTGACACGGGATTGCTGAGCTTTTTCGCCAGATCGGCAGTCGCGTCCTGTGCCAGTACGACACCGGTGCCAGTCAAGCCAAGGCCTTGACCAACCAATGCGAGGGCCGAGAACACAGCCAGTTGGGAGAGTCTCGACAGCATTCAGGTCTCCTCAATATGCAATCTCTGAGGGCCATCTGCGGATGGCCGAGCAATTCAATGGCAATCAAAATGGCCCGCGAGGTGGGACTTCGAGCAGCTTGCGGTGACCCTCACTGGCCGAATGATGACTGGAAGGCATGCAAGCCCCGGCTTTGCGAACAGGAAGGCCCCATGACCGACTTTCCGTGAGATGGACGTTCCCAGTAGTGGGCGCTCCGTGCGACGGGTCACTCTCGGATCAGCCGACACGCTCTGTTTGGTGCATAGGCGGGTTGTCGGTCTTGCCATTTTGCGCCACCCGCGACCGGCTATTCTTCACGCTCGCCGGCCGCGAATCCTCGGAAGATTCGGCCTTGTGAAAATCGTCAACGCGGTGATCGCGGCGAGGTCCGATGGCTGATATCCCCTTGACGCGCGGCCAGTTCCTGCTGCCCTTCGTCAGCATCCTCGACGATATCGGCGCGCCGACGGAGACGCTGCTGGAGCGGTCCCGGCTGCCATCGTCCCTGGCCGAAAAGAGCGAGCTCTATTTGCCGCTCCTGCCGGCGCTGCGTTTCGTCGAGACCGCCCAGAGAACCCAGGGTATCGAGGATTTCGGCTTTCTCGCTGCCCAGCGCCTGCATTTCTCCCATATGCGGGAAAAGACACGGGCCCTGATCGCACATTCACCAACACTGCTCGTCGCGCTCCGGCACGCCTGCCATGAAGCGTCACGCGAAGACACCATTTTGAGCATGTGGATCGAACATGACGCGGATCATGTACGGGTCTGCAGCAGGCTTGCCGGGACAGGGCTCCTGCATCTGAAACACGCGCAATGGATCCAGAATATCTTCTCGGTCTACATCGTCAGGCAATTCGCAGGGCCCGGCTGGATGCCGACGGCGATCGCCTTCGAATCGTCCTACGCGCCGAGCCCGGCGACGCGATCCTGCTGGCCGAATGTGCGGTTTCTATCGGGCCAGCATGCCGCCTGGATCAGCCTCCCGACTTCGCTTCTCAGCCTCCCCAACCGTTCGACCGTCTCGTTTTTGCCGACGCGGAACCAGGAGGACGGCCCTTCCGCCTACGATATCGTCGAACTGCTCAAGCTGATGCTGCCGGCCTATCTCGACGAGGGGACAACCGCGCTTGCCGACGTCGCCGAGATCGCGGGCGTCAGCACGCGGACGCTTCAGCGCAAGCTCGCTTTGATCGGCCTGTCCTACTCGGACATACTCGACACCGTCAGGTACGAGCATGCGAGCCGGCTGCTGCGGGACACCGATTGCAGGATCATCGATGTCGCCTTTTCGTCCGGCTACACCGATCCGGCGCATTTCAGCCGCGCCTTCCGCCGGATGACGGGCGTCACTCCGCGCCAGTTTTGTGAGCAGTCGCGGCTCGGCTGAAGGCGTGTCGCTTACGAACATCCGCTCATGGGCAATGCGCCAACTTCCGCAAGTGGCGCACAACAGCGCTAACCGAACTAGGGTAGGATCATCGCGGATGCGGCGCCCCATGAAGGCGGAAATCGTTAGCGAAAGCTGACGACGAGCGCAGGTCACCTCGATCAGCAGGATTGGCGCGACGTGCTCTTCCTCGCGCCGCGCCTCATCGTCTTCGGGGGAATGGCACTGCTGCTCGTCCGCCCGTTGACGGTGCTCGCACTGGACGATGCGAATGCACGCAGTCTCGGATTGTCGCTCGTCGCCTGGCGGCTGGGCGCATTGGCATGTCCCAACCGGCCCCGGCGAACGGCTGAAGCCCCCGGGCCAAACGGCCGCCCGCTTGCCTATCTCGACATGACGGCGGTGGCGACGCGCTACTACACCATCCGCCGGATCGACGCGGCGGCGGGCTGGGTCGAGATCGACTTCGTGCTGCACGAGGCTCCAGGGCCAGCCGGCGATTTCGCCCGCTTCGCGAGGCCTGGCGATATCTGAGGCATGTCGGGCCCCTGCGGCCTCGGGATCAAACCGGCCGGGCACTATCTGCTCGCTGGCGACGAGACCGCCCTGCCCGCGATCGCGCGCATCGCCGAGCGCCTGCCGGCGAGCGCATTGGGCGCGATCTTCATCGAGATCGATACGCCCGAGGACAGGCTGCTGCTGACGGTGCCGCCCGGAATATCTTGCCAGTGGATCTATCGCCGGGAGGGGTACGTCTCGGCCGATGCGGATTTCACCGCACAGGTCGAACGGTCGATCGCGGCAGGCCCGATGGATCATTTCGTCTGGATCGCCACGGAGTTCGCCGCCTATCAGGCACTGCGCCGCTCCCTGAAAGCGATCGCCAAGCCTCGCAGCATCAGCGTGCCGTATTGGCGGGCGGGGGGCCGGCATGACGTCAACACGGCTGCGCGCTTCTGCGACGAGATCATCGTGCTCCATTCCGGCCAGCTCGTCGCGCGCGGAACACCTGACGAGGTGATTCGGCCCGATATCCTGCGCGCGATCTACGGCATCGATGTCGGCGTGATGCCCCATCCCAAGGATGGCGCGCCGCTCCCCTTTATATGACCCGCCACGCCATCGCCCAGTGTGGCCGGTACGCGATCCCGCAATGCGGCTTTCGCAATTGGCTTTTGCAGTAACCTCCCGGCGCTGTAAAATCTAAATATCTGATAATCAACGAATTTTTTTCGAACCCCAAAAGTTGGGCGGGACATTTTCCCCGATAATCATCCACGCGATTTACCACTCGTTAACCATTCGTTTCGTACACCGGAGCAACCGAAAATTTACCAAGATGACCGCCGTGTTAACCCAACCCAGGCCGATCCGCCTCAAGGGGCGATCCTATCTTGCGCTGACGCTGACGCCCGAGCTGCCCTTCGAGGATTGGCTGGTGCGGCTCGACGATCTCGCTGGCCGCTCCGCCGGTTTCTTCCTGCGGCGGCCGGTCGTGCTCGACGTCGAGGGCCTCGAGATCGACCGCGCGCAGTTGCGCGATCTCGTCGGCAAGCTCGGCGCGCGCAATGTCCGGATCATGGGGATCGAGGGCGCACGCCCCTCCATGCTCGGCAACGATCTACCGCCCGCCATGTCGGGCGGAAAGACGACCGGGGATATCGAGGAACCGACGGCCGAGCCGGCCAAGGAAGCCCCTGTCGCCGAAAGCGTGGCGGTGACACCTGCCGCCCCGCTGCCCGCGAAAGCCGTGGCTTCGATCATCGTCACCCAGCCGGTACGCTCGGGGCAGTCGATCTTCGCCGAGGGCGACGTGACCATCGTCGGCTCGGTCGCCTCCGGCGCCGAGGTCATCGCCGGCGGTTCGATCCATATCTACGGCACCCTGCGGGGGCGGGCGATGGCCGGCACATTGGGCAACGCGGAGGCCCGCATCTTCTGTCGCAAGCTCGAGGCCGAGCTGGTCGGCATCGACGGCTACTACAAGACGGCCGAGGACCTGGAGCCGAGCCTGCGCGGCAAGCCCGTCCAGTTCTGGCTTGAAGGCGAGACCTTCACAGGCGGGTCACTCGCCTGAAACGACAGCGCGTCCACCGGAACTAGGAGAGGTCAATGGGCAAGGTCATCGTGGTCACATCGGGCAAGGGCGGCGTCGGCAAGACGACGTCCTCCGCCGCCCTGGGCGCAGCTTTGGCGCAGAGCGGCGACAAGGTCGTGGTCGTCGACTTCGATGTCGGCCTGCGCAATCTCGACCTGATCATGGGTGCCGAACGGCGGGTGGTCTACGACCTCGTCAACGTGATCCAGGGCGAGGCCAAGCTGACGCAGGCGCTGATCCGCGACAAACGGGTCGAGACGCTCTATCTGCTGCCCGCCTCGCAGACCCGCGACAAGGACAACCTCACCTCCGAGGGCGTCGAGAAGGTCATCGGCGCGCTGAAGAGCCATTTCGACTGGGTGATCTGCGACAGCCCGGCCGGCATCGAGCGCGGCGCCACCCTCGCCATGCGCCATGCCGATATCGCGATCGTCGTGACCAATCCGGAAGTCTCTTCGGTGCGTGATTCCGACCGCATTATCGGCCTGCTCGATTCGAAGACCCTGAAGGCCGAGAACGGCGAGCGCATGGAGAAGCACCTGCTCCTCACCCGCTACGACCCCGCCCGCGCCGAGCGCGGCGACATGCTGAAAGTGGACGACGTCCTCGAGATCCTGTCGATCCCGCTGCTCGGCATCATCCCCGAAAGCATGGACGTGCTGCGTGCCTCCAATATCGGCTCGCCCGTCACCCTGGCCGATGAACGCAGCGCGCCGGCGCTCGCCTATTTCGACGCGGTCCGCCGCCTCAAGGGCGAGAACCTGCCGATGACCATCCCCGGCGAGAAGCGCGGCTTCTTCGGCAAGATCTTCGGAAGGAAAGCGGCATGAACCTGCGTCGTCTCTTCTTCCGGCCCCAGTCGGCTCCCGCCGCGCGCGAGCGCCTGCAGGTCCTGCTCGCCCATGAGCGCCTGTCGGCCGATGGCTCCGACCTCGTGACCAAGCTGCGCGACGAGATCCTGCGCGTGATCGCCAAGCATGTGCAGGTCGACGACGACAAGGTCACCGTCCGGATGGAGCGCGGGCCCCAGGTCTCGACGCTCGCCGTCGACATCGAGATCCCGTTCGATGCGGGCAAGAAGGCGGCCTGAGGGCCGCCTTTCCCATTCCAGAACGCGGCGACCTACATCACCGCCGGCCCGCGGCCGTCGTATTCGGCGTCCGAGACCTTATCGAGCCAGTCGACGACCTTGCCGTCCAGGGCCTCCTGCACAGCGATATGGGTCATCGCCGTCTCCGGCCCGGCGCCATGCCAGTGCTTCTCGCCAGGCGGAAACCAGACCACGTCGCCCGGCCTGATCTCCTCGACCGGGCCACCCCAGCGCTGCACACGGCCGAAGCCTGCGGTGACGACTAGCGTCTGGCCGAGCGGATGGGTGTGCCAGGCCGTGCGCGCGCCGGGCTCGAAGGTGACGCTGGCGCCCTGAACGCGCTCGGGTGCATGCGGATTGAACAACGGATCGATGCGGACGGTGCCGCTGAACCAATCGCTCGGGCCCTTCGCCGATGGCCGGGTTCCGGCGCGGATGATGTTCATGGTGTCTCCTCAGGCCTGGGTTCGAAAGTGAATTCGATCCCGGCATTCTACGGCGCTTTTCGCTCAAGCCGCACCGTCATTGCGAGCGCAGCGAAGCAACCCAGGGGCGGCAGCGCTCCACGTCCCCTGGATTGCTTCGTCGCGGACGCTCCTCGCAATGACGAAAACACCCCTCGCCTCAATGGAAATCGCGTGACTTCGGCAAGATCCGGACATTACGGGGGTGGCGCGCCCGCGGGATCTGCGGATGCTGGAACTCGTCAGCGCGGGTCAGCACGATCTCGGCGCGATGCGTATCTGACAGGCTGAGAAGTTCGGCCGAGCGATCGACGACGCGCTTCGCCATCAGGTGGATCACGTTCTCCGGACTCTTCTGCACCCTGCCCTCGACGAGGAGCAGCCGCGCCGCCATGACCTCGCGGCGGAAGCGCTCGAAATCGCGGGCCCAGAGCACGACATTGGTGATGCCGGTCTCATCCTCCAGCGTGATGAAGATGGCATTGCCCTTGCCGGGGCGCTGGCGCACCAGCACGACGCCGGCGACGCTGGCCCAGGTCCCGTCGCGCATCGCTGAAATCTGTTCGCAGCTGGCGATGCGCTCGCGGGCGAAGCGGGGTCGCAGCAGGCCCATCGGATGGCCCTTCAGCGAGAGCCGCGCCGTCTGGTAGTCAGCGACGACGTGCTCGGCGAGGGGCATGACTGGCAACGCCATGGTGCGTTCCGCCCCGAGCTCGCGTGCCTGCGCCGCCTCGAACAATGGCAGCGCCGCGTCATCCGGCAGGCGGCGCACCGCCCAGAGCGCCTCGCGCCGGTCCAGCCCCATCGAGCGGAAGGCGTCGGCATCGGCGAGCAGGCGCATGGCGCGGGCCGGCAAGCGGGCGCAGCGAGCGAGTTCCTCGACATCGCGATAGGGCTCGGTACGGGCTTCGACGAGACGCTCCGCCCAGTCCTGCTTGAAGCCGTCGAGCTGGCGCAGGCCGAGCCGCAGCGCCCAGGGACTTTTCCAGCCCGGCTCCCCTGGCTCGAGCAGATTATCCCAGGCGCTGAAGTTCACATCGATCGACCGCGGCTCGACGCCGCCATTCTCCTGCGCTTCCCGGACGATCTGGGCCGGGGCGTAGAAGCCCATGGGCTGCGAGTTCAGCAGCGCCGCGGCGAAGATCGCCGGGTGATGGCATTTCAGCCAGGAGGAGACATAGACCAACTTGGCGAAGGAGGCGGCGTGGCTCTCGGGAAAGCCGTAGCTGCCGAAGCCCTTGATCTGCTCGAAGCAGCGCTGGGCGAAGTCGCGCTCATAGCCACGCGCCACCATGCGCTCGACCATCATCGCCTCGTAATTGCCGATCGTGCCGACATTGCGGAAGGTCGCCATGGCGCGGCGCAGGCCATTGGCCTCGGGGTCGCTGAACTCGGCCGCGACCATGGCGAGCGTCATCGCCTGCTCCTGGAAGAGCGGTACGCCTAGGGTCCGGTCAAGAACATGGCGAAGCTCGTCCGGATCATGCGGCGGCGCCGGTGAGGGATAGTCGATCTCCTCGATCCCTGCCCGCCGCTTCAGATAGGGATGGACCATATTGCCCTGGATCGGGCCGGGGCGGACGATCGCAACCTGGATGACGAGGTCGTAGAATTCCCTCGGCCTGAGGCGCGGCAGCATGTTGATCTGCGCCCGGCTCTCGACCTGGAAGACGCCGATGGACTTGCCCTCGCAGAGCATGTCGTAGGTCGCCTCGTCCCTCTGCGGAACGTCAGCGAGGCCATAATCCTCGCCCTCATGCTCACGCAGCAGGTCGAAGGCCTTGCGGATGCAGGTCAGCATGCCGAGTGCCAGCACATCGACCTTCATCAGCCGCATCGCGTCGATGTCGTCGCGGTCCCATTCGATGAAAGTGCGATCCGCCATCGCGGCGTTGCCGATCGGCACGGTCTCGTCGAGGCGACCGCGCATCAGGACGAAGCCGCCGACATGCTGCGAGAGATGGCGCGGAAAGCCGAGCAGGCGCACGGCGAAGCGCACGGCCTGCGCGATCACCGGATTGTCGGGATCGAGCCCGGCCTGGCGGATCTGATTGCGGGTGATGTCGGAGCCCCAGCTGCCCCACTGCGTCGAGGCGAGGCGAGCGGTGACGTCCTCGGTCAGTCCCAGCGCCTTGCCGGCCTCGCGCATGGCACTGCGCGGCCGGTAATGGATCACGGTCGCGGCGATGCCGGCGCGGTGGCGGCCGTATTTCCAATAGATCCACTGGATCACCTCCTCGCGCCGCTCATGCTCGAAATCGACGTCGATATCGGGCGGCTCGCGCCGCTCCTCCGAGATGAAACGGGCGAAGAGCAGCGTGTGCTCGTCCGGATCGACCGCAGTGATCCCAAGCGCATAGCAGACGGCCGAATTGGCGGCCGAGCCGCGCCCCTGGCAGAGGATGCCGCGGCTCTCGGCGAATTCGACGATCTGGCGGATGGTCAGGAAATAGCGGGCATAGTCGAGCTTGCCGATCAGGACGAGTTCGTCGTCGACCTGCTTTTGAACTTTCTCAGGGATGCCAGCGGGATAGCGCATCGGCAGGCGCCGGCGCACCAGCTCCTCCAGCCAGCCCTGCGGTGTCCAGCCGGGCGGCACCGGTTCGTCCGGATATTCGTATCTGAGCTCACCCAGATCGAACGCGATGCGGCCGAGCAGGTGCTGCGTCTCGGCGATCGCCTCCGGCGCCTCCTTGAAGAGCCGGGCCATCTCCTGCGGCGCCTTGAGATGGCGTTCGGCATTGGCTTCGAGCAGGCGGCCGGCCTTGTCGATCGTCGTGCCCTCGCGGATGCAGGTCAGCAGGTCCTGCAGGTCGCGCTGCTCGGGCGCGTCATAGAGCACGTCGTTGGTGGCGATCAGCGGGGTGCGGGTCGGCGCCGCGATGCCTTTCAGCCGGGCGAGGCGACGGCGATCGTCACCGCGGCGCGCCATAGTGGCGGCGAGCCAGACCGCACCGGGCGCGGCGACATCGAGCCGGACGAGGGTCGCGGGCAGGCCGTCGAGCCGGCGCTCCGGCATGACGATCAGCAGGAGGTCGCGGGCATCATTCAGGAGGTCGTCGAGGGTGAGGATGCACTCGCCCTTGGCCCCGCGCAGATTGCCTGTCGTCAGCAGGCGGCAGAGTCTGCCCCAGCCGGCGCGATTGGCCGGGTAGGCGACGATGTCGGGCGTGCCATCGGCGAAGACGAGGCGGCTGCCGGTTACGAGCTTGAAGGCCTGCGCCATCGCTCGCATCTGCTCCTCCGTGAAGGGCAGATCGGCGAAGGCCGGGTTCTCGACCCAGATATACTCGCCGGGGCTGCCACCCTCGCGCACTTTCTCCGGAGACGGCAGGCCAAGCTCACGCAGGTCGCGGAGCGCGATCCACGCCCGCACCACGCCGGCAACCGTGTTGCGGTCGGCAATGCCGAGACCGGTCTGGCCGAGCATCAGCGCGGTCATCACCAGATTCGGCCCGGGCGAGGCGCCGCGCAGGAAAGAGAAATTGGTCGCAGCGACGGGCTCGGCATAGGCGGTCATGGCTGCGTATCGCCAATATGCGAGAACCGCCACCTGTCCTCTCCCCCTTGTGGGGGAGAGCTAGAGAGGGGGGTAGGCAGCCATGCGGCTGTGAGAGTTGCAGACCCCGAGCGCCCGCAAGGGAAGCGTCACGGGTGGCATACCCCCCTCCCCAACCCTTCCCCACAAGGGGGAGGGAGCAGGTCTGTGTCCAACCCAAGAGGTCGGGTGCCAGTTCATGCGAACAGCCCGTGCAGATACCAGCGCGGCGCGGTCGTCTCGCGGCCGTAGAGGCCGGCGCGGAAGAGCCAGAAGCGGCGGCCGTGTGCATCCTCGACGCGGTAATAGTCGCGCGTGTGTTCATTGGGTCCGTCGCGCCACCAGTCCGGCGCTATCCGCTCCGGCCCCTCGGCTCGGGCGATCTCGTGCAGCACGCGCCGCCAGCGGAAGCGCAGGGGCGGGCCATCCGGCACCTCGGCCAGGGTCTCGACCGGCTGAGGCGGTTCGAAGAGCTGGAGCGGGCGGGCCGGCGGCTCGTCCGGCTGCGAGACGGGCCAGGGCGCCGCGTCCGACCTGCCGGACGCGGCCGGAATCAGCGCAGCTTCACGCTCGGGCTGATGGCTGTCCTGTGCGACGAAGCGCAGCACGCGCTCGCGGCCGAAGCGGGCGACCAGCCGGTCGACCAGATCGGCGACCGCCTCCTCCTCGACGGCGCGCCCGTCGAGGCTCGCCTGCGGCGTCCCGAGCGGCTCACAGACCAGCACCGCGAGCCTGATCGCGTCGAAGCCGAAGCCGGGATCGAGCGGATCGGCCAGGCTGTCGATGCGCTCGCGATAGAGCCGCAGGATCGCGGAGGCGTCGCGCGAAGGCCGGCCGGTCTCCAGCGCCAGCCGGCGCACGGCGCCGTCGCTGCGGAAGAAGCTGATCTCGAAGGCGCGCCCGCCCTCGCCGCGGGCTTCGAGCAGGCGCCCGGCCTCGCCGAGCAGGCGGGCGACGATCGCCTCGAGCCCGTCGGTATCCTGCAGCGGATCGGGGAAATGCCGCTCGACCACGCAATCGGGCGGCGGCCGCAAGGGCGTGATGCGGGCATCCTCATGGCCGAGGATGCGGCGTAAGCGCGTGACGAGCGCCTCGCCGAAGCGGGCGGCGAGCGTGTGCGAGGGCCGCCCAGTGAGATCGCCCAGCGTCTTCAGCCCGGCGCGCGACAGGGCGATCACCGTCTCAGGGAAAACCTCCAGCGCCGCGACCGGCAGCGGCAGCGTCCGCCGCTCGTCCTCGCCCGGAAGCGAAATGGCGCAGCGACCGAAGCGAGAGAGCGCGCGCGCCGCCTGCGGCGTGCCGGCGATGCTGGCGAAGAGAGTCAGGCCGAGCCGGCGCATGCCGAGGCCGAGCCGCTGGCGCAGGGCCGCCTCGCCGCCGAAGAGTTTGGCACAACCGGTGATGTCGAGCACGAGCCCATGCGGCGGATCGAGCGCGACCAGCGGAGTGAATCGGTCGCAGAGCGCGGCGAGCCATTCAAGCAGGCGCTGGTCGGCAACCGGATCGGCCTCGACCACCGTTAGCTCCGGGATACGGGCGCGGGCGTCGGCCAGGGTCAGACCGCGGGTCAGGCCGAGCTTGACCGCCTGTTTGTCGCAATCGGCGAGACGGAGCGCGCCGCGATCCTTCTCGACCAGGACGAGCGGGCGCTCATCCGGCCCGGCGGAAGTCCGCCGGCGCAGGCGCTCGCTCGCCAGATAGGGAAACCAGAGGGCGAGATAGCGGCGCTGCATCCCTTTTGCCTCCCTCGCTCCCGATCCTGTCCCGGAAACATCGTTCGTCACGGTTCCACTCCACACGCCACTCACGCTCACCAAGGCCGCCGCGATGACGCAGCAGCCGCAATCCGAAGGCGGGATCCCCCGGCGCCTCCGCCTCCCGCGCCCGCGACGGCAGGGCCCGCACCTGCCAGCGCGTGCTGGCGGCGCTGGGCTCCGGCTGCGTCGCCACCCGCAGCAGCAGGGTCAGGACGCCGGAGGCCTCCGCCGCCAGCGCCAGGCGTCGGCTGGCGGTCAGGTCGAACTGGCGCGGCGCCCCCAGGGCTCGATCAGGGTCGCCCCGAGCGCGGCACAGCGCGCCGCTTCCGCCCCTGCCCGCAGCGCCCCCTCTCCGTCCCTGACCCGGACCAGCAGGATCTGCGAGGGATCGAGCCCGAGCTCGGCCAGGCCCGGCGGGTGCAGGCGGCCGGCCTCGGCATCGAGAAAATCCTGCCGGACCCAGAGCACGGGCCGCGATCCGGCGGCGCGCAGAGCCAAGGCCGCGGCGAAGCCGGTGGCGGCGGGGAGATCGGCCGCGCCCGGAGCGTAGACTTCATGTAGTGCAGCACGCGCGATCCCGCCGCCCAGCGGCTCGTCCAGGGAGGGCGTCCCGAAGGCGATGCGCTCCACCGGCGAAAGCTCGCGCGCCAGCCCCGCCAGAGCGAGGCTCTGCCGCAGGGCTGTCAGGGATCGGGTGGATGCATCGGCCATCGATGTATATGTTCACTTTTTGTTCCAAGCATAAAGCGACTCCAAAACGCTTCGGAGTCAAGCCCGCATCCGCTCTCGCTTGCCTGCGGGCGCCTCGCTGCTGTCATATCAGGGCAAATCGGATCGCTTATCAGCTGCACGCCGCCCGACCCGCGGCCACGTCTGGAGACCGCCATGAGTTCGGGACTGTTCGCCCTTCTCGACGACGTCGCAGCCCTGGCCAAGGTCGCCGCGGCCGCGCTCGACGACGCCGCGGCACAGGCGACCAAGGCCGGCGCCAAGGCGGCCGGCATCGTCATCGACGACGCGGCGGTGACGCCGCGCTATGCCGTCGGCTTCGCGGCGGAACGCGAATTGCCGATCATCGGCAAGATCGCGCTCGGCTCGCTGAAGAACAAGCTGCTCTTCCTCTTGCCGGCGGCGCTGGTGCTCAGCCTCATCGCGCCCTGGGCGATCACGCCGCTCTTGATGGCGGGCGGGGCCTATCTCTGCTTCGAGGGTTTCGAGAAGGTCTACGAGCTCGTCGTGCCGCATGCGCATCACGACGAGGCCGCCGGCGAGGGTGGCACCGACATTCTCGACTCCCGGGAACTCGAAGACCAGAAGATCGCCGGCGCGATCAAGACCGATTTCATCCTCTCGGCCGAGATCATGGCGATCACGCTCGCCGGCGTCACCGCCTCCTCCTTCTGGATGCAGGCGCTGGTGCTGGCCGTGGTCGGGCTCGGCATGACCGTGCTGGTCTATGGCGTCGTCGCCCTGATCGTAAAGGCTGATGATGCCGGCGTCGCCCTGTCGCGCAGCGGCATCCTCCCGGTCCGGCTGCTGGGGCGCGGCCTCGTCACCGGCATGCCACCCTTTCTCAAGGTGCTGAGCGCGGTCGGCACGGCGGCAATGCTCTGGGTCGGCGGCGGCATCATCATCCACGGCCTCGCCGGCTATGGGCTCGCCGGGATCGAGCATACCATCCATGCGGTTGCCGTCGCGATCGGCCAGGCATGGCCCGCGCTATCGGGCCTGCTCGAATGGCTGACGACAGCTGCCGCCTCGGCCGTGTTCGGGCTCATCATCGGTGGGCTCTGCCTCGTCGGCATGCACTTCATCGTCGAGCCGATGCTGAAGGCCCGGCGCGGCAAGCAAGCGAAGGCCGCAGCCGCCGAGACGCAGGGGCACTAGGAGGCGGTCATTTCGGAGTCGCCCGTCAACGCGGCTCCAGCGTCATTGCGAGCGTAGGCGAAGCAATCCAGCCCTGCGCAGGCCTTGCTGGATTGCGTCGTCGGCTTCGCCTCATCGCAATGATGGCGAGCGTCGCGACAAACCTCAATCGCCCGGCTGCGCGCCCTCGTAACCCTCGATGATGACGAGATCGACCGGGCCGACCTTGGCGAGGTGCTGCACGGCCGCCTGATACTCCGGCGATTCGTAGCAGGCGCGCGCCGTCTCGATGTCCTTGAACTCGATGACGACGTTGTGCTTGCGGCCCTCACCGCGGGCAAGCTTGTACTCGCCGCCACGAACGATGAACTTGGCGCCGTATTTGGCGAAGGCGATGGCATTGAGCGAGCGATAGGTGGCGTATTCCGACTCGTTCTGCACGTCGAGGCGGGCGATCCAGTAGCCTTTCGCCATGGTCATGCCCCCTCGACCGCGATCAGATCGATCTCGCCGGCACCCTCGCGCAGCTTGCGCGCCTCGCCATATTCGGCCGAGAACAGATAGGCCTTGGCCGCCGCGTAATCGGGGAATTCGAGGACGACGTTGCGGGACCGTCCCTCGCCTTCGCCGACCGACATCTGGCCGCCGCGCACCAAAGGCGTGCCGCCATATTGCTTGATCACCTCGGAGGCCTTCGCGGCGTAGACCGCCCATTGCGTCGCATGTGTCACCTTGGCGCGACCGATCACATATCCCTTGGGCATTGCCGTATCCATATCCGGTGGAAAGGAGCGGCAGACTATCGCATCGGACCGAAAAGTGGACCCCACTTTTCGGAAGACTCCGATGCGATAACACTATGATAGATCATCGTGATCGCGTCCGTTCGGACGCGCGATGGTCTAGGCGGCGCCCGCGATCTCGTCCATGACCGCGGCGGCCGCTGCACGCGGGTCAGCCGCGCGGATGATGGGACGCCCGATGACGAGATGGTCGGCGCCGGCGCGGATCGCTTCGGCCGGGGTCAAGGTGCGCTTCTGGTCGCCGACGGCGCTTCCGGCCGGGCGGATGCCGGGTGTGACGATGACCATATCGGGGCCGATCACCCCGCGGACGATCTCGGTCTCGGCGGCGGAGCAGACGATGCCGTCGACGCCGGCGGTGCGGGCCTGCTGGGCACGCATGCGCACGAGATCGCGTACCGCGAGCCCGTAGCCGGCATCCTTCAGGTCGCCATCGTCATAGGAGGTCAGGGCGGTGACCGCGAGCAGCTTCAGGGCCGCCTCGCCGCGCCCCTCGACCGCGCCGCGCATGGTCTGCGGATAGGCATGCACGGTGAGGAAAGTGACGCCGAGCTTGGTCAGCGATTCCACGCCCTCGGTGACGGTGTTGCCGATATCGTGCAGCTTGAGATCGAGGAAGACCTTCTTGCCTTCGGTCACGAGCTGGCGGGCGAGGTCGAGTCCGCCGGCGAAGGCGAGCCGGTAGCCGATCTTGTAGAAACTCGCCCCGTCACCCAGCGTCGAAACGATGCGGTAGGCGTCCCAGACCGTCGGCACATCGAGCGCGACGATCATGCGGTCCCGGAGATCGTTGATCTTCTGCGTCATCGCCCTGCCCTCCGCCTGTTACCGGGTGAAAGGCACGATTCGAGCGGCAGCGCAAGGATTTCTCATTTTTGAGACAGATCTTTTTTTCGACCCAACGGCGAAGATGCACTGCGGAACGCGTCACTCATCCTCGTCATTAGGCTTCGCCGTCAGCACCTGCGCGAAAACCTGGGTCCAGACCTCCGGCGGCTGGGCGCCGGAAACTGCAAGCTTGCCGTCGACGATGAAGAAGGGCACGCCGGTCACGCCGACCTTCTGGGCATGCGCTTCGAGCCCGATCACGGTCTCGCGCAACTCGTCATTGGACAACTCGTCGCGTGCCGCCTGCTCGTCGAAGCCCTGCTCGCCGGCGATCGCGACCAGCGTCTCGAGGTCGCCGATATCGCGCCCGTCCTGCCAATAGGCCTTGAACAGCGCCGCAGTCATCTCGCCGCCACGCTGCACGGTCGCGGCGGCGGCGACGAGCATATGCGCCATGCGGGTGTTGACGCTCTTGGTCACCTTCGCCCAGTTGAAGGTGACGCCGCTCTCCAATGCCGCCTCGGAGAGGCGCAGCTCGATCTCGCGGCGCTTGCCGGGGCCGAACTTGGCGTCGAGATACGCGGTGCGGTCCATGCCGTCGGCCGGCATCTCCGGGTTGAGCTCATAGGGCAGCCAGGTGATGGCGACGCGCTCGGTGAGGTTATGATTGGCGAGCGCTGTCTCCAGCCGGGTCTTGCCGATGAAGCACCACGGGCAGGCGATATCGGAGACGATCGCGAGCGGCATCTTGTCGGGCGCAGCAGAGTTCAGCATGGCTCAGTCCTTCGCGGATCGCCGCGACAAGGGCATCTTCAGACCGGCGGATAGGCATGGAGGTCGCCATGGCGATCCTCCGCGAAGCCTTGCGCGCCGGGCATCTCGCAGCCCGAAAGGAAGGCGGGCCCGACCGGGATCTTGCCGGCCCCACCGGGGATGTCGAGGATATAGGTCGGCTGGCACAGTCCCGAAAGATTGCCGCGCAGGCTTTTGACGAGAGCCTGCCCTTCCGCCAGCGACATCCGGAAATGCGAGGTACCCGGCGCGAAATCGGGATGGTGCAGATAATACGGCTTGACCCGGCTCTCGACGAAAGCGCGCATCAGCGCCGACAGCGTCTCGACATCGGCATTGACGCCCTTGAGCAGCACGCTCTGGCTGACGAGGACGTGGCCGGCGTCGACGAGACGTGCCAGCGCAGCCTTCGCGTCCTCGGTGAACTCGCGCGGATGGTTGGCGTGGATGGCGATGTAGCTCGCCTTGCCCGGGATGCGCAGCGCGCGGGCGTAGTCCTCGGTGATGCGCTCGGGCTGGACCATCGGCACGCGCGTATGCCAGCGCGCCACCTTGATGTGCGGGATCGCGGCGAGGCGCCTGGCGATCTCGCGCATCCGCCGGGCGGAAAGGATCAGCGGGTCGCCGCCGGTCATGATCACCTCCCAGATTTCCGGACGGGAGGCGAGATAGGCCAGCGCAGCGTCGAGTTTCTCGCCGGTCAGCGCATCGCCACCCGGGCCGACCATCTCGCGGCGGAAGCAGAAGCGGCAATAGACCGGGCAGGCATGGACCAGCTTGAGCAAAGCCCGGTCCGGGTAGCGATGGACCACGCCCTCGACCGGCGAATGCGCCTCGTCGCCGATCGGGTCGGCCAGCTCCTCCGGCAACGTTTCGATCTCTGCCGGGGCAGGAATGAACTGGCGGGCAATGGGGTCGCTTTCGTCGGACGGATCGATCAGCGCGGCGATCGCCGGCGTCACCGAAACGGCATAGCGCTGGGTGACCTCGGCCAAAGCGTCGCGCCGGGCGGGCGCGACGAGGCCACGCTCGACGAGAGCGTCGACCGTCTTCAGCGGCTGGCTGGGCAGCTGGTGGATCGTCATTGCCCTCCCCTGCCCGGTTCCGCGACCGGCGTCCAGAGCACATCCTCGATCCGGCGCGCGCCGGTCGCGAGCATGACCAGCCGGTCGAAGCCGAGCGCGATGCCCGAAGCCTGCGGCATCAGCGCAAGCGCGGCGAGGAAATCCTCGTCGATCGGGTAGCGCTCGCCATAGATGCGCTGCTTCTCGTCCATGTCAGCCTCGAAACGGCGGCGCTGCTCGTCCGAATCGGTCAGCTCCCCGAAGGCATTGGCGAGCTCGACGCCGCAGGCATAGAGCTCGAAGCGCTCGGCGACGCGCGGATCGCCCGGCTTCGGCCGTGCCAGCGCCGCCTCGGAGATCGGGTATTCGCACAGGATGGTGGCGCGGCCGCGGCCGAGCTCAGGCTCGACCTTCTCGGAGAGGATGCGGCTGAAGATATCCGACCAGCTGTCGTCTTCGGCAACCCGGATGCCAGCTTCAGCGGCATCGGCCGCGAGCGCCGGGCGGTCGAGATAGAGGTCGGCCGCGATCGTGCGCTTGAGATCGATGCCAGCATGACGACGGAAGGCATCCTGCACGGTCAGCCGCTCCGGCGCCGCGAACGGATCGGCCTCGGCGCCGCGCCAGCGCAGCACGCTCGCCCCCGCCGCGCGCGCCGCCTCGGCCAGCAGGGCCGCGCAATCATCCATCAGCGCCTCGTAATCCTCCCCGGCGCGATACCATTCCAGCATGGTGAATTCGGGATGGTGCAGGGCGGTGCGTTCGCGATTGCGGAAGACGCGGGCGAAATCGAAGATGCGCTTCTCGCCCGCCGCCAGCAGCTTCTTGGCGGCGAACTCCGGCGAGGTGTGCAGGTAATAAGGATGCTGTGCGCCGCCATCGTCGATCAGCGTGGTGGGAAAGCCATGCAGATGCGTCTCGTTCCCCGGTGAAAGCTGCAGGATCGCGGCCTCGACCTCGATGAACTCGCGCGCCTCGAACCAGCGCCGCAGCGCCGCCTTGATCCGTCCGCGCGCCAGCAGCGCCGGACGCCGGTCAGCATGGATGTCCGGTCGCCAGAAAGGCGGGTTACCGTTACTCATAACGATCGCGGTCAACCCGCCTTCTTGAGCAGAGCTTCGCGCAGAATCTCGTTAATCCGGGTCTGCCAACCGGGACCATCGGCCTTGGCGCGCTCCAGAACGTCCTGATCGAGCCGGATGCTGACCAGCTTCTTCGTCGCCGCCTTTTGCGGGCCGCGCTCGCCCTGCCGTCGACGATGTTCACGCATCAGCGCAACCAGCTCGGGCGGGAGCACCTCATAAGCGGGCCGCATCTCCGCAAAGTCGGCCGCGGTCAACTCACGCACCTCCCCGTCCTCATCCGTCAGCGGCGCGAGGGCCGGATCGATATCAGTCGGCTTCCTGCTCATAGCGCTTCACCTCCCGCGCATTCGCATTGCGAAAGCTGATCACGCGAATACCGCCGGGTATAGGCGTGAAGCAGACAACAAAGAGGCGTTCTCCAATCAATCCCAGCGAAACGAAGCGCCGCTCAGGATACGGGAAACGACGATCCTCGTGCGTCTGGGCCGTCTCCCACGCGAACTCGTCCACCTGCATGAACGCCAGGCCGCGCTCGCGGATATTGCGTTCGTTCTTGCCGGGATCAAATTCGATCTTCACGACTTTAATTGTATCTACATCATCGCAATGTCAATGGATCGTGTCGCGATTTTGGACACCGCGCTTCCGTTTCGCCGCACGATGCGGTAGTTGCGCGGCAAGGAATTCGCGCCCCGCGTGGGCAGCATCAAGGACATTCACGTGGTCAAGGTCATCGCCTCCTCCGTCCGCAAGGGCAACGTCCTCGAGCTCGACGGGCATCTCTGCACGGTCATCTCGGCCGAGAGCTTCTTTCCGGGCAAGGGCACGCCGACGACGCAGATCGACATGCGCCGCATCGCCGACGGCGTGAAGATGACCCAGCGCTACAAGACGACCGAGCAGGTCGAGCGCGCCTATGTCGAGGATCGCGACTTCACCTATCTCTACCAGGACGGCGAACAGTACGTCTTCATGAACCCCGAGACCTTCGACCAGATCCCGGTCGACGGCGGCGTCGTCGGCGACATGGCGCCCTATCTTCAGGAAGGCATGAAGGTCTCGCTCTCGGTGTTCGAGGACCGCGCCGTCGCGATCGAGCTGCCGCAGCGCGTCACCTGCGAGGTCGCCGAAACCGAGCCGGTGACCAAGGGCCAGACGGCCTCCTCCTCCCTACAAGCCGGCGATCCTGACCAATGGCGTGCGCACCGCCGTGCCGCCGCATATCGGCCCCGGCACCCGCATCGTCGTGATGACCGAGACCGGGGCCTATGTCGAGCGCGCCAAGGACTGACGCCGGCGCCCGCTGACATCGGCGGGGAAAGGCTTATATCGGCAGACGCAGCGGGCCCTTTCCGGGCCCGTTTTCGTTGGTGAGGATTTCCGATGCCGCTTTCCGCTTATGCCGCCGTCTTCCCAGGTTTCATCCAGACCCTGAAGGCGCTCGACGCGATCCTCGACAAGGCAGGCGCTGAAGCGTCCGAGCGCAAGATCCAGCCGGAGGTGCTGCTGTCGAGCCGGCTCGCCCCGGACATGCTGTCCTTCACCCGTCAGATCCAGCTGATGTCGGACTTCGCCAAGAACGCGGCCGCCCGGGTGAGCGGAGCGGAAAATCCGCGCTTCCCCGACGAGGAGAAGAGCTTCGACGAGCTGAAGGCGCGGATCGCCAAGACGCTCGACTTCATCGCCTCGGTCGACAAGGCGGCGCTCGATGCCGGGCTCGACAAGGACGTGACCTTCCCGCGCGGCCCATCGGCAACGGTGACGATGAAGGGCGTCGACTACATCACCCGCTTTGCCGTACCGAACTTCTATTTCCACGCCACGACCGCCTACGACATCCTGCGCGAGAACGGCTTCCAGGTCGGCAAGCAGGACTTCCTCAAGGGCGTGTTCGACGCCTGAGGCCACCTCCATTCTGAAGCTGCCCCCTCCCAACCCTCCCCCGTTCCGGGAGAGGGCTCCCACGCCTTGATCGGAAGCGACGGGCGGCAGGCAAAGGCGCCTCTCTCCCGGAACGGGGGAGAGATGGAGAGGGGGCAGCGCCTAGGCTGATCGACCCCCGGACCACTAACAGCAACTCATCCAGCCAGCCTTACAAATAAGGCGACCAGAGCCAGAGCATCCGGTCGAGCAGGCGCAAGGGAAAAGGCCGTGAGCGCAGCCCCTTCAGCGTGACCGGCCGTGCCCTGGCGATCGCGGCATCGATGCGCTGCTCGATACCTCCAGCGAAATCGGCGTCGAGCACTTCGAGATCGATCTCGAAATTCAGCCTGAGCGAGCGCGCATCGAGGTTGGACGAGCCGACATAGGCCCAGGCACCGTCGATCGCGAGTAGCTTGGAGTGATCGAACGAGCCGGTGGCGCGCCAGATCTTGCAGCCATCCTTCAGCACCTGGTCGAACTGCGCCCGCATGGCGCGGTCGACCAGGACGAGGTTGTTGACGTCGGGCACGACGATGTCGATGGCGACGCCCCGGCGCGCAGCGGTAATTAGCGCACTGATCAGCTCGCGATCCGGCAGGAAATAGGGCGACATGATCCGGATCGAGGTCCGCGCCACCGAGAAGGCACCGATCAGCAGCTTGTGGTTGGTCTCCAGGCTGGCATCCGGCCCTGACGCCACCGCACGCATCAACACGGTCGGGCCTTGCGACGCCGCCGCCGGCGTGACCGTCCAGACATCGCCGGCGAGCTCCTCGCCCGAGGCGAAGCGCCAATCCTCGGCCGCGACACCGAACAGATCCTCGACGACCGGGCCCTCGATGCGGAAATGCGTATCGTGGGCCGCAGCCACGCCGGCGAATTCGGAGGTAAAGCCCTGGCGGATGTTCATGCCGCCGGCGAAGGCGATCCATCCGTCGACGATCAGCAGTTTGCGGTGGGTGCGCAGGTTCGCATAGGGCAGCCGCAGGCCGATAATGATATTGCCGTTGAAGACCTCGGTTGGCACGCCGCTCTTTTGCAGGTAGCCGACGATGCTCGGCACCGAATAGCGCGCGCCGACGGCATCGATCAGCACGCGCACGTCGACGCCGCGTCGGACGGCCGCGATCAGCGCATCGGCGATGCGCAGGCCAAGCGGATCGCGATCGAAGATATAGGTCTCCAGGATGATCGAGCGCTCGGCCGCCGCGATCGCCGCCATCATCGCGGCATAGGCCTCGTCGCCGGTCCTGAGCACCGCGATGGCGTTGCCGGTCTTGAGGTGGCGACGCGTCGCCTTGTCGCCCAGGGTCTTCAGCGCGGCGAATCTACGCCCGACATCGCCGGCGATCTCGGCATCCGAGACCTCGAATGTCTGCGCGAGCGGAGCGCTGCCAAGCTTGGGCTTGCGCTGCGAGACGATCGAGGCGCGGCGGATGCGGTTGATGCCGCCCACCGCATAGATCAGCGGCCCGATGATCGGCGAGAGGACGATGACGCCGACCCAGCCGATTGCGGCGCGCACCTCGTCCTTGGTCATCGCGGCATGGCTCGCCGCAACCACCGTCAGCGCCAGCGAGACGACGCCGAGGATATGCGGCCAATAGGCGGAGAGAATCTCCCACATGGCCGCAACTATCGCACGGGCCGCGAAACCGGCAACGCGGTCAAGCGCCTAAGCAAGCGGTCCGACTTTCATGGAACCGCCCCTTGCAATGACAGGATCATAATCCCATATCAGGGTCACGGTGATGTCGAGGGCGTTCCACTGCCCTCCGTGCCGTTGAAGACGGCCATGAACCCGAAGGTAGCGACGCCGGATGTACGCGCGCCCTTCCGGACATGGCCGTTAGCGTTTCTGGAACCCTTCAACCTCGTCATGCTCGGGCTTGACCCGAGCATCTCAGGCCGGAGATGACTCCTGTCCGCCCCTCCCGTCACGAGATTCTCGGGTCTGCGCTTCGCTTCGCCCGAGAATGACGGCCGACCCTTTACCCCTGCAGGAACGGATTTGTCTGGCGCTCTTCGCCGAGCGTGCTGGCCGGGCCATGGCCGGGCAGGAACTGGACGTCGTCGCCGAGCGGCAGAAGCTTGCCCTTGATGCCGCCGATCAGGTCCTTGTGGTTGCCATAGGGGAAATCGGTGCGGCCGACCGAGCCGGCGAAGATCGTGTCGCCGGCGAGCAGGAAACGCAGATCCTTCTCGAACAAGGTGACGTGGCCGGGCGTGTGCCCCGGCACATGCTGCACGGAGAAGCTGACATCGCCGACCGAGACGCTGTCGCCTTCAGCGAGCCAGCGCGTCGGCGTCACCGCCTGCACACCGCGCATCTCGAACATCAGGCCCTGCTGCGGCAGCGCATCGAGCAGGAACTTGTCGGCCTCGTGCGGGCCGATGATCGGCAGGTTGAGCACGCCGGCGAGCTCGGTCGCGCCACCGGCGTGGTCGATATGGCCATGGGTCAGCCAGATCGCGACCGGGGTTACGCCGAGCTCCTTCAGCGCGCCGCGGATGCGCTCGACATCGCCGCCGGGATCGACGATCGCAGCCTCCTTGGTGCGCGCGCACCAGACGATCGAGCAGTTCTGCTGGAAGGCCGTCACCGGTACGACGGCGATGCCGAGCGGAGAGGTCGTATCGCTAGTCATCCATCATCCCGTGGCTGCTCACATCAGAAACCCGGCGGTGCCATATCGCAGAGCGGCGGTGCGACAGCCATACCGCAAATGCCGCCTTGCCCAAACCCGTTCGCCACGCTGCGCTTCGAGGACAAGGGGATTGCTGCATTCACATCCATGAGGTGAATCGGGATGCATGATGCGGGACCAGTCCGTTCCCGGGCAGTTTAGCAAAAGCTGCTAAGTTTCCGGCTCACCGATGAGGCAGGCTGTTCTCGATGGCCAGCGATCGAACAGAACAGGATTACCGCGCCCGCGTGGCTCGCGCGGTCGCAGCCATCATTGCCAATCCGATGGCCGACCTGCATCTCGATGACCTGGCACGCCTCGCACATTTCTCACCGTTCCATTTTCACCGCGTCTACGCCGGCGTGGTGGGCGAGACCGTGGCCGCCACGCTCCGTCGCGTCCGGCTGGCTCTCGCGACACGCCTCCTGACCGGGTCCGATGAAAGCATCACGCAAATCGCACTGACTGTCGGCTATGACAGCCCGCAAGCCTTCACCCGCGCCTTTCATCAGTTCACCGGGCAGTCGCCGCGTGCATTCCGGCAGCAGATGAGGCGCACGATCCTCACTATCGACGGGGCGGTCGACAGTGATGGCGACGATGCAGCCACACCGACTGTCGAGATCGTCGAACGACCGGCACAGCGATTACATGCGCTGCGGCATACGGGATCGTTCGCGACCATTCCTCACACGCACCGGCAACTGCGCCTGCGCGCCGGCACGCGAGCCATCTCGGAGAAATGGGGCGCCTCCTTCGGCAATCCCCAATACACCGACCGCTTCAGATACTATGCCGCCGTCGCCTCGCCCGATGCTTGGCCAGAGGGTTCCGACGTCGAAACGCTCGAGATTCCTGGGGGCCGCTATGCCGTGCAGCGGCTGGTGGGTCCGTACACCCGTATCAACGCCGCCGCGCAGGCTCTTTACAGGAGATGGATGCCGGGCAGCGGCTACGAGCCGGATGATCGGCCCACGCTGGAGCACTATCTCGATACGTCGTCGCGCGGCATAGCGCCCGCCGCCCTGCGCACCGACCTGTTCATCCCGATCCGCAGTGCGAGCCCGCCATGAACCTTCGCCGTCTTGTCTGCTGCATCGCCTGTTGCCTTGCAGCCTCGCTGACGCAGGCCGCTGGGCTCAAGTCCGTCGACATTCCCGCCGAGGGGGCGCTCCAGCCGCTCAAGGGCGCGGTCTGGTACCCATGCAATCAGCCGCCGAGCGAGGCGCGGATCGGCCCCTTCGTCATGTCCGTCAGCATGAATTGCCCGCTCGCTGGCGAGAAACGCCCGCTCATCGTGGTCTCGCATGGCAGGACCGGCAGCTTCCTCGGACATCGCGACACGGCCGAGGTTCTGGCCGATGCCGGCTTCATCGTCGTCGCGATCAATCACCCCGGCGATACCAGCCTGGACCAGAGCCGTACGCGCGAGTTCTCGGTCTTCGTCGAGCGGCCGGCCGACATCAAGCGCGTGGTCGATTACATGCTCGGCTCATGGCCCGATGCAGCCAGGATCGATGCCGGGCGCGTCGGGTTCTTCGGCTTCTCACGCGGCGGCTACACCGGGCTCGTCGCCGTCGGGGCCAATCCATATTTCGGCAAGCGCCTCAGGCTCTGCGACGGCAAGAGCGACCCGCTCTGCGAGCAAGTCCGCATGGGCACGCTTCCAGAGCTCAGCCATGATCCGCGCATCAAGGCGGCGGTCATCGCCGATCCGCTCAGCGTTTTCTTTACGCAGGAGAGCTTCAAGAATGTGCGGGTGCCGGTTCAGCTCTGGGGTTCCGAGCGCGGCGGCGACGGAGTGACCCCGGCCAGTGTCGCGGACATAGCAGGTTGGCTGCCGACGAAACCGGATTTCCGCGTCGTGCCCGGCTCCCAGCATTTTTCATTTCTGCCGCCCTGCCCAGCTGAGCTGGCCCAGTCGGCAGGCGAGCTCTGCAGCGATCAGCCCGGCTTCGACCGGGCCGCTTTCCACGCCGATTTCAACGCCAGCGTGCTCGCCTTCTTCAAGGCGCAGCTCGGCCAGCCGCCAGAGATCAAGTAGTCAGCGGCCGCCGCAACGATTGGCGAGCAGCACGCGATAATCGGCCAGCGACTGGTCCATCTGGCCGACATTCTCCTCGCGCTGCCGTCCGCTCTGGCAAGTGGCGAAGACGGAGCGTGCCTTTTGCATGAAGGCGACATGGTCGCGCCAGGCCGCGCATTGCGTCGCCTGGTCGGCCGTGGCGACCTGTTGCATGCGATATTGCCGCTGGCGCATCGCCGCCTCGTTCTGGAACAGGTCGCGCGTGCAGGTCGCCGGAACGGGACGCGGCTGTGCCAGCGCCAGAGTCGGAACCAGCGTCAGCAGGGCGGCAGCGACAGCACGAGCAATCATCCGAGGTTCAGCTCCTTGAAGAAGTCGTTGCCCTTGTCGTCGATGACGATGAAGGCCGGGAAATCCTCGACCTCGATCCGCCAGACCGCTTCCATGCCGAGCTCGGGATATTCGAGCACCTCGACCTTGCGGATGCAGTCCTGGGCGAGGCGTGCCGCCGGGCCGCCGATCGAGCCGAGATAGAAGCCGCCATGGCGCGCGCAGGCTTCCCTGACCTGCGCCGAGCGGTTGCCCTTGGCCAGCATCACCATCGAGCCGCCGAAGGACTGGAACTGGTCGACGAAGGAATCCATCCGGCCGGCCGTGGTCGGGCCGAAGGAGCCGGAGGCAAAGCCCTCCGGGGTCTTGGCCGGGCCGGCATAATAGACCGGGTGGTTCTTCAGGTAGTCCGGCATGCCCTGGCCGTTCTCCAGCCGCTCGCGGATCTTGGCATGGGCCGAGTCGCGCGCGACGATGATCGTTCCGGTCAGCGAGAGCCGGGTCTTTACTGGATATTGCGTCAATGTGGCGAGAATCTCGCTCATCGGCCGGTTGAGGTCGACCTTGACGACATCGCCGCCGAGCTTGGCCTCGTCGATCTCGGGCAGGTATTTCGACGGATCGGTCTCGAGCGCCTCGAGGAAGATGCCGTCCTTGGTGATCTTGCCCTTGGCCTGACGGTCGGCCGAGCAGGAGACGCCGAGCCCGATCGGCAGCGAGGCGCCGTGCCGCGGCAGGCGGATGACGCGCACGTCATGGCAGAAATACTTGCCGCCGAACTGGGCGCCGACGCCGAGCGCCTGCGTCAGCTTGTGGACCTCCTCCTCCATCTCGAGGTCGCGGAAGGCGTGACCGCTGGCTGAACCCTTGGTCGGCAGCGCGTCGAGATACTTGGTCGAGGCGAGCTTGACGGTTTTGAGGTTCTGCTCGGCCGAGGTGCCGCCGATGACGATGGCGAGGTGATAGGGCGGACAGGCAGCGGTGCCGAGCGTCAGGATCTTCTCCTTCAGGAACGCCATCATCCGGTCTTTGGTCAGGAGCGAGGGCGTCGCCTGGAAGAGGAAGGTCTTGTTGGCCGAGCCGCCGCCCTTGGCCACGAAGAGGAATTTGTAGGCGTCCTCACCCTCGGCATAGATGTCGATCTGCGCCGGCAGGTTGGTCGCGGTGTTCTTCTCCTCAAACATGGAAAGCGGCGCGACCTGGGAATAGCGCAGATTGCGCTTGAGATAGGCGTCGTAGACGCCCTCGCCGAGCGCCGCCTCGTCGTCGCCCTCGGTCCAGACCGTGCGGCCCTTCTTGCCCATGATGATCGCCGTGCCGGTATCCTGGCACATCGGCAGCACGCCGCCGGCGGCGATCCCTGCGTTCTTGAGCAGGTCGTAGGCGACGAAGCGGTCGTTCGAGGTCGCCTCCGGGTCGTCGAGGATCTTGGCGAGTTGGGCGAGGTGACCGGGCCGCAGCAGATGGTTGATGTCGATGAAGGCCTGCTCGGAGAGCTTCCGGATCGCCTCGCGCGAGACGCTCAGGACCTCGCGCCCAGCGACCGTCTCGACCGTGACACCGTCGCTGCCGAGCGAGCGATAGGGCGTCTTGTCCTCGCCGAGCGGGAAGAGATCGACATGGGTATAGGCCATCGGCGGCGCTCCGGCGGTTCACTGGCGCCGTGGGCGGCGCACCAAAACTTCGGCCGCGTCATAGCCGCTCGGGGCGAGGCCTCCAAGCCTAGACTGTCATCGTTCAAAGGAAGTGCCGCCGAAGCGGCCCGTCTTCAGGCCGCCTTGGCAGCAGTCTCCGCCAGGATGGCGTAGATGGCGGCCGGATCGTGCGCATGGCGCACCTGCTCCAGGACTGCCTGGTTGCGCAGCACACGGGCGACGCGGGCCAGCGCCTTGAGGTGATCGGCCCCCGCCCCTTCCGGAGCGATCAGCACGAAGACGATATCGACCGGCTGACCGTCCAGCGCCTCGAAGTCGATCGGCTTATCGGCGCGGCCGAACAGGCCGACGAGCCGGTCGATGCCGGCCATCCGGCCATGCGGAATCGCGATGCCGTCGCCGATCCCGGTCGAGCCGAGGCGCTCGCGCTGGAGCAGGGCTTCGAAGAGCTCGCGCTCGGGCAGGCCGGTCAGCAGGGCAGCGTGCTGCGCCAGTTCCTGCAGAGCCTGTTTCTTGCTGTTGGCACGCAACGGTGAGATCACCGCGTCGGGTCGGAGAAGATCGGTCAGCGTCATAGGCCAATCCATGCATGTCCCGTGCCGGAAAGCAGGCGCCACCGGCATCCCGGCCGGCGCCCGAACTCCATCAGCGGCGGGACTTCAAGAAAGAGAAGCCGGCGGATCGATCCAGCCGATATTACCGTCACGGCGGCGGTATACGACGTTCATGCGGCCATTGCCAGCATGGCGGAAGATAACCACAGGCGCACCGGTCAGGTCGAGCTCGGCGACCGCGTCGCCAACCGTCATCTGGTGCAGGGATTTGGTCGATTCCGCCACGATCACCGGATTCTCGCCGGCATGATCAGCTTCGTGCTCCTCGATATCCTCATCGGGGGCAGCGATCACATAGCTGGGGATTTCCAGCCCGGGCTCGCGCCCGTTGGCAGCAGCAGCGCGATCTTTCAGTCTTCGCTTATAGCGACGCAGCCGCTTCTCGATGCGCTCGGCCATCTTGTCGAGGCTGGCATAGGGATCGTGCGCGGTGGCGGAGGCTTCGAGCGTGATACCGGAGGAGAGATGCAGGACACCATCGGTCTTGAAGGCGGTGCCGTCCTTGCCGACGGTGACGTGGCCCTGGTAGCCGCCCTCATAGTACTTGCCCAACGCCGCGGCGACCCTGGCTTCGGCCTGGCCACGCAGGGCCTCGCCGACATCGAGATTCTTGCCGGAGATTCGCAAGCTCATGGAGTGCTTCCCCTTCTTGTCGCCATGGTCAGTAGCCGACCATCCTAAGGAGGTAAGGACGGGCCCCCGAGGTTGTCAATGCATCGACAGGGGGAGCTGCACAGACGGCATGACCCGCGAGGCGTGTCTTGCGGCAGCTGCCGCAGCGTGATGCCAACCAGGCCGGGCGGCGGCGAGCGCCGGAGGGCTCAGCGTATGGCGAGCGCCATCGCCGCCTTTTCGCGACGCCGCTCCATCGAGGATGGAATGCGCAGCGATTCCCGATACTTCGCCACGGTGCGGCGGGCGATGTCGATGCCGTTGCCCTTCAACTTGACGACGATGGCGTCATCGGAGAGCACATCGCCCGGCGCCTCCTCGTCGATCATCTGCTTGATGCGGTGGCGCACGGCCTCGGCCGAATGTGCCTCGCCATAGCCGGTTGCGGCGATCGCGGCGGAAAAGAAGTACTTCATCTCGAAGACGCCGCGTGAGCAGGCGAGATATTTGTTCGAGGTGACGCGTGAGACGGTCGATTCATGCATGCCGATCGCATCGGCGACCGTCTTCAGGTTGAGCGGGCGCAAATGCTCGACGCCATGGGCGAAGAAGCCGTCCTGCTGACGCACGATCTCGCTGGCGACCTTCAGGATGGTGCGGGCGCGCTGCTCGAGCGAGCGGGTCAGCCAGTTCGCCGTCTGCAGGCATTCGGCGATGAACGCCTTCTCCACATCGCTCCGCACCGCCTTCGAGACGCGGGCGTGATAGGTCTGGTTGACCAGCACGCGCGGCAGCGTGTCGGGGTTGAGGTCGACCAGCCAGGAGCCGTCCGGCGCGGCGCGGATGAAGACGTCCGGCACCACCGTCTCCGCCGCCGAGCCGCCGAAGGCGCGCCCAGGCTTGGGATCCAGCCGCCTGATCTCGGCGACCATGTCGGCGATGTCCTCGTCGTCGACGCCGCAGATCCGCTTGAGGGCGGCGAAGTCACGCTTGGCGAGGAGTGGCAGGTTGGCAAGCAGGGCCTGCATCGCCGGGTCGTAGCGGTTGCGCTCACGCAGCTGGATCGCCAGGCACTCGCTGACATCGCGGGCGGCGACACCGCTCGGGTCGAAGCCCTGCACGACGGCGAGCACCGCCTCGACCCTGGAGAGGGCGACGCCGAGGCGCTGGGCGATATCGGCCAGAGGCTCGCTCAGATAGCCGGAATCGTCGACGCCATCGATGATGTGATGGCCGATCAATCGCTCCGCCGGCGCGGTCATGGCCAGGTCGAGCTGGGCGCTGAGATGATCGTGCAGCGAGAGCTCGCCGGTCAGGCTGCTCTCGAAACCGTCCGGCCCCTCGTCGAAGGAGCCGCCGGAGCCACCATAGGCCCCGCCGATGATCGGCAGGCTGTCGGCCCCTTGTGTCTCCAGCCGCGCCGCCTGCGGCTGCTCATTCTGGAAGACATTGTCGAGCCCGGTGCCGAGTCTGCCCTCCATGCCTTCCTGGGTGTTGAGGCTCTCGGCGCGAGCATAGGTTTCTGCGTCAACGGCGAGCGGGCTTTCACCCGCACCGTTCAGTGAACCCGGCTCCGGAGTCTCGTCACTGCGCTCGAGCAGTGGATTGCGCTCAAGCTCGCCCTCGACGAAGCTCTGCAGTTCGAGATGCGAGAGCTGGAGCAGCTTGATCGCCTGCAGCAATTGCGGCGTCATCACCAGGGACTGGCCCTGGCGCAGCTCCATGCGTGGCATCATCGCCATCGCGATCCCGACTCCTCAGTCTGCGGCAATTCGGCACGGTTCTTGCCTGTCCGTCAGACTAGCCGGCGGCCGCAGCGGCGTCAAAGCCCTTCGGGGGCTTTCGCCTCGGGAAGTTAATGCGCCGCAACATCGGCCGGCGGAGCGCCCGCCGATTCCGCTCAGAGGCGGAAGTCCTCGCCGAGATAGACGCGGCGGACATCGGCGTTGGCGATGATCTCGGCCGGCGAGCCTTCTGTCAGCACTCGGCCGGAATGAATGATGTAGGCGCGGTCGACCAGGCCCAGCGTCTCGCGGACATTGTGGTCGGTGATCAGCACGCCGATGCCGCGATCAGTCAACTGCCGAACCAGCTCCTGGATGTCGCCGACCGCGATCGGGTCGATGCCGGCGAAGGGCTCGTCGAGCAGGATGAAGGAGGGGCGGCCGGCGAGCGCGCGGGCGATCTCGCAGCGCCGCCGCTCGCCGCCCGAGAGTGCGATCGAAGGCGCCTTGCGCAGGCGGGCGATGTTGAACTCGTCGAGCAGCTTGTCGAGCTCGCGCTCGCGCTTCTTGCGATTCGGCTCGACCACTTCCAGCACGGCCCGGATATTGTCTTCGACCGAGAGGCCGCGGAAGATCGAGGCTTCCTGCGGCAGGTAGCCGATGCCAAGCCGGGCGCGCTGGTACATCGGCAGGTTGGTGATGTCGTTCCCTTCGAGGGAGATCACGCCCATGTCGGCGCTGACCAGGCCGGTGATCATGTAGAAGATCGTGGTCTTGCCGGCGCCGTTCGGTCCCAGCAGGCCGACCGCCTCGCCGTTGCGGACATAGAGCGAGGCCTCGCTCACGACATTGCGGGCGCCGTAGGTCTTGCGCAGACCGCTGACGGCCAGGATGCCGCTGCCGCCGACGGCGCTGGCGATGGGACCCTGCGCGTCGTCTTCAGCCGCGGGCTTGTCCTTGCCGTTTTTCTTGCCTTTGCCGAAGAGCCTGGCGAACACGCCAGCGCGCGCCTCCGGCGCCTTGGCCGGTCGCGTCGCACTGGGCTGCGCCGGCTGGGCAGCCTCGGGAGGAGGAGAAAGAGATACCGTCACAGGAGAAGGCGCGAGCTGCTGGCGTTCGACATGGGTCCGCTCTGGTATGTCAGGCGCGCCGAACTGGCAACGCCTTCCGGCGGCCGCCCCAGCCGCCGGAGAATTCAGTTGGTCGGTGCAGCGGCCGGCTTGGCCCCCGCCTTGTTGTCCTTGCCGTCCTTGCCGGCTTCGCCCGAATTCGGCACGAAGAAGCCCTGGACACGTCCCTTCGAGGTCACGTTGGCGACGCCGGTCTGCGTATCATAGACGAGCTGGTCGCCCCGGGTGATGTTCGGACCGTCGTTCAAAGCAACGTTGCCTGTCATGATCACTTTGTTGTTGGCACGGTCGAAGACGGCGTTGTCCGAGGTCGCGGCCTGGGTCTTCGAGACGACGGTGACCGGTCCGGTGCATTCGATGCGCTTGATTGCGCCGTCATTGCTCTGACCCTGACCTTGCGCGGCAGGTTGGGCCGGCTTCGGCGTGCCGCCCTGGCCACGACCCTCATAGAATACCGTCATCACCGAGCAGCGCACGGTGGTCTCGCCCTGCACGGCAACGACATTGCCGGAAAAGACCGCCTTGTTGTCCTTGTCGAGCACATCGAGCTTGTTGGCGTCGATCTTGATCGGCTCCTTGCTGTCGCCGCCCATGCCGCCGAAAGGCGAGCCCGGGGCGCCGCCACGCGGCTTGGCCGGCTTGGCCGGTGCAGCGCTCGCAGCGGCGGGCGCAGCAGCCGGCGCCGCGTTGGATCGCGCGGGCTGTTGCTGGGCCAGCGCGGCGACGGACAGGACCGGCGCAATCAGGGCAGCGAGAGCGAGAACGAAGGATTTCATCGGTGACCTGTGGTTGACCTGCATGGCTCGGTGCGATGATCTCACGGCTTGCCGGCGGAACGAAGGGCTTCGAGGTTGGGTGTGCTGCCTTCGCGCTCCGGTCCTGCGAGGCTGCGCGCCGGCGCGTTCTCGATCAGGACATGCACGCGCCCCTCGAAGGTGATCAGCGCGCCATTGTCCTTCACGTCGAGCGTGTCGGCGTCGACCGTGGTGGTGCCGAGATTGACCTTGACCGGCTCGCGCGAATTGACGGTTCCGCCCTTGAAGTCGACATCGGCCGTGCGCATGCGGATATCATAGCCCGACTCGGTGCGGATCTTCACATCGTCGACCAGCTTCAGCTTTTCCTTCTGCTGGTCGAAATGGCCGCTCTGGGCGTTGATGTTGATCCAGCCCTCGTTCTTCATCAGCACGCGGGCCGTCATCTTGACCAATTCGATCTGCGTCGGATTGCGCACATCCTGCAGGGCCGAATCGGCCGTGACCTCATAAGGACTGTTGTCCTTGCGATAGCCGGCGAGCTTCGGCGCCTCCATCACGACCTTGCCGCCCGACAGGCTGACCCCGCCCAGCGAGAAGTTACCGGCCTGACGCAGCGGGTTGAGGAAGGGGACGATAATCAGGCCCACCACAGCGAGCGCGGCTCCAACCGGAATCAGCCGCCGCAGCAGGCGCACGAGCACGGAATGCCGGCGCGCCGCCTGGAAGGCGCTCTGCCGCAGTTGCGCCCGAATCGCCGACGGGCTCCGTGTCTCAGAGGTGATCGCCAAGGTCATGCCCGCCCATTGCCAGCCGCCAGCGGCTTTTTCATGTCGAACCGGCGCACTCCAGTGGGGCGCACAGCCGGTTCGACAGCCGCTCGGCGAATAGCTTTAGTTCAAATAACTCAACTTTACGTATGTGCGAAGATGTCGACCTCGGGCCAGCCGGCAAGGTCGAGCTCGGCGCGCGTCGGCAGGAAGTCGAAGCAGGCCTTGGCGAGATGCGCGCGCCCCTCGCGCTCCAGCATCACGTCGAGCTTAGTCTTCAGCGCATGCAGGTGCAGCACGTCGGCCGCGGCATAGCCGAGCTGCGCTTCGGTCAACGTGTCGGCACCCCAATCGGAGGATTGCTGCTGCTTCGACAAATCGACGCCGAGCAGCTCCCGGACCAGATCCTTCAGCCCGTGACGATCAGTATAGGTGCGCACCAGCTTGGAGGCGATCTTGGTGCAATAGACCGGCGCCGTGACGACCCCGAACGCCTTTTCCAACGCGGCGATGTCGAAGCGGGCGAAGTGAAAGAGCTTCAGCACGCCGGGATCGGCGAGGACGCGGCAGAGATTGGCCGGCGCCGGCGCGTCCTTGGGAATCTGCACGACATCGGCGGTGCCGTCGCCGCGCGAGAGCTGCACCACGCAGAGCCGGTCGCGCTGCGGGTTGAGGCCCAGAGTCTCGGTGTCGATCGCCAGGATCGGCCCCGGCTGGAACCCATCAGGCAGATCGCCGCGATGCAGACGAATGGTCATTCTGGAAACCTCGCTCGGCGGCACAGCCTGCCGCCCGGACATTTTTTCGCCTGCCGGTCGACCGAACGGCCTTTCCGAAATCCAACTGGCCTTCCGCAGCTAGCGGCGCGCCCGGCCGCATTCAAGCATTTTCTCTGGCAATACAACCGGTTCGCGGGCGTTAACCTTTTATTAGGCATATGCTTCATTCCAGCACCTGCGCGTGCAAAGATGCGGAATCGGAGCCTGATGCATGTCCGCAATCCGCCTCTTCACCGATCTCAACGGCCGCATCGGCCTGCGCCAGTTCTGGCTCGGCAGCATTGCGCTCGCGCTCTGTCTGCTGGCGATCCAGTGGGCCGCGCCGCAACTGACGGACAAATTCACCGCGGCGAAGATCATTGCCTTCGCCAACGCCTTCGCCCTGTTTCCCTGGGCTGCGCTGGCCGCCAAACGCGCCACCGACCGAGGCGGCTCGGCGCTTTTCGGCATCCTGCTGATCTGCGCCATCGTCCTGCCGCGGGAATTGCAGCCATTGCTGGGCTACGCTTGGGCGCCCTCGCTGGTCGCGATCTCGACGATGGCCTGGCTGGTCGCGCTGGTCGATCTCGGCCTGATGCCAGGCGTCGATCCCGATGTGGCGCTTGCCGAGCAAGAAGGGGCTGCTAAACGGGCATCATGAGCCCGAATGCGCCCGCCCTCCTCGACTTCGATCCTGCCGACCCGATCGCCCTTACTCAGGCGTTGGTACGCTGCCCTTCGGTGACCCCGGCAGAGGGCGGCGCGGTCGCACTGCTCGGCGCCGTGCTAGGCGCCGAGGGCTTCAGCGTCGAGCGCCCGATCTTCTCCGAGCCCGGCATGCCGGACATCGAGAACCTCTATGCCCGCATCGGCAGCGAGGGACCGGTCCTCGTCATCGCCGGCCATACCGATGTCGTCCCGCCCGGCGATCTCGCTGCCTGGACGCGTGATCCTTTCGCAGCCAAAATCGTCGACGGCGTGCTCTACGGCCGCGGCGCCTGCGACATGAAGGGCGGGCTCGCAGCCATGGTTGCTGCCGCCGTTCGCTATCGCCGCGAGAACCCGGATGCGCCGGGCTCGATCGCCTTCCTCGTCACCGGCGACGAGGAAGGGCCGGCCGTCAACGGCACGGTCAAGCTGCTGGCCTGGGCCGATCAGCGCGGCGAACGCTTCGACCATTGCCTGCTCGGCGAGCCGACCAATCCGGCGACGATGAGCGACATGATCAAGATCGGTCGGCGCGGCTCGCTGACCGGCAAGCTCAGCGTCCAGGGCGTGCAGGGTCATGTCGGTTATCCGCATCTGGCCCAGAACCCGATCCGCGGCATGGTCAGGCTGCTGGCCGGGCTCGAGACGACGCCGCTCGATGCCGGCACCGAGCATTTCGACCCGAGCAATCTCGAGGTGACGACGCTCGACGTCGGCAATCCCGCGACGAACGTCATCCCGGCGCAGGCCAGGGCCGTGTTCAACATCCGCTTCAACGACCTCTGGACTCCGGAGACACTGGCCGCGGAGATCGAGCGCCGCCTGCGCGAGGCGGCGGGCAATGCCGTGCGCTACGAAATCGCCTTCGAGCCGACCAATGCCGTCGCCTTCCTGACCCAACCGGGGCCATTCGTCGCCATGGTCGCGGATGCAGTCGAAGCTGAAACCGGCAGGCGTCCTGCCCTGTCGACGACCGGCGGGACCTCCGACGCCCGCTTCATCAAGAACTACTGCTCGGTGGTCGAATATGGCGTCGTCGGCCAGACCATGCATCAGATCGACGAGCGGGTCGCCACGGCCGATCTCACGACGCTGGAGCGGATCACGCATCGTTTACTGACGGATTATTTTGCCGCGGCGTCGCACGCTTGACGGAACCAGCCCTGACGCCCACAGTTTAGACGAAAGTCTAATATCGTGACGTCCGGAGGGTTGGGCCATGAGGCTTGCTGCCGACGATGTGACGCGATCGCTCGCCGCCTCCTGGCGCCTGCTGCGGGCCGACGCGAAAGCTCTACCTGATCTCGATTTCAGCCGCGACGGCTTCTGGCGCTCCTATCTCGCGCTGGTGCTCGTCGTGCCCTCGATGATCCCGGCACTGGCGGCCGAGCGCACGCTCGCCGGCCTCTCGAACAGCGGCGGGCTTTTCGACGCTCCAGGCCTCGTCGCCACCATCGTCACCGCCGAGATTCTGGCGATCCTCACAGTGCCAGCGCTGCTGGTCGGGCTCGTGCCGAACCTCGCGCACAATCCGCGCTTCACCGGCTTCATCATCGCCTGGAACTGGGCCGGCATCCTCTCGGCCGCGCTGATGGCAGTGCCCGCGACGGTGTTCGCGCTGGGCTGGTCCAATCCCGGTATCGCCGGCTTCCAGAGCCTCGCCTTCGCGGCGATCGTGCTGCGGCTGCGCTATTGCGTCGCCAGGGCAGCCTTCGGCGCCGAAAGCCGCGTCGCAGGGGCGATCGCCTGCGCCAGCCTGGTCGCCGATTATGCGGTGCTGAAAACCTTCGGGCTGGCCGGATTCTGATCCGGTCTCAGTAGTCGACCCCAGCGAGATAGAGCCCGGTGGGCGGCGCCAGCGCCGCGCATTGCGAGCGGTCCCGTGCTGCCAGCACCTTGCCGACCTTGTTCTCAGGCCAGCGCCCCATGCCGACCATCTTCAGGCAGCCGACCATGGAGCGGACCTGATGGTGCAGGAAGGAACGGGCATGGACATAGGCCACGATCTCGGCCCCCTCGCGCCGGCAATCGAACCGGTCGAGCGTGCGCATCGGGCTGTTCGCCTGGCATTCGGCAGCGCGGAAGGTGGTGAAGTCGTGATGGCCGGTCAGCGCCTTGGCGGCACGGTCCATCGCCTCGTGGTCGAGCTTGACCGGGACATGCCAGACGCGATTCGCATCGAGCGCTGCTTGAGCCCGCCGATCGAGGATGCGGTAGATGTAATAGCGGCGCGTCGCCGAAATGCGGGCGTCGAACGTATCCGGCACCGCCTCGGCGCTCAGCACCGCCACCGGCAGGCGCTTCAGCCTGGCATTGCTGGCGTCGCGCACGACATCGGTGCGCCAGTCCTTGTCGAGATCGACATGGGCGACCTGGTGGGTGGCATGGACGCCGGCATCGGTGCGGCCAGCGCAATGCAGGCGCACGGCATGGCCGCAGAAGGCCTCGATCGCCTCCTCGACACTCTGTTGCACCGACGGCCCGTTGAGCTGGCGCTGCCAGCCTGAGAAGGGCGTGCCGTCATATTCGATGACGAGCTTGTAGCGCGGCATCGCTACAACTTGGCGCCGGCCGAGAGCCGCGCACCGCGCAGGAACTCCTGGGCGCTCATTGGCCCCTTGCCCGCCCGTTGGACCTGGATCAGCTTCACCGCCCCGACGGCGCAGGCGACCGTGCCCTCATCATCGAGCAGCGTGCCGGGCTCGGCCGCACCGCCGGCGCGGGCGGTGCGCAGGAGTTTCAGCCGCTCCGGTCCCTTGCCGAGATCGACCTCGACGAAGGCGCCCGGGAAGGGCGAAAGGCCGCGCACGACATCATGGACCTGCTGCGCCGGCCGGTTCCAGCTCAGCTTCGCCTCGTCATTGCCGATCTTGCTGGCATAGGTGACACCCTCTTCGGGCTGCGGCGTGAAGCGCAGGCCGCCGCGGCCAAGAGCCGGGAGCGCCCGGACCATCAGATCGGCGCCGAGACCGGCCAGCCGGTCGTGCATTTCGCCGGCCGTGGCGTTGCCGTCGATCGCCAGCGTCTCGACCATGGCGACGGGGCCGGTATCGAGCCCCTCCTCCATCTTCATCACGCAGACGCCGGTCTCGGCATCGCCGGCCATGATCGCGCGCTGGATCGGCGCCGCGCCGCGCCAGCGCGGTAGCAGCGAGGCATGCAGGTTGAGGCAGCCGAGCTCCGGCACTTCCAGGATCGCCTTCGGCAGGATCAGGCCATAGGCGACGACGACGGCGACATCGGCCTGGTGCGAGGCCATGATCTCGGCGGCTTCGGCGGTCTTCAGCGTCTTCGGCGAGAACACCGGGATGCCGAAGCGCTCGGCCGTGACCTGGACCGGCGAGGGCCGCAGCTCCATGCCGCGCCCGGCCGGCGCCGGGGCGCGGGTATAGACGGAAACGACCTCGTGGCCCTGGCCGATGATCTCGGTCAGGGTAGGCACGGCGAAATCCGGCGTGCCCATGAAGATGACGCGCAAGCTCATGCGATGACGCTGTCCATAGCTATCGACCTGCCGTTCAGGCCGCGCTGTCCCGTTTCGCTGCCTTGGCGAAGCGCTTTGTCACGCGCTCCCGCTTCAGCCGCGACAGATAATCGATGAAGAGCACGCCGTTGAGATGATCGATCTCGTGCTGCAGGCAGGTGGCGAGCAGGCCGTCGGCCTCGATCTCCTGAGCGTTGCCGTCGAGATCGCGATAGCTGACCTTGACCCGTGCCGGCCGCTCGACCTCCTCGTAATATTCGGGGATCGAGAGGCAGCCCTCTTCATAGGTGTCGAGCTCTCTCGAACTCCAGGTCACCTCCGGGTTGATCAGGACCATCGGCTCGCGCCGCTGCTCCTCGCCTTCCTCGGCCTTCTTGGAGACGTCGAGGGTGACGAGGCGGACCGGCTCACCGATCTGGATCGCGGCGAGGCCGATTCCCGGCGCGTCGTACATCGTCTCGAGCATGTCTTCCGCCAGCTTGCGAATCTCGGGCGTGATGTCGCCGATCGGCGCCGAGACCTTGCGCAGCATCGAATCGGGCAGGATGACGAGGGGGCGGATAGCCATAGGGCGCTCTGAAACGATTGTCGGGAGTTGCGGCGACATAAGCTCTTGTGGGGAAGCGGTCAAACTGTTCCGCTTTCGTTCTAGAATTGCTACGCAAATCGTGTAGGCTTTCGGGATGAACCAGATCGCCTTTGTCCTGTTGGAGCGCCCGGTGAGCTGGGCCGAGGCCGCTTTCGGCTTCGCCGGGCTGACCCTTGCCTTGCTTCTGCTGGCGCTGCTCTCGTCCTGGCGCGGCTCGCGCCGGCGCGAGATGGAAGCGGCGATGGCAGCCGAGCGCGCCCGCGAGATGGACGACAAGGTCGCCGAGATGAACCGGCAGCAGGCCGAACTCAACGGCCGCCTGCAGACCATGGCCGAGATCCTCTCGACCCGGCAGGGCGACCTTGCCCGCATCATGGCCGACCGGATGGACGGGCTGCGCCAGCAGGTCGGCGCCGGGCTCGAGCAGAATGTCCGCCAGACCAATGAGAGCCTCGGCAAATTGCAGGAGCGGCTCGCCGTCATCGACAGCGCCCAGAAGAACCTGACCGAGCTCACCGGCGAGGTGGTGACACTGAAGGACGTGCTCGCCAACAAGCAGGCGCGCGGCGCCTATGGCCAGGGCCGGATGGAGGCGATCATCCGCGATGGGCTGCCCGCCGCGTTCTTTTCGTTCCAGCCGACGCTCTCGAGCGGCAAGCGGCCGGACTGCCTCGTCACCCTGCCGGGCGACGGGCGCGGCCTCGTCATTGATGCCAAGTTCCCGCTGGAGAGCTTCACCATGCTGCGCGAGGCGCGCGGCGACGAGGCGAAGAAGTAGGCCTCGGCGCGGGTGCGCGGCGATGTCGGCCAGCACATCAAGGACATCGCCGAGCGCTATTTCCTGCCGGGCGAGACGCAGGACATGGCCCTGCTCTTCGTGCCCTCGGAATCGATCTATGCCGACCTGCACGAGTATTTCGACGACGTGATCCAGAAGGCGCATCGTGCGCGGGTGATGATCGTCTCGCCCTCGCTGCTGGCGCTGGCGATCCAGCTGATGCAGTCGCTGGTGCGCGATGCCCGCATGCGCGAGGAGGCGCAGGTGATCCAGTCGGAGGTCGGCAAATTGCTCGACGACGTCCGCCGTCTCGGCGAGCGCGTCGACAAGCTCGACAACCATTTCCGCCAGGCGCAGGACGACGTCGCCCAGATCAAGACCTCGGCCGGCAAGGTCACCGGCCGGGCCGAGAGGATCGGCGCGCTCGAATTCGACGATGCCCGCCCGAACGAGCCGGCATTGCCATTCGCCAAAGAGGTGAAGCTGAAGGCGGCGGAGTAGGAAGGCTGAGGCGCCGGAGCCGCGACGCAAACCCTCTCCTGGAAGGAGAGGGTAGGGTGAGGTGTAGGCCGTTGGACCCGTTCCGCGAGCGCTGACCGCGCGGTTGGGTTGAGGCTCACGATTTCTCTCCCGAACACCTCTCCCCTGCCCCTCTCCTTCCAGGAGAGGGGTTCCCCGCGCTTCCCGCGCCCAAGCGTCATCCCCGCTCGCAGACTCATCCCGCGGGCGTTCGCATATGAGGGGCAGCGGAGCGCCGCGAGGCGCTGTTTGGTGATCCGCTTCCATTGAGCCAGGAAGCGGCGCGGATGGGTTGAGCCACCACCCGCACGCCCCGTGGCGCTCCGCCATCGGCGATTTTAATGCTCCGGGCCGCGCTTCTGTCGCGCCGGCATCAGCCGGCGCGGTCTAGCGAGCTCCTCGCGCAGGGGCCGTAGTACCCCCAGGTCGGTTCCCGAAGCCTCCCGGGAGCGAGGCGCAACCCTCGCCCGCAGGCGCCGCACCCACCCCGCCAAACGACATGCCTCCGGATGGCCGCCCCTCGGGGATGGGATGCGAGCAAGTATATGGGAGGTTGGGAAGGCGGGGATAAAGTCGCGGTCGATCCCTGCGAGTCTGTATTGAATGGCTGGTTTCAACCCATTGCAGAAATTCCGCAGGGCGAAGTAGACCGCGATGTCACGGAGATTCGCCACCCTTGCTGACCATTGTTATGACGTTAGCGCTGCTGGCATTGCTGCTGGTCGGGCTCGTGATCCTTCTGCTGCGTTTTGCCTACCGGCTTTGGCGAAAGCCTGGGCCTGGCAGAGCCGCTAGGCGATCCATGATCGTCATTTCTTGTCTGCTCCTCATCGGCGTTCCCTACTATCTGGCCGAACGCTATGAGCGTCAGTTCCTGCTCGCCCGTGTTCCGGTCCCTCTCGAAGTAGCTGCTGTGGAATATCGGCTCGAGAAATCATGGGGCGTTGGATTCATGCCCGGCGACAACGAGACGGGCTTTGTGGTCTATCGTCTCACCAGCGAAAGCGCGGAATGGGCCCGCAATCAGGGAAGCCGGCTGGGAGACAAGCTGCCGGGCGGCACGTCAAAATGGCATCTATCGCCGGTTAAGGATGCTGGCGATAAGGACTGGCACCCCTATGATCACGACCCGCAAATGATGTCTGTGAAGCGAACAGCGAACCATCCTCCGACTATTCAGGAATACCTTGAAAAGTATGGCTTCATTATCCCCATTGAGGATGGAAGGGACGCTGAAGCCGACCAGGCAATCCAATCCGAAGGCTCATTTTATTCCTACGGCCTCGGTGGGAGCGTCACGATCATCGACCCGATAAGAGGGAAGGTTTATTTTGCATATGCGGGATAGCGCCCATGCATCGTCACCGCGGCGAGCCCCGAACCTTCGCTTCCCACCAATAGCTGAAGTTTCCGACTGGCTGCTCGCGGCGTTTACGCGCTGATCAATACCGCCGACAATTCCGGCTTCACGTTCAACGTCTGGAAGACGACGCAATAACGCTCGGTCAGCTTGAGCAGCGTGTCGAGCTTCTCCTGCGGCGCGTCGGTCTCGACGTCGAAGGAGAGGCGGATCGCCTTGAAGCCGACTGCGGCGTCCTTGGCGACGCCGAGCGTGCCGCGGAAGTCGAGATCGCCCTCGGCGCGGACCGTGCCCTTCTTCAGCTCGATCTCGAGCGCAGTCGCGACCGCCTTCAGCGTGACACCGGCGCAGGCGACGAGCGCCTCGAGCAGCATGTCACCGGAGCAGAGCTCGGCGCCGGAGCCGCCGGTCGCGGGGTGCAGCCCGGCAAGCGCGATCGCCCGGCCGGTCTCGACCTTGCAGGCGATGTGCTGGTCGTCGAGCTCGCCCTTGGCCTTGAGCGTGATCACCGCCGCGTCCGGCGCCTCACGATACTTGTCCTTGAGCGGGGCCTGCAAAGCGCGCAGCGCGGTGACGTCCATGATCTCGATCCCTGTGAAGCGGTCGGGTGCCTTGTAGCCGCTTCAGGCCGCCGCCTCCACCTCCGGCACGACATGCCGGCTTTCCTTTCGAGCGCCCGGCGCAACTCACGGCGCAGGGCGACGAATCCGACGGAGCGCTCGTCGCGGGGGCGGCTCAGCAGGTTGTCGAGACTGAAGGCGACCGGCCCCGGCAGCTGCGGCAGGACGAGGATGCGATCAGCCAGGCGCACCGCCTCCTCGACGGAGCCGGTGGCGATGACGACGGCCGGGCGCCCCTGCGTACAGAGCTCGGGCAGGAAGGCGGCCAGCCGCTCGCGGGCCTCAGCGTCGAACGCCGCGAAGGGCTCGTCGATCAGCAGCAGCCTCGGCCTGACCAGCAGGAGACGGGCGATGGCGAGCCGCAGCAATTCTTCGGGCGAGAGCGCGTCTGGCCGCTGCGTCGCCTGCACGGCGAGGCCGACGCGAACCAGAACATTGGCAATCAGGCCCTCGCGCTCGAACGGCGTTGCCTTCGGCAAGGCGAAGGCTAGGTTCTCGGTGAGGCTGAGCCAGGGGAAGAAGCGCGGCCGGGCGCAGAGCAGGCCGAGCTCCGCCGTCGGCACCGCCCCATCATCGGGTGCGATACCTACAAACCCACGCAGCGCCGCCGAGCGAACCTCGGCGGAGGCGCCGAGCAGCGCGACGACTTCACCCGCAGCCGGGCGCGGCAGAACGGTGTCAGGATAGCGCGAGAGGTTGTGAAGAGCGGCCGACATCAATAGCTCCTTCCAAGACAAGGCGGAGGGAGCGTCGACGGCATCACGCCATCTCTTCGTTCCCGCGCTTTAGCTGCATTTGTTTCGCGCCCGCAAGCTGAGGCTCAAATCGGCGCGTATGTCCTTTCATACGGTCTAGGCGTCCGTTTTGTCAAACGGATGACCCTCGCTCGGCGAACTCGTCGCGCGTCAGTCGGTAGCGGCATTGCAGCACGGTCTCGCCGCGGGACCGCGAGCTGCGCTCGACCTGGTCGAGCAAGCGGAAACCCAATCCGGCCAGAATCCGCCCCGATACCGCATTGTCGGCTGCATGCGCCGAACGGAGTGCCGATAGTTCGAGCTCCGTGAAGGCGAAGCGAACCGCCGCGCGGGCGGCTTCGGACGCGAAGCCCTGCCCCCAGGCCGTGCGTTCGAACCAGTAGCCGAGTTCGCCCTCGCCGCCGGCGACCTCGTCGACGTCGACGAGGCCGATCATCCGGCCCTCATGCTCCACAGCGAAACGATAGGCCTCGCCTGCTACCCATTCGCGCGGATGATCGGCGAACCAACCGTCGATCTCAGCCCGGTCCGGCGGAAACGAGGCCATGCGCAGCATGCGCGTGACGTCCCAGTCGGACTGGATCTCGAAGGCGCGTTGCGCATCGGCGGCCGTGGATAGACGCAAGACGAGCCGGGCCGTGGTGATCGCGCTGCGAGGGATAGGGAAAACCGTCATCGCCGCCAGATTGCCACCGCAGGATGACGCCTACCACCACATCCCGGCACTCTCGGCCGTCTTGTGCTGGCGTGGCTCGCTGTCGGTGAGCGAGCGGTCGAGCGTGCGCAGCGCCTCGCGCTTGATCGCCTCGAAGGCCGGCGACAGCCGGTCGCGCGGGCGGGTCAGCGGATTGTCGAGCTCGTCGAAGATGCGGCCGGGCCGCGGCTGCATCACCACGATGCGATCGGCCAGCGTCACGGCTTCCTCGACATCATGGGTGACCATCACCACGGTCGGCCGGCTCTCCTCCCAGAGGGCGAGCAGATGGCCGTGCAGGCTGGCGCGCGTGGTGGCGTCGAGCGCCGAGAAAGGCTCGTCCATCAGCAGCAGCTTCGGCCGGGTGACAAGAGCCCGGGCGATGGCGACGCGCTGCTGCTGGCCGCCGGAAAGCTCGCGCGGCCAGCGCGCTTCATAGCCGGCGAGGCCTACCCGGGCGAGCGCACCGGTGACGAGGCGATTGCGTTCCGCAGCCGACAAGTGGGCGAGGCCGAAGCCGGCATTGTCGGCGACCGAAAGCCAGGGCAGCAGGCGCGGCTCCTGGAAGATCACGCCGACATCGGCGCGCGGCTCGGTGATGACCGCTCCATCAAGCAGGATGGCCCCCTCGCTCGGCCGGTCGAGTCCGGCGACGAGGCGCAGCAGCGTGGTCTTGCCGCAGCCGGAACCACCGACCAGCGCCAATATCTCGCCGGCGGCGACGGAGATGTCGATGCCGGAAAGCGCGCGGGTGCCGTCGGCATAGGTCTTGGAGAGGCTGTCGAAGACCAACATGGGGATCCCCTCAGAGCCTGTCCCTGGCGGTGTCCTGCCAGGCGAGGAAAGGGCGCGTGAGGGCGAGCAGCAATCCGTCGGCGAGCTTGCCGAGGACGGCGAAGGCGATGATCGCGGCGATGATGGTGTCGGGCCGGCCGAGCTGCTGGCCGTCGACCAGGAGATAGCCGAGGCCCTCGCTGGCGCCCATGATCTCGGCCGCGACGACGAACATGAAGCCGAGCCCGAGGCCGCCTCGGAGTGCCGTGAACCAGTCGGGCAGGATGGCAGGCAGCAGGACGCGCCGGACCATGGCGAGCCGGCTCAGGCGAAAGACACGGCCGACCTCGACGATCTTGCGGTCGATCGAGAGGATCGCAGCGGCGACGCCGAGATAAACCGGGAAGAAGACACCGACCGCGATCAGCGCCACTTTCGAGGCCTCGAAGATACCGAACCAGAGGATGAAGAGCGGCACCCAGGCGATCGAGGGGATGGCACGCAGGGCCTGCAGGGTCGGGTCGAGCAGGCCGCGCGCCAGCGGCAGCGCACCGGTCAGGGCGCCGAGCGCGGTGCCGACGGCCGCGCCGATGCCGAAGCCGGCAGCGACGCGCCAGAGCGTCGCCAGCGCATGGGTCCAGAGCTCACCGCTGACGGCGAGTTGCCAGAGCGTCTTGCCGACCACGCTGGGCGGCGGCATCAATCGGCCATTAGCGAGGCCGGCCCGGACGAGGATTTCCCAGATGATCGCGAGGACGACGGGCAGAAGAAAGCCGGCGAGGCGCAAGCCGGCACGAGAAGCCGGCCGCGCAGGAGGCGCGGCCGGCTTCTCGTCGATGGCGTCTGCGATCTCGATCGAACTCATTGCGACGGGATCATGCCCGCTCAGTTGGTCGCGGCAAAGCGCTTGTCGATCAGGGCATCGACCGTCGCCTTGACGTCGGCATTGGCCGGCAGGACGCCGGCCTGCTGCAGGGCCAGGCCCGCCGCGAGGATCGTCTCGGCTTGAGCCGGACCGATCGTGCTGTGGGTCAGTTCGGTGCGGGTGAGCTGGCGCTCGATCACCGCGTCGGAAAGCTTGGTCGCCTCGACTAGAGCCTTCCTGACCTCGGCCGGGTTGGCGAGGGCAATGGCACGCGCCTCCTCATAGGCCTTGAGCACCTTGCGGACGAGGTCCGGGTTCTTCTCGGCGAACTCCTCGCGGACATTGAGGACGCCCCAGGTGTTGTCGGCGGCCTTGCGATGGAAGAGCTTGGCGCCGGCCTCGACCTCGGCGGCGGCCATCATCGGGTCGAGCCCGGCCCAGGCCTCGACGTCGCCGCGTTCGAGCGCGAGGCGCCCATCGGCGTGCTGCAGCAGCACGAGCTTGACGTCCTTCTCGGTCAGCCCGGCCTCGGCGAGCGAGCGGACCAGGAAGATGTGCGGATCGGTGCCACGGGTGACGGCGACGCGCTTGCCCTTGAGGTCGGCGACCTTGGTGATCTCGGTCTTGGCGCCGGTGACCAAAGCCGTCCACTCCGGGCGCGAATAGACATAGATCGACTTGATCGGGTTGCCGTTGATCTTGGCGATCAGCGCAGCCGCGCCGGCAGTCGAGCCGAAATCGAGCGAGCCGGCATTGAGGAATTCGAGCGCCTTGTTCGAACCGGCCGAGAGCACCCAGCGGACCTTGATGCCATCGGCCTCGAGCGCCTTTTCGAGGATGCCGCGGTCCTTCAGCACCAGGCTGACGGGATTGTAGGTCGCATAATCGACGCGGATTTCCTTCGGCGCCTGCGCCATGGCGCTACCGAAGGCGAGCGAGGCTGCGGCGAGGCCGGCGAGCGCGGCGCGGCGGGTCAAAGCTGAGATGATCGGCATGGCGTCCCCTTCGAAGATTCTGCGCGAAGGGGTGGAGGCGTTCTGGCCTCCGGCGCCCCCGCTTTAGCTGCACTTGTTTCGCGCCCGCAAGCTGCTGGCTCAAATCGGCGCGTGTCCGATTTTTAGGTGCGTACGTTCTGTTTGTCAAACAAGACGGCCGTCGATGTGAGATCGATATTTTCACATCTGTTCATGTTGAATTAGAACTCCGCGCGTGGCCGCATTCGTGCTAGGAATCGCTGGCCGCCGCTTCTGCCGAAAGCCCGAAGAGCCTCGTTCAGTGCCGCCCTCTCCCGACAAGCCAGCGCCCCGCCTCGCCGAGTTCATCGAGAATCCCACCACCGCGGTCGGCAAATTGGCGCGGCAGTTCGCCCAGGGTGATCGCGACAGCTTGCGCAGCGCCCTGGTCGATGCCCTGCGCGACAATCTCGAGGAAGGGCGCCAATCCGCCCGGGAAATCCTGGCGCGCACCCGCAACGGTCTGTCCTGCGCCAAGCGGCTGTCCGGCGTGATGGACAGCGTCGTCGCCAGCCTGCATGCGGGGGCGACGCGGCATTTCTATCCGGTCGAGAACCCGTCCGCCGGCGAGCGCATCGCCGTCGTCGCCGTCGGCGGCTATGGCCGCGGCACGCTGGCGCCGGGTTCGGATGTCGACCTGCTCTTCCTCTTCCCCGACAAGCAGACCGCCTGGGGCGAGAGCGTGGTCGAGGCCATGCTCTACCCGCTCTGGGATCTGAAGCTGAAGGTCGGGCACTCGGTGCGCTCGGTCGACGATTGCATCCGCGAGGGCCGGGCCGACATGACGATCCGCACCGCGCTCCTGGAAGCGCGGCTGATCTGCGGCGATGCGGCGCTGTTTGCCGACCTCGTACGGCGCTACGGCGCCGAGATCGCCGAGGGCACGGCCGCCGCCTTCACCGAAGCCAAGCTCGCCGAGCGCGAGACCCGCGTCGCCCGCGCCGGCTCGTCGCGCTATCTGGTCGAACCCAACGTCAAGGACGGCAAGGGCGGCCTGCGCGACCTCAACACGCTGTTCTGGATCGCCAAGTACTCCTACCGCGTCGACGATTCCGCCGAGTTGGTCGAGGCCGGGCTGTTCGATGCGCGCGAGTTCGCGATGTTCCAGCGCTCGGAGGAGTTCCTCTGGCGGGTGCGCTGCTGGATGCACTTCATCACCGGGCGGGCCGAGGAGCGGCTCTCCTTCGACCTGCAGCGCCAGGTCGCGGCGGCGATCGGCTATGCCGGCCGCAGCGGCCAGGCGCCGGTCGAGCGCTTCATGAAGGCCTATTTCCTTGTCGCCAAGGATGTCGGCGACCTCACTGCGATCGTCTGCGCGGCGCTGGAGGCGCGCCAGCAGAAGCCGCGCGCCAGCCTGACCAGCCTGATCGGCACCTTCACCAAGCGCCGGCGCGTGCGCGCGCTCGGCCATCCCGACTTCACATTGCGGGGCCAGCGCCTCGCCGTGGTCGACGACGAGGCCTTCAAGCGCGATCCGGTCAACCTGCTGCGGCTCTACGAGATCGCCAGCCGTGACGACCTCGCCATCCACCCCGACACCAGCCGGCTGGTGACGCAGTCGCTCCGGCTGGTCACGCCGCAATTACGGCAAGACCGCGAGGCCAACCGCATCTTCCTGGAAATCCTGACGGCGCGGCGTTCGCCCGAGGCGGTGCTGCGGCGGATGAACGAGTCCGGCCTGCTCGGCCGCTTCATCCCGGATTTCGGCCGCATCGTCGCGATGATGCAGTTCAACATGTATCATCACTACACGGTCGACGAGCACCTGCTCCGCTCGATCGGCATCCTCGCCGAGGTCGATGCCGGCGCGCTCGAAGCCGAACACCCGCTGGCGAACTCGATCTTCGCGACGATCACCAACCGGCGCGCGCTTTATGTCGCGCTCTTCCTGCACGACATCGCCAAGGGCCGGCCGGAGGATCATTCGGTCGCCGGCGCCCGTATCGCCCGCAAGCTCTGCCCGCGGCTCGGCCTCACCGACGCCCAGACCGAGACGGTGGTCTGGCTGATCGAGAACCATCTGGTGATGTCGACCGTCGCCCAGAGCCGCGATCTCGGCGACCCCAAGACGATCGAGAGCTTCGCCGCGATCGTGCAGAGCCTGGAGCGGCTGAAGCTACTGCTGGTGCTGACCGTCGCCGACATCAAAGCGGTCGGCCCCGGCGTCTGGAACGGTTGGAAGGGCCAGCTGCTGCGCACGCTCTATTACGAGACCGAGGTCGTGCTCGCCGGCGGCCATTCCGGCATCGAGCGCAAAGCCAGGGTCGAGCGCAAGCAGGAGGCGCTGGAAGCGCATCTGGCGGACTGGGCGGAGGATGAGCGGGCCGCCTATCTCACCCGGCACTATCCGGCCTACTGGCTCAAGGTCGAACCCGAGCGGCAGGAGCAGCACGCCCGCTTCCTGCGCGAGGCCGAGATCGCCGGCCGTACCACCGCGACAAGGGTCGAGACCGACCAGTTCCGCGGTGTGACCGAACTCACCGTGCTGGCGCCCGACCATCCGCGCCTGCTCGCCATCGTCACCGGCGCCTGCGCGGCGGCCGGCGGCAACATCGTCGACGCGCAGATCTTCACCACCACGGACGGCTTGGTGCTCGACACGATCTTCGTCTCGCGCGCCTTCGAGCGCGACGACGACGAACTGCGCCGGGCCGAGCGGATCGCGGCCGCGATCGAGCGCGCGCTGAAGGGCGAGATCAAGATCGCCGACCTCGTCGCCCAACGGCGCGCCCCGCCGCCGCGCGGCGGAACCTTCCAGGTCGCGCCCGAGGTGATCATCGACAATGTCTTGTCGTCGCGGCACACGGTGCTGGAGGTCTCCGGCCTCGATCGCCCCGGCCTGCTCTACGATCTCACCACTGCGATCGGGAAGCTTAATCTCAACATCGCCTCGGCCCATATCGCGACCTTCGGCGAGAAGGCGGTCGACGTCTTCTACGTCACCGACCTCACGGGAGCGAAGATTACCTCGACTGGCCGCCAGCTGCTGATCCGCCAGGCGCTACTCGCTGTATTCACCCAGGAGCCCGACAAGCCGGCCGCCACCAAGGCCAAGGCCATGGCCCGCGCTTGATTTCGCCCGGCCGAAGCCCGATATCGGCGACGAAGCCGGTGTGCCTCGAGGTCACGCCGCAATGATCCATGACGATCAACGATTGGGATGATGGAATGACGCAGAACCCTGCGAAAGACGATCCGAAGCCGGAAACCGAGAGCCAGGACACGGCAGAGACTCAGGCGGTCGAGCCGCAGACGCCCGACCCGCTCGCCACGGCCGAGGCCGAGCGCGACGACTTCAAGGACAAGCTGCTTCGCACCCTCGCCGAGATGGAGAACCTGCGCCGGCGTACCGAGCGCGAGATCGCCGACGCCAAGGCTTATGCGGTGACCAGCTTCGCCCGCGACCTGCTCGGCTCGGCCGACAATCTGCGCCGCGCGCTCGAAAGCGTGCCGGAGGCGGCCCGCGCTTCTGCCGATACTACGCTGAGCGCTGTGGTCGAGGGCGTCGAGCTGACCGAGCGCGAGCTCCTGAAGACGTTGGAACGCCATGGCGTGCGCAAGATCGATCCGCATGGCGAGAAGTTCGACCCGAACCTGCATCAGGCCATGTTCGAGGCGCCCGATGCCGCGATCGCCAAGGGCCTCGTCTCGAAGGTGGTGCAGACCGGCTACAAGATCGGCGAACGGGTGCTGCGCCCGGCGCTGGTCGGCGTCTCGGCCGGCGCCCCCAAGCCTGCCGCCAACGGCTCGGGCAACCCGGCCGCGGATGCCGGCGACAAGCCTGCGAACTGACAGGTGCTCGAAGCCGCGGGCGTCGTCGTCTTCGCCCTGACCGGGGCGCTCGTCGCCGCCCGCAAGCGGATGGACCCGTTCGGCTTCATCCTGCTCGCTACCGTCACCGGCGTCGGTGGCGGTAGCTTGCGCGATCTCCTGCTCGACCGGCGCGTCTTTTGGATCGAGGCGCCGTCCGACGTGATGCTGTGCACGGCCGTCGCCCTGACGGCTTGGACCATCGCCTATTGCAAGCCAGGCACGCTCGACGGCTGGGGTGCCAAGCGCCTGCTGATCTGGGCCGACGCGGCGGGGCTCGCGCTCTTTGCCGTGGTCGGGGCGCAGAAGGGGCTAGCATCGGGCGTTCCCATCGCCTCAGCGATCGCCTTCGGCGCGATGACCGCGACCTTTGGCGGTATCATTCGCGATATCCTTGCCGGCGACCGGCCGATGGTGCTGTGGAGCCGCGACTTCTACGTTACCGCAGCCGCTGCCGGGGCCGGCGCGACAGTCGGCCTCGCGCAAATGGGGCTGGACGCGAGGCTCGTCATGCTGGGCGGGCTCGCCGCGGGCTTTGGCCTGCGCGCCGGCTCGCTCCTGTTCGGCTGGTCGTTCCCGAAGCTGCCGGGCGACGACACACCACCTCCGTCAGGCTGACGGCTTCGTCACCCGCCGCAAGGTCAAGTTGATCCGGCCCGCTTGTGGCAGCAGGCTCGACGATCCCGCGAGGATGCGATCGATGCCGTGAAAAGCGAGACGCGCCTCGCCGCCGAAGGCGAGCGCATCGCCCGAGGCCAGCTTCAGTGAGATCGTCTTGCCGCCCCGACTGGTGCCGCCGATGCGGAAGATGGCGGTGTCGCCAAGCGAGAGCGAGAGCACCGGTGCATCGAAATCCTGCTCGTCGCGATCCTGATGCAGGCCCATCTTCGCGGTCGGTTCGTAGAAATTGACGAGGCAGGCCTCAGGCGGATGCGGATAGCCCGCGAGCTCCTCCCAGGCACGCAGCAACCGAGCCGGGATCGGCGGCCAGGGTGCGCCGGTCTCGGGGTGAAGCGGCTGGTAGCGATAGCCGCGCTCGTCGGAGACCCAGCCCAGCGCGCCGCAATTGGTCATTTTGACGGAGAACGGCTTTCCGGTCTTCGGCATGCGCGGCATATAGAACGGTGCCCGCCGCGCCGCCTCGCGCAACTCTGCAACCAGTGCCGCCTGCTCGGCAGGATCGAGATAGCCCGGCCAGTGTGTCACCCCAGGCGCGACGGGAAGCACCGTCATCGCAGCGCTCAGAACTTGTCGAGGCCGAGCACGTCGGCCATCGAATAGAGGCCGGGCTTGCGGCCGCGGCCCCAGAGCGCCGCCTTGACCGCGCCCTGCGCGAACAGGCTGCGATCCTCGGCGACATGGGCGAGCTCGAGCCGCTCGCCGGCGCCGGCGAAGATCACCTTGTGGTCGCCGACCACGGTGCCGCCGCGCAGCGCGGCAAAGCCGATCGTGCCGGGCAGACGCGCGCCGACCTGGCCATCGCGGACCGCGACCCGGGACTCGGCGAGATCGACGGCACGCCCCCGCGCCGCCGCCTCGCCAAGCAGGACGGCGGTGCCCGAGGGCGCGTCGACCTTCATGCGGTGATGCATCTCGACGATCTCGATGTCCCAGTCGGTGCCGAGCGTCGCCGCGACCTTGCGCACCAGCGCCGCCAGCAGATTGACGCCGAGGCTCATATTGCCGGAGCGGATGATGGCGGCATGGCGCGCCGCCGCCTCGAGCTTGGCCAGATGCTGCGGCTCCATGCCGGTGGTGCCGGCGACATGGACGATACGGGCCTGGGCGGCGAGACCGGCGAAGGCGACGGTGGCATCGGGGGTGGTGAAATCGAGCACGCCCTCGGCCTCGACGAAGGCGGCGAGTGCGTCATCGCTGACCGTGACCCCGCTGGCGGGCAGCCCAGCGAGCACGGCGGCGTCCTGGCCGAGTACCGGAGAGCCCGGCCGTTCGATCGCAGCGGAGAGCACGCAGCCGGGCGTGTCATGGATCGCTTTGACCAGCGAGCGGCCCATCCGGCCGGCGGCGCCGACGACGACGAGACGCATGTCGCTCATGGTGAAACGCTCCAAGACAGCCAAGGCAGGCGCCGATTGCCGACGCCGGCAATGCCTATAAGCCGCTTCATGGCCAGCCGAAACGAAAAAACGGCCGGGCAAAGCCCGGCCGTGCAGATTTCGGGTGTGGTCGCCGGCCTAATCGATCGGCTGGATCGCCGCGACCTTCCATTCGCCGCCGCGCGAACGAACGAAGGTCCAGTGCTCGATCACCTCGCGCGGGATCGTGGCATGGCCTTCGACGACCTTGCCGCCATTGCGCTCGACCATGGCGGTGAGCAGGCTGAAGCGCATCGCGACGGTGGCGTAGTCGTAGCCGTCTTCGCGCCAGGATTCGGCGAGGTCGCCCTGCAGCAGCTTGACCTCGGCGGCACGCTCGATCAGGCCCTTGCGGGCATTCTCGGCGAACTCTTCCTCCAACGCACCGGAGATTTCCGGCGTTGCGATCTGGCGCAAGCGGGCGACATTCTCGTCGGAGATGGACGACTGCACCTCGGTCAGCAGGCGCTCGAAGCTGCCGTAATCGGCACCGACCAGCTCGAACTCGACCGGCTTGGCCACCGCTGCTGCGGCAGCGCCACCGCCGAGACCGCCGGCCATCGCCGGAGCAGTCGGCTGATAGGCCTGACGGCCGAGCGGTGCGCCGGCGCTGGCGAGCTGCGGCTCGCTGCGGCGGCGGAACAGGCGCAGCGCCAGCCAGATCAGGCCACCGATCAGAGCGACCTGGAAAAGCAGGCCGAGCATGCCGGCAAGACCGCCGAAGCCGGCGCCCGAGAGCAGACCGAACAGGCCGGCACCGAGCAGACCGCCGGCAACACCCATCATCAGGCTGCGTGCCATGGACGGACGCGCCGCCTGCGCGGCAGCGCCAGCAGCCGGAGCGGCGGCCGTCGGGCCGGGCGCCTGCGTCGGGCTACGCTGGAACGAGGAGCCGGGCGCAGTCGGCGTCGGAGCGACCTGCGACTGGGTGCGCGAACCGCGGCTGCCGAAGCTGCGGCCGCCTGGAGCGGCCTCGGCGATGATCGGCACCAGCAGAAGCGCGCCGGTGATAAGGGCGATTGCACGGCCACGACGGGCGAGCGAAATCAGAGACATGGTTCCTCCCGGAGCCGGATTGGCTCTCTGAACCCGGAATATGGTCGGGTCGTACGACTTTCGCAAGGTGAGCCTGCGGAGAACAGCGCTGCTCAGCCGACTATCCCACCATTGGGGGTTCGGCGCCGCCGTGCTATGGTTTCCGTCGCGTTAGCCTTTAGGCGAACGATGGGAGCGAGCCATGATCGGATCCCCTCGGAAGCTACCCTGTTCAGGCGCCGCGGCGCTGCCCTTTGGGCGCTCTTTGCGACAATCGCGCTACTGTTCCAAACCCCTGCCCTTGCGCAGAACCGCGCGACCGCCCTCGACAGGCCGCGCCTGGCGCAGGCTCCGGAGCCCTACTGCTTCTGCTGGAGTGACGGCAAGAAAATCGCGGAAGGCAGTATGGCCTGCATCCGCACCACCATGGGCCGCCGCCTCGCCACCTGCGGGCGCGTCATCAACATGATGTCCTGGGAAGTGACCGAGAACCCCTGCCCGGAAAGCTGAGCAGAACCACACCGTCTTTCCGGGGCAGGCTGCAGGCCCGAGCCTGGAATCCATGACCACGAGTTGGCCGGAAAAGCGCAGTCGCGTCCGCGCCCACAATGCCATCACCGGTGTTCATGGATTCCGGGCTCGCCGCTTCGCGGCGCCCCGGAAAGACAGCGTGTTTGCCTGTCAAGCGAGCGGCCAAAGGAAAAGCGCCGCCGGGCCTCTCCGGCGACGCTTCCCAATTGGTTCAATGGTCTTTTCGACTGAGGCTGACTTGCCCGTCAGAACGCTCCGATCACGATCGCCAGAACCAGCGCAAATGCCGCACCCATGGCCAACCGGTCGAGACTTAGCGCGAGGTTCATGAGAACCCTCCTTTGTCATTGACCTGACATGGAAGCTAGCAGAAATGGCGGCCGCTGCAAGTGCCTGCGACGCCGCAGCGAGCGCCACACCAGAGAAACGTTCTTAATCAGCGGTTAAAGCATTGAACTGCTTTGTGGATAGTTCCAAACAAGACCTTCTCAGCAGAGATTTTTAGTATTCCAAAGAGCAGTATAGATCCCTGCCGTCACAATCGAGCCTGAGTTGTTGCAGCGCAATATTGTCCCAGGCGGGACCAGCGCCCAGCTTTCGCCGAGATTTCGTCATCCCGACATCAGGATCAGGCGCTCAAGCGCACGCGCCACGGCAATGACTTTCGCATCGTCACCGAAGCGTCCAACGAGTTGGAACGAGACCGGCAGCCCGCGCGGGCCACGCATCAGCGGCACGGTCAGGCAGGGCGTGCCGAGCAGTGTCCAAAGCCGGTTGAACTTGGAATCGCCGGTCGAGGCGAGCGTCTCCGGTGCCTCACCTGGCGCGGCATAGGTCAGGACGAGATCGGCCTCGCCGAACCAGCGCTGGGCTGCCTGGCGCCCGCGCCGGGACGTGGCGCGCGCCGCGTCGTAGTCCTGCGGCGTGGTGGCGCGAACCTCGTCGAGATAGGCGCGCAGCTTCGGCGGCAGCTCGTCGCGATGATTGGCATATTCCCAGGCGAGCGCCTGCGTCGCCTCCCAGTTCTGCAGCGGTCCGTGGGCATGGAAGGTCTCTGCGAGTTCGGCCGGCGTCGCCAGCTCCAGGACCTGCGCGCCGCCTTGCCGGGCGAGTTCGGAGATGCGCTGCAGCGCCCCCTCACAGGCCGGCTCGGGCTTGTCGGCGAACTCCTGCCGGCAGAGGCCTAGCTTCAATCCATCCAGCGTAGCCTCGGGCGCATCAAGATCGGCGCGCCCGGTCAGCGTCGCCAGGGCAAAGCCGAGATCGCTGGCGCTTGCCGCCATCAGGCCGAGCGTATCGAGCGACCATGAGAAAGGCTTCACCCCGACCGTCGGCAGAAGTCCGTAGGACGGCTTGATCGCAGCGACGCCGCAATAGGCGGCAGGCCGGATCACCGAACCTCCCGTCTGCGTACCGATGGCGAGCGGAACGAGACTGGCGGCAACCGCCGCAGCCGAGCCGGCCGAGGAACCGCCGGGGCTGGCAGAGCGATCGTGCGGATTACGGGTCGGAGCCGGATCGAGGAAGGCAAAGGCCGTCGTCTGGGTCTTTCCGGCGACGGTCGCGCCTGCCGCCTTCAGCGCCATTACGATCGGCGCGTCGGCCTTGGGTTGATGGCCGTCATAGATCGACGAGCCCATGCCGGTCGGCAGATCGGCGGTGTCGATGATGTCCTTGACGCCAACGGCGATGCCGGCCAACGGCCCCTCGCCCGGCGAAAGCGTCTCCGGGCGAGCCGCGAAAGCTCTGAGATCGCCATCCCGCTCCTCGATTCGCCGCTCACTGTCGGCAAGGGCTGCCTGCGCCGACATCGCGCCATTGGCGACGCGGCGAGCGATATCGCGAACCGAAAGCATGTTTTTATCCCTGGAACCTGCAGCCGAACGGCCGATGCGGCCATGCTGACACAAGCCCGGCGCTCGAAGGAAGCCGTGAGCGTGCCCTTGCAGACGGGGCATGCACCCTGCGCGGCGCGGTCCTCAGTAAGTCGCGCGCCCACCCGACAGGTCGAAGATTCCGCCGGTCGAGAAGGAGCAGTCGTCTGAGGATAGCCAGAGCACCATGCGCGCCAGCTCCGGCACTTCGACGAAACGCCCCATCGGGATGCGCGACATGATGTCGGCGCGCCGCTCGGCCGAGATCTCTTTCGCCATGGCGGTCTCGGCGGCGGCCGGCGTCACCGCTGTGACGATGATGCCCTCCTTGGCCGTCTCCTTGGCGACGCTCTTGGTCAGGGCGATCAGCCCCGCCTTCGAGGCGGAATAGGCGGCGGCCATCGCCATGCCCTCCTTGCCCTGGATCGAGGCGATGTTGACGACATGGCCGCGGAGCGGGTGGCCGTCCGGCGAACGCCGCGGCTCCTGGTGCAGCATCCGGCCGACGACGGCGCGGGTGACCAGATAGGCTCCGAACAGATTGACCTGCAGCACGCGCTGGAAATTCTCCGGCGTCGTCTCCCAGATCGGTTTCACTTCGCCGAGCACGCCGGCATTGTTGATCAGGATGTCGATGCGGCCATGAGTGGACACCGCGGCGTCGGCCGCCGCCTCGACCGCGTTGACGTCACGGATATCGAGCTGGCGCTGGCTGGCGCGGCGCCCGAGCTCGGTGACAGCCTGCCCCAGGCCGTCAGCGTCCTGATCCCAGAGCTCGACACTCGCACCTGCCGCGATCAGGGCCTGCGCGATACCACGACCGAGTCCACCGGCACCACCGGTGACGATCGCATGCCGGCCGGAGAGATCATGACGCACGCTCATCAGCCGGCACTCCAGGACGTCTTGGTCCGGGTGATCTGGTGACAATAGAGGCCGAGCGAGAACGGCCCCTCGCCGCCGAGCGCCTGCAGTTCCTCGGCCGCAAGCGACTCACGCGCCAGCGCGACGAACTCGGCCTCGTCGCCCCAGCCTTCGACCAGCAGAACCCAGCGCGGCACGGCATTGGCGACGCCGCGCGCCTTCTGCTCGGCGGTGGCGACGCCGCTCGCCTGCGCATCCGCCGCCAGCAGGTGGACGCCGGCGACGCCCCGTGCCGCAAGCAGATCCGGCACCAGCCCACGCAGCAATGCCGCCTTGTGGGCGGAGGCGATGTTGTCGGGCACGTCGTAGCGCAAGGTCGCGATCAACCCGCCCTGGGCCGGGCCACTGGTATGGGCGACACGGCAGATCGCGCGCGACACGGACCGGAAATGCCTCACCGCCGAGAGCGTCCAGGGCGTCGGCGCGTTGACCCTCGCCGTATAGTCCTGCCCCTTCAGCACCTCGACCGTCTGCGCCTCGTAGAGATTGAAGAATTCGAGATCGGCGTCGATCGCGACATAGCGGCGCCCGCGCAGGAAGCCAGGGATGCCGACCCGCTCCGGCATGTGCTCCTCGCCATGCCAGGCATAGAACTCAGCCCTGCCTTCCGGCGCGATGTCGTGCCAGATCGCGACCGCTCCTTCACCTGCCAGGCTCATCGTTCCTCCATCGGCTCGCGCTGCGAGGCGCGTTGACTTGGCCTCACCCCATCTCTATACGAAAATGAAATCCAAATTGGAAATGATTTCCAATCTTAATCAAAACGAGGGCGGGGACGAGTGACGATCGCGGCGGTCGAGCGTGCATTCAAGTTGCTGGAGGCACTGGCTGATGAGGCCGATGGCGCCGACCTGACGGTGCTCGCCGAGCGACTCGACCTGCCGGTCAGCGCGACCCACCGGCTGCTCACGACTCTCGCCGAACGCGGTTTCGTCACCCAGGATGCGCAGTCGGGCGCCTACGGGCTGACGCTGAAACTGTCGCAACTCGCCTTCCGCAATCTCGACCTGCGCGGCCTGCCAGATGCCGGCCAGATCGTCCTCGACGAGCTCGCTCGCGCCACCCGCGAATATTGCCGCCTCGCCGTGGTCGAGGGCGAGAACCTGACCTGGATCGCCCGCGCCCAGGGGGCGACCGCCGGCCTGCGCTACGAGCCGCCCATGGGAATGGGCATCGTCCTGCACGCCACCGCGACCGGCAAGGCATGGCTCGCCTCGCTGCCCGAGGCGGAGGCGCTGCGCATCGTCTGCGCGCGCGGTTTCGACGCAGAGGGCCGCGCCGGTCCGAACGCGCTCAGCGAGGTCGACGCCTTGCGCAAGCATCTCGCCGAAACCCGCAGCCGCGGCTTCGCGCTCGCCGTCGAAGAGGGCGAGATCGGTACCGTCGCTCTGGCGACGACCTTCCGCGCGGGCCCTGATGCGGGGGCAGCGATTGCGGGCACGCTCAGCGTCGCCGGGCCGCTGCCACGCATGCTTGAGCCGCGTCGCAGCGAGATCGCGGCGGCGCTCGCCACTGCCGCCCGGAACATGGCTGAGATCTGGCCGCTGAGGCGGCGACAGATCGGGCCCCTGCCAGCCGTTTCGACAGGGGCAGCCGGGCAAACGATGCCGACAGAGACATCAGCATGAGCAGCGACAGCGCAACCACGGAGACGACGGCTCAGGCCTCGGGTAATGCCGCCGCTTGGGTTTCAGCCATTGCCTGGCCCCTGGCGAGCTTCGCCGTGCTGCTCGTCGCCTGGCAGCTTCTGGTGCCGATGGCCGGCATCCCGGAATACATCCTGCCGGTGCCGAGCGCCTTCTTCGAGCGGCTCTGGATCGACCGGGCGCTGATCTTCCAGCACACGCTGGTGACGGCCAACGAGATCGTGCTCGGTTTCCTGATGGCAGCGGTGATCTCGATCCCGCTCGGCTACGTCATCGTCTCGGTCAGGCTGCTCGAAAAGGCGATCTACCCGGTCATCGTCTTCTTCCAGCTCGTGCCGAAGATCGCGATCGCACCGCTCTTCGTCGTCTGGTTCGGCTTCGGCCTATTCCCGAAAGTGCTGCTGACCTTCCTGCTCTGCTTCTTCCCGACGCTGGTCGCGAGCATGACGGGCTTTCGCGCACTGGACGAGCGCGTGCTCTATTTGACCCGCTCGATGGGCGCATCGGCCTGGCAGACCTTCCGCTATGTCCGGGTTCCGGCGGCACTGACCTATATCTTCTCGGGCCTCAAGGTCTCGGCCGTGTTCGCAGCGACGGGGGCGATCGTCGGCGAGTTCGTCGGCGCCAATGCCGGCCTCGGCTATCTGCTTTTGCGTGGCACGAGCTTCCTCGACATGCCGCTGATCTTTGCTTGCCTGGTGGCGCTCAGCGTCGTCGGCATCCTGTTCAGTTACCTCGTCGACGGACTCGAGGTGCTGCTGATGCCCTGGCAACGCAAGGGCTGAAGACCAAAGACACGACCGCCAATCCGGGCAAACCGGAACCACAGGGAGAACGACCATGCTGAGAAGGACATTGCTCACCGCCGCCGCCATGCTGGCGCTCGGCACGAGCGGCGCGCTCGCCCAGGCCGGCGGCAAGCCGATGAAGATCACGCTGAACTTCCTCGCGGCCGCGCCCAATGCCGGTTTCATGATGGCCAAGCAGATGGGCCTCTACGAGAAGGCGGGGATCAACCTGACGATCGAGGAAGGCAAGGGCTCGGGCACCACGGCGCAGATGGTCGCCACCGGCCAGACCGATGTCGGCTTCGCCGATGCGCCGGCCGCGATGCAGCTGCGCACCAAGGGCGCGCCGGTGAAGATCGTCGCGCCGGTGCTGCAGACCAACGGCTTTGCCATCATCTCGCTGGAAGAAAGCGGCATCGCCTCGCCCAAGGATCTGATCGGCAAGAAGCTCGCGGTCCAGCCCGGCACGGCGCAGACCATTCTGCTCGACGCCATCCTCGCCTCGAACCAGATCGACAAGAGCAAGGTCGACATCATCAACATCGATCCCGGCGCCTTCGTCGGCGCCCTGCTGGAGAAGAAGGTCGACGCCATTCTCGGCGGCGCCGATTTCCACTCGGTGCAGATCCGCGAGCGCGGCTTCAAGGTCCGCGACCTGTTCTACCGCGATGTCGGCGTGCCGACGGTGGGCCTGTCGATCATCGCCCGCGACGACAAGATCAAGGCCGATGCCGAGCTCTACAAGAAGTTCATCGAGGCGAGCCTGCAGGGCTGGGACGCCGCCCGCAAGAACCCGGATGCGGCAGCCGACGCCGTCGTCGCGCAATTCCCCTCGGTGAAGAAGGCGCAGGTGCTGGCGCAGTTCGACGTCGTCAACAAGCTGCTCTGCGCGCCCGGCGCCCCCTCGCTCGGCAAAGTGCCGGAGAAGAACTGGAGCGTGAGCTTCGACCTGCTGACGCAGTATCTCGGCCTGCCCAAGGACAAGCCGATCACCGACTACTACACGACCGAGCTGCTCCCGGCTTCGGCGCCGGCCTGCTCGTAGTCGACGAGGACAAGGCATGATTGCAGCAGCCGCCTCTCCCGCCGCCTCTATCCAGGGGCGCGGGATCGTCAAGGCCTTCGGCAGCTTCACGGCCGTCGAAGGGCTGACACTCGATATCCGGAGCGGCGAGTTCGTCAGTTTGATCGGCCCCTCCGGCTGCGGCAAGAGCACGTTCATGCTGATGGCGGCCGGGCTGATCCCGACCAGCGGCGGGGAATTGCTGGTCAACGGCAAGCCGTTGACCGAGCCGCTGACCGATATCGGCATCGTCTTCCAGGACCATCTGCTGCTGGAATTCCGGACGGCACTGGAGAACGTCATGCTGCAGGCCGAGATCCGCGGCCTGCCGCTGGCGCCGGCGAAGGAGCGCGCGCTCGAGCTCTTCGCCAAGCTCGGCATCAGCCATGCCGCCGACCGCTATCCCAAGCAGCTCTCCGGCGGCATGCGCCAGCGCGTCTCGATTGCCCGCGCGCTGATCCACAACCCGTCGGTGCTGATGATGGACGAGCCCTTCGGTGCGCTCGACGCGATCACGCGCACACAGATAAGGCACGACCTCGAAGTGCTCTGGCTGGAGACGGCCAAGACCGTCGTCTTCATCACCCATTCGATCGAAGAGGCGATCGGCCTCTCCGACCGGGTGCTGGTGATGTCGCCGACGCCCGGCAGGGTCGTCGACGAGATCAAGATCGAGCTGCCGCGGCCGCGCCCGGCGCATCTCGGCGATTATCCGAGCTTCAACGCCTATGCCGACCGCATCCATGATGCGTTCCGGCGCTTCGGGGTGATCAAGTACTAGTGGGCGTCATTCTCGGGCGAAGCGAAGCGCAGACCCGAGAATCTCGCAACGAGAAGGCGCTTTTCGGCGCCTCTTCCGGCCTGAGATGCTCGGGTCAAGCCCGAGCATGACGTGCCCCGCTCCCTCAGCCCGGCCGCTTCGGGATCTCCAGACCGCGCTGCACGGCGGGACGCGCCAGACCACGCTCCAGCCACGCCGGGACGAGCTTCAGCTTGTCGTATTCGACCAGCTCACCGGCGCCGTAGAAGCCGACGAGGTTGCGGACCCAGCCGAGCGTCGCGATGTCGGCGATGGTGTATTCGTCGCCCATCAACCAGTCACGGCCGGAAAGCCTGGTCTCGAGCACGCCGAGCAGGCGCTTGCTCTCTTTGGCGTAGCGGTCACGCGGGCGCTTGTCGTCGTATTCGCGGCCGGCGAATTTATGGAAGAAGCCGAGCTGGCCGAACATCGGGCCGATCGCCGCCATCTGGAAAAACACCCATTGCAGGGTCTCGTAGCGGCGAGCGGGATCGGTGGGCAGGAACTTGCCGGCCTTGTCGGCGAGGTAGACCAGGATCGCACCGGATTCGAACAGGCCGAAGGGTTTTCCGCCGGGACCGTTCGGGTCGATGATCGACGGGATCTTGCCGTTGGGGTTGAGCGAGAGGAATTCCGGCGTCCAGCTCTCGTTCTTGCCGATGTCGATCATGTGCGGCTCGTAGGGGATGCCGGTCTCTTCCAGCATGATCGAAACCTTCACGCCATTTGGCGTCGGCAGCGAATAGAGCTGCAGCCGGTCAGGATGCTGGGCAGGCCAAAGCTTCGTGATCGGAAAAGCGGAGAGATCGGACATCGGGGAGATTCCTCGGATGGCGGGCTTGGCACCGGCATTGCCGGCTCGCCCCATAGGCGGGACGCCAGTGGCGCAGGCCATGACGTTGCGGCGTAACTTGGGGCGGCACCCCTGGCGGCGCAACCGCTTGGACCTTGCAGTGCCGCCGAACCGTCAAAGCAAATCGGAAATGCGAAGGTTAAGACCGACGCCGGCCCGCGGAGCTGCGTTAACCGCCATTTAACGCCATCGGCAAAGTTAATCCCGTCGTGGCTTCCAGGACGCAGCCGGTCAACAAACCGTTCACCCAACGCCTCGCATTTGATGGGTCATGCGTCGCGTTCATCTCACCCTCATCGCGCTCGGCGTCATCGGCGTCGGCCTTGCCGGCTGCGGCAAGTTCCAGAAGCCGCAGCGCGCTGCCTGGCGTGACCAGGCCGAAGCCCAGTGCCTGGCCTCGCGCCAGGTGCAGCTCTCGGCCTATGTCAGCCTGCGCGACAAGGCGATCGACGGGCCGGGCACCTGCGGCATGGAAAAGCCGCTCAAGGTCGCGGCCTTCGCCAATGGCAGCGTCGCGCTGACCAGCAATGCGACGCTCGCCTGCCCCGTGGTCGCGACCACCGACAAATGGTTCACCGAGGTGGTGCAGCCGGCGGCGATGAACGTGCTCGGCGCGCAGGTGATCGAGATCCGCGCCGGCTCCTATTCCTGCCGCGCCATGAACAACGGCACCGGCACCAGCCGCACCTCCGAACACGCTTTTGGCAATGCCGTCGACGTCTTCTCCTTCCGGATGAACGACAACCGCGTCGTCACCGTCAAGGATGGCTGGCGCGGCTCGCCCGAGGAGCAGGCCTTCCTGCGCGAAATCTTCGTCGGCGCCTGCGAGCATTTCTCGACGGTGCTCGGCCCCGGCGCCGACGCCTTCCACTACGATCATTTCCACATCGACCTGGCGCGCCATTCCAAGGGCCGGCACATCTGCAAGCCGGTGATCAAGTACGAACCTAATTACAACCTGCCGCCACCGGATCCGGCGCGGCCGGACCGCATGGCACTGCAACAGCAGCAGCACGATACGCGTCAGACGCTGCCGCCGCCGATGGTGGCTGGTGGCTCAGGCGGGCTGCTGCGCCAGCCGAGCGGCGGCCTGCGCCCGCCGGGTGCGGTCGATGGCGGCTATTCCGTCGCCCATCGCTCCGGCCAGGGCGGGCTCGACGGCCAGCGGCGCTACATCGAAGAAGGCCCGCAGCAGGCGAGCCCGCGCTACCAGCCGCAGCCGGCGCCGAGCGAGATGCGCGGACCGCTGCAGCTGCCCGGTGCCACACCGCCGACCGAGGAGCTGATCGTCGGCGACGACGAGGGCAATGGCGTCCTCGACAGCGCCCAGCCGGGCGAGAGCGAACCGCCGATCAACCCGCGCAACGATCCGTTCGCCTATCGGCCCGGCCAGCCGACGGGCCCGCTCCGGCGGTAAAATAATGGCGGCGATCCCAAGCGGAGCGCCGTCATCATCCCTCAGGCCAACAGCCTTCAGGCCTTCGCGACCTCCTGAGCAGCTTCATCGATCAGCGCTGCCACCTCTCCGGCGCGCGAGGCCAGGGAGGCGTGGCTGGCATCGAGCGTGAGGATGCGGCGCGGCTTCATCCGCTCGGACATGCGATGCTGGTTGTCCGGATGGATCATCCGGTCGTCGGTGGAGAGCTGGTACCAGACCGGCTTCTTCTTCCAGGCCGGAGCCGTGATCGCATCGCCGAAGGTCGATGCCAGCGGCGCCTTCTGCGCGACCGCCATGGCGAGCGCCTCGTCGGCGCTCAGATCCTGGCAGAAGCTCTCATGGAACTTGTCGTAGTTGATCCAGAGATAGCCGTCGCTGTCGGGAGCGAGAGTGGCGAAGGCCGCCGGCGGGGCCGCCTGGCTGATGCCGCCGGGGCTTTCGCCGGCATCCGGCGCGAAGGCGGCGATGTAGACGAGGCCGACGACGTTCGGCAGATCACCGGCTTCGGTGATGACGGCCCCGCCATAGGAATGGCCGACCAGCAGCACCGGGCCCGCCTGCTGCTTCACCATCTTGCGCGTGCGCTCGGCATCGTCGGCGAGCGAGGTCAGCGGCATCTCGACGGCGCGCAGATCGGTATGGCCCTTGCGCGCCAGTTCGATAATGACCTTGCTCCAATGCGCGGCCCCACCCCAGAAACCATGAACGAGAACGATGGTCGGCTTGGCACTCATCGCGTCCTCCACTGATCAGCGACGCGGCCTCGCAAAATGCGGAACCTCGCGTGCTGTCAGGTTAGGACGCGAAAACGGAAGAAGCGACCGCTGATCCGCCACCCCTAGCGCGACACCAGCACCTGCCGGCACTCGGCCGGCAATGCATCGAGCGACATCGGCGGCTTGGGCTTCGGCTTGGGGCCGGGCTTTGGCTTGGGCGGGTTGAAGATCGCCTGATGCTGACGCTCGACCCAGCCGCTGAGCTCCTCGCCGCAGCCATCGCCGAAATTGGGCGGCTCCTGGCCGTCGCAGCCCTCGACGCCGGGCGGGCAGCTCATCCTGATATGGAAGTGATAGTTGTGACCCCACATCGGCCGAACCTTGCCCAGCCATGACCGGTCCGAGCCGGCCTCGCGGCAGAGCGCGACCTTGAGTGCCGGATTGACGAAGATGCGCTCGACCCTGGGCTCGCTGGCGGCAGCCTTGATCAGGCGGGTATGGGCCGGCGTCCAGTTCTTCGGATCGACATCGCGCCAGTCAGAACGGGCCATGTTGATCGCCGACATGTTCTCGCGATCGTCGCTGTCGAGGCGCTTGCGCGGCATCGGCGTCAGCCAGACATCGGCATCGAGCCCGATCTGGTGCGAGGCATGGCCGGTCAGCATCGGCCCGCCGCGCACCTGCGAGATGTCGCCGACGAGCAGCCCGCTCCAGCCGGTGATCTTGGGCACTTCGCGGGCGAAGCGCTCGAGGAAGGAGATCAGCTCGGGATGGCCCCAGTTGCGGTTGCGGGCGAGCCGCATCACCTGCCAATTCTCACCGTCGACCGGCAGCGCGGTCGCGCCAGCCAGACAGCCGCGGGCATAAGAGCCGATGGCGCGCGCCCGCAGCGCGGCAGGGGTGGTCTTCTGGCCGAACAGGGCGCGGGCTGCGTCAGGGTAAGCGGCAATGTTGGCGGCGCGGGTCTTCGCCTCCGCCTCGGCGGTGGATTGCGCGTGAGCCGGTCCGGCCGCGATCAGCAGCGGCAGGAGAATCAGGCAGGCGAAGCGGGATAAGGGTTGCATCGGCGCAGACTCGCAGGCCGCTCGCGCTCAGGTCAAGCTGCTCCCCGATCAACATGCTGGACAGGCGGCGGTTCAACCGGCAGCGTCTGCAACGCCGAAGGACGGGCAGCACGCTCCCCGGCGCCTGCAAGCGGAGGAGACATCAGATCATGAGCCGTTTCACACTCGACCGCCGCACACTGCTCGGCGGCATTGGCTCCACGCTTGCCCTGCCCGCAGCCAGTTACGCGCAAGGCGCCTGGCCGCAGGGGCGCACGCCGAAGCTGGTCGTGCCGTTCACGCCGGGCGGCGCGACCGACATCCTCGGCCGGCTCGTCGCCGACAAGGTCGGCCAGGCGCTCGGCGCGACCTTCGTGGTCGAGAATCGTCCCGGGGCCGGCGGCAATATCGGCGTCGAGGCGGTGGCCCGGGCCGAGCCGAGCGGCGACACGCTGCTGATCGTCTCGGTCGGCCTCGTCGCCAATCCGGCTCTCTATGCCAAGGTGAATTACGATCCGCTCACCGATTTCGCGCCGATCACCATGGTGGCGCTGGTGCCCAATCTGCTTGTCATCAGTCCCAGCCTGAAGGTCAAGGACACGGCCGAGCTGATCGCCTATGGCAAGGCCAATCCGGGCAAGCTGACCTATGCCTCCTCCGGCGTCGGCACTTCGATCCATCTCGCCGGCGAACTCTTCCAGAAGCTGACCGGGATCAAGATGGTGCACGTGCCCTATCGCGGCTCGGCCCAGGCGATGCAGGACCTGATCGGCGGGCGCGTCGACCTGATGTTCGACAACATCACCGCCGCGCTGCCTCAGGTTCGTGCCGGCACTGTACGCGGCTTCGGCGTCACCACGGCGCAGCGCGCGCCGACCGCCTCCGAGTTCGCGCCGATCAACGATCTCGTGCCCGGCTTCGACGTCTCCTCCTGGTTCGCCTTGTTCGCACCGGCGAAGACGCCGCAGGCGATCATCGACCGACTGCAGGCCGAGACCAAGGCCGCGATCGCCGATCCGGTCGTGCGCGGCAAGATGGACCAACTCGCGGCCCAGCCGGTCGGCAACACACCGACGGAGCTTGCTGCCTTTGTCCGGGCCGAGCAGGCCAAATGGGTGGGGCTGATCCGCGAGGTCGGCATCAAGGCGGAGTAACTTCACGGAACTTACGGTTCGCGCCCGACGTTCTTTGAACGCTCGCCCGTCGACAGCGACGAGGCAGCGGCCGAAGAAGGGCGCGAATCATGTCCACACTCCTCATCCTCATCCTGCTCATCGTCCTGCTCGGCGGCGGCGGATATTACGGTCACCGCAGCTATGGCGGCGCCGGGCTCGGCGGCGTGGTCGGCCTCGTGCTGGTGATCGTGCTTGTGCTCTGGCTGCTCGGAGCGCTCGGCGGCCCGGTCGTCAGGGTCTAAGCGCTTATCGTCATTGCGAGCGCAGCGAAGCAATCCAGGGGGACGTAGAGCTCTGCTGCCCCTGGATTGCTTCGTCGCTTCGCTCCTCGCAATGACGGCAGTGGGGGCTCGCGCTTCAGCTCGCCAGCTTCCAGACCAGCATGGCGGCAGCGAGATCCTCGAGAGCGGTGCCGACCGATTTGAACAGGGTGACGTCGTCGCGCTCGGCGGCGGCATCGTATTCGCCGCGACAGAGACCGGCCAGCGTTCCGGAAACCTGCTCGGCCGTGTAGGCGCCCGCCTTGATCGCGACGGCAACATCCCCGCCTTCATGCAGCGCGGCCTGCGTATCGACGAAGACATGGGCGCGCTGCAACGCCTCGTCATCGGCTTCGCGCATCGACAGGTTGAAAGCGCCGACCAGATCGAGATGGGCGGTGCGCTTCAACCAGCGGCCGTGGATCAATGGCTCGCGCGACAGCGTCGCGCATGAGATGAGATCGGCCTGACGCGCCTCGGCTTCCAGGTTCTCCGCGACCCGCGCCTCGATACCATTACGCGCCAGTTCCGCGACCACCTCGGCCGCAGCCTCCGGGCGCCGCGCCCAGATCGCGATGTCCTCGAAAGTCCGCACGCTGCGATGCGCCTTGACCAGAAAAGTCGAGAGGGCACCGGCGCCTACCATCAGCATGCGCTTGGTATCGGGCCGCTCCAGCATGCGCGAGGCGAGCGCAGACGCCGCGGCAGTGCGCCAAAGCGTCAACCGCGCGCCATCCAATGCGGCGAGTGGCGCACCGGTCGCACCATCCATCAGAAGGTAGGTCCCCATCACGCTCGGCTGGTTCAGCGCGGCATTGCCCGGGAAGACCGTGACGACCTTGGTGCCGAGAAAGGCCGGGCTCGCCTCCGGCGCCGTCCAGGCCGGCATCAGCAGCAGGGTCGCTGCCGCATCCGGCCGCTCGATCTCGTGGTGATGCCGGACCGGCGTGACGATATCGCCGCGGAAGGCATCGGCGAGCGCATCGATCAGGGCGGGGAAGTTGAGCAGGCCGTCGATCTCGGCCGCAGAGAAGAAACGCATGGCTGCTGCTTCAGACGCGGCTGGTCAGCGCCGGCAGCGCCGAATCCGGCACCGCGGCGCGCAGCGACTGGGCTTCGCCACGCAGCTTGTCGGCTTCGCGGCGATTGAACCTGGCAGCCTTGCGATGCTTGCCCTGCGCCAGCCATGAGGCGAAGCCGCCGATCAGGATGCCGATGGCGATGGCGGCGAGGACCACGGCAAAGAGCGGCAGATCGAAGGCGAGCGCCGGGGCATCACGGCTGACCGGATCGAGCGAGACGCGGACGGGCGCGCGGTTCGCCACCGAGAACAGCACCACGAGAAGTGCGACCGGGACAAGCACCAGCGCCTTGAAGAAAGCCTTCATTCCGCTCCTCCAGCCGGCTCAGCCGGCCTTGCCGTTCAGCCGCATGCGCAGCTCGCTGCCGGTCTTGAAGACCGGCACAAACTTCTGATCGACCTTGACGGAGTCGCCGGTGCGCGGATTGCGACCGACACGGGCGGCACGCTCCTTGGTCGAGAAAGCGCCGAAGCCGCGCAACTCGACACGATCGCCGCGGGCGAGCGCCTTGACGATCTCGTCGAGGATCGAGCCGACAATGTTCTCGATGTCGCGCTGATAGAGGTGAGTGTTGCGCTCGGCGATGCGCTGGACGAGTTCTGATTTTATCATGGGTCCAATATAACCGCTTGTAACATCGTCACTTTTCGACGGCAGGCTGCCAGAGCGCCAAGGGCGCGTCAAGCCGCAGTCCGACCGGGATTTCAGCCGCGCGCGCAAGCAGCGCCGCAATCGCCTCAAGGCCCGCCGCACGCGCCAGCGCTTCGCCGGCACTCCACAGGCCGTAAGAGGAGGATTCGCTGCGGCGGCGCCAATCGCGCACCGGTAGCGACTTGCCGATGCCCTTCTCGCGCTCGAGCCAGGCAATCGCCTCTGCCTCGCCGCCAACCTCGTCGATAAGCTTGAGCGTGACCGCCTGGCGGCCCGAATGGACGCGCCCGTCCGCCACCTTGGCGACTTCGGCCTCGGCGAGCTTGCGACGCTCGCCGACCAGCCGCTTGAACCAGTCGTAGTTATCCGCGATGACGCGCGCGATCTCGGCTGCAGCTTCGGGCGAGGTCGGCTCGAGGCCGCTCGGAGCAGCCTTCAACGGGCTCGAGCGGGTGATCTCGAACTTGACGCCGATCGTGTCGAGCAATCTCGCGACATTGGGAATCTGGGCGATCACGCCGATCGAGCCGACGGGAGAGGTCTGGCGCGCGACGATCCGCTCGCTGCCGAGAGCGACGATGTAGCCGCCGGACGCTGCCATCCCGTCGACCACCGCGACGACCGGCTTCTTCGCGGCAAGCCGGCGAATCGCCTCATACAGCGCTTCCGGAACCGGTCACGGTACCGCCGGGGCTGTCGATGCTGAGCAGCACGGCGCTGGCGCGGCTGTCCTCCAGCGACTTGATCAGATCGAGCGTACGGCGGTCGCCGGAGATGAAGCCGGAAATGGTGACGCGGGCGATGTGCGCCTGCGCGGTGCTGCCTGGCAGGCGCCCGCTCCAGACGAGCCCGCCGGCGACGGCCAGGACGACGACGCCGGCAAGCGCGAGCAACCGCCAGAGCGAGAGCTTACGCCGCAGGCTGCGGCGATCGGCGAGCAGATCGGCATCGGACGACATCTCGGCGGCTCCGGTTAGAGTCGGATTCGACCAGGGCGCAACGACCCGATCGGTGAATCCGTCTCTCACTTTGCGATAGAGACCGCTTTTTCCGATCAGCTTGGATGCAAGCTGATCGGAGCGGGCTCTAGAGGCCAGTGGTGTAGCTCCGCGGTGCCGGGGCGGCAAGGCGGCAGTTGTCGCGCCGATATCCGTGGCAAGCCCTGCACGATCGTTCAAGACAGGGAGACGACGAATGCCGAGCTTATCGGCACCTTGATCGGAGCCCTGCCGAGATGCCCGAAAACACCTATCGCGCCATCAACTTCGCCGAGAAGCTCGGCCAGATACACGAACAATGGCAGCCGCGCGTCCTGGCGGAGCTCAACGACTACCAGATCAAGATCGTCAGGATCGAAGGCGACTTCATCTGGCATGACCACCCTGAGACCGATGAGGCCTTCATCGTACTCGAGGGCTCGTTGCGCATCGACTTCCTCGACGGTTCGGTCACGGTCGGTCCCGGTGAGATGTTCGTCGTGCCCAAGGGCAAAGAGCACAAGCCCTTCGCCGAAAAGGAGGTCCGCATGCTGCTGATCGAGCCGCGCGGCACGCTCAACACCGGCCATGAGGGCGGCGCGCGGACGGCGCAGAACGATCGCTGGATCTGAGCGGCCTCAGGCCGCGGCGAGCGCCTGCTGCCGGTCGAGCGCAAGCAGAGCGAGCCCGCTCGCGACGGAGCGGAAGGCGTCGCCGATATGGATGCGCTCCGGGCTGAAGCGGCGGTCGAAGAGGGCACGCACCGCCGGGACATAGGAGGTGCCGCCGGTCATGAACACCGCCTCGATCCGACCCGCCTCGACCCCGGCTGCGGACAACGCCTCGTCGAGCGCGCCCTCGATCGCCGCGACATCCTCGGCGATCCAGCGCTCGAACAGGGTCCGCGTCACCGTGCGTTCGATGCGCACGCCCATCTGGTCGAAGGAAAGCTGCGCCTCGTCCTGCGCAGAGAGAGCGATCTTGGTCGCCGAGACGGCGCGGTAGAGCTCATAGCCGAGATCGTATTCGATCACCGTCATCAGGTCCTCGAGCCTGTCAGGCTCGACTGCATCGCGGATCAGCGCCTTGAGCTCGGTCATGGTCTCGCGGCTCTTCATCAGCGAGAGCCGGTGCCATTGCGCGAAGGCGGCGTGGTAATGCGCCGGGATCGGCAGGCGCTTGCCGAAGGAGAGATAGTCCGAGCCCTTGCCGAGCAGCGGCGAGACCGCATGCTCGATGATGCGGTAGTCGAAGCTGTCGCCGGCGATGCCGACACCGGCATGGGAGAGCGGGACCGCCTGCAGCCGGCCCGCGCCACCTGGCTCGAAACGCATCACCGAGAAGTCGCTGGTGCCGCCGCCGAAATCGGCGACCAGCATGGTCTGCGGGGTCTTGAGCTCGCGGGCGTACCAGTAGGCGGCGCCGAGCGGCTCGTAGGCGAAGTCCACCGTCGGCATGCCGGCCTTGCCGTAGGCTGCCGAGAGGCGCGAGAGGGCCAACGTCTCGTCGGGGCGATCGCCGGCAAAGACGACCGGGCGGCCGGAGAGGACGGCGCGCTCCCCGAGATCATCAAGGCCGGCGGAAAGGTCCTTCAGGAAGACCGCGATCAGATCCTCGAGCCGGAAGAGCTTGCCGAACAGGCGGGTCTCCTGGAAGGCGCGGCTCGACAGATAGGTCTTCAGCGATTGCAGGAAACGGTGCTCGGTCGTCATGCCGAGCGCCATGTCGAGCGCATCGGGGCCGCTGACATGGGTAACATGGGCGTGGGGCGGCCTGCCCTCGCGCCAGAACATCAAGGCCGAGCGATAGGCGTCGACGGCACCCTGCTTCGTCGCGAAGCTGCGGGTCGTAACGGAGCCATCCGGACGTGCGAGCGCGACCACGCTGTTGGTGGTGCCGAAATCGATCCCGATCGCCGCGTCGTCCATTGCCGTGCTCCATTTGCCGAAACAAAAGCCCGCGCGGATTTCTCCGCGCGGGCCGATGGATTGGTCAGGCCGCGAGACGCGGCCCGATGATCACTTCTTGTCGGTGCCAGCCTTCTTGAGGGCCGCGCCGAGGATGTCGCCGAGCGAGGCGCCGGAGTCGGCGGAGCCGTACTGGGCCATCGCCTCTTTTTCCTCGGCCATTTCCAGAGCCTTGATCGAGACCTGGATCTTGCGGGCCTTCTTGTCGAAAAGGATGACGCGGGCGTCGACCTTCTCACCGGCAGCGAAGCGCTCGGGGCGCTGCTCGGCACGATCACGCGCGATTTCGGCGCGCTTGATGAAGGTCGTCATGTCCGTGCCGACGATCTTGACGTCGAGACCACCGTCCTTGACGTCGACGATCTCGCAGGTCACGACCTGGCCCTTCTTGAACTCGCCGGCATCCACGAAGGGATCGCCGCCGAGCTGCTTCAGGCCGAGCGAGATGCGCTCCTTCTCGACGTCGACATCGAGAACGACCGCCTGGAGCATGTCGCCCTTCTTGTACTCCTCGATCACCTGCTCGCCCGGACGGTTCCAGTCCAGGTCCGACAGATGGATCATGCCGTCGATGTCGCCCTCGAGGCCGAGGAACAGACCGAACTCGGTCTTGTTCTTGACCTCGCCCTCGACCACGGCACCCGACGGATGCTGCTCGGCGAAGACCTCCCACGGATTGCGGAGGGTCTGCTTGAGACCGAGCGAGATGCGGCGCTTGACCTGATCGACCTCGAGGATCGCGACGTCGACTTCCTGCGAGGTCGAGACGATCTTGCCGGGGTGGACGTTCTTCTTGGTCCAGGACATCTCGGAGACGTGGATCAGGCCTTCGATGCCCGGCTCCACTTCGACGAACGCGCCGTAGTCCGTGATGTTGGTGACGCGACCCTTCAGGCGGGTACCGACCGGGTAGCGGGCGGCGATGCCATCCCACGGATCGGCCAGCAGCTGCTTGATGCCCAGCGAGATGCGGTGCGTCTCCTGGTTGATCTTGATGATCTTGACCTTGACCGTCTGGCCGATGGTCACGACCTCGGACGGATGGTTGACGCGGCGCCAGGCCATGTCGGTCACGTGCAGCAGGCCGTCAATGCCGCCGAGGTCGACGAACGCACCGTATTCGGTGATGTTCTTGACGACGCCGTCGATGACCTGGCCCTCTTCGAGCGAAGCGACGAGCTCGGAGCGCGCCTCGGCGCGGGTCTCTTCGAGCACGGTGCGGCGCGAGACGACGATGTTGCCGCGGCGACGATCCATCTTGAGGATCTCGAAGGGCTGCGGCTGCCCCATCAGCGGGCCGACGTCGCGGATCGGGCGGATGTCCACCTGCGAACGCGGCAGGAAGGCGACGGCGCCGTCGAGATCGACCGTGTAGCCACCCTTAACCGTGTTGAAGATGTTGCCCATGACCTTCTCGCGGGCCTCGAACGCCTTCTCGAGCTTGACCCAGCTCTCCTCGCGGCGAGCCTTGTCGCGCGAGATGACGGCTTCGCCGAGCGCGTTCTCGATCCGGTCGAGGTAGACCTCGACCTCGTCGCCGACCTTGAGCTCTTCTTCCCGGCCCGGGCCGGTGAATTCCTTGAGGGCGACGCGACCTTCGGTCTTCAGACCGACGTCGATGATCGCCATGTCCTTCTCAATGGCAACGACCTTGCCCTTGATGACGGTACCTTCGAGGGCCTCGTTACGGGTGAACGATTCCTCGAGCAGGGCGGCGAAATCCTCGCGGCCCGCGTGATAGCTTTCGACAGCTGACATAAATGCTCCTGAACGCCGGCCGCGTATCCCGCGGATGTCCGGCATGGCGCCGATTGGGTTGGTGCTGCACACCGGACCGGTCCGCGCGGTGCTCCGGTTACGGAGCTTGCCGTCCCTCAGGACGGCGGCGCCTGGCCGCAGGGGCCGATCCGCATCAAAAGGCCCGCTTTTTTCAACCACGAAACGGGAGCAGGCCGATTGGCCGCCCCCGGCTGTGATCGATCACGGCCCTTCGGACGAGGCTGACCTAGCGATTTTCGTAGCGTTTCGCAAGCGGATTGCGGCGCGAAATGCCGGTCGCGCATGCGTGAAGCGGCCTTGCGAGCCGCCGGAAGGCTGCCGATCTTTCCCCGCGAAGCCCGGCCACGAGCCGGCGCGATGCAAGGGAAGTCCCATATGTTCCCGCTCTCCATCCTCGACCTCGCCTTCATCGCCGAAGGTTCGACCGCAGCAAACGCCCTCCATAACAGCCGTGATCTCGCCCAACATGCCGAAAGGCTCGGCTACACCCGCTTCTGGCTGGCCGAACACCACAACATGACCGGCATCGCCAGCGCAGCGACCTCGGTCGCGATCGGCTATGTCGCCGAAGGCACCCGGACGATCCGGGTCGGCGCCGGCGGAATCATGCTGCCGAACCATTCGCCGATCGTGATCGCCGAGCAGTTCGGCACGCTGGAAACGCTCTATCCCGGCCGGATCGATCTCGGGCTCGGCCGGGCGCCGGGCACCGACCAGCGCACCTGGCGAGCGCTGCGGCGCGAGGCCGACGCCTCCGAGCGCTTCCCGCAGGACGTGCTCGAACTCCAGGCTCTGCTCGGGCCATTGCAGCCGGATCAGGTTATCCAGGCGGTGCCGGGCACCAACACCAATGTCCCGCTCTGGATCCTCGGATCCAGCCTGTTCGGCTCACAGCTCGCCGCCGTGCTCGGGCTGCCCTATGCCTTCGCCTCGCATTTCTCGCCGGACGCGCTGATGGACGCGCTTTCCGTCTATCGCGAGCGCTTCCAGCCCTCGGCGCAGCTCGACAAGCCCTACGCCATGGTCGGCTGCAACGTCATCGCGGCCGAAACCGATGCCGAGGCGCAGCATCTCTTCACCTCGGTGCAGCAGCGCTTCGCAGACATGCTGCGCGGGCGGCGCGGCCTGTTGCCGAGGCCGATCGACGATATCGAGGACTACTGGTCCGGCCCGGAGAAGGCGCAGGCGCAGCGGATGCTGGCCTGCTCCTTCGTCGGCTCGCGCGAAAGCGTGCGGGCGCAGCTGCAGGCCTTCATCGCGAAGACAAAGGCCGACGAGTTGATCGTCGCCTCGCCGATCTTCGACCACGCGGCCCGGAAGCGCTCCTACGAGATCCTCGCCGAAATCCAGCCAGCGCTCGGACGGGCCGCAGTCGCGGCCTGAACTCGTAGCTGTTTCAGGATCGGCTTCCGCGCTCGGCTGCGGTGAGGTTTCGCCGCAGCCGCACCATCTCCTCGCGCAGATGGCGCTGCTCCTCCGGCGTCAGGCCCGTCGAACGCTGCATGCTGACCCGCACCGCCCTGCCCCGCTCGCGCAAAGCGCGCCCTTGAACCGTCAGATTGATACGGACCTGGCGCTCGTCCTGCGGGTCGCGCTGGCGCGTCACCGCGCCCATCGCCTCCAGCCGCTTCAGCAGCGGCGTCAGCGTGCTGGAGTCGAGGAAGAGTTTTTCGCCGAGCCGGCCGACCGTCTGGTCCGCCTCCTCATAGAGGGCGACCAGCGCGATGTATTGCGGATAGGTCAGCCCGAGCTCGTCGAGCAGCGGCTTGTAGACGCGGTTGAAGGCGAGATTGGTCGAATAGACCGCGAAGCAAAGGAATTCGTCGAGCCCCGGCAGGCTGTTCGCGCCCGCTTGCCGACCTGCCTGTTCTGAACTGCTCGCCAAGGTACCTCTCCGGAAAAGGATCGCTCACAGATATTTGATGCACGATTTGTTTTCAAGCGGTTGAATGGCTTTCTGACATCACTTACTTGTCGAGCGATCTAATCGCTCAATAAGTAAATGATGGAGCACGCAATGCCGCCGCACCTTGAGCTATCAACCGCCAAGGCGCCCGTTCAAGCGCAGGTGGAGACCATTCCGGCCCCGCGCCGCCTGCTGCTGGCGGCGATGTTGGCAGCGGCGGCGAGCTTCTCGATGGCCTGCAGCGCGTTCACCGGCCCGCGCAGCTACGGCCCCAGCCCGATCGTGTCGTCGAACCCGCCGCCACGCCGCGGCGCGGCCCGATCCTGACGCCCCCTGCCGAGGAGACGCTTCCGTGAACTTCGTCCTGGCCTATCTCGCCGGCGTCCTGACCATCGCCAGCCCCTGCATCCTGCCGGTCCTGCCTTTCGTGCTCACGCGCGCCGGCCAGCCTTTCCGCAGCAGCACCTTGCCCATGCTGCTCGGCATGGCGCTGGCTTTCGCCGCCGTAGCGAGCCTCGCCGCGGTCGCCGGCAATTGGGCGATCGCGCTCAACAGCCATGGCCGCAGCATCGCCCTCGGCCTTGTCGCCCTGTTCGGGCTGGCCTTGCTGTTCCCGGCCCTCCCCGAGCGCCTCGCAGCCCCGCTGACCAGGATCGGCGAAAGGCTGACGCGCATCGCGGGCGCGGATGGCCGCACCGACCTGCGACCCGCATCCTCCGCCCTGATCGGCGTCGCCACCGGCCTGTTGTGGACGCCCTGCGCCGGGCCGGTGCTCGGCCTGATCCTGGCCGGCGCCGCCCTCGGCGGGCCGAGCGTCACAACTGCGCTCCTGCTCTTTGCCTATGCCGCCGGTGCGGCGACGGCGCTCGCTGCCGTGCTGTTGCTGGGCAACCGGCTGCTGGCGCGGGCCCGGCGACCCGCAGCCCTGTTCGAGCCGCTACGCCGCGGCCTCGGCGTCGCGGTGGTCGCGAGCGCGATCGCGATCGCCTTCGGCCTCGACACCAGCGTCCTCACCCGTCTGTCGGCGCCGACCACCGCCGCGATCGAACAACGATTGATCGACCTGGCATCGCCGGGCATGCCCGAACTGGTCACCAGCGCGCAGGCCCAGCCCGTGTCCAAGCCGCTGTTCGGCGCCAAGCAATGGCTCGACCGCGAGCCGATCGCGGCCGAGAGCGTGCGCGGCAAGGTCGTGCTGGTGAATTTCTGGACCTATTCCTGCATCAACTGCCTGCGCACGCTGCCTTACGTCCGGGCCTGGGCCGAGAAGTACCGGGACCAGGGCCTCGTCGTGATCGGCGTGCACACGCCGGAATTCGCCTTCGAGAAGAATCCGAACAATGTCCGCAAGGCCGTCGCGGCGCTCGGTGTCGCCTATCCAGTCGCGATCGACAACGACTATGCGGTCTGGCGCGCCTTCGGGAACCAGGCCTGGCCGGCGCGCTACTACATCGACGCGCAGGGTCGCACCCGCCATCACGAGTTCGGCGAGGGCGACTATGCCGCTTCCGAAAGACTGATCCAGTCGCTGCTCGCCGAGGCCGGCAGCAAGGTCGAGCCCGGCATCGCCAAGATCTCGGGCGAAGGCGCGCAGGGAGCGCCGGATTTCGCCAATCTGCGCTCGCCCGAGACCTATCTCGGCCATGCCCGCACGAGCGGCTTCGCCTCGCCGGGCGGCATCAGGGCCGATGCGCCCGCCACCTACGAGGCCGCCACCTCACCGCGCCTCAACCAGTGGAGCCTTGCCGGCAGTTGGACTGTCGCCGGCGAATTCGCCACGTCGCAGCAGGCAGGCGGCCGGATCAACCATCGCTTCCACGCCCGCGACCTGCATCTGGTGATGGGGCGCTTGCCCGGCAGCCCGCCGGTCCGGTTCCGCGTCACCATCGACGGCGCCGTGCCCGGCAGCGCCCGTGGCGCCGATGTCGACGCCGATGGCTACGGCACGATCGGCGACGAGCGGCTCTACCAGCTGGTCCGCCAGGACGGGCCGGTGAAGCCGCGCGACTTCAGCATCGAGTTCCTCGACCCCGGCGTGCGCGCCTACGCCTTCACCTTCGGCTGACGGAACACGTCAGCCGGCCCTGACCTGCGAAGGCGAACGGCCGAAGCGCTTGCGGAAGCTGCGGTTGAAATAGGAGAGGTCGCCGAAGCCGACCTCGAAGGCGACGCTGCTGATCGAGATGGCGTCGTCCTCGGCCGACATCAGCTTGAGCCAGGCCCGTTCGAGCCGGCGCTCCATCACATAGTCGGAGAAGGTGCGCCCCTCGGCGCCGAACGCCTTCTGGATGGCACGCGGGGTCACGCCGTAGAGCCCGGCGATCATGTCGATCGAGAGTTCGCGCCGCTCCAGCCTGGTCTCTATATCGGCCTTGATCGCAGCGAGCCGGCCGCCGCGCCGGGGCGTTGCGGTCACCGGCGGGGCGCTGCGATCGGCCAGCATCACGCCGATCAGATCGTGGACATGGCCGATCGCGAGGTCGCGCAGCGGCGCCGAATTGAGCGGAAACAATCCGCGCAGCAGCAGCGCGCCGTAATGCGCCAGCACCTGCAGGCCGCGATTTCCGCGCGGAATCGCCTGCATCAGTTCGTCAGGGGCAAGTTGCGTCAGCGGCGGCAGCCGGGCCGGGTCGAGCGCGATCAGGTCGATACGGCCCAGCTCGACGAGGGTGAAGCGCGTCTCCTGCGCGAGATCGACGACGGCGGCATCACGAGCTCGCAGCGAGACGCGGCGGCCCGCCTGCTCGATCACGCAGCGGCCATCGGAGGGGCGCACGAGAATATAGCGCGGCTCTTGCCCGTCCCGGCGCGCCGGCCAAGTCCACGGCGTCGCTGGGGCAAAGCAGGACATCAGCCCGATATCGGGCTTCGTCGTCAGCGCACTGCGAGCGGCGAAGGGCAGCGCGGCATCGGCGCGAATGTCTTCGCCATCGGGCACACGCCCGAGAATCTTGTGCGCCATTGTCCGAATCTCGTCGGACGCGGCCTCGCCCGAGACCAGCCAGAATGGCGCGAAGGTCTCGGCTTCGGCTGCCTTGGCGTTTGCAGACCGTGGCATCGCGGCCACAGGCGCTTCGTCTCGCATCGGAGTTCGCTTTTGTCCCATAGCGCGTTCGCGCAAGTCCAAGATGATGCTTTAGATATAATTTTAGAGATCACAACAACTCAACGCATGCAGAGCTTTTCGCCGCAGAGATCAACGAATAAAACTAGTTTATTCTAGTTCTAAACTAAGATCGAAACGGCATCACAACTTCAGATCGAGCGGCAGCGAGCGATACTCTCGTGCACAGACCCCGATCCGGACCGACGACGACAGGTGTCTTCATGAGCAAGCGCGCTTCCCTCGCCATCAGCCTGCCGGCTCTGCTTTACGCCTCGGCGGCGGTGGCGCAGTCGCCGCAACCCCAGACGAACGTGATCGATCTCGACACGATCACCGTCACGGCGGCGCGCACCGAGCGCAGCACGGCCGAGACGCCGCAATCGATCCAGGTGCTCGACCGGGCTCAGATCGAGGAGCAGCTCAAGTTCAGCCCGAACGCCGCGGCCGCGCTCGGCAAGCTGGTGCCCGGCTATTCGATGTCGACGCAGACGGTGTCGAGCGCCTCGGAGAATTATCGCGGCCGCGACCTGCTCGTGCTGATCGACGGCGTGCCGATGAACACGCCGCTACGCGATGTCTCGCGCATCCTCGCGCTGATCGATCTCAACACGGTCGAGCGCATCGAGATGGTCGCCGGAGCGTCCAGCCTCTACGGTGCCGGCGCGACCGGCGGCACGGTCAATTTCATCACCAAGAAGGCCGCGGACGGCAAGCCACGCGTGACAGTCAACACCGCCGTGCGCGGCTTCACCCAGGCTCTCGGCCGCTCGCTGGCGCCCGAGGCTTCTGTGACCGTCTCCGGCAAGATTCCTGACGGCTTCGACTACCTGATCTCAGGCAGCGGCCGCGGCGCCGGACGCACCTATGACGGCAGAGGGCGCGAATTGCCTTCCGATGGACTGCTCGGCCAGGGCGGCGGCGACCGCTACAAGGCCGGCAACCTGCTCGCCAAGCTCGGCTATGATTTCGACGCCAGCAAGCGCATCGAACTGCAGGGCTCGCTGATCGCCTTCGATCAGGACCCGAAATACCTGACCAACTACGCCGCGCCCTTCGCCCGGCCGGACCGGACGCAGCTCTATACCGGGCAGAACGTCATCGAGGACACCAAGTCGGTCTCGCTGCGCTACAGCGACAGCGACTTCGCCCTCGGCAAGCTCAGCGTGCTCGGCTACTACAACGACATCAAGAAGCGCTTCAATTTCTCGACCTTCTCCTACCCTTACAACAGCCAAGTCTACTACTCCTTCAACCCGGCTTCGCCGACGAGCCCGGACAACCAGACCACGCTCTATTCGCAGCGCGGCGGCGTGAACCTGACGATCGACACCCCCGCTCGACCGGCTGCTGCCGGGCGCCAAGTTCACCTGGGGCGGCGACCTCAGCCATGAGAAGACCTGGCAGACCCTGACCAGCGGCCAGGACGTGTTCACACCGCTGAAGCAGACGACGAGTGCCGCCTTCGGCCAGCTGCAGATCCCGATCGGCGAGCGCATCACCCTGCGCGGTGGCCTGCGCTACGAGTATTTCTCGCTTGCGGTCAGCGACTATGTCCGCCCGGCCGCCTATGCGGCGGTGGCCGCCAACAATGCGCTGGGCTTCCAGAGCTTCGTGCTGCCGGCCCTCAACGTTACCGGTGGCAACTTCGACTACAAGGCCTGGACCGGCAATCTCGGCGCGACGGTCAAGCTCTCCGAGAGCAGCGAGATCTTCGGCGGCTTCTCGCAGGGCTTCGCGCTGCCGGATGTCGGCGCCTTCACCCGCCGCGCCGGCATCTCCACCGCCTTCGCCTGCCCGGTCGCCAACCCGAACTGCCTGCCGGCCAACCGGCGCAATGTCAGCTACAGCACAATCGCGCCCGAAGCGCAGATCGTGAACAATTACGAGCTCGGCATCCGCGGCAGCCACGGCATCTTCAAGGGCTCGCTGACCGGCTTCATCAGCACCTCCGGCAAGGGCGTGACCTTCGACCAGGCGAGCAACACGATCTCGCAGCAGAAGGAGCGGATCTGGGGTGTCGAGGCGACTGGCGACGTCGCCGTGACCGAGCAGTTCACCATCGGCACCGTGCTGGCCTATCGGGAGGGTCGCTACGACACCAATGGCGACCGCAAGCTCGACAGCGCCCTGCCGAACAACCGCATCGGCTCGCCCTATCGCGGCATGCTCTATGGCAGCTACCGCTTCACCAACGGCATGCAGCTGCGGGTCGAGGGCGAGGCGTTCTCCGATCGCGACGTTGCGACCGATCTGCGTGGCACCCGAAACAAGCTGAAGGGCGCCGCCACCATGAACGTCGCCTTCACCGCGCCGGTGCTCGAGGGCGAGGCCTATGTCGCGGTCAACAACCTGTTCGACCGGAACTACCAGAACCCGACCGCGACCTCGGTGCGCAACCTCGCCAACTATGCCTGGGGCCGCACCGTGACGCTCGGCTTCCGCAAGACCTTCTGACGATGGTCAGCCTCGACAGCGACGCCCAGGGCATCGTGACGCTGCGCTTCACGCCGCCCTATGCCGACAATGACGAGCGCGCCTATCTCGACGCGCTCGCTGAACTCGGCAAACGCGAGGAGTCTTTCCTGCTGCTCACCATCTTCGGCGGCGGCGGCAAGCTGTCCCAGGCCGGCGAGCGCGAGCAGGCGCTCTGGTTCAAGCGGACGCGGGCCCAGTTCGGCACGCTCTGCGGCGCCTGCGCCATCGTGCGCCCTGGCGCGACCGAGGCGATGGCCGATGTCTTCCGCCGGCTGTGGCCCTTTCCGATCAGCCTGGAGACCGACGAGGCGGCGGCGCGCGCCTTCCTGCTGAAGCACCGGAGGGCGGCATGAGCGCGAGCGAAGCGGCCATCGGCGCTGCACCAGCGAACAATGCCGCCCGTTACCGGCTCTTCGCCGTACTCGGGGGCTTGTATCTCGCGCAGGCGATCCCGTCCTATCTCTTCGTCGCGGCGCTGCCGCCGATCATGCGCGAGGCCGGCGTCTCGCGCACCGCCATCGGTTACATGAGCATCCTCTTGCTGCCGCTGGTGCTCAAATTCGTCTGGGCGCCGTGGATCGACCGGATCAGGCCGTTCGCGCGGGCGCACCGGGCCGGCTGGGTCTTCATCACCCAGACCGGCACGATCCTGTGCATCCTCGCGCTGATCGCGGTCGGGCCGCTCGATGTCGGCAAGATCATCGCGATCGGCTTTGTCGCCTCGCTGCTGATCTCGACCCAGGACATCGCCACCGACGGCTATGCCGCAAAATATCTGCCGGAGGCCGACCGCGCCATCGGCAACGCCATCCAGGGCGGCTCGATCGCTTTCGGAGTCGTGATCGGCGGTACGCTCGGCCTCGTCCTGCACCATTATATCGGCTGGACCGGCATGCTGGTCACCATCGCCGCGATCTCGCTCTTGCCGCTCGTCGCGGCGGCGATGATGCGAGAGGGTGATCCGACGCCGGCCGAGGCGGCGAAGCGTCCCTCGATCCGCGCCTTCCTGCGCCGGCCGGAGGCGCGCCAGATCCTCTGGATCGCACTGATCTACCGGGCGAGCGAGGGCCTGGTGAAGGCGATGGAGGGCTCTTACCTGGTCGATGCCGGCGTGCCGCTCAACCAGATCGGCTATCTCTCCGGGATATCGGCAACGACGGCCGGCCTCGCCGGTTCAGCGATCGCGGCCTGGCTGGTCAAGCGCCAGGGCATCGCCTTCGTGCTCGCTTTGCTCGGAAGCATGCGCACGCTCTGCTTCCTGCTCTTCGCCTGCCATGGGCTGGGGGCCGTCGTCGGAGCCTGGCCGCTGTTCGGCGCCGCCGGCTTCCAGACGTTGATCCGCTATATGGAGATCGTCGCGCTCTATTCGCTGTTCATGGCGGTGACGACCTCGGAGCAGCCGGGAACCGACTTCACCATCCTCGCCTGCGCGCAATTGCTGGTCTATCTCGCCGGCTCGATGCTGGCGGGCAAGCTCGCCGACACGCTGGGCTATGGCGCGCTGTTCTCGCTGGCGACGGCGATCTCGGCAGTCGCGGTGATCGCCACGGTCCGGATGATCGCGCGCAGCAGCGTCGGAAAGCTGGCCTGACCGGCGCAAGCGCTCGCTGCAGGCGGCGGCAGCTTCCCTACCGTCGCCCTTCATGCAAGGTTGCCGGCGAGATCGCCTGTGCCGCAAGATCGCCTGTGCCGGAGGAGAACACCATGGGTTGGGTCGTCCTTGGACTGATCGTCGTCGTCGTGGTCTGGCTGATCATGACCTATAATGGGCTGGTCGCGATGCGCCAGCGCGTCAACCAGGCCTTCGCCGACATCGACGTGCAGTTGAAGCAGCGCCACGACCTGATCCCGAACCTGGTCGAGACCGTGAAGGGCTATGCCAGCCACGAGAAGGAAACCTTCGACGCAGTGATCCAGGCGCGCAACCAGGCGCAGGCCGCGTCCGGCCCGCACGACCAGGCGGCGGCCGAGCAGCAGCTGACCGGCGCGGTCGGCCGCCTGCTGGCGCTGGGCGAGGCCTATCCGGACCTCAAGGCGAGCGCGAACTTCCAGCAGCTCCAGCAGGACCTCGGCAATGTCGAGGACAAGCTCGCGGCGGCCCGGCGCTTCTTCAACAACGCGGTCAGCGAGTTCAACGCGGCGATCCAGGCCTTCCCGGCGGTATTCTTCGCGCCGCAGATGGGCTTTGCCCCGCGCGAATTCTTCGATGTCGGCGACGAGACGCGCAAGCAGATCGAAGTTGCACCCACCGTAAAGTTCTGAGCGCCTAAAGAGGCCTCACAGCGGAGCTGCGGCGATGCCGGGGGAAGCCTTCGGGCTCTACACCCATCAGCGCAACAACCGGACCCGGTCGATCGCCCTGATCATCGGGCTCTTCCTGATGGTCTATCTCACCGTTTGGGGCGTGATGCTGGTCGGCTACGGCTATGTCGGCGTGCCGCGCGGACGCACGGTGCTGAACTTCGTCGGCCAGCGCTTCTGGGCCTGGCTGCCCTTCATCACCCTCGGCACGGCCGCCTGGGTCTTGATCGGCTTCAAGATCAATGTCGGACTGATCGAGGCGGTCTCGGGCGCCGAGGGCGTGACGCGGGAGGCTCAGCCCAAGCTCTACCGGATGCTGGAGAATCTCTGCATCTCGCGCGGCATGGTGACGCCGAAGCTCGCCATCATCCAGAGCGATGCGCTCAACGCCTTCGCCAGCGGCGTCAACGACAAGCAGTTCACGGTGACGCTGACAACCGGGCTGATCGAGCAACTCAACGACGCCGAGATCGAAGCGGTGATCGCCCATGAGCTGACCCATATCCGCAATGGCGACGTCAGGCTGATGGTGATCGCCGTGGTGATCGCCGGCATCATCTCCTTCGTCGGCGAGGTCGTGTTCCGCAATCTCGGGCGGGTGCGTATCTCCTCCGACGGCGACAAGAAAGGCAGCGGCTTTGCGATCGTCCTGGGCTTCGCAGTGATCGCCGTCGCCTGGCTGCTCGCAGTGGTGATCCGGCTGTCGCTGTCGCGGGCGAGAGAATACCTCGCAGATGCCGGGGCGGTGGAGCTGACCAAGAACCCGGACGCGATGATCTCGGCGCTGCTGAAAATCTCCGGCCGCGCCGACATCGACAACGTGCCGTCGGGCGTAATGGACATGTGCTTCGAGAACGATCCTGACGATTTCGCCGATTTGTTCTCGACCCACCCCTCCGTCACCAAGCGTGTGCAGGCGTTGGTGCAGACCGCCGGCGGGCGCCTGCCCCCCAGGCAGCGCCCGGCCCGCCGAAAATCAGTGAGCGCCAGACCTTGCCCGAGATCGCCGAGACCTCGGCCGCGCATGGACCATGGTCGCGGCCGGCCCCCCGGCAGGCGGCTAGCGCCCGTCCTTCGCCCAGGCGAGTGCTTCCTCCAGCCTGTCGTCGCCCCAGAACAGCTCGCCATCGCCAGTGACGAAGGTCGGAGCACCGAAGATGCCGAGCGACTTGGCGAGCTCGGTCTCGGCCTTGAGCCGGCCCTTGACTTCCTCGCTGCGCGAGGTGGCAAAGGCGGCCGAGGGGTCGGCACCCGCCTCACGCAGGGCAGCACTCAGCACTGCCTCCTCGGCAATGTTGCGGCCTTCGCAGAACTCGGAACGGAACAGCGCCCTGGAAAAAGTGGGCATCCAGCCGGCCTCCCGCCCCGCAAGCGCCAACCGCGCCGCAATCAGCGAGTTCTGAGGGAAAGTCTCCGGGCGCGTGATGGTCAGCCCGTTGCGGGCGGCACGGCGCGCCACGTCACGCCACATATAGCGGCCCTTGTTGGGGTAGAGATTGAATGGCGAGTTGGTCCAACCCTGGGCGGCGAAGATCGGGCCGAGCAGGAAGGGCCGCCAGCGCACGCTGACGCCAGCTGCATCGGCCAGCTCTTCGATCCGCAAGGCACTCAGGCAGGAATAGGTCGATGCGAACTCGTACCAGAAATCCAGAACAGGACGATTCGGCATCAAACCTCCACGCGAGAGCGGCTGAAAAACTGAGCCGACTCTCCGCCCCCGCGAATCGGCCCGCAAGCCAGAAGCCGCAAACGCGCCGCCGGACAGCGATCCATCAAACGATGACGCACAATCGATCAGAAGGTTCCGATTGCGTCGCCCCGAGCCCTGCGATAGTGCGCGGATACGTCCGAAATGCGGCCGGGAAAGCCGCGTTCTCACACTGTGCACGATCTTTCGTGCCGCCACTGCAGGAAGACTACGTCCATGGCAGACAAGCGCGTCAACAAAGTCGTGCTCGCCTATTCCGGCGGGCTCGACACCTCGATCATCCTGAAGTGGCTGCAGACCACCTATCAATGCGAGGTCGTGACCTTCACCGCCGATCTCGGCCAGGGCGAGGAGCTCGGCCCGGCCCGCGACAAGGCGCTGCTGCTCGGCATCAAGCCGGAGAACATCTATATCGAAGACCTGCGCGAGGAGTTCGTGCGCGACTACGTCTTCCCGATGTTCCGGGCCAATGCCTCCTATGAAGGCGTCTACCTGCTGGGCACCTCGATCGCCCGGCCGCTGATTGGCCAGAAGCTGATCGAGATCGCCGAGAAGGTCGGCGCCGACGCGATCTCGCATGGCGCGACCGGCAAGGGCAACGACCAGGTCCGCTTCGAACTGACCGCCTATGCGCTGAAGCCCGACGTCGTCGTCATCGCGCCCTGGCGCGAATGGGACCTGCGCTCGCGCGAGCAGCTTCTCGCCTTCGCCGAGCAGCACCAGATCCCGATCGCCAAGGACAAGCGCGGCGAGGCGCCGTTCTCGGTCGACGCCAACCTGCTGCACGCCTCTTCGGAGGGCAAGGTGCTGGAAGACCCGGCCCAGGAAGTGCCTGATTACGTCTATTCGCGCACGATCTCGCCGGAGGACGCCCCCGACAAGCCGACGGTAATCTCGATCGACTTCGAGAAGGGCGATGCGACTGCGATCGACGGCGTCAAGCTCTCGCCGGCGACGCTGCTGGCCAAGCTCAACGAGCTCGGTCGCGCCAACGGCATCGGCCGGCTCGACCTGGTCGAGAACCGCTTCGTCGGCATGAAGAGCCGCGGCATGTACGAGACGCCCGGCGGCACGATCCTCGCTGTCGCGCATCGCGCCATCGAGTCGATCACGCTCGATCGCGGCGCCGCCCATCTCAAGGACCAGATCATGCCGCAATATGCCGAGCTGATCTATAACGGCTTCTGGTTCTCGCCCGAGCGCGAGATGCTGCAGGCGCTGATCGACAAGAGTCAGGAGTTCGTGGCCGGCCAGGTGCGGCTCAAGCTCTACAAGGGCGGCGTCCACGTCATCGGCCGCTCCAGCCCCTACTCGCTCTACGATCAGGATCTCGTCACCTTCGAGGAAGGCGCGGTCGCCTACGACCATCGCGACGCCGCCGGCTTCATCAAGCTCAACGCACTGCGCCTGCGCACGCTTGGGCAGCGGAAGAAGAAGCTGGGGCTGTAAGAGCAGGTTTCAGAAACGCGGCGTCATTCCGGGGCAGGCCGAAGGCCTGAGCCCGGAACCCATGACCACCGCCCTTTCCGTCATGGTCGGGCTTGTCCCGACCATCCACGTATTCCTTCATCGAGGACGGTGTTCAAGACGTGGATGCTCGCCACAAGGGCGAGCATGACGACCTGGAGCGGCGTCGTGGTCATGGTTTCCGGGCTCGCCGCCTTGCGGGTCCCGGAAAGACGGCAGACGCCCCTTACTTCGCGAGCTTGCCGAAGGCGAAGAACTGGGTCTCGCCGGAGGAGTCGTCGACGCCGTCATTATCGGTGACGACGAAGAGCTCGCCGGCCTTGTCGACCGCCATACCCTCGACCTTGTCGAGCCCGTAGCCCCCGAGCTTCATCAGATCGGGCGTCAGGTCGCGCAACAGTTTCTTCTCGACCGTCGGGATCTCGGAGGCGCCGAACGGGGCCGGCTTCACGCCCTTGACCGAGAAGGTCGCCAGCGTCTTCACCGCCTTGGCGCCGAAGAGGTTGTCGCGTTCGATCACCGCGAACGTCTCGTCGCCGAGATAGGTCAGCTCCGACAGGCCCATCCAGGCGCCGGCAGCAGGAGCCGTCAGCGGGTAATGGAGGATGCCCCAGCTTTTGGTAGAGGGCTTGTAGGTCAAGATCTTGACCTTGCCCTTGGGATCGTCCTTCCACTCGCGCTGGACTGCGATCCAGACCGTCTCGTCCTGGCCGGAGCCAGTGACGGCGACGCCCTCATAGCCCTGGCTGATCGCCTTGGCGGCGAACTCCTCGGGAAGCGCGATCTCTTCCTCGACCTCGCCCTTGGCCGAAACGCGCAGCAGCAGGTTCTGCGTCGGCTTCTCCTTATGCTCCGGCGCGCCCTCCGACGCGAGCCAGAAGCCGCCACCCGCGCGGGTCGCAATCGCTTCGAGATCGTAGGAAGCGGGCTTGCCGTCCTTGGTCACGGTGAGCGCGCCGGTGATAGTCGCCGGCTTCTGCGTCGCGTCGATCTCAAGAATGCGCGACGGCGTATAGGCGCTGTCGGTGACGCTGAAGAGCCGGCCCGGCAGCTCGGGATGCGCGGCAAGACCGGAGAGCGCGCCCCAGCCAAGCGGCGCGCCATCGACATCGGCCGAGACGATGGTCGGATAGGTGATGGGGGCCTCACTACGCTCGTAGATCGTCACGGCCGAACGCGGCCCGCCCTTGTCGCCGAGATCGGCCTCGGAGGCGGAGACGAAGAGGTTGCGCTGGGGAATGGCGAGCAGGCCCTCTGGCGCGATGCCCGCCGGCAGCGCCTGCAGATAGCGCGGAGCCTTGCTAGGCCCCTCATCCTTGAAGACGAGGACGAGCGAGGCGCGCTCCAGCCCGACGAAGAACAGGCGCTCGCCACCATAGGTGCCGACCTCGATGCCCTCCGGCTCGCTGCCCTTGGCGGCCGAGCGGCGCTCCGGATAGTGGCCGAGGCGGATGGCGATGTGGTCGACCATATTGCCGGCGTCGAACTCGACCGTGCCGTCCTTGCGGAAGATGGTGAACCCGCGCGAGCCGCCCTTCCAGTCACCCTCATTGGCGGTGACGAAGCGGTCATTGTCGAGCCAGCGCACGGCATCGGGCTCGCGGCGCACGCCCTTCAGCTCCTCGACCGGCTTGATCTGGCCGTCGCGGGTCTTGTCGATGTTCGTGAGATCGACGGTGCCAGCCGGGAAATGCGCGACGAGCTTGCCGGTCCTGGTGTCGACCACGGCGAGGTGGTTGTTCTCCTGCAGCGTCACCACGGCGAGGCCGTCCTGATTGACGTCGACGAATTCCGGCTCCGGATCGCTCGGCTCGACAGCGGCGATGCCGGTGAGGTCGATGATCTGTTTCGAGGCGCAATCGGCCTCGCCGCCCTTGATGCCAACCAGCGTGAGATTGCCGGCGGGGAGCTGCGGCAGGTCACCCTTGTTGAGCTTCTCGTCGCGCTCGTTCTCGATGGCGATGGCGAGCTTGCCCTTGTCCTTGGTCAGCGTAATCGAATCCGGCTGGCCGCCGAGCTCGCACTTCGCCGAAACCTGCTTTGTCTTCAGGTCGATGGTGGCGAGATGGCCGGCCGGCTCCTTGAAGTTGTCGCCGGAGCTGACGACGACGGCAAAGGCGCGCTCGCCGAGGATGACGACCGAGGTCGGCTCGCCACCGACCGGGATGAAGCCGGCGGGCTTGGGAGCGCTCGCCGTGGTGATGTCGATGAGGCCGATCGCCTTCTGCTCGGCGTCGGTATAGGCGAGCAGCGTTCCGGCCTCGTTGGCGGTGATGATCTCCGCGACCGTCTTCTTTTTCGCGTCGCGGTCGGCCGGCAGGTTCAGCGGCACCTGGAAGGTGGCGATGCGGTTGAAAGTCGGCTCGGCGAGTGCAGTGCCGCCGGCGAGGAGCGTCGCGAGAGCCGCAAGGACGAGGGATTTGCGCATGGGACGGTCCTGTTCCGCGGGGTGAGGAGGCAGGCCTTCCGGCTAGTGAGCACAGGCGACAGTTTCGTGACAAGCCGTCGCAAAGCAAACGCCGCCGCGGCGGGAGCCGCAGCGGCGTGACATGGGGCACGAGCAGTCAGTGCAGCGCAGCTTCGGCTCCGGTGGCCTCGGTGACCGACTTCTTCAGGCCGATCACCTCGAGCTCGGTGACGACGGCCACCGCCGCGGCCTGGGCCAGGACGAAGGCGATGCCGAGCGTGGTCGGCGCGAACCAGCCGGCGACCAGGATCAGCACACTGTCGGCAACCCAGAGGATGTTGACGCCGATCACGGCATAGACCGCGAGCCGCGGCAGCCGTACCCGGCTGGCAAGGAAGGCTAGCGCGGCGGCGCAAGGCAGGAGCACGAGGCCGGCACCGCGCAGGAACTCCACCGGGAAGCCGAGCAGGCCGGAGAGCGAGCCTGCGCCGAAGCTGAGCAGCAGGCCGGTCGCGGCGCAGGCGGCGGCATCGAGGGCGAGAGCATTGCGCAGGAAACGCGAGGACTGAATGAAGGCCATGGTCGTTCTCCGGTTCGGCCCCGTCTCAGCCGGGGCGGTTGCTGATGGAGGCCATGCTGACGAAAGCCCGGCGGCCAGTCGATTAAGCCAGAGGTAATTGGATGGCGGCGCGGCTGCGGCTAGCTTGCCTCCTATGAACAAGCATCAGCAGCCCGTGATCGGGCATCTCATCCGCGACTGGCGCCAACTGCGCCGTCTCAGCCAGCTCGATCTCGCCCTCGAGGCCGAGATCTCGCAGAAACATCTCAGCTTCATCGAAAGCGGCCGCTCGGCGCCGAGCCGGGACATGGTCCTGCTCCTCGCCGAGCATCTCGGCGTGCCCTTGCGCGAGCGCAACGCGCTCCTGCTCTCGGCCGGCTATGCCCCGGTCTATCTCGAACGCTCATTGGAGGATCCGAGCCTGCAGGCGGCGCGCAGCGCGATCGACATGCTGCTCAAGGGGCACGAGCCCTACCCGGCCGTCGCGATCGACAGGCATTGGACCCTGCTCGCGGCGAACGCGATGATCCCGCCGCTGCTGACGCTGGTCGAGGACGCCGATTTGCTGCGCCCGCCGGTCAACGTGCTCAGGCTCAGCCTGCATCCGCGCGGACTCGCCCCGGCGATCGTCAACCTCGCCGAATGGCGCGGCCATCTGATCGCCCGGCTGCGCCAGCAGATTCGCGCCACGGCCGACCCGCTGCTGGCGGAGCTGTTGACCGAATTGCTGAGCTATCCTGTCCCGGCTGTTCCGACCGCGAAGGGCCGATCACACGAAGAGGCGGAGCCGCCGATCGTCGTGCCGCTGCAATTGCGGCTGGGCGAGAGTGTGCTGTCGCTGATCTCGACCACGACGGTGTTCGGAACGCCGGTCGATGTCACGCTGTCCGAGCTGGCGCTGGAGACATTCTTCCCCGCCGACGAAGCGACGGGCCTGGCACTGCGGGCGATCGCGGAGGCCAACGCATCCGCCTGAGAGGCGGAACCAAAGCTCAGCCGTGACGTTCTCCCTGCGGACCGGCGCCAAAGCGTCGATTACGCATCAATCGAGAAGGAAAGCGTCCCATGGGCAGCACGACCGACAAGATCAAGGGCATGGCCAACGAAGCCGCTGGCAACGTCAAACAGGCCGCCGGCAAGGCGCTGGACAAGCCCGGGCTGCAGGCCGAGGGCATCGCGCAGGAGCGCAAGGGCGAAGCCCAGCAGGCGGTCGGCAAGACCAAGGACGCCGTCAAGAAGGTGATCGACAAGGCCTGACCGCAAGATTGCCTCCGATCAAAGAAAGGCGGGCGCCGCAAGGCGCCCGTCTTTTTGATCTCAGGCCGCGCCGCCAAGGCCGCCGAGGAAATCCTTGACCCGACCGAAGAAGCCGGCGGTCTCCGGATGGGTGGCGCCGGAGCTCTCACGCTCGAACTCCATCAGCAACTCACGCTGCCGGGCAGTGAGCTTCTGCGGCGTCTCGACCAGGACCTGGATGTAGAGATCGCCCATCTCGCGCGAGCGCAGCACGCTCATGCCCTTGGCCTTGAGCCGGAATTGCTTGCCCGTCTGGGTGCCTTCGGGGATTTTCACCCGGGCCTTTTCACCGTTCAGTGTCGGCACCTCGATCTCGCCGCCCAGCGCCGCCGAGGTCAGCCCGATAGGCACCCGGCAGAACAGGTCGGCGCCGTCGCGCTGGAAGATCGCGTGTGGCTTGATCGAGAGGAAGATGTAGAGATCGCCCGCTGGGCCGCCGCGCAAGCCGGCCTCGCCCTCGCCGGCGAGGCGGATGCGGGTGCCGTCCTCGACGCCGGCCGGGATATTGACCGAGAGCGAGCGCTCACGCGTGACTCGTCCGGCGCCCTGACAGCCGGTACAGGGATCGTCGATGACCTCGCCGCGCCCACCACAGGTCGGGCAGGTGCGTTCGACCGAGAAGAAGCCCTGGCTGGCGCGGACGCGGCCATGGCCGCCGCAGGTCGGGCACTGGCGCGACTTCGAGCCCGCCTTGGCGCCTGTGCCGGAGCACACCTCGCAGGCCATCGAGGTCGGGACACGGATGGTCTCGTTCTTGCCAGCATAGGCGTCTTCGAGGCCGATCTCGAGATTGTAACGCAAATCGGCGCCGCGCTCGCGGGCATTGGCGCCACGCGGGCCACGGCCACGGCCCTCGCCGAAGAAGGATTCGAAGATGTCGGACATGAAGTCCGACATATCGGCCGGACCACCGCCGCCACCGCCATTCTCGAAGGCCTGATGGCCATAACGATCATAGGCCGCGCGCTTCTGGCCGTCGGAGAGGACCTGGTAGGCCTCGTTGAGTTCCTTGAACTTGATCTCAGCCTGCTTGTCGCCCGGATTCTTGTCCGGGTGATGCTGCATGGCGAGCTTACGGAAGGAGCCCTTGAGCTCGATCTCTGTCACCGTCCGGGAGACCCCGAGGATTTCGTAATAGTCGCGCTTCGACATTATTGGCTGCTCGGCAACTGGTCAGGCATGGACAACTTGGTCAAGACAACGCCGCCGAGCTCAAAGCAAGCCTGGACGTTCGCCCGATAGGTTGAAATGCCAGACTTGTAAGCCTCCTCCAGCCATTCACGCGACGGCCTCATCTCCGTCGAAAAACGCAGTTCGTCGCCGGTCATTTCGCCGAGGCCTTTACCCTTCACGGGCGCATTCAATGCGAAGACAACCGCAGTGAATGCTCCAGTTAAGCCGTTGATCGTATCTTGGCAGGACGCAGGCAAAGTACGATTGCCAGCCCCTCCAAAAATCGGGCTGCTTCGTACGAGATTCAGTGCTTCGCGACCGTCAGCGCTTTGCAAGACCTTGACTAGGCTGGTTTGCAGGCGGCCAATTTCTTCAATAGTACTCACCAGGGCGGCTTGACCGTTTTCAGACGCTGCTGGCCTCTCCGACTGTGCGAAGCCGGATAACGGAAGCATCGCAGCAATAACCGCGATGCCAGATCGTTTCATTTGAGCACGGTGAGCCACGATATGCCCTCTTGCCGGAACGCGTGTCCTGCGTTCCGGCAATTCAACTCGCTCAGGCGCTCTTCTTCTTGTCGCCCTTGTCGTCGCTGACGTCCTTGAAGTCGGCGTCGATGACGTCGTCCTTCTTCGGCTCCTCGGCAGCGGCGCCCTCGGGAGCGTTCGCTTCGGCCTGGCTGGCGGCATACATCGCCTCGCCGAGCTTCATCGACGCCTGCATCAGCTCATTGCTGCGCGACGAGATCGCCTCGACGTCCTCGCCGGTCAGCGCGGTCCTGAGGGCCTCGAGCCCGGTCTCGATCGCACCCCTGTCGTCCGCTGAAACCTTGTCGCCATAGTCCTTCAGCGACTTCTCGGTCGAGTGCACGAGGCTCTCGCCCTGGTTCTTGGCCTCGACCAGCTCGCGACGCTTCTTGTCGTCGGCGGCGTTCGCCTCGGCGTCCTTGACCATCTTCTGGATCTCGGCCTCGGAAAGGCCGCCCGAAGCCTGGATCTTGATCTGCTGTTCCTTGTTCGTGGCCTTGTCCTTCGCCGTCACCGAGACGATGCCGTTGGCGTCGATGTCGAACGTCACCTCGATCTGCGGCATGCCGCGCGGGGCCGGTGGAATGCCCATCAGGTCGAACTGGCCGAGCATCTTGTTGTCGGCCGCCATCTCGCGCTCGCCCTGGAAGACCCGGATCGTCACCGCGCCCTGGTTGTCCTCGGCGGTGGAGAAGACCTGGCTCTTCTTGGTCGGGATCGTCGTGTTGCGGTCGATCAGGCGGGTGAACACGCCACCCAGCGTCTCGATGCCGAGCGACAACGGGGTCACGTCGAGCAGCAGCACGTCCTTGACGTCGCCCTGCAGCACGCCGGCCTGGATCGCGGCGCCGATGGCCACGACCTCGTCAGGGTTGACGCCCTTGTGCGGCTCCTTGCCGAAGAACTGCTTCACCACCTCCTGGACCTTCGGCATGCGGGTCATGCCGCCGACCAGGACGACCTCGTCGATCTGGCCTGCCGACAGGCCGGCATCCTTGAGCGCCTTGCGGCAGGGCTCGATGGTGCGCTGGATCAGGTCGTCGACCAGGCTCTCGAACTTGGAACGCGAGAGCTTGATCGCAAGGTGCTTCGGCCCGGAGGCATCCGCCGTGATGTAGGGCAGGTTGATCTCGGTCTGCGCGGTGGTCGACAGCTCGATCTTGGCCTTCTCGGCCGCTTCCTTCAGGCGCTGCAGGGCGAGCTTGTCCTTCTTCAGGTCAATGCCCTGCTCGCGCTTGAACTCGTCCGCCAGGTACTCGACCAGGCGCATGTCGAAGTCCTCGCCGCCGAGGAAGGTGTCGCCATTGGTCGACTTCACCTCGAAGACGCCATCGCCGATCTCAAGGACCGAGACGTCGAAGGTGCCGCCGCCGAGATCGTAGACCGCGATGGTGCCGGCCTGCTTCTTGTCGAGGCCATAGGCGAGCGCCGCCGCGGTCGGCTCGTTGATGATGCGCAGCACCTCCAGGCCGGCGATGCGGCCGGCATCCTTGGTGGCCTGGCGCTGGGCGTCGTTGAAATAGGCAGGAACGGTGATGACCGCCTGGGTGACCGGCTGGCCGAGATAGGCCTCCGCGGTCTCCTTCATCTTCGTCAGCGTAAAGGCAGAGATCTGCGAGGGCGAGTAGTCCTTGCCGTCGGCCTCGACCCAGGCGTCGCCGGACGGGGCCTTCTTGATCTTGTAGGGAACGAGATCGATGTCCTTCTTGGTCATCGGATCGTCGAAGGTGCGCCCGATCAGGCGCTTGATGGCAAAAAAGGTGCGCTCCGGATTGGTGACCGCCTGGCGCTTCGCCGGCTGGCCGACAAGACGCTCGCCGTCATCTGTGATGGCGACGATGGACGGCGTGGTGCGGGCGCCTTCCGAATTCTCGATGACCTTGGGCGTCGACCCTTCCATCACTGCAACGCAGGAATTGGTCGTTCCGAGGTCGATACCGATTACTTTACCCATGGATGGGATCCCTTTCGATTTAGCAGATCGCCGGAAAGCCCGCGCACAAGGCGCCGTCCTCCGGCCCATGGCCCCGGATCGCCCCCACCTTCCGCGGCGAACGAACCCGGGATATCCACGTCTGGCGGCGAAGTGGCGGAACGAGGCTTTGCCCCGGCCCGGTTTCGGCCGCCGGTTAGAATAAAGATCGACCGGTCCTGCGTTTCAGCGCTCGCATGTCAGTGCTCGTGCCTGGCGCAATCCGGTCCGATGGTCGTCAAAACCATCGCTTGGCGGCGTATATAGGGAGGGTGACGCCCTGCTTGCAAGGCACGGAGCCGGATTAAGAATCGGCTTTGAGCGGTGTCCTGCACAGAATTCGCAGGACTGACCATTCTGGATAAGTGTTGCCTTCGTGCTCTTGCGCAGCAAGCTCGGCCAATTCATTCAAAAGAACCTTGCGCAACGGGAACCAGCCGTGACCACGACTCGCCGCCCGACAGCCCATCGTCTCGCCGTCGGCGCAGCGCTGGCTTGGCTCGGCCTTGCGAGTGGGGCTCTGGCGCAGCCTCTGCAGTTGCCGGGTGCCCAGCCCTTCAATGCGCCCGGCGCCCAGCAGTCGGCGCCGGCCTCGGTCGGCGGCCCGGCGACGCCGCGCCCGCGCACCATGCCGGCGATCAAGATTCCCGGCGAAGACTCGATCCTCGGCAAGACCTTGCGCCGGAATGGCGGCTTTGGCGAAGCAACGCTGGAGAAGACCGGCAGTGGCTATGGCCTGAAGTTGCGCGCCGAAGGTTTCCAGTCCAGCAATCTCGTCGAGCCCTGTGCGATCTCGTTCGGCGACGCACCCGTGCCGGTGACCTCGCTGGGCAAACCGGCGGGGCTGGCGCGCTACAAGCTTGAAGCACCAGCCTGCCCGATCGTCTTCGACGTACTCGACGGTGCCTTCCTGGTGCTTGAGCCGACGCAGCCTTGCGTGATCGAAGCAGCCGCCTGCCGCATCGACCCCCGCGGCGTCTGGGGGCCGGATGCGCGCACGCTTCCCGCCCGCGCCAAGGACATCGAAGCTGAGCGCAAGCAGGCGGAAACCGCAGTCCGCGACGGCTTTCGGGTGCTCTCGGCGAAGGCCGACCTGCCGGAGCAGAGATCCATTGCCCGCGAGCAGGCAGGCTTCTCCTCGGAGCGCGAGCAGATCTGCCGCGACTTCCAGCGCGAGGGCTCGCACGGCTTCTGCGGAGCCCGCGTAACCGAGGCGCGGGCTGCCTCGATCCGCTCCCGGCTCGGCCTGCCCGAGCCGAAGCCCGAAGCGGCCAAGCCGCGCCCGGCCACGGCGAGACGGGCGCCCCCGCCCGCGGCGGCGCCCGCTCCGCTTCCACAATAGCGACTGTCCGACCCACCGCGTCTTTCCGGGCTCGGCGCTAACGCGCCGCCCCGGAAAGACGGAACCCTCAGGCCGCCTGGTCGCCTGCGACCTGCCCGGCCTCCCAGCCGAGGATGGCGCGCTTGCGCGTCAGCCCCCAATGGTAACCGGTGAGCGCGCCGGACTTGCCGATGACGCGATGGCAGGGGACGACGAAAGAGATCGGATTCTTGCCGACCGCCGCACCGACCGCGCGAGCCGCCGAGGGCTTGCCGATATGGCCGGCGACGTCGCCATAGGTGGTGGCGCAGCCGACTGGAATGCGTAGCAGCGTCTCCCAGACGCGGACCTCGAAATCGGTGCCGATCAGCACGACACGCAGCGGCGTCTGCGGCGACCAACTGCCCGGCTCGAAGATGCGGCTGGCATAGGGCGCCGTCGTCTGCGGATCGAAGCGGTAGTCCGCATGCGGCCAGCGCCGCATCATGTCGGCCAGTGCCTCGGCCCGGCCGCCGATGACCTTGCCGCCATCGAGAGTGTTCGAGACCCAGCCGAGACCGGCGAGGCCGCGCTCAGTCACCACGATCAGCGCTTCGCCGAAGGGCGAAATGTGGAAGCCATAGGACAGCCGCAGGCCCTCGCCGCCGGTCTTCCACTCGCCCGGCGACATTGCCTCATGGGTGACGAAGAGATCGTGCAGGCGACCAGGGCCGGAGAGCCCGACCTCGAAACTGGTGTCGAGGATGCTGGCGGACGAGGCCAGCAGGCCCTTGGCGTTGTCGAGCGTGATCGCCTGTAGGAAGGCCTTAGGCGTCAGCCCGCACCAGCGCCGGAACAGGTGATGCACGTCGGTCGGCGTCGCGCCGGCTGCATCGGCGATCGCCTCGATTGTCGGCTGCTGGCGCCAGTTGTTGGTGATGTAGGAGAGGATGCGGCGGACCGTATCGTAATCCGAGCCGGGCGCGGCCGCCGGAAAATCGGCCTCCGAAGGCATGGCCTCGGCGGCGCGGGCGAGCACGGCATTGGAGACGGTGATCGGTTTCATCGCAGTTCGGAAGCTGGAGTGAGCGTTCATCTTTCTATCCTCGCGATCTGAATGTGATGCTCACGAAGCTAGTCCTGTCAGCATGCGTCTCCCACCCGAAAGCTGACAAGCTCGCCTTAGCGAGCGATGGCGCGTAGAGGTCGGCGGATGACCAGTCCCGCCGACGCGATCGTCTCACTCTATGAGCGTCATGCCACCGCCTACGACCAGCAGCGCGGCCGGTCGCTGATGGAGGCGCGCTGGCTCGACCGCTTCCTGTCACTGCTGCCGGCGACACCATCGGTGCTCGATATCGGCTGCGGCATGGGCGAGCCGATCGCCCGGCATCTGATCGAACGCGGCTGCGTGGTCACCGGCATCGATTCGTCAGAGCCGCTGATCGCGCTCTGCCGCGAGCGCTTTCCGCTGCAGGTCTGGCAGGTCGTGGATATGCGCTTGCTCGTGCTCGGACGGCGCTTTGACGGACTGATCGCCTGGGACAGCTTCTTTCATCTGCGCCCTGACGATCAGCGGCGGATTTTCCCGCTGTTCCGGGGGCATGCGACCGAGGGCACGGCATTGCTCTTCACCAGCGGTCCCAGCCATGGCGAGGCGATCGGCAGCTTCGAAGGCGAGCCGCTCTACCATGCCAGCCTCGATCCGGCCGAATATCGCTCCCTGCTGCAGGAGAACGGTTTTAGCGTCATCGAGCACGTCGTCGAGGACCCCAATTGCGGTGGTCATACCATCTGGCTGGCGCAGTTGCGCTGAGTACGGCTCAGGTCGGTAATGGCCCCGCCAGAAAGCGCAGCAGCTTCTCGCGGGTCAGGCGCTGGTTGTTGCGGTGCCATTCGTCGCTGGTGAAGAAGACCGGCGAGCCCTCGTCCCAGCCGCTGCAGCTATAATCCGACTGCTCGGCGAAGAAGGCGACGAACGCCTCGCGCGAGCGCCATTCGGTAATGGCCGCACCCGGATGATAACCATCCAGAATGTCGCAAAGCTTGATGCCGGCCTCGGTGCGGATCAGCCCATGGCCGCAGAAGTCGCGATGGAACTCATGGATCAGGCCTTCACCGACCGGGCAGGTCATCATGCGATCCCATATCTGCCCGGCCAGAACCGGGCCGAACAAGGAGCGATCGAGCTTGTCACGCAAAACGAGGCCGTAGGCAGGAACCCTCGCCTCACCGTCGCTGATCTGCGCCGCCGATGCTGGACCAGACTTGCGCAGCGTGGCGCGCAAGGCGGCGCCGAGCACGACCACGACCACCGCGAGCGCAATCAGCGGGATGATCGTCGCGGCCATGCTCAGGCTGGTTCGAAGTCCGGGCCGCGCTTGGCCTTGGCGAGCGCGGTGCCGAGCGCCTGCGCAAAGCCTTCGCGTTCCTGCGGCGAGAGCGCGGAAGCAACCACGGTGCGCTGCCCACGCGAGACCAGCGAAAGCGCGAGCAGGCCGTAATCCTCGTCATCCTCGCGCTCGATCTTCGTCCAGGTGGGATTCGAGCGCCAAATGTTCTCGCGGCCATGATGCGAGACCTTGCGCAGCAGCACCTCGAGCGGTGTCACGACGATGCGTTCGAAGGCGCGTGCTGCGTTGAAATTGGCCTTGAAGGCGATGAACAGCGCGATGGCGTCGAGACCGAAGAAGCCGGCGACCGGCCAGGCGCCGAGCACCATGAAGGGAATCGAAGCCGCGACGCTGACCAGGCAGACCAAGGTCATCACGATGCGGAAGCCGTCCTGACCGAGCGAGCGATGCGGCGTGATCGTCGCGTCGAAGACCGGCCGTTCGGCCGCTTCGGCTGCAACGTCGGATTCGGGCTTGCCCAAGGTCATCGGCGAATTATAACGCCGCAATGCCCGTGCCGAACAGTGCGAAACGCCGCAGCCCGCCGCCCAAACGGATCACAGATCCTAAGCCGCGCAGCGCCGCCGAGATCTACGAGATCTTCAGCCGTTTCCGGCAGCAAAGGCCCGAGCCCAAGGGCGAGCTCGACTATATCAACGCCTTCACGCTTCTGGTCGCCGTCGTGCTCTCGGCGCAGGCGACCGATGCCGGCGTCAACAAGGCGACGAAGAAGCTGTTCGAGCTCGCCGATACGCCTCAAAAAATGCTCGCCCTCGGCGAAGACCAGGTGCGCGAACTGATCAAGACGATCGGGCTCTACCGCAACAAGGCGAAGAACGTCATCGCGCTCAGCGAGAAGCTGATCGCCGAGTTCGGGAGCGAGGTCCCGACCGCGCGCGAGGCGCTGGAGAGCCTGCCCGGCGTCGGCCGCAAGACCGCAAATGTCGTGCTCAACATCGCCTTCGGCGAGATCACCCACGCGGTCGACACCCATGTCTTCCGCGTCGCCAACCGCCTGCGCATCGCACCCGGCAAGAATGTGCTGCAGGTCGAGCTCGGGCTGGAAAAGGCGGTGCCGGCTGAGTTCGGCCGGCACGCGCATCACTGGCTGATCCTGCACGGGCGCTACACCTGCAAGGCGCTGCGTCCGGCTTGCGAAGCTTGCGTCGTCGCCGATCTCTGCGATTCCGCCGACAAGCGGGTCGCCTGAGCCATCAGTTGATGGCGAGGCGGGCCTGCTTGATGATCCCGGCCCAGCGGCGCGATTCAGCTTCCATCATCGCGGCGAACTCCTCGGGCTTGTTGCCGATCGGCTCGGCGCCCTCGTTCTGCAGGCGCTCGCGGATGATCGGGCTGTTGATGGCCTCGACCGTGGCCTGTCTCAGCTTGACGGCAACCTCCTTCGGCGTGCCCTTGGGCACGACGAAGCCGTACCAGGCCGTCGCCTCGTAATCCGCCCAACCGCTCTCGGCCACCGACGGGACTTCCGGGAAGAGTTTGGCTCGCGCCTTGCCGGTCACCGCCAGCGCCCTGACCTTGCCGCCATGGATCAACCCGAGCACCGACGGCACGGTGGTGATCATGAAGTCGCTATTGCCGGCGAGCAGATCGGTCAGCGCCGGTCCGGCGCCGCGATAGGGCACGTGCACGGCCTCGAATTGCGCCGTCTGCGCCAGCAGCACCGTCGCCAGATGGCTGGCGGAACCGTTGCCGGCCGAGCCATAGGTCAGCTTGCCCGGGTTCTTCTGGGCCTGGCCGACGAGCTCGGCCAGGGTCTTGTGCGGCGAGTTCGACGAGACGACCACGACGAGCGGTGCCGCAGAGATCAGCGTCAGCGGGTCGAAGGCGGTGAGCGGATCGACCCGGACATTCTTGAACAGATGCGGGTTGACCACCATCGGGCCTTGGTTGGCCATCAGCACGGTATAACCGTCGGGCGAGGCTGCAGCCGCTTGGGCAGTGGCGAGATTGCCGCCGGCCGAACCGTTGTTCTCGACGACCAGCGATTGGCCCAGCCGCTCACCGACACCCTGCGCGACGAGGCGCGCGATCGCATCCGTGCCGCCGCCGGCGGCATAGGGCACGAGCAGCTTCATCGGCCGATCCGGGAAGGCGGCTTGGGCGCGCGCGAGTTCAGGCAGGCAGGTGCTGGCCGCGGCGGCCGTGATCAGGCTGCAGAGATGGCGGCGCGTGATCGTCATGGGTCAGTTCTCCTCCCGTTTCCGCCCTCTCTGCAAGCGCGAGGATCGTGCTTGCGGGGACGATGACGTTTCCTTCGAAAATGCGGCGCGCGGTGCGCACCAGGCTCGCGCGGGTCACCTGACCGGCTGCGTCGAGCGCAAGGTCGACCTGAATGGCGCCGCTCGGATGCTCGATTGTGACCAGCGAGCCGGTCTCTGGACTGAGCATTTCGGCGGCAACGCTGCCGGCGATGCGGCTTGCGGCGGCGACGCAGAGCGCCCCGGTTACGGCATGGCTGCGATGGCAGCGATCCGGCGTGAAATAGCGCGAGGTCAGGCTGCCGCCGCGGCGTGCCGGCGAGAGTACTCCCACCTTTGGGATGACCCGGCCGGTGACATCACCGAGCCCCATACGGTGGCCGGCCTCGCGGCGCAGCCGCTCCAATCGCGCCAGCAGGGCGGCATCGGCGTCGAGCTCAGCCGGGGTCTCGTCGCCGGCGAGGCCGAGATCAGCGGCCCGCAGCAGCAGCATCGGCGTGGCGTAGTCGATCAGCGTCACCGGGACGCCGTCAATCTCCTCGCGAGCAAAGCCGGTCGGCAGCAGTGCCCCGGTCTTGGAGCCGACGGCTTGAAGAAAGCCCAGCCTGATCGGGGCCGCCGTGCCGGCGACACCGTCGATCGCGGTTGCGCCATCATAGGCAACGACGCCGCCCGGCGTCATCACGGCAGCCTCGATCAATGCGCCGGTGTTGCGGTTGTGGATACGCACGATCGTCTCGCCATCGACCGCCGGCACTAGGCCGGCCTCGATCGCGAAGGGGCCGACAGCGGAGAGCATGTTGCCGCAGTTCGGGCTGAGATCGACATGGGCGCGCTCGACTGCGACCTGAGCGAAGAGATAGTCGACATCGGCATCGGGCCGGCTGGAGCGACTGACGATCGCGACCTTGCTGGTCAGCGAATTGCCGCCCCCGAGCCCGTCGAGCTGCAACATATGCGGTGAGCCCATGGCGGCGAGCAGGACCCGGTCGCGCGCCGCCGGATCGCTCGGCAGGTCGGCCTCCAGGAAGAACGGGCCGCGCGAGGTGCCGCCGCGCATCAGCACGCAGGGAATGCGCAGGGCCTGAACCTGGGGAAGCTGGAAGGGAGCGGACAAGGGCGTCACCCGGCGATTGCGGTGCCCTTCCTTCTCAAATTGAATAATCGCTGTGAAATGCAGAGATCGGCGCTATTGATGCGCCATGAGCATCAATTTCGAAGCCCTCGACCTGCGCGCCTTCATTTCGGTCGTCGAGCTCGGCGGTTTCCACCGCGCCGCCGAGGCGCTCAACATGTCCCAGCCCGCGCTGAGCCGGCGCATCCAGCGCCTGGAAAGCGCCGTCGGGGCAGCCCTGCTGGAGCGGACGACGCGCCGGGTCGCGCTGACGATGGTCGGGCGCGAGATGCTGCCTTTGGTCCGGCGCATGCTGGACGAGTTCGACACCTCGATCTTCGCCATGCGCGATCTCGGCAGCCGCCGCGCCGGGCAGATCGCCCTCGCCTGCGTGCCGACTGCCGCCTTCTACTTCCTGCCCTCGGTGATCGCGCGTTTCCAGACGCAATATCCGAACATCCGCTTCCGCATCCTCGACCTGTCGGCCAATGACGGGCTGGAGGCGGTGGCGCGCGGCGAGGTCGAGTTCGGCATCAACCTGATCGGCGGCTCCGATGCCGACCTCAGCTTCGAGCCCTTGATGGATGATCCCTTCGTGCTCGCCTGCCGGCACGACCATGCGCTGGCGCGGAAAGCGTCACTGGGTTGGGGCGATCTCGAAGGCCATCCGCTGGTCACCGTCAGCCGCAGCAGCGGCAACCGCGCCATCCTCGATGCAGCGCTGGTCAAGGTCGGGGTCAGGCTCGACTGGTCGTTCGAGGTGACGCATCTCTCGACCTCGCTCGGGCTGGTCGAGGCCGGCCTCGGCATCTCGGTGCTGCCGAAGCTGGCGACGCCGGGCGCGGATCACCCGATCATCGTGACGCGGCCGATCCGCGATCCCGAGGTCTCGCGCACGATCGGCGTGGTCAGGCGCCGCGGCGTCAAGCTGGCGCCGGCAGCGGAGCGCTTCCTCGAGATGTTGCTGGGAACCTGGCGCGGGCCCCTGTCCGCTTCGGAGTGAAGCTCAGCCGAAGACCCAGAGCCCGGCGAGGCCGGCCGAGCCGACGATGATCCGCCACCAGGCGAAAGGCGTGAAGCCGCGCTTCGAAACGAAGTCGAGGAAGCTGCGGACCACGATCAAGGCCGAGATGAAGGCGGTGACGAAGCCGACGCCAATGAGTGCGACGTCGTTCGTTGTCAGCTCCTTGTAGTTCTTGAGCAGGTCGTAGGCGAAGGCGCCAGCCATGGTCGGCATCGCCAGGAAGAAGGAGAACTCGGCCGCGGCCCGCTTGTCGGCACCGAGCAGCATGGCGCCGACGATCGTTGAACCCGAGCGTGAGACGCCAGGCACCATGGCAAGGCACTGGATGAAGCCGATCTTGAGATACATCGCCAGTGGAAACTTCGTGGCGTCGTGATGCTTCACCTCGAGTTCGAGCTCGTCGACGACGAGGAGGACGAGGCCGCCGGCGATCAGCGTGCAGCAGACCAGGAAGGGGTTGAACAGCACGCCCTTGATGAAGCCATGCGCAAGCGCGCCGATCACCGCCGCCGGCAGGAAGGCGACGAGAACGCCACGGACGAAGCGCCGGGCGGACGGATCAGTGCGCAAGCGCAAGGCAATGTCGAGCAGGCGGCGGAAATAGACCAGCAGGATCGCCAGGATCGCGCCGAGCTGGACCAGGATCTCGAAGGCCTTGCCCTTGGATTCGAAGCCGAGGAAATGGCCGAGCAGGAGCAGATGCCCCGTCGAGGACACCGGCAGGAATTCGGTCAGCCCCTCGACCACGCCGAGCACGGCGGCGACGATCAGGTCATGCATACGAGAGGTCCTTCCGAGCCTTGCGGGTGCGGCGCAACAAAAAGCCGGACGCGCGCGTTAAAGCTATGGCGCACGGTCTTTGCAAATTGGTTACCAGATCGGCAAGGATTCCTGCGCAATCCGCCCCTTTTCCCGGTCCCGGGTTGTGAGGCTTAGCCGGCAGGCCTATACGGGGGCGCTCTATTGCGCCGCATCAGGCGCCTGCCTCCCCCGCCGAACCTCCCATTTTTTCAGCAGTTCGATGGCCACGCTTCACCATTACTCACTCTGCCCGCATTCGCGCTTCATCCGGCTCGCGCTCGGCGAGTTCGGCCTCGATGCCGCGCTGGTCGAGGAGCGCGTCTGGGAACGGCGGCGGGAATTCCTCGAGCTCAACCCCCGCCGGAACGACCCCTGTCTTGCGCGAGGATAGCGGGCTCGTCATTCCCGGCCCCGGGCCGATCGCCGAATATCTCGACGAGACGCGCGGGCTGGCGCTGGGCGAGCGGCGCCTGCTGCCGGAGGGCCCGGGCGGGCGGATCGAAGTGCGCCGGCTGCTCGACTGGTTCAACATCAAGTTCAATGAGGAGATCACCGCCCCGCTCGTGCTCGAGAAGGTGATGAAGCGCTTCATGAACCGGGACGAGGGCGGCGGCCCGCCGGAAATGAGCGCGATCCGCGCCGCGCGCGGCAATGTGCGCTATCATCTGCGCTACATCGCCTGGCTGACGGCGAAACGGAACTGGCTCGCCGGCGACAATCTGAGCTATGCCGATCTCGCCGCAGCGGCGCATCTGTCCTGCGTCGACTATCTCGGCGATGTGCCCTGGGATGAGGATGAGGCTGCCCGCGCATGGTATGCGAGGATCAAGTCCAGACCGAGCTTCCGCCCGCTGTTGAGCGACCGGATTCCCGGAATGGCGCCGTCAGCCCATTACGACGACCTGGACTTCTGAGCGGCGACAAGCTCAAGGCCGCCATCGCCGCGCGCGCCGAGGCCGAGGGCTTCGTGGTCATGCGCGTCGCGCCCGTCGATGCGATTCCCGAGGCGCCGCAGCGCCTGGCCGGCTGGCTGGATGCCGGCCATCACGGTGAGATGACCTGGCTGACGGAGCGCACGGCGGAGCGCGCCGACCCCGCAACCTTGTGGCCGGCCGCGCGTTCGGTCGTCATGCTCGGCATGAGCTATGCCGGCGAAGGCGACCCGCTCGCGGTCCTGGAGCAGCGCGACCGTGGCGCGATCTCGCTCTATGCCCGCCGGCGCGACTATCACGACGTGATCAAGGGCAAGCTGAAAAGCGTCGCCGGCGTGCTCGCGGCGCGCGGCAATGCCGAGGTCAAGGTCTTCGTCGACACCGCGCCGGTGATGGAGAAGCCCCTCGCCCAGGCCGCCGGGCTCGGCTGGCAGGGCAAACAGACCGTGCTCGTCTCGCGCCAGCACGGCGCCTGGCTTTTCCTCGGTGCGATCTACACAAGCGCGGAATTGCCCGCCGACGAGCCGGAGCGCGACCATTGCGGCTCCTGCACGCGCTGCCTCGACATCTGTCCGACCAAGGCGTTCCCGGCGCCCTACCAGCTCGATTCGCGGCGCTGCATCGCCTATCTGACAATCGAGCATCAGGGCCATATCGAACCTGAATTCCGCGAGGATATCGGCAACCGTATCTTCGGTTGCGACGACTGTCTCGCCGTCTGTCCCTGGAACAAGTTCGCCGAGGCTGCGCATGAAACGCGCCTGGCGCTGAAGGACGAGCTCGACGCGCTGCCGCTGGCGGAGCTCGCCGCACTCGATGACGCCGCCTTCCGCGTGCTCTTTGCGGGCACGCCGGTGAAGCGGACCGGCCGCGATCGCTTCATCCGTAACGTCCTGATCGCGATCGGCAACAGCGGCGACCCCGCACTGGCCGCGAGCGCAGAGGCGCTGCTCGACGACGCCTCGCCGCTGGTCAGGGCAATGGCGATCTGGGCGCTCGGGCGGCTCGTCCCAGCCCGCGCCGCGGACCTCGCACCAGCAAGGCTCGCGCGGGAAACTGATCCCGACGTCAGGGGTGAATGGACTCGTCTCGATCCGAACGTACTGGAACCTGCATGAAGCTCGTCATCTTCGGCCTCGGCTATTCGGCCGGGTTCTTCGCGCGCGCCGTTCTGGCGAAGGGCTGGGAGGTCACCGGCACGGTCCGTTCGGCCGAGAAGGCCGGCGAGCTCAGCAAGCAGGGCCTGCATACACTGGTCTTTGGCGGCTTCGCCGTCTCGACGCCGCTCGCCAGGATTGTCGCCGAGGCGGATGCGGTGCTGGTCTCGGCCCAGCCCGACGGAGCCGGTGATCCAGTGCTCGGCGCTCTCGCCGACAAGCTCGCAACGGCCGAGAAGCTGCGCTGGATCGGCTATCTCTCGACCATCGGCGTCTATGGCGACCATGGCGGCGCCTGGATCGACGAGAGCGCGGAATGCCGGCCGACCAGCCGGCGCTCGCGGCAGCGGCTGGACATCGAGCAGGAGTGGCTCGCCTTCGGCGAGCGCTGCGGCAAGGCGGTACAGATCTTCCGCCTGTCGGGAATCTATGGCCCTGGCCGCAATGCGATCACCAAACTGCAGGCCGGTTCCGCCAACCGACTGATCAAACCCGGCCAGGTCTTCAACCGCATCCATGTCGACGATATCGCCGGCGTGCTGATAGCTTCGCTCGAGAAGCCGCGCCCCGGCGCCATCTACAATGTCACCGACGACGAGCCGGCGCCGCCGCAGGATGTCATCAGCTTCGCGGCCGAGGTCGCGGGGCTGGAGCCGCCGCCGGAAACGCCGTTCGATCCTGCAAAGCTCTCGCCTATGGCGGCGAGCTTCTACGGCGAAAACAAGCGGGTCTCGAACGCACTGGTGAAGCGCGAACTCGGCTATGTTTTCCATTACCCGGATTATCGGCAGGCGCTGCGCGACCTCGCAGCGATGGGCGCGTGACCGCGAATCAGGCGGCGTAACGCCCGGCCTCGCCGTCGAGATATTCGATATAGCGCCGGTCGATCGCGGTGACCGGCAGGATGACCAGCACGTCGGTCGTGCCGAACTGCTTGTCGATCACCGCGCCGGAGCCGAAGCGGGCACCAACGCGCAGATAGCCCTTCACCAGCGGCGGCAGGCATTTCAGCGCGAGCTTGGCATCGATCATGCCGGCTGGCAGGCGATCCATCGCGACCTGGCGCTCAGGCCGAGCCGCCACCTGCCATTCGCCTTGCGCGGTGGCGTGGTGGTGGATGAAGCTCAGCGGTAGCGCCAGCATGTCAGGGTCAACGCCGTCAAAGCTGGCGCAGCCGAACATCGCGTCGATGCGGTGATGCCGGCAATAGGCCCAGATGCCGTGCCAGAGCAGCTCCACCGTCTTCTTGGTGCGATAGGGCTTCAGCACGCAAGAGCGGCCGAGCTCAAGGAAACGCGACTCGGGATGCCGGGCCATGAGCGGCGCGATGTCGAATTCACCTTGGGTATAGAAGCCGCCGAGCTTGGCGGCCGAGCCTTCGCGCATCAGCCGATAGGTGCCGACGACCTTGGGCTTGATGCCGCCGAAACGGCCGCGTGCGGCGTGGTCGATGACGAGAAGATGGTCGCAGACCGCATCGAATCGGTCGGCATCGCGCCGGAACATGCGCGAGACCACGTCGGGCTTGGCCGACATCTCCTGGTAGAAGACACGGTAGCGCAGGCGCTGGGCTCGCCAGATCTCGCGCGGGCCGCGGGCCAGCCTGACTTCGAGCGAGCCGGAACGGCCGAGCGTGCCGGATAGCGCGTCGGGACCAGGGAAACCGAAGCCACCGAGTTGCTTTCCGGCCGCAAACAGATTGGACGGCGAGAAGCGCTGCAACAAGGCCTGGCCGGCCGGTTTCTGCTTTGCCGGCTGACGAAGACCCGGAAAAACGTCGCGCTCCATAGACGGTCTGTCCCTCTGCGATCTCGGGTCGGCACATGACATCCCTGCGCCGACCGTCTTACGAGATCGCGACAAAACTACGTCAGAGCGATGACGAAGCCAACCGCCGGAGCACGCGCCGATCAGGCTCCGGGACCGCGATCCGGTTCAGGCGGAGAGCAACTGCGCCGTTCGCAAGCCTGAAATACGGTCGATCCAGCCGCGCAGCTGCTCGCGCGACAGTGGTTTAGCCAGGCAATCGTCCATTCCCGCGGCGAGCGCCTGCCGACGATCCTCCTCCGCCGTATCGGCGGTCACGGCGAGGATTGGCAGCCGCCCGGTGCCGAGCATCGCCTCAATGGTGCGAATCCGGCGCGCGACGGAAAGCCCGTCCTGAACCGGCATGCGAATGTCGAGCAGGACGAGATCGAAGCCCTGCCCTGCTCCACCGAGGGTGGCCTCGACGAGGCGAGTGGCCTCACCGCCATCGCGCGCCCACACCGCCGTGCAGCCGAGCCTCTCCAGGGTGCGGGTCAACAGCAGCGCATTGATTTCATTGTCCTCGGCGACGAGAACCCGCAGGCCGGCACCAGGCGGCTGTATCGAAGGATCGGCAGCAGGCGCCACATCGCCCCCGCTCTGCGAGCGCTCAACCGGATCGAGCCGCACCTGCAGCGAGCGAGCCCGGACCGGCTTGACGAGAAAGCCGGTGAAGCCGGCGGCGTAGGGCGAGCCGAAGCTGCGGCGCTCGGCCGGCGCCAGCATGATCACGATATCGGCGACGCCGGCCCGGCGCGCTGCGGCCGCCAGTGCCTGGACCTCGCCACCCGGCAGATTGCTGTCGACCAACACCGCGGATAGAGCAGAATCACTGGCGAGCTCCGCCAGCGCCAGCGCGTGATCGCCAGCCCGCCGGACATGTGCTCCCGTCCGTTCGAGACAGGCCGCAATATGGGTGGCGCTAAACGGCGCCGACGAAGCGATCAGGATGCGCCTACCCCGCCAGTCCGGCGATTCGGGTGTTACGCCTACGGCAGCGCCGGTTCGCAACGGCAGGGCCAGCCGGAACAGCGCACCACCGCTCTTGCGGTTGCTTGCCTCGATATCCCCACCCATGGCACGGGCGACCCGGCGCGCGATGGCGAGGCCAAGGCCGGTGCCGGCATGCTCGCGATGCCCGGTCATTCCGCCCTGCTCGAACTCCTCGAAGATCGTCATCAGGCGCTCCGCCGGGATGCCCTGACCGGTATCGGCGATGGTCATCACGATCTCGCCGCCAGCGATCTCGGCCTCGATCCCCACCCCGCCCTCCTGGGTGAACTTCACGCCATTGCCGACGAGGTTGAGCAGGATCTGGCGCAGGCGTTCGGCGTCGCCGAGGAGCCGCCGCGGGAGGTCCGGCGCGAGCAGGGTGGAGATCTCGATACCCTTGGCCTGGGCGCGAGGCGCCATCAGCTCGGTGACGTCCTCGATCAGCGTAGCGGGATCGAACGGCGCATCGGCGAGCTCGAGCTTGCCGGCCTCGACCTTGGCGAAATCGAGGATGTCGTCGACAAGGCCGAGCAGGGCTTCACCCGATGTCCGCAGCGCCTTGACATAGGTACTCTGCTCCGGATCGAGCCTGGTGTCGCCGAGCAGGTCGGCCATGCCGAGAATGCCATTGAGCGGCGTCCGGAATTCATGACTGACCGTCGCCAGGAAGCGCGACTTGGCAGCGCTCGCCTCCTCCGCCTTGCTGCGCGCCTCCTCCAGGGCTGTTTCGGCAGCAATGCGCCCGCTGATCTCGCGACCGACGCGTTGCAGTACGGTCTGGCCCGCGGCGACCGGAACGATCGTCTCGACCCAGGCCAGCCAACGCTCGCCGCCGTCCGTCTCGATGCATTCGTCGAAAACCCGGGCCCCGCCCGGCAGCACCTGCACGGGACGAGCGCTGCGTACGCGCGGCTGCTCGCTGCTGCCGACGGCCTCGGCCTCGGTCATGCCGATGAGCGCCGCATAGGCGGCATTGGCGTAAATGATCCGGCCTTCGCTGCGGCGCACGATCAGGTCGCCTTGCGCCTCGATCAGGCTGCGATAGCGCTCCTCGCTGTCGGCCAGCTCCCAGAGCCGGTCACTCAGCTTCTCGACGTCACGCGTCAGCGCCTTCGCCTGCCGCGTGACCTGCTGGCGCTCCCGCAGCAGCCGGATCGCGATGAAGGCGCAGGCCACGGCAGCGGCGAAGGCGGCGCCGGCCAGCAAGGCGAGTGGGGACAGCGGCTCGATCATGCCATCCGATCTAGCATCCACCCTCTTGAAAAAGCGTTCGCCCCATCCGCGAGGATGCCGAATGGTTTGAATGGTTTCGTTAACCTTTCAGCATGGATTGGGGCGATCACGCTGCCTGCGCTGCCTGGTCGATGCGCGAGCGATAGCCCGAACGCTGCGAACTGAAACCGGCTCTGACTTCTCCCGCAGGCCATCTGCGGCAAGCCAAACTTCTCGTTTGGTAGGCATCTCGAACTCCTCAGCCAATTTCGAGCTAAGGAAGACGGGTGAAAATCCCGTTGAAATGCGACGCCAATCCTTGAATCGCGCCGAGCTCTTGTGTCGGCTTTTCGTATGAGCAAGAAACGAAACTCAGCAGGCCCAGCCGGCGAACGCCTCTTTCGCGTCTATTTGAGGCATTCCCTTGCGCCGGACAGAGATTCGCTGTTCGCGCTCCTCGAGGCGGCCCACAGCCTCAGCGACCGGCTGGAAATTGACTGCGGGAAAACACTCTTCCACGTCCAGGAATTCTTGGCGCTGAAGTGCTTGCGGAACCTCTTTCACCATCATCAGGAGCTCCGGCACATCGTCAGACTAGTCCCCAAAACGGCCCATCCTGTGATGTCGGACTTGCTATATCTGTGCCTCGTGCCCCGCGACATCGTGGAACTCGCCATCGAGGAAACCGGGAAGAAGCATAAGCAGGAAACCCGGCAAGCCTGCGAGGCGGTTTTCCTCACTGACTTTTGCGCCGCGCGAGCCACCGGGATCACGCCGGTTCCCGGTGGAGGACCTGCATGACCGACGTTATGGCCAGGCCAAAGCTTTCTACGAGCGCTCACTCTTCATAGTCGAAGGCGTGGTTTGGACCGCTGTCCGCGAACCCGTGCTGTCATTACGGCTATGGCCAAAGCGGGCCGGCGTGACGCTAATCCCGCGCCCCGTGGTCGGTGCAGCTCATCACCAATTCAGCCTTGCTCGCGCGGCGGAGCTCACCGAGTTCGTCCGCGACAAGCTTGGTCGTCAATGCGGACAGCTGCCCGCCTTTTACGTTGTGGACAGCAGTGCTCTCACGCAATGCGATCTCGTCGAGCTCGCATGGGATACGCTTCGCATCTGGGCGCACCCTGAGCTGGATCGCGAGGCACTTTTGGACGGTCCCGCTGACTCCGGTACGGTAGAAGCCAGAATTTTGGTCCGCACCGCGCACAAGCGACTAGCCGCGGTCGCGGCGCTAGAAGCCTCGGGGCGGCAGGACCGGCATCCATTGACAGCGAAGTTTCTTCAACGGTGGGAGTTCGAACTGTCGTTCCCGCACGCCCAGGGGATGATGACGGGCGACTTAGTCCCCAGCTGGACGGCCGATGAGGTGCCGCAAGAAATTCTGGACGAACTGGCGACGCTCTCGCTTTAGCCAACCTCATCGGCTGGCAGAATCATCCCCCCTGGGCAGGCCCCGGCTAATGATGGCAAGCTGGCCTGCTGCCGGTTTCGTGGACGGTCAGTTAAGCCAATCCCACCTTTATTTCGAACTCGGCCGGGCTGAGATAGCCGATGGTCGAGTGCCTGCGGATCGTGTTGTAGAACCTCTCGATGTAATCGAACACGTCGGCCCTGGCGGCGTCGCGCGTCCGGTTGATTTTGCCCTTGATGCGTTCGGTTTTCAGGGATGAGAAGAAGCGCTCCATGGCGGCGTTGTCCCAGACATTGCCGGATCGGCTCGCCTGCCCCTATCGCTGATCTTCAGTGCAGAGGGGACTTTGTAGCCCGATTAAACGTCGCACGCTTCACAACGCTAAATTGGGCTACACAACGCCTCGTACGACGCTTAATCGGGCTACACCGCGCGGGCAATTGGGGGCCATTGCACCCAGATTCTTTCACGAATTTTGGTTCGGAGTGCCAGCAATCGGGCTGCGCGACAGGTCTCCCCGTTAGGGATGTCACTCGTGTTAAGTGCGGGCTTGCTGGGAGCTTTACGTGATGACGGTAGCCTCGATGAGCCGTGTGGAACTCGGTCGGGATGCAGATCCTGCAGTATATCGTGTTGGAGCAGATTTCGGTGGCCGAGATGTCTCAGTTACTGCGGCTGACTCATAGCAAGCCCAATCAAAAAGTAGGTTGATGCCTTCGTTTTTCACGAGGGTAGTCATAACTGCGGCCTATTCCCCTAGGGACCGAGCAGGCGGATCGTTTCGGTCATACCGGCGCGCAGGAACGGGTCGGAGTGCAGATAGAAGAGTTGGACGCCCTTGGGACGCCAGTAGGGCATCTCCGCAAGAGTCGCTAGCGTACCGGCGATCTTGCCGGCGGCGCGGATCTTCGAGACGGCCTCGCCGACCTTGTCGATGACCGGCTGCGGCCGCGGGTGGCCGAAGGGCGGGGCCGGTGGATAGCCCATGTTCTGCGAGAGATCGCCCGGCCCGATGAAGAAGACGTCGATGCCTTCGACCGCGAGCAGCGCGTCGATCCCGTCGATCGCCTCGAGCGTCTCGATCATGCCGATGACGAGCCGTTTCTCATGGTCGGCGTAACAGCCGTAGCGAACGGCATCGACCACGGCGCGCGCCTGTTCGGCGGTATCGATCATCGGCACCATCAGCCCGTCGGCGCCGGCGTTGAGATAGCGAATCAGCAGGGAGCGCTGGTGGCAGTCGGGCCGGACGATCGCGGCGCCACCGGCTCCACGGATCGCCTGTGCGGTCAGGCGGACATCCTCGAAGCTCCAGGTGCCGTGCTCGCAATCGAGGAAAATTGAATCCGCGCCCAATTCAGTGAGACGGACAGCGTGACCCGGCGAGAGATAGTGGCTGGTCAACATGCTGATGCATTCGCCTTGGCTCAGGCGCTCGCGCAATTTGGCTCCGTTCATCATGTCGATCCTGATCTCAGCGCTTGGGCATGTCTGGCGTGTCGGCGGGTGCGCCGACCCAGCGCGCGGTCTCGATATCGGCGGAGGTATCGCGCATCCGCGTCGGGCAGATGTGCAGTTCGGGGATCATGGCGCCCTGCTGCAGGCTCGCGCACAGCAGCACCGCGCGTGCGACGTCATGAGCGTCGAGCATGATGGCGCGCTCTTCGGCCAGCGGCGGGCGGGCGCGGTTGTTCATGATCGGCGTGTCGGTCTCGCCCGGCAGGATCGTCGTCGCGCGGATGCCCTGGTTGCGATAGGTGTTGTGCAGGAAGCCCATGAAGTTCTTCACCCCGGCCTTGGCCGCGCCATAGGCCGCCCCGCCCAGCAGGTTGGGGTTCAGCGCCGCCAGCGACGACACCGTGATGATGGTGCCGCCTCCGCGCGCGATCATTGACGGCAGCACCGCCTGCGTCAGCGAGAAGACGGCCGTCAGGTTGACGTTCAGCGTCGCGTTCCACTCGTCCTCGGAGAGAAAGCGGGCGTTTAGCACCTTGCTGGCGCTACCGGCATTGTTGACCAGGATGTCGATGGGGCCGAGTTCCGCCTCGATTGCCGCGACGGTCGCGAGGATCGCGCCCCGCGAGGCGATGTCGAGCGTGCGGACAACCGCTTTACCGCCGTCGCCGGCGATCGCCTGCGCGACCTCGTCGAGCGGGCCTGCGCGCCGCCCGGTCAGCACGACGGTTGCGCCCTCGTGTGCCAGCAGGATGGCGCTCTCGCGCCCGATTCCGGTGCCTGCGCCCGTGACGAGAGCGATCTTGCCCTTGAGCAAAGCCATGATTCCGTCCTTACTCGGCAGCCACTGAAAAGGCGGCACCGTAGATGCGCCGCGTCGCCTCACGAGTGACCAGGCCCTCGGCCAGATCCTGCGCAATCAGGTCGGCGGAGCGTGCGGCCGTCCTCCCCCAGCCGCCGCCGCCGGGCGTTTCGACCTCGAGGCGATCCCCCGTCTGAAGCACGACCTTGCCCTTCGGAAACTGTGCCTGCCCATTCCGGGCGACCTTGCCGGGCGTCCCCGACTGTCCGTCCACCACCCCGAAGCAGGGGTGACGGACCCGTTCGGTCGCGAGATAGACGTTCATTGGCGCCTTGGCGCGGTTGCGGAGGATGACGCGCTGGCCGAGCCCGCCGCGATGCTGTCCGGCCCCGCCGGAATCGGCGATCAGCTCCTTGCACTCCGTCAGCACGGGCACCGCAATCTCAAACATCTCGATCGCGGTGACCTTACAGTTGGAGGGGAAGCTGAGCGTGTCCAACCCGTCGATCTCGGAACGCGCGCCCTGGCCGCCATGGAAGTTCTGGACTGAACCGTATTGCGAACCATCGTCGCGACGCCCCACGCAATTGGCGGCCCAGATCGGGGCGCCGCCGCTGTCGCCCATCACCTTGTCGGGAACGATGCCCTCCAGCGCCTTGAAGATCAGCGAGGGGATGACGTGGCCGATCAGGTTGCGGGAGTTTCCTGCCGTCCAGGCTTCGGGGTTGAGGATCGAGCCGAGCGGCGCCTCGTCGGTGACGGGCCTGATGCAGCCCTCGTTGTTGGGCGTCTCGGGGTCGAGCAGGCATTTCAGCGCGTAGACGGAGTGGGCGTAGCGGTAATTGGTGCGGCAATTGATCGAGTGCAGCACCTGGTCGGAGGTGCCGGCATAGTCGACATGGACCGTCTCGTCGCCGACGATGACGGCGGCCTTGAGCGTGATGTCATCGTGATAGCCGTCGAGCAGGACCTCCGCCTCGTAGCGGCCGTTGGGCCAGGCGCGGATCGCCTTGCGCATTTGAGCCTCCGAGCGCGAATGGATCGCATCGGCGAGACCGTCGACCTCGTCGAGGCCGTACTCGTCGAGGAACTTCACCAGCTCGCGGCCCATGACGTTGTTGGCCGCGACCATGGATTCCAGATCGCCGAGCACTTCGGTCGGGAGCCGCACGGAGGCCGCGATGATGTCGAGCACGTCCTGGTTGGGCACGCCGGCGCGGTGCAGTTTCACGATCGGGAAGCGGATGCCCTCCTCATAGATGTCGCTGGCCTCCGAATGCAGCGGCGCGCCGCCGATATCGGGCAGATGCGCGATCGAGCCGGCATAGGCGACGATCCTGCCGTTCTTGAAGATCGGCGTGATCATCGTCACGTCGGGCAAATGGCCGGTGCCGATTTCGGGATCGTTGGTGGCGAGCACGTCCCCCTCCTGCAGCGTCTCCGCCGGAAACTTCGGCAGGAAATAGGTCTGCGCCGCGACCGGCAACGAGGTGATGAAGACCGGAATCGACCAGGTGCACTGGGCCAGCGCCCGACCGCGGCTGTCGAGCAGCACCGTGACGTAGTCGTGGTTCTCGCGCACGATCGGCGAGAAGGCGGTGCGGCCGAGGACGGTATCGGCCTGGTCGGCGATAAAGATCAGCCGGTTCCACATCACCTGCAGGTTGATCGGATCGTTGAAATCGGTGGCGGTCTTCGTGGTCTCGGACATCGGGATCGTCCTCAGAGAATGTTGATGACGAGATTGCCATGCACATCGACATGGGCCGTCCCGCTCGGGCCGATGACGGCTGTGGATTCGCGCTGCTCGACGATGGCCGGCCCCTGCACGGGCTCGTTCGCCGGCAGGCTGTAATGGTCGTAGACGGGCGTCTCGACGGCCGTGCCCAGTTCCTGGAAATAGACCTCGCGCGTGCCTTTGAGGGCGTTTGCCGCCGTCGTGCCATGAGGCCGGGTGACCTTGTCCTTCTCGCCGCCGGCGCGCAGGCGCCAGGTGATGACCTCGAGACCGGCCTTGACTGTGCGGCCGAAAAGCTCGCGATAAAGCCTGGTGAAGTTGCCCGTCAGCTGCGCCAGGAACTCGTCCTGCGGCAGGTCCAGATGGGGCAGCGCGACCGTGATCTCATGGCCCTGGCCGACATAGCGCATGTCGACGGTGTAGCGGTTCGCGATCGTTTCCGCAGGCACCCCGGCCGCCGAGACGACTTCGGCGCCCTGCACCGCGAGATCGCCGAGCAGGCTGCGCATCTGGGGCGCATCCCAGTCGCTCAGCGCCATCGGGAAACTCGCCGAGAGATCGACCGCCACCGGAGCGATCAGCAGGCCAATGGCGGAGGTAACGCCGGCGCCCGTGGGGCAGATGATGCGCTTGATGCCGAGCTTGCGGGCGATGCCATAGGCATGCACCGGTCCGGCACCGCCGAAGGCGACCATGGGCAGCGAGCGTGGATCGACGCCGAGATCGGTCGCGTGCATCGCTGCTGCTTTGCTCATCGATTCATTGACGAGATCATGGATGCCCCAGGCGCAGCGGGTGACGCCGACGCTGAGGTCGTCAGCGAGCCGTGCCATCGCGTCATGGGCGGCGTGCTTGGAGACCTTGAACGAGCCGCCGACGAAGGACTCAGTGCCCATATAGCCGAGCAAGATATCGGCATCGGTGACGGTCGGCTCCGTGCCGCCGCGCTGATAGGCGGCCGGCCCCGGCAGGGCGCCGGCCGAACGCGGGCCGACATCGAGCAGGCCCAGCGCGTTTTTGGCCGCGATCGAGCCACCGCCGGCGCCGATCTCGATCATCTGGATCGACTGGATCTTGAGCGGAAAGCCCGAGCCCTTGCGGAAGCGCTGGTGGTGGGCGACCTCAAGATCAGTGCCGACCGTCGGCTCGCCATTGGGAATCAGGCAGAGTTTTGCGGTGGTGCCGCCCATGTCGAAGGACAAGACGCTGCCCTCGCCGGCGATGCGGCCGAATTCGGCGGCCGCGACCGCGCCGGCCGCGGGACCGGATTCGATCAGGCGCACCGGGAGTTCGGCGGCGCGACGGCTTGGGACGAGCCCCCCGACGAGGTCATCCAGAGGACCTGCTGATCGATGCCTTTCTCGGCAAACTCCCGCTGGAGATGGGCGACATGGCCGGCCATCTGCGGGCGTGTGTAAGCGTTGACCACCGTGGTCGAGGCACGGTCGAACTCGCGGACCTCAGGGCAGACCTCGGAGGAGAGCGAGACAAAGATGTCCGGATATTCGTCCTTCAGGAGGGCAGCGACGCGCTGCTCATGGGCGGGGTACTTGTAGGCGTGAAGCAGGCAGACCGCGACAGAGCGAACCCCCTTCTCGCGCAGGCGCCCGGCGATCTCGCGGACCGTGTCCTCTTCCAGCTCGGCGACGATCTCGCCATCGGCCGCGACCCGCTCCCTGGCGCCGAAGCTGTTAGCGCGGGTGACGAGCGGCTCGGGATAGCGCAGGTTGAGGTCGTAGAGTTCGTAGCGGCCCTCGTTGCGGATGCGCAGCATGTCCTGGAAGCCGGCCGTGGCGATGAATCCGGTTTCGACGCCCTTGCGTTCCAGAACCGCGTTGGTGACGACCGTGGTCGCGCCCAGCACTTGCAATCTGGTGACATCGATGGCGTTGCCAAACCGCTCCAGAAGCTCCGAGACACCCTGCACGACGGCCTCTGCCGGGTTCAGTGGCGTGCTCAGCACCTTGTGAAGATGAATCTCACCCGCGTCGTCAAGCAGCGCGAAATCGGTGAACGTGCCCCCGGTGTCGAATGCCAGCTTGGCCATGATATCCTCTGATCCTGCCTTGCGGAGATCGCGGAGGCCGTGGCCGATATTCCGGCCGCGGAGCCGTCAGCTCCGCGACGACACGCAAAGGGTAAAGGCATCGCGACGCGGCTGGCCAACAGGACTGCGGTCTGCCGCCATAGACTTTGCTTATAGCGCTGCGGGCGCCCGCTCGATCTCGACGGGGACCGGCTGCAGGCCGAACGGAGCCTCGCGGATCAGCTCCTGGACTATCTCGATCAGCACGGAGCGGGCGGCGATGGCAGGCTCCGACAATGGCAGATGGTCCGAGACGCAAAGCGAGACCGTCGCGGTCATCGCCGGCCGCACGAGGGGCCGGACGACGGCACCACGAAAGCCCACCGCGCTGGCCGCCACCGAGCCCGGCAGAATCGTCGAGCCGAGGCCGTCCATCATTGCAGCGCCCAGCGACGAGACCGACTCGATCTCGGCCGCGACATGCGGCGTGACGCGGGCCCGCCCCAGCGACTCGTCGATCATCTGGCGCAGGAAATGCCCCCGGCTCGGCAGCAGCAGATCGACCTCCGCCAGCGCCGAAAGCGGCAGCGCTTCGCCCTCGGGCGCCTTGAAGACGGAGCCCGGCGGCGAGACCAGCACAAGCTCTTCCGTGAACAACGGCTGCAGTACGACGCCCTTGATCGGCCGCGAGCCATAGATCACCGCCATGTCCATCTTGCCGGTCATGATCAACTCGCTCAGCACATGGCCGAAGCTGTCGTTGATGTGGATGACGATGTCGGGATAGCGCGCCTTCATCGCCTTGAGCAGCGGCAACGAAAGCGCGCTCGACGCCGAATAGGTGGCGAGCCCGATCGAGACGCGGCCCGCGACGGAGCGCGACGACTGCTCGATGTCGGTCTGCGCCTGCTCGACCTGCTTCAGCAGGAGCTGGGCGTGACGGTAGAGGATCAGCCCAGCCTCGGTCGGCGTGATGCCGTGATTGCTGCGGATCAGGAGCTTGTGCTTGAAATGGCTTTCCAGCGCGGCGATCTGCTGGGACAGTGCCGGCTGGGCCGTGCGCAGAATGTCGGCCGCGCGCGAGACGCTTCCGGCGTCGACGACCTTCACGAAACTCTTCAACTTCTTGAAATCGACGCTCATCGACCCGGCCGCCTCCCCAGCGGGCGAGGTTAGGGCATTCCCATGGAACACGAAACCGGGACCCCTCGATGGCCGTCAGCTCGGTGGCCGTCAGTGCGGTGCCTCCGCCTCGCCGCGCATCTTGCCGGTCATGAACAGCTCGCCGAGCTCTTCATGGCTGATCTCGGCCGGCTTGCCATCCCAGATCACCTGGCCCAGCCGCAGGATGACGGCGCGCTGCGCCACCTCCATCGCCTTCTTGGTGTTCTGTTCGACGAGCAGGATGGTCTGGCCCATCGCGTTGATGCGCAGCAACTCGTCGAAGACGATGCCAATCGCCGCTGGCGAAAGGCCCACCGAAGGCTCGTCGACCAGCAGAATGCGCGGCCGCTGGAGCACGGCCATCGCGACCTCGAGGAGTTGCTGCTCGCCACCCGACATATTCCCGGCCAGCGTCGAGCGACGCTTCTTAAGGATCGGGAAGAGTTCATAGACATAGTCTCGGTCGGCTTTCACCCTTGCGTCGCGCAAGGTGTAGGCGGCCATCTGCAGGTTCTCGTCGACCGTCATGAGCGCGAAGTTGCAGCGGCCCTGAGGCACGAAGGATACGCCCTCGGCCAGGATCTCGCGCGAGGGCAGGCCGGCGATGTCCTTGCCCTGCCAGCGAATGGCGCCACCTTTCACCGTCGTCATGCCGTAGAGCGTCTTGAGGAGGGTCGATTTGCCGGCGCCGTTGGGACCCATCAGCGCAACGAATTGGCCCTGCGGCACATCGAGATCGACGCCGTTGAGGATGTCGAGCGAGCCGTAGCCCGCACGCAGGCCCGCAATCGAAAGACTTGTCTCAGCCACCAAGATAGGCCTCCCTGACCGCCTGGTTGCGCACGATCTCGTCGGGCGTGCCCTCCGCGAGCTTGCGACCCTGGTCGAGCACGGCGACGCGCTGGCAAATGCTGGTGATGACGTCGATGTTGTGCTCGATCACGAGGAAGCTGACGCCAAGCTCCGTATTGGCAAATCGGATCGCCTCGACGACGCGCTCGATCAGCTTGGGATTGATCCCCGCCATCGGCTCGTCGAGCAGGATCAGCTTGGGCTCGGGCATCAGCATCGAGGCGAACTGAATCAGCTTCTGCTGGCCGCCCGACAGGTTGCCGGCGGCTTGCGTGCGTACGTCCCAGAGCCCTGAGAGCTTGATCAGTTCGCGCGCCCGCTTACGCAGCCCGTCGATCCTGGCGCGCGAGCGGGCGCCGATGCCGAAGGTCGACCACAGGCCCGGAAAGGTGAACATCTGCCCGGCGATGACGAGATTCTCCTCGACGTCGAGGGCCCCGAAGGTCACCGTCTTCTGGAAGGAGCGCAGCATGCGCCCTTCGCGAGCGATGCGGTTCAGCGACCAGCCGGTGATGTCGTGGCCGTCGAGCTTGACCGTGCCGGCATTGGGCCGGGCCAGGCCCGAGGTACAGTCGAAGAAGGTCGATTTGCCCGAGCCATTGGGGCCGATCAGCCCGCAGATCTCGCCGCGATGGACCTGGAGATCGACCGCATCCACGGCCTGGATCGCGCCGTAGGACTTGCTGAGCCCGGCGATGTCGAGGATGGGAAGCCCGGTCATGAACGCCCCCTCAGCATGGACCAGAAGCGGGTGATCAGCGGTGCGAAGCCCTTGGGGAACCAGAACACCAGCGCCAGCAGGCAGAAGCCGTAGGCGATCATGCGCAGTTCGGGCGCGATGCGCAGAAACTCCGACAGGCCGACGAAGAGCAGGCTGCCGAAAACGACGCCTGAGATCGTGCCCGGCCCGCCGCCGAGCACGATGATCAGCATCAGGGTCGAATAGGACATCTGAAAGGTCAGCGGGCTGACCACTGTCAGATAATGCGCATAAACGCTGCCGCCGAGGCCGGCGAAGGCGGCGCTGATCATGAAGACGACCAGCTTGTAGCGCCATGTCGGCACACCCACCGACTCGGCGAGCGTCTCATTCTCGCGGATCGCCACCATGTTGCGACCGGCCGGCGATTTGACGATGAGCCAGACGGCGAGCGTCGCGAGCGCGGCGATGGCGAGCACGAGATAATAGAAGCCGACCGTGCTCGAGACGGTGAAGGAGGCCGGTCCTAGTGCGAAATACGGTTTGGGGATGGCAGACAGGCCCATGTCGCCGCGTGTCACGCTGATCCAGTTCTTCGCCACCGCTTGGCCGATGATGACAAAGCCGAGGGTGCACATGACGAACGACGTCGAGCGCAATCTGAGCGCCGGAATGCCAAGCGGCAATGCGAGCAGCCCCGCCGCAGATCCGGCGGCTATGAGGTTGACGTAGAATGGCGTCCCCCAGTGGACCGCCATCAGGGCCGAGACATACGCGCCGATCCCGAAGAAGGCCGCCTGCGCGAGCGAGAGCAGCCCGGTATAGCCCACGAGCAGGTTGAGCCCGTGCGCCGGCAGCAGAAAGATCAGCGAGATGATCACGGCGTGGAGTGCGTAGCTGCCGAGCATCAGTGGCGCGAGACAGGCAACCGCGGCAAAGGCGAGCCCGAAGGGCAGGCGAAGGTCGCGGCTGGGCGCGGGAAGCGAGGTCTCGTTCAGCGACATCGTCGATCCTCGGACAGGGGGCCGGAAAGGGCCGCGCCTTCAGTAGCGGGCCTGGGCGGAGAACAGTCCGTGCGGCCGCCACATCAGGACGAGCATCAAGGTGGCGAAGCCGACCGTGTCGCGGAATTGCAGGCCGACATAGGTGGCCACCAGGCTCTCGGCGATGCCCAGGATCATAGCCGCGAAGAAGGTGCCGCGAACATTGCCGAGCCCGCCCATGATGATGATCGGCAACGTCTTGAAGGTGATGAGCTCGCCCATGCCGCCATAGACGCTGACATTGACCGGCGCCGTGAGCACGCCCGACAGACCGGCGAGCGCAGCGCCCAGGATGAAGGTCGTGACCACCACCTTGCGCACATCGATGCCCACCACCGCGCAGCAATCGACGTTCTGCGAGACGGCCCGCATCGCCTTGCCCATGCGGCTATAGGTGACGAGCAGCTCGAGCCCGAAGAAGACCAGCACCGCGATGACGATGATCAGGAGGCGCTGCTCGGCGAGCGAGACGCCGAAGATCGTGACCGGCTCGATATAGCCGCCCTCGAAGAACTTGTAGCCGCCGCCGAAGACGAGGATGACGGTGTTCTGCAGGATGAGCGCGATGCCCAGCGTCGCCAGCACGCCGGCCTCAGCCGGCGCACCCACCATGCGCTGCATCACGAACTTACCGACGACCAGAGCCACGAACGCCGTGGCAATGACCCCGGCCGCGACGGCGATCGGGTAAGGCAGGTCGAAAAACTCGATCGCGACCCAGGCCCCGAAGGTGCCGACCATGTAGTATTCGCCATGGGCGAAGTTGATCGCGCGCAGGACACCGAAGATCATCGTCATGCCAACGGCGACGATGGCGTAGACCGAGCCGGTGACGATGCCGTTGACGATCTGCTCTGAGATTTGGAACAGCATCCCGACCTCCCCTCAGGCCTGCGCGGGAACAGTCAGCGCGGATAATCGATATCGGCGGAATAGGCGCCCTTGACCACCGGCTTGCCGTCCTCGATCTGGAGCAGGATCATCGGCAGCTTCGCCTGGTTGTGGTCGTCGAAGGTCACCTCGCCGACGGCGCTGTCATATTTGATCTTGGCGAGCGCATCGCGGACCTTGGTGCGATCGATGCTCTTGGCCGCCTCGACGGCCTTGCCGAGCAGGTTCACGGTCTCCCAGTGGACATAGGCGTGGTTGTTGGGCGCCTCACGGTATTCCGCCGTGAACCTGGTGACGAAGCCTTTGCTCTTGGGGCTGTCCCAGGCCGGCAACCAGGCTGCGGCCTCGACGGCACCCTCCAGGGCCTTCGGCGCCGACTTGATCGTCTTCTCGGTGTTGAACTCGCCATTGCCGATCAGCGGAATTTTGCCGGCGAGCCCGACCTCGGTCATCTGCCGGGCGATGATCGGCGTGGTATCGGCCAGGCCGTACATGATGATCGCCTGGGCGCCGGAATCGCGGATCTTGGCGAGCACGCTGCGGAAATCGACCTCGCCTTCCTTGTAGTAGTCCTCGGTCAGGATCTGGCCCTTGAAGCGAGGCAGGTACTTCTTGGTGAACTCGATCGCCGAGCGGCCATAGTCGCTGTCGACCGAGAGCACCGCGAATTTGGTGAAGCCGCGCTTCTCGGCGGCGTATTGCGCGACGATCAGGGCGCGGTTCTCGTCGGTCGGATAGTTGCGGAAGCTCCATTTAAAGCCGCCGACACCCGCCGCATAGGTGATCTTGGGATTGGACGACGCCGCGTTGATCAGAAGCACACCGGCATCCTCGACGACCGGCTGCATCGCCAGCGTCACCGAGCTCGAAACGTCGCCGATGACGAAATCGACCTTGTCCTGCGCGATCAGGCGCCGCGTCGCCGAGACGCCCTCGACCGGCGTACCCTGGCTGTCGGCGGAGAAGACCTCGATCTTGCGCCCGTCGATGCCGCCGGCCGCGTTGATCTCCTTGGCGGCGAGCTGCGCGCCGCGCAGCGAAAACGCGCCATAGCGTGCATTGGGGCCGCTCATCGGCGCGACGATGCCGAGTCGGATGCCGTTGTCCTGCGCCAGCGCCACCCCATGGAAGGCAGGTGCAACGGCAAGGCAGGCGGCGGACGCTAGAAGACAGAAGGCTCTACGGTCTGTTGTCGTGGCCATGATCGACTCCGTTCCCTGATCGTACTCCGCGATCTCGTCGCGGTTAGCCGGAACCGGCATCGTCGCACGCAGGCGACTTCCGATCCGATCGGGCTTGGTTGGCATACCCGACTGGAGGAAAGTCTAGGTTCGGTGGCCTTGGCCTGGGAACCACAACTGCATTCTGCCGCCATAGGGATTCTTTATGGCTCTGTCGCAATCCGGAATTTGACGGGAGGAGCGTCGCCCGATGGCCCAGATCAGGCCGCGAGGATCTCGAACTGTTCGGCGATCGAGGGGCGTGGATTATGGGCAAAATCTCGCCTGTCGTTTGCGCATCATATGGACCATCTCGATGCCGGAGAGGATAGCCTCGGCGCTCATTACCGACTTGAAGCCGAGCATCGAACGGATGCGACGCTTGATGCGCCGATGATCCTGTGCGATCGCGCTCGCAGACGGCTTTCGGCATACTAGGATCGGATCACCTCGTGATTGGTCTGGCTGCCGTCAATGACAATGCGATCCGGTCTGCCATGGCGCACAAGTGCCTTCCGCAGGAAGCGTTTTGCCGCCGGCAGGTCACGGGTTTCGCTGAAATAGAACTCGACCGTGTCGCCGACGCTGTCGATAGAATGATCGACGTTCAGGCGTCGCTCAGCCATCATTTCTTCCAGATCGCGCAGGCTCAAATTGCAAGCCAAATACCACCGCACGCACGGTAGGATTACGGATCGGTCGAAATGACGGCCTTTGAACATGGCAAGATCCCCGAAAGTCGAAATGCCCTCATGCAGGTGACACCTTGCAATCCAGTTTGCGACAGAACCTGCTGGGCGCTCGAATTCGTCGCTGATCGCGCTGCCAAGACCCGCTTCGATGCGGGCCTCAAAGTCGGGGCGCGCATCTCCAAGGCGGCGCGCGATCGCGGCCTGATCGCGCGTGCGATGCCCCATGGCGAGATCCTCGGTTTCGCCCCCGCCGCTGGTGACGACGAGGGACGAGATCGACGAGATCGTCGGCATCGCCGAGCAGGCCGTGCTTCAGGTCATGGACGAGCTCGCCCGCGAGAACGTCAAGCTGGCCTGAGGCGCCGCAATGGCTGAAGCAGCCCGCACATGCAAAAGGGCCCGCCGACATGGCGGACCCTTTCTCGATCGGCGGATGCCGAGTGGTGCTAGCGCGATGCGCTCAGGCGGTCTCCAGTTCCTGCTTCATCTCTTCCATGTCCTGAAAGCGGTCGGCGAGGCGCGGATGCGCGCGGCTGTTGTCGGCGGCGCCGATGGCGACAAGCACCTCGTCAGCGGCCGGCGCATCCGGGATCTGGAATTGGGCGGTGAGGAAGTGCGAGCGCTTGCCGGTCTCGCTCTTGTGGATCATCGGCAGCGACAGCAGGGCGCCCGGCGCGTTGCGCGTGTTGGTGAAGCTCAGATAGGCGGTGCCCTTGACGGCCTCGCGGAACATGTTGCCGAAGCGCAGCGTGTGGATCAGCGCCGAGGCGTGCTCGATCTCGCCATTGGAGCCGACGGCGGCGGCCTTGCCATAGGCCTCGACCTGCTCGGCCGGCATCACCGCGACGAGGCGCCTGGTGAGCTCCGCGCCTAGATGCGGGGCGATGCGCAGGATCTCGGGGCGCAGGTTGTCGACGAAGCCCTGCCCAGCCCAGGGGTTGCGCAGGACGGCGGCGACAACGATGAAACGCACCGGCTTGTCGGCGGCCTTGCCGCCCTCGATGAAGGTTTCCTCGACGAAGGTCGAGATCTTGCGCAGGCCGTAGTCCATGGCGTGTCCACCCAATGCGATTGTGAAACGGTGGTGAAACGTAGCGGCCGCGCTGCCGCTTCGTCTTCCATCGGATCGCTGGAAAAAAATCGTGGAACGACCTGCGATGCGGCGTAAGATCGACCGCTAAGGAAGGATCAGCACGGTGGCGGACCAGGCCTCGCAAATGCGCTCGCTGCGCGACGTCGCGAGCCGGATCAATTCCGGCGGCGATCTCGACACGGTGCTTCGCGACCTGATCAGAGCTGCCTGCGAGCATGGTGGCTGGGCGCTGGGCTCGATCATGGCGATCGACGCGGCGCATGGCGAGGCGCACGTCATCGTCCGGCACGACCCGACATTGTTGCGCCGGCCGCTGGAGAACCGCTGGGAGCTGGCGACGAGCCCCGCCTTGATCGCGCTCCAGCGCAACGAGCCCGTCTATATCCGTGACGCACGCGCCTCGGAGGAGTTCCCGGGCTACCGCCGCGAGGCCTTCGAGCGCGACTATCGCACCGTGCTCGTGCTGCCGATGAGCTGCTTCGACGCGCAGGGACGGCCATTGGTGCTGAACGTTGTCTCGCGCGGCGTGACCGATGTGTCCGGCGACGACCTCGCCTTCATGAGCATGATCGTCCATCTCGGCGGCATCGCGGTGGCGCGCGAGCACCAACTGCGGGCGCAGCGGCTGGCGGCAGAGCAGTTGCAGAACGCCCTGCAAACCCAGACCATACTGTTGCAGGAGGTTCTGTCGGGCGGCTCGACCGCGGCTCTTTCCACCATGCTCGCCGGGCTGCTGCCAGAGGCGATCGTGGTCGTGGATTTCGCCGGGAATGCGCTCACGGCCAGCCGCTCGCCGGCGCCGCTGCGCTACGACGACGCGGCCTGGCAGGCGGCGCTCGACGGCACGATCGGCGCGCAGATCACGTCTGTCGCTCGGGACGCCGTGGCGGCCGGCCGGGTCGAGCCGCAGAGCCTTCACCTCGATGAGGGGGCGCAGCGGTCGCAGATCGCGGCAAGGATCGAGGCGCTCGATGTCGATGGCCAGCCGGTCGGCGCGCTGGTGATCTTTCCGGAGAGCGGGGAGAGCGGCGGGGACCTCCAGCGGCTCCTGCTCGACAGCGTGAAATTTGCGCTCAGCGTGCAGATGATGCGCAGCGTCATCCGCTTCCGCTTCGAGACGCGCACCCTGACCGAGCTCTTCTTCGAGATCGTCGAACGGCGCTGGCGAGATGCCGACGACATTGTCCTGCGCGGCCGCCGGCTCGGGCTCGCGCTTGGCGCGCCGGCCTGGATGATCGTGGTGGACTTTCCCGATGGTCCGACCCAGCCCGCCGATATCAGCGTCGACTGCCATCACGCCGTGAGCCGGCTCGCGCGCCAGATGAACCTGCCGGTCAACGTCATCGCAGTCGGTGGCGGACTCGTCTGCCTCGTTCCTGGGGAAAAGAATGGGGGGCCGAGCGGGCGGCGAAACTGGCGCGCCGCGTGGTCGAAATCCTGCGCCACAGCTTCAGCCGCGAGCCGATCGTGGTGCTCGGCGGTGTTTGCGACGGGCTCGAGAGCTATCCGAAGGAATGGGAGCGTTGCTGGCGGATGATCCGGATCGCCCGCTCCTTCGGCCGCAGCGGGACCCTGTCGGCCTTCGACTTCGGTCCGATGCCGATGCTGATCGGCGCAGCCGAGTCGGCCGATGTCCGTAGCTTCGTCGATGGGGCGATCGGCGCGGTGATCGCGCATGACCGCAAGCACAATACGCCTTATCTGGAGACGCTTGCCGCCTATCTGCGCGAGGGCTGCCGCGCCCAGGCCTGCGCCGACGCGATGGGGCTGCACGTCACGAGCTTGCGCTACCGCCTCTCGCGCATCCAGGATCTCTTCGGCATCGATCCGGAAACGGCCGACAAGCGTTTTGCCATCGAGCTCGCCATCCGGCTGCACGGCGTCATCGAGAGTAGCGAAGTGACGGTGGCGTGAGAGATATCAGCTCCGCCGATCCGGCGAAACATTTCCCGAATCTATCCAGCTATTCGTAGGAAGCGAAAGGCAATGCTGGCGCCTAGCCTCTCACCACGATCCCGCATTGATCGAGGTGAGGCGGATGCTCGCTACCGCGGAAAAGACAGCCACTGCGATCGATCCGGTCGCGCTGCGTCGCGCTTTCGGCACCTTCGTGACCGGCGTCACCGTGATCACCACGCGCGATGCCGACGGCACCCCGCGGGGCATGACCGCGAACTCCTTCACCTCGGTCTCGCTCGATCCGCCTCTGCTCCTGGTCTGCGTCGGCAAGAGCGCCCATAGCTACAGCGCCTTCAACCACTCGGATTCCTTCGCAGTCAACCTGCTGCACGAGGCCCAAACCGACATCTCGAACCTGTTCGCTTCCAAGGCTGCGAACAAGTTCGACACCGTCAATCACGATCGTGCCCACACCGGCGCGCCAGTCTTGACCGATTGCCTGACCTGGTTCGACTGCACGGTCCACAACCGCGTCGACGCCGGCGACCATGTCGTGCTGATCGGCGAGGTGCAGGCCTTCGGCACCAGCCCGTCCGCGCCGCTCGGCTTCTGCCGGGGCCGCTATGCCAATGTGAAGGACCCGCTGCCGCCGGGCTGGCTCGAATCCCACGGCATGATCGTCGGCTACCTGATCGAGTCGGACGGGCAGCTTCTGCTTCGTGCCGACGGCAAGGGTGGCTGGGTGCTGCCGAGTGCCAAGCGCCGCATCGCCGACAATGAGTTGAAGCTCGACGGCGGCGATGCTCTGACGCTCGTGCCGGACGACACTTTCCTCTACTCCGTCTTCGACGTGAGCGACGGCGATCCGGGCTACCTGATCTACCGCGCCAGGCTGGCGCAGGATTCCGCCTCGGTCGCGCTCTCGCCGGGGCTCCGCTTCTTCCCGATCGACGCACTGCCCTACGGCGAGATTCCGACCCGCGAGATCAGCTCGATGCTGCGGCGCTATGCGCGCGAAAGCGCCGGCAAGCGCTTCGGAATCTACATGGATTCCAACGATGGCGGCCGTCTCGCCATGGTCGGCGAGGCGCAGCCCTGGACCACCGTTCCGCAATCCTGAGCCGGTAAAGCGATCATGCAGACGACCGTCACATCTCTCGAAGGTTCGCGTCAGGGCCTGTTCATCGACGGCGCCTTCGTTGCGCCGAAGAGCGGCGTCTATGTGCCGTCCTACGACCCGACCACGGCCGAGCCCTGGTACGAGTTCGCGCAGGGCGATGCCGCCGATGTCGACGCCGCCGTGCGCTCGGCGCGAGCCGCGTTCGTCAACCCGGCCTGGCGCCGCATGACCCAGACGGAGCGCGGCAAGCTGGTGCGCCGGCTCGGCGAGCTCGTGCTCGAGAACGCCGACGAGCTGGCGATGATTGAGTGCCGCGACAACGGCAAGCTTCTCAAGGAGATGCGGGCCCAGATGCGGGCCATCCCGGATTCCTACCTCTACTTCGCCGGCATGGCCGACAAGCTCCAGGGCGACACGATCCCGGTCAACAAGCTCGACTCGCTGAACTTCAACCTGCGCGAGCCGCTTGGCGTGATCGGCATGATCATCCCCTGGAACTCGCCGCTGATGATGCTGACGGGCACGCTGGCGCCCTGCCTTGCCATCGGCAACGCCATCGTCGTGAAGCCCTCTGAACATGCGACGGCGTCGAGCCTCGCACTGGCGGAGTTGGCGATCGAGGCCGGCATCCCGCCGGGCGTTCTCAACGTCGTCACCGGCGACGGTGCCACCACCGGCGAGGCGCTGACGCGCCATCCCGGCATCGCCAAATACGTCTTCACCGGCTCGACCTTTACTGGGCGCAAGATCGCCGGCAACGCCGCGCAGAACCTCGCGCCCTGCCAGATGGAGCTGGGGGCAAGTCGCCCCATGTCATCTTCTCCGATGTCGACATCGACCGGGCGGTGAACGGCGTCGTTTCTGGCGTCTTCGCCGCCGCCGGCCAGACCTGCGTCGCCGGCTCGCGCTGCTTCGTTGAGCAGCCGGTCTACGACCGCTTCGTCGAGGCGCTGGTCGAGCGCACTCGCCGCATCAAGGTCGGCCACCCGCAGGTCGAGGACACCGACATCGGCCCGGTCGCGCTGGCGGCCCAGCTCGCCAAGATCGAGGACTATGTCGGCTCTGGCGTACGCGAGGGCGCCAAGGTCGCGGCCGGCGGCCGCAAGCCGCAGGACGGGGCGCTGGCGCGCGGCTGGTATTTCGAGCCGACCGTGATGGTCGAGGCCCGCAACGACATGCGCTTCATGCGCGAGGAGATCTTCGGGCCGGTCGTCGGCATCGTGCCGTTCAAAACCGAAGCCGAGATGATTCAGCTCGCCAACGACACCGAATACGGCCTGGCCTCGGGCATCTGGACCAAGGACATCGACCGGGCGATGCGCTTCGCCCGCGAGATCGATGCCGGCACCGTCTGGATCAACACCTACCGTTCCGCTGCCTACATGTCCGCCAATGGCGGCATGAAGAACAGTGGCTATGGCCGCCGCGGCGGCTTCGAGGTGATGCGCGAGTTCTCGCGCCTGAAGAACGTTCTCATCGACTACTCGGGCGCCATGCAGGACCCGTTCGTCATTCGCCTGCGCTGAGCTGTCCGCGACAGAAGCCAAAACGGAGGAAAGCCATGAAATTCGCCGTTTCCATCAGCATGGAGCGCTTCTCGCCGGGCGAGTCCATGCAGGACGCCGTCAAGAATTTCCGCGCCTTGGCGAAGGTCGCCGACGAGGGCGGCTTCGAGACATTGTGGACCGCCGAGCATCACACCATCGAGTGCACGATCTCGCCCAACCCCTTCCAGACGCTGACCTGGCTCGCCCAGCACACCGACCGCATTCGGCTCGGCACCGCAACGCTAGTCGCGCCCTACTGGTCGCCGATCCGGCTGGCCGGCGAAGCTGCGCTCTGCGACCACCTCACTGGCGGGCGCCTCGAATTCGGCATCGCGCGCGGCGCCTATCAGTACGAGTTCGACCGCATGGCCGGCGGCATTCCGCAGCAGGAAGGCGTTGGTTATATGAAAGAGCTGGTGCCGGCGGTGCAGAAGCTCTGGGCCGGCGACTATGAGCATGACGGGCACTACTGGAAGTTTCCGCTCGCGACCTCGGTGCCCAAGCCCCTGCAGCAACCCCATCCTGCGATCTGGGTCGCGGCGCGCGATCCCGGCACTTTCGACTGGGCGGTCGGCATCGGCGCCAACATTCTCTCGACGCCGCTTTCGGCACCGCCGGCCGAGGTCGGCGTGCTCGGCGAGAAGTTCCGCAAGGCGGTCGCCGACCACCCCGAGCACCCCCCGCCCGCGCCTGATGATGCAGCGGCGCACCTGCGTCTACGACCGGCAAGCAGACTGGGAGCTGGCTGTCCGGCACTCGGTCGATTACGGCGGCTATTTCGAGAACCTGATGCAGAACAGCGGCGCGGTGACGAACGGTTTCCCCGAGGCTATTCCTTTCGAGACTATCGCCAATCGCGACAACTACAATCCGCAGGCCGTGCGCGACAATTTGATGTTCGGCACGCCCGATGAGGTGATCCGCAAGCTGCAGGTCTATGAGGAGGCCGGCGTCGATCAGTACTGCCTTGGCCTCTCGTTCAATCTGCCTTTCGAGCTGCAGATGCGGACGCTGCGCCTCTTCATCGACGAGGTGATGCCGCATTTCATCGCCCGCGAGCGGGACAAGGCCCAAGCGGCAAAGCAAGAGCCACGCCTCGCCGCCGTGGGGTACTGAGCCGTGGCCGTCGGAACCTCAGCCGCCCGGCGTGCCGGGCCGACGGATGGGCCGCAGAGCCTGACCGTCGGCGGCGTGACGCTGAATTATCGCCTGCAGGGCGACGGCGAGCCGCTCATTTGTGTCCACGGCGTCGGCTCCTATCTGGAGGCCTGGGAGGGCGTGGCGGAGCGCCTCTCCGATCGCTTCCGCATACTCACCTTCGACCTGCGCGGCCATGGCCGCTCAAGCAAGGTGCGCGGGCGCTACGAGATCGACGATTTCGTCGGCGACGTGCTGGCGCTGGCCGACCATGTCGGCTTCGGAAGCTTCAATCTCGCCGGATTCTCGCTTGGCGGGCTGATCGCGCAGCGGCTGGCGCTGACGTATCAGCAGCGCATCCGCCGGCTCGTGCTGCTGGCGACGGTGGCCGGGCGCAACGAGGAGGAACGCGAGCGCGTCGCGACGCGGCTTGCGGCCTTGCAAGCGGGTGACCGCGGCTCGCATTACGACGCCTCGCTTTCGCGGTGGCTTACAGAAGGCTTCCAGGAGCGGAATCCCGAGCTAATCGCCAAGCTGCGCCAGCGTAATGCCGAGAACGATCCGGAGTGCTATGCTGCGGCCTATCGCGTGCTGGCGCAGACCGATTTCGGCGGGCTGCTCGACCAAATCCGCGTCCCGGTCCTGATCGCAACCGGCGAGGAGGACGCCGGCTCCAATCCACGCATGGCGCTCTACATGTGCGAGCGCATCTCCGGCTCGCAGCTGCACATCCTGCCGGGCCTGCGGCACTCGATCCTGACCGAGGCGCCCGAGCAGGTCGCCAGCCTGATGCGCAGCTTCTTCGGCGACGGCGGGGAGGGACAACGGGCATGATCGTCGAGGAACGGATCTATCGCATCCGCACCGGCCGTATGGGCCGCTATCTTCAGCTGGTGCGGGAGGAGGGGCTGGAGATCCAGCGGCCGATCCTCGGCCAGCTGGTCGGCTACTTCACCACCGAGATCGGGCCGCTCAGCCACGTAACGCATCTCTGGGCCTATGCCGATTTCGAGGACAGGACGCGCCGGCGCCAGCAGCTCGCGGACGACCCGCGCTGGCAGGCCTTTCTGCCCAAGCTTTCGGAGACCATCGAGCAGGCCGAGAACCGGATTCTGCTGCCGACGGATTTCTCGCCGCTGCGCTGACGCAAGAGACGCCGGTCTTCCTCGTGGGAGACGAGGGAAGGTTTTCATTCTCCTGCGGATCGCAGGAAGACGCACAAGTTCTGCCGGCTCTTACTAAGGCGGCAGGCAGGTCGAACAAGCCCGGTGCAATCGGGCACCGAGAGGAGGGTTCGAGATGACTGAGCGACTGCAGATCCAGAATCTGTACAAGATATTTTCCAGCACGCCGGGGCCTGCGCTGGATATCCTGGCCAAGGGTGGCGACAAGAACGAGGTCTTCGAGAGGCTCGGCGCCGTCGTCGGCCTCAACAACGTCTCGCTGACCGTGCCGCAGGGCGCCATGTACATGGTCATGGGCTTGTCGGGGTCCGGCAAGTCCACGCTGGCGCGTTGTATCAACCGGTTGAACGAACCGAGCGCAGGCAAGATCCTGCTCGATGGTCGTGACATCGTGCCGCTTGGGGAGGATGACCTGCGCGAGGTGCGCCGCACTCGCATATCCATGGTCTTCCAGCACTTTGCGCTGCTGCCCAACAAGCGCGTCATCGAGAACGTCGAATTCGGCCTCAAGCTGCGCGGCATTGCTCCGGCCGAGCGACGCCGCCGGGCCGAGGAGGTGCTGACCGTGGTCGGCCTTGGCCGCTGGGGCTATCATTTCCCGCACGAGCTCTCGGGCGGCATGCGCCAGCGGGTCGGCCTCGCCCGCGCGCTCGCGACCGATGCGGACGTGCTGATCATGGACGAGGCGTTCAGCGCACTCGATCCGCTGATCCGCACCGAGATGCAGGACGAATTGCTCCGCCTGCAGCGCACGCTGAACAAGACGATCCTGTTCATCACCCATGACTTCCAGGAGGCGCTGAAGCTCGGCACCCGCATCGCCATCATGTCCGAGGGCGAGCTGGTCCGTGAGGGCACGCCACAATCGATCGTGCTGGAGCCGGGCAGCGACTATGTCGCCGCCTTCACCCGCGAGATCGACCGGGCCCGCCTATTCGACGCGCGCTCAGTGATGCGCGCCGGCGAGCCGATCCTGCAATCGGAGCGCGGCAGCCTCGTCGGCGAGACCGGTGGGCCGGGCTTCGTGCTGGACCACGAGGGCAGGATCCTCGGCACGCTCGACGCAGACGCCTGCGGCAAGGCCCGCAGCAGCGGCGAGATCGGGGCACCGAGCGCCGACTATGTCAGCGTCGGGCCGGGCGCGAAGCTGCTGGAAGTTGCGCGCAGCTATCGCGGCGGCTGCCCGATCGCGGTCGTCGACGACGATGGCAAGTTCGTCGGCACGCTCGGCGCCGACGACATCCTGGCCCGCATCTCCTCCACCACGCCCAAGACCGCTTCTGCTGGAGAGCGCCATGTTCAAGGCTGACGATCTTGCCGTTTTCCCGGTCGACGCCTGGATCCAGAGCGGGGTCAGCTGGGTGGCGCTCAACCTGCGCCCGATCTTCCTCGCCATCAAATGGCCGGTCGAGAACCTGCTGAGCCTGAACGACTGGATCCTGCACGCCATTCCGTTCCCGATCTTCGTCGTTGGCTTCTTCCTGCTCGCCTGGCGGCTGTCGACGCTGGGGATTGCGCTGTTCAGCGCCGTCTCGCTGATCGTGATCGCCATGCTCGGCGTCTGGAACGAGGCGATGACGACATTGTCGCTGATCTCGACCGCCATCGTCTTCTGCGCGGTGATCGGCATTCCGATGGGTATCTGGTGCGCTCGCAGCGACAGGGTCTGGAACGTCGTGCGCCCCATCCTCGACATCATGCAGACGACGCCGAGCTTTGTTTACCTCGTCCCGGTCGTGATGCTGTTCGGGGTCGGCACCGTGCCGGGCGAAGTCGCGGTCGTGACGGCCGCGGTGCCGCCGCTGATCCGCTTCACCAATCTTGGTATCCGCATGGTCGAGCACGAGATCGTGGAGGCCGGCCTCGCCTTCGGCGCCGACAAGCGGCAACTCCTCTTCGAGATCCAGCTGCCGCTCGCCATCCCGACTATCCTCGGCGGCCTCAACCAGACGGTGCTGACCGCGATGGTGCTGTCGGTCGTCGTGGCGATGATCGGCGCTGAAGGCCTCGGCCTCGTCGTGCTCCAGGGGCTCGGCCGCCTCGATGTCGGCCGTGCCGCGGTCGGCGGCATCGCCATCGTGTTGCTCGCCATGGTTCTCGATCGGATCACGCAGAAGCTGGCTGCGCCGAAGGCAGGCGGCAGGTCCGCCGCGCGCGTCTCGCTGCTTGGCACGGTGGCACGCCTGTTCAAGGGCGGACGGCCCGACGAGGCCGGCGGGGTGGCCGCATCGGCCAAGCAGGCTGTCTGACGCATCTTCAGATGCGCCAGCAAGTTGGGCTGGGTGCGGCTGCACCCGGCCTCGAAGGCCCGCCGCGAGGTGGGAAGGGGAATAACAAAAAGCAACGCAAAGCAGGCCGGACGAAGTGCCTGGCAACGAGGAGAACGAGAAGATGACCACCAATCGGCTGAAAGTTCTGACGGCGGCTATTGCGGCAGGCGTGCTCGCTTTTGCTGCGGCTCCGTCGCAAGCCCAGGAACTGCCCGGAAAGGGCAAGACGATCCCGCTACGCCCAGGGCGACAGCCTCGGCGCCAACTATGTCACCGCTCAGATCGTGATCAAGGCGCTGAAGGAACTCGGCTACGACATCAAGCTCAGCACCGTGAACACGACCCTATTCTTCCAGGCGGCCGCACAGGGCGATCTCGACCTCGCGACCGACGTTAATTTCCCACAGCGCGAGCCCGGCTTCCGTGCGGTGGAGAAGGATGCCGAGATCGTCGGCGGCGGCCTGATCGTCGGTGGCGGCATCAACGGTTACCTGATCGACAAGAAGACAGCCGATGCCCACAACATCACCTCACTGACTCAGATGAAGGATCCGAAGATCGCGGCGCTGTTCGGCAAGGACGGCAAAGCCGATCTTATCAACTGCGATCCTGGTTGGAGCTGCGGCGACGTCGTCGATTTCCAACTCGACAAGTTCGGCCTGAAGGACACCGTGAAATCCATCCGCGGCAAGTACGAAGCGCTGATGGTCGAGGCCGTGGCGCGTGTTAAGCGTGGCGAGCCGGCCTTCTTCTACGCCTGGAGCCCGTCCTGGGTGAACAACGCGCTCGTTCCAGGCAAGGACGTCGTCTGGCTGCCGACGCCGGAGGACGCGCTACCGGCGTCCGTCCCGAACAAGGGCTCGGCGCTGGTCAAGGGCGTCAAGGGCTGTGCCGGCGGCGCCGATCCTTGCCGCATGGCCATGGCCTCATGGAATTGGGGGGCGGTTGCGAACAAGAAGTTCGTCGCGGCCAATCCGGCCGTGAAGGCGCTCATCGAGAACATGAAGTTCCCGCTCGATGACTGGTCGGGCTGGGAGTTCAACATCAACAAGAACGGCGGCAGCAACGCCTTGATAAACAAGATGGCCGACGAATGGATCGGCGCCCACAAGGCAGCATTCGACAGCTGGGTCGCCGCCGGGCGCGCGGCGAAGTAAGTCGAGGCTTCATCCTCATCCTCACAACCATAAGCGGGGCCGGTTTCCGGCCTCACCTATGGTTGCGATGGAAGCAGTTTGGATGCCGCTGTCGAGCAAGCTCGGATAAGGCCAAAAGTGGTCGTGGAGACATCAAATTCGGTGACAGTGTGTGCTCTTGCTTTAAAGGGCGTCGGCATTGGTCTCATTAATCCAGCGACAGCTGAACGATACACTTGCTAAGGAAGCGGTGTCCGCTGGCGGTAACCTGCTCCATAGACGCCTCCCTCAGCCGCCTCGTTGAGAACAAGCGCCTTTCGGAAGCCTTAGCTTACGTGAAAACTCGCCGGGACGAGATCAAGTCGGTGCCGCCCAAGACGCACAGCGAAGCGGGAGGCTATGCGCTTCGGCCGAAAGGGCGCAGAGGCCGGATTTCCTTCGTCGATCGCCACAGCGCGCGAAAGCCGCCACTCGCACCGCCTCTGACGGGGCGGCTGCGAAACATGGCCTCTCCGCAGCTCCGTCAAAGGCTCCGTAGCGCCCTGTGACATTTCCAACTTGCCGCAATCTACGACATTTCAAAAGGTTGCAACAGATGCCCCCGCCTTCACCCCACTAAGCAGCAGGCGCCGTGTTCACCGCGCTTGACGCTCATTATCAATTTTGTATACAAATCCAAAATGCTGTCGCCGATCGCTGCCCGCCCCTATCTACGCACCGAGGTCTATGACGCGCTGCGGGGGCATGTGCTCTCGCTCGCGGCAACGATCGACGAGCCGGTCAAGCTCAGCGAGGAGGAACTCGCCCGCATGCTTGGCGTCAGCCGCACACCGGTGCGCGAGGCGCTTCGGCGACTAGAGCAGGAAGGGGTGGTTTCGGTGGAGCCGCGCCGCGGCGCGCGCCTGATGCCGGTGACGCTCGAAGAATATCTTGAATGGCTGGCCATCCGTGAAATGCTTGAGGGGCTGGCAGCGCGGCTCTGCGCCGAGACGGCGACGGCCGCCGACATAGCCAGGCTGAGCGCGCTTTTCGCGGAGTTTGACGATGAGGCGGTGGCAGCGCGCCCCGTCGACTACGCGAAAGCCAATGTCGCGTTCCATCAGTCGATCGCCGAGATTGCCGGCAGCGCGCTGCTGGAGCGGACCTGGCGGTCATTCGGCCACGCCGCGATGGCGGGGTTGCGCTTCATCGAGCGGCTGCGGCGGGGGCAGCAATCGCTCGTCGAACATCGCGCCATCATCGCCGCCATCGCAGCGGGCGACCCCGACGCGGCCGAGCGTGCCGGGCGCGACCATGTCCGCTCCCTGCGCGAGGCTGCGCGCGCGCTCGATACTCTAACTTCGGATCGACCATGAGCTTCCTCGTTTTCGCCTGCGACGACGGCTTTCATCTTGGCCAGCTGGTTGCGCCGGATGCCGTGCTTGACCTTACGGAGCGGTGGCCCGAATCCGGGCGGCGGCCTCGCGATGTCGCCGATCTGGCGCAGCTGGGACGGGCTGGACTCGAAGTCGCGGCTTCGCTGGCAGCCGGCGCTCCGGGCGGCGACCTGCCATTCGCCGGGCTCGGTCTGCTGGCGCCAATTCCGCGCCCGGCCCGCAACGTCTTCTGCGTCGGACGGAACTATCGCGACCATATCGCGGAGGGCGCGCGGGCGACGGCGCTTGCGCCGACGACGCCCCCGCCGCTTGCCCCGGAGTTCTTCACCAAGAGCCCGGCCTGCGTCATCGGGCACGGGGCCGCAGTGCCGCTGCATCGTCGCGTCACGGATCTGCTCGACTACGAGGCCGAACTCGCCGTCATCATCGGCCGCGGCGGCGCCGACATCACGCCGGAACGGGCGATGGAGCACGTCTTCGGCTATGCGATCATCAACGACGTGACGGGGCGCGACCTGCAGCGCCGCCACGGCCAGTGGTTCAAGGGCAAGAGCCTCGACCGGTCCTGTCCGTTCGGGCCGGTGGTCGTGCTACGCGCTGCGCTGGGGGACGCGCCCGATCTCGCGATCCAGCTTCGGATCAACGGCGAGCTGCGGCAGGACAGCCGAACCAGCCGATTGATCTTCGACATTCCCACCATCATCGCCGCGCTGTCGGCCGGAATGGCGCTTGAGCCGGGCGACATCATCGCCACCGGCACCCCGTCGGGCGTCGGCTACGCGATGCATCCGCCGCGCCGTCTGGCCGCCGGCGATGTCATGAGCGTCACGATCGAAGGCATCGGGACACTTGAAAACGCCGTAGTCGACGCTTGAGCAGCGGGAGGAAAGAACGATGACGATGCCGATCGGGACGGAAAGCGTGCGGCGGGCCGGGACGGAATTCCGCTGGCCGGGAGGCGTTCCTGTCGCAGTGATCTTCAACATTGCCTATGAGGGCTGGTCGGCCGGCAAGGCGCCTGGCATCGGGCCGATGGGAAATGTGCTGCAGCCGGGATATTTCGACACCAATGCCGATTCCTGGGCGCGCTATGGCGCGGTGCGCGGCATTCAGCGCTTATCGCGGATCGCGCGCGCCAACGGAGTCAAGGCCAGCGTGATGGTCAGCGGCGTGCTCGCCGAGCGCCACCCCCAGACAGTTGCCGACCTCCGTTCGGACGGCCATGAGATCGTCGCCCATTCCTACGGCATGGACGTGATCCCGATCTATCTCGACGAGGCGGCGGAGCGGGCCAACATCGCCCGCACGGGCGATCTCATCGAGAAGGCCTGCGGACTGCGGCCAACCGGCTGGATCAGCCCGCGCGCCACAAACAGCCTGGCGTCGCCGCGTCTGTTGGCGGAGGCCGGCTATCTCTGGCATGGCGACGCCAACGACGACGATTTGCCTGCTTTAATCGAGCTGCCTGGCGGTGAGCGGACCGGCATCGTCGCGCTGCCCCTCACGATGGACGTCAACGACCTGCCCCACTCGATTCGCTACGGCAACGCCCCCGATGCTCTGATCGGCCAGTTCGAGGCGATCCTGGACCGCGCCACGGCAGCCGATGCGCAGCCCTTCATGCTCGACGTCACCGCCCACACCCATGTCTTCGGCCGCCCATCAGGGGCCTGGGTCTACGACGCGATGATCAAGCTGGCGCTGAAGCGGACGGATATCTGGATCACGACGCGCGCCGAGGTCGCCGCCTATGCGAGGGAGAAAGAAGCCTGGTTCGCGTGAGCGACGAGACACCGCCAGCCCCAAAAAAGCAGTATTGGAGGGATCACGACCATGAGGTTCTTCGCAATGGCGGGGCTCGCCCTCGCCCTCGCCGCCGCCGCGCCGTCGCATGCGCAGGAGGCATTTCCCAATCAGGCGATCAAGCTCGTCGTCGCCTTCGCGCCGGGTGGACCGGCCGATCTGATCGGCCGGATCGTCGGGCGCAAGCTTGAGGAACTCTGGAAGCAGCCCGTCGTGATCGAGAACCGGGGCGGCGCGGGCGGCGCGTTGGCGACGCGCCAGATCGCACGCGGCGAGGCGACTGGGCACCAGATCCTCGTCACCACCAGCGCCTATGCCGTTAATTCGACGCTTCTGAGTAACCCGGGCTACGATCCGGGCAAGGATCTCGCCGCGATCGCGACCGTCGCGACGACGCCTAACTTGATTGTCGTCGCCCCAGGAGGGCCGATCAAGTCCCTGGCCGATCTTGTCGCGCTCGCCAGGAGCAGGCCACTGAGCTACGCCACGGCTGGCGTTGGGACGACGCCGCATCTATCCGCCGAAAGCATCTTTCGACTCCAAGCTGGGCTCGACATCCGGCACGTGCCTCATACCGGGGCCGGTCCAGCCTTGAACGCGGTCATGGGCGGCCATGTCGACATCGCCAGCGTCGCGCTTTCGGCCGCCACGGAACTCGCCAAGACCGGCACAGTCCGTGCGATCGCCGTCACAACCAACTATCGCGTCGCCTCGCTGCCGGATGTGCCGACCACGGCCGAAAGCGGATATCCTGGCGAAGACTTGACCTGGGTCGCCTTCTTCGTGCCGGCGGGGACGCCCGCCGCGGTTGTCACGCGGATCAACGCCGACATCAATATCGCACTCGCTGCCCCGGAGGTTCGCGACGCCTTGACCAGGATCGGTTTCCAGTCTGCCGGGGGCACTGTTGCGGAGGCTACCGGATTCGTAAGTGCTGAAGTTGTCAAATGGGGCGGTATCGTAAAACGGCTCGGACTCAAGGTCGATTGAAGAGCTCTTGACCGCCTGTCTGATCGCGCCGTCGAGGCAGATCGTCGTGCAGTCGAGCTCCGCACAATACGCCGATGCCCTGCGCAGAATGCAAGCGAGCGCCACCAGCAGCGGTTTTATGCTGATCCACGTTCCCTCCATCCTGCCTTATCGGCGCGCGAGCCGCTCGATCGCCTCGCTGATCGGGGTCTCGCCAGCCGTGAGTTCGATGATGATCCGACTGACCGTCGGCTGCTCGATGATCTGGACGAGGGCTGCCGCGACATCGTCGCGGGGAACCTCGCCATAGGGAATAGCCATGTCGGCGCTGACCTTGCCGGTGCCGGGAGTATCGGACAGCGTCCCGTGCCGCACGATCACCCAATCAAGTGAGCCCGGATCTGCCTAATCGCATCGAGATGCCGTTCGCGCCATCCATTGGCGATTGAGAAGGCCTCGACAACTTCCGGTGCTCGGAAACTATCGCGAGGGATCCCGCTCTTCAGCAGAGTCCCCGGCAGCGTCGACACGTTTCCTTCTCTAACGACGAACGACTCCCGTCACGGTGCTGAAGCCCCCGGAGCGCTCCCCCTCAACGAGAGTGAACCGATCAGCGAATTAATGAACCTGCACAATTTCGACGGGGCTCTGGCTGCTCGCATACAGACCAAACGCGGAAAAGCCCGCGCCATGACCTCGTCGCCCGCTCCGTCCGGAGGTCTGCGCGCAAGCAAACGACTCCAGAGCGGCGTCGGCGCCTCTAGAACGTCGGCGGCGTGCAGGCGCTGATCACGTCGCAGGGAACCGGCCCGACGCAGCGGAACCGGTGCGGCCGCCGGCTCTCGAAATAATAGGCATCGCCCGGCCCCAGGATGCGCCGCTCCTCCTCGACCGTGACCTCAAGGCGCCCGGACAGGACGATGCCGCCCTCCTCGCCTTCGTGGACGAGCGGAACCTTGCCGGTATCCGCACCCGGCTGGTAGCGCTCCCTCAGGATCTGGAGACTGCGCCCGAAGAGATTGTCGCCGACCTGACGGAACGAAATCGCGCCCTTGCCGATCTCGGTCAATTCCTCGGCGGCATAGAACGCCTTCCTGCGTCGCTCCGGCTCGAAGGCGAAGAACTCGGCGAGGCCGATCGGGATGCCGTCGAGGATCCGTTTCAGCGCCCCGACCGAGGGGTTCGACGAATTCGACTCGATCAGCGAGATTGTCGAATTGGTCACGCCGGTGCGCTTGGCCAGCTCGCGTTGCGAGAGGTTATGCGCGAGCCGCAGCTGACGCAGCCGGCCTCCGATATCGATCGACATGCCCATCTCCGGTTTCAGATGTTGCGCATATCGAAACAATCACCTTGCGATCATCAAAAAATCAACTGGTTACCGGCAATTAGAAAAGGACTTGTTCAGGCCTTCGAAATAGCGGAAGCGGGTGGCCACCTCGATGGAGACCGCCATGGACATGAGCGCCAAGCCGAATACGCCGGTTCTCGACAATTTCTGGATGCCGTTCACGGCAAACCGGCAATTCAAGGCGGCCCCTCGCCTGCTCGCCGCGGCAGAGGGCATGTTCTACACCGACATCGACGGCAACAAGGTGCTGGACGGCACCGCCGGGCTGTGGTGCGTCAATGCCGGCCACGGCCGCCGGCGCATCGCCGCGGCGGTCGAGCGGCAGCTCGCCACCCTCGACTATGCGCCGACCTTCCAGATGGGCCATCCGATCGCCTTCGAGTTCGCCGAAAGACTGGCGGCGATCGCGCCGGGCGGGCCGAAGGCCGGGCTCGACCGCGTCTTCTTCACCGGCTCCGGCTCGGAATCGGTCGATACGGCGCTGAAGATCGCGATCGCCTATCAACGCGCCATCGGTCAGGGCACCCGCAGCCGCATCATCGGCCGGGAAAAGGGCTATCACGGCGTCGGCTTCGGCGGCATCTCGGTCGGCGGCCTCGTCAACAACCGCCGGGTCTTCCCGCAGATCCCGGCCGACCATCTGCGCCATACGCTCGACATCGAGCGCAATGCCTTCTCGAAGGGGCTGCCACAGCACGGCATCGAGCTCGCCGAGGATCTCGAGCGCCTCGTCGCCCTGCACGGCGCCGAGACCATCGCCGCCGTCATCGTCGAGCCCATGGCCGGCTCGGCCGGCGTCGTGCTGCCGCCGAAGGGCTATCTGGAGCGGCTGCGCGCCATCGCCGACAAACACGGCATCCTGCTGATCTTCGACGAGGTGATCACCGGCTTCGGCCGGCTCGGCACGCCGTTCGCCACGGATTATTTCGGCGTCGTCCCCGATCTCGTCACCGCGGCCAAGGGGCTGACCAATGGCGCGATCCCGATGGGCGCCGTCTTCGCCAGCCGCAAGGTCCATGACGGCCTGATGACCGGGCCGGAGAACCAGATCGAGCTCTTCCACGGCTATACCTATTCCGGCCATCCGGTCGCCTGCGCGGCCGGCCTGGCGACGCTCGATATCTACCAGGAGGAAGGGCTGCTGGAGCGCGGCGCCGAGCTCGCCGGCCACTGGCAGGAGGCCCTGCACTCGCTGAAGGGGCTGCCGCATGTCCTCGACATCCGCAATCTCGGCCTGGTCGGCGCGATCGAACTCGCGCCACGCGGCGGCACGCCCGGCACCCGCGGCTATGACGTCTTCGTCGACTGTTTCGGCAAGGGCCTGCTGGTCCGCGTCACCGGTGACATCATCGCCCTCTCGCCGCCGCTGATCATCGAAAAGGACCAGATCGACAACATCGTCTCGGTGCTCGGCGAGGCGCTGAAGCGGATCGCCTGAGCGCAGAGCGAAGCTAGGCCAGGCGATCCGACCTCTTCCATCTCGAAAATCATCTTGACGTTGTATCCGAGCCGCCCGGCGCGCGCCTCTATTTCGACCGCAGGCGAGGCCGCGGACGCTGCGCGGTCAACGATCGCGAACGCCTACGGCCATGCCATCCCGTTGGGGATCAGCGCCGCCTTGCCACCTTCCGTCCTGACGGAGGATGCCGTGAGGCGCGCCGAAGGCATAGGATTGATACGATCTGGCGACCGGATAGCCCTGAGCTTCGAGCTGCGAGGATACTCGGCGTGCAATGCGGTTGGCCACGTCGATTTTGTCGCTAAGGCAAACGACGCGAGGGGCAGAAACCGCCTCCTGCATCGTCATCCCAAAATCGAACACGTTGCTCAACGCCTGGGCGATGGCCGGGACGATATATGTTCCGCCGGGAGCGCCGATTGCCAGGATCGGCTCGTCCCCGTCGTACACGACTGACGGTGCCATCGTGCTACCTCTCGCCTTGCCGGGAGCAATTGAGCCGGCACGGCCCGGACGAGGGTCGAATCCGGCCATCGTGCCATTGAACATGAATCCAAGTCCAGGTGAGATCGCGCCGGAGGGCGAACCCAGGGTGTGCGTTATGGTGACGGCGTTCCCCTCCGCATCCATGACGCTAACGGTCGTCGTGTCGCGGGACTCGCCTGGTAGCTCCGATCGCGAGATTTTGGCTCGTTCTCCGCGCTTGATGGACTCCGCATGTTTTCGCGCGTGCTCCTGCGACAGCAGCATGTCCATCGGAACAGGGATAAACTCGGGATCTCCCATATGGGCCTCCCGATCGAGCGTCACTCGCTTCATCGCCTCGGCGAGGACAATGATGTGCTCCGCGGAACCATGCTCAAACGCGCCGATGTCGAACGCCTCGAGAATCTGAAGCAGTTCGATTAGCGAAATACCGCCTGTCGCAGGAGGCGTGCTGGCAACGCGGCGGCCGCGATAGCTGCCCCAGATCGGATCCTTTTCCGAAACGCGATACGCTTGAAGATCGGCCTTTGTTAGAAGACCGCCGTTCTCGGCCATATCGGCCGCAATCTCGTCCGCGAGCTCGCCGTGATAGAAAACGTCCGATCCACCGCGGGCGATACGCTCCAAGATCGATGGACCAGAAATAATGCATATATGGCCTGATCAAAAATCCGTCGCGGGCGTGCGCGATCGCCGGCGCCATCACATCGGCAAGGTCCATCTTACCGTACCGCTCCAGTGCAAGACAGAAGCCCTTCACATTCCCCGGAGTGCCCACGGCCCGATAGCCGATGTCGTTCGCGAGGTCGTCGAGAAGGAACGCAAATCCGTCTCTGGTCTCGCCGACGAAATTGGCCTCCCACATGTCCGCGGTCGAGGCTAACGGCGCTCTTCCCAGGAACTCCAGCGTCGTGTGCACCCCTCGCCCGGGCAGCACGACGTGCATCGCGCCGAAGCCCCCGATCCCGCACATCTGAGGGTCAACGACGCCTTGGCAAAATGCGCAGGCGATGGCGGCATCGACCGCGTTGCCACCCGCTCTCAATATCTCCGCGCCAACCTCGGCTGCTTCGGGCTGCGCGGCTACGACCATCCCCTGCATGAGAACGTGCCCCTAGCTTCTGGAATTTTACCGACCAAAGTCGATTTGGCACGGCGCATGAGAGGTAACCGGACAGTCCTTGAGGACGACTGCCAGCCCCGGCAGAACGGCGACGGTAAGAACTGGCCTTCTGGACCGCCGCTAGTCGAACAGGCAGCCCTTCTCCGGGTGAAATCGCACCGGAACCGTTTGATACCAAGCAGCTCCGGTGCGACGAGACAATCAGGGGTTCCAATTGGAGCGAATCTCGAGGACGACGCCAGCGTCCTCCCTCGTATCGAAATACGTGAAGCCCTCGCCATCGTGCTTTCTACCTCGCTCGCCGATGACAAGCCCCATATCCAGGCAAGCCTGCTCCGCCTCTTCGATGTCAGGCACCCCGAACCCGATATGGTAGACCCCTCCTCCATGCTCTTGCAGAAAGCGATACTTGCGGGTCGTGCTGGGCAAAGGTTGGCAGAGCTGGAACTGGATATTCTCAAGGTCGCAGGACTTATAGATCCACGACTCCATTTCCTCTCGTGTTAGAGAGGAAACCGGCAGGTCGCCTAAGGGCGGAAAATCCTTCCACGGACCGATACCGACCGACTCGTAATATTCAACAGCCTTCTCAATATCCGGGACGACGATGCAGAGATGATGCACCTTCCGGAATACGTTCTTTTTTCCATCGCTGGACATTTGCCTCTCCATGAAAGGTCACAACACCTGAATTTGGGATAGAGCCTAAAGTGCTGATGCATCATCGACGCTGCTTTACTTAGGACCCTAGAACGACCCGATGGCGGCTACAGCCCCAGTCTTTAGCCAGTGCGATGCATCGCGACCGGTCCTCCTCGATGACGAAGCCATCGCGGATCAGACCATCGACTGCTGCAGCGATAGCGTCGCGGTAGGCGTCTGCCGTCGGATAGCGATCGAGGATCGAGGTACGGGGATCGCGCGTCGCCTCTGCGACCTCGCGTGTTTCTGGAAAGGGTATGTATGAGCCGGTCACACCGACCATGGCTCCCGCGCCCAATTCTCTTCGTCTGACGCTCCAGCCCGTATAGGTGCCAAGCGGCGCCTGCACCATCGGGGCCCTTAAGCCCGCAATGTCATTGCCATCCGCATCGACACCCGGCACTCGGACGGCGTAGCTTCGGGATGCATAGATGGCCGGAGGAACCTGGTCCAGAATCCCTGCCGCGTAGTTTGTCCCATAGTCCATGGCCTCGAGGCGACTCTCCGAAGCCGGGCATGTGACGGCCGGGATCTGGGGGAACGATGCCCGCCAATCCTCGAAGGTTGCCAACGTACCTTCGGCCACCAACGGGATCCGGCTTTCGGGTGGCGCGATCCCGCGTGTCACCCAGTCATCGAGGCGGCGAAGCAACGCTCGAAAAAACATCGAGGTCGCTACCGTATTGAACAGCTGCTCACTGATACCGGAGGTCAACTCGACGTCGCGGGGATATGCCCAATGTTGCGAACTGGCCCACAGATAGATCCGGACCGTCTCGGGCTGGGCGAGATCGTTGCCTTCAGTGTCCGTGTGGACCAAGGACGCGCGCCGATGCCAGTATTCGGATGCGGAATCCGTGTGAATGACGAACGGGTCGGAATTCGGCCGCTTCAGGATCGCGTCCCGCGCGCCCGTCAGATGATCGGAGCTGGCGGCATAGGAGAAGGGAAATATGTCGGCCGGGGCGGTATGGTTCTCGTAACTCTGGCCCGGCAGGAGCGTCGGCTTGGCAAAGCGCTGATTGAGCCACATTTTTCCGGCGCCCGAGACGTGAGGCATGGCGCCGTCGAAGACCTTGCGGCCAGCCAAATCCTCATTGAACCCGTGGTAGATGAAGTCCCTGATGCAGCGTCCTGATTGAGAGCGCCCCCAGCAATAAGCGCGTTCGATTTCCAGGGCGGCAACCTCGCGTGCCACTTCGTCGCTTCCAGCGGCGTCGCCGTGCCGCAACGCCGCGACGAAGTCACGGACTGCGCTGTGTCCCAAGCCTAAGACGAGCGGGTCCTGGCCGAGATAAACAAGTTCGTAGATCCAGCCTGGCTCAAATCCATCCGGCATATGGATATGGAAGTCGGACGGCATGACGGCTCGTTCGGCGCCTTGATTGTCGGCCCCCTGTCCTCCCTCGGTGCGAGCGAAATCCCAGCGATCCCGGGGAACCTCTTCCCTGCTGCTCCAATAATATCTGCGTCGCGTCAACGACGCGGAGGAATGGGCATGGGGCACCACGGGATAACTGCGGCAGGTCGTGGCGGCGCTGAGCGGATATACCTTCACTCCGTCCGAGGTCGGGGTGAATTCCGCGAAGATCTTCCCTTCGATCGCGGTTGTCCCTTCGCGTGCCACCGGCACCGAAAGCGTGCAGCGATCATCTCCGGGCCACAGATCCCCCTGCCATCCGAGCCAGGCGACCGCGTAACCCTCGCGCATCAGAAAGCCGTTGCCGGCATCGGCGAGGCTGAGAGGCATATTTCCTGACGGCGCGTCGTTGAAGAAATGAAGAGCGCGCTTGTTGCCACGGTTAACGAACTCGAACAGCAACCGGCCGTTGCCACGCCCCGGTTCGGCCGGGCGCAGGATGCAGAAATCGCCACCGTATGAGACGAGACCATCCGCGTCGCGCGGAGCATGGCTGAGATCGACTATCGACCGGTTGCGAGATTCCGATGGATCGATCTTGAACATGGCGCGACCCGTGACACGCTCGTAGGCACCAGCCTGCCCGAACTCACACGCGCCAGCGAAAGCTACCCGCCTAACATTTTCAAATTTTAGCATCGATTACACCGATCAGGAGGCAGCGTCGGCGCCTGCCGACACTCGGGCCGCGTTCGCCTAGCTACGCTTCGAGCGCCCCGATAGCGTGGTAAGAATGAGCGTCGAAACGACCAGGAAGAAGGCCAGCGCCGCGCCGACCGGCCAATTGTTCTTCGCCAGGATCTCGGAGGCGACGGCCGGGGCCATCATCTGGAAACTCGGACCGCCGAGGAGAACCGGGGTGGCATAGGCATTCATCCCGAGGATGAACGAGATCACGAAGGCCGCCTTGATGCCCGGCATGGCCAGTGGCAGCGTAACCTCTCGGAACGTCTCGAACGGGGTCGCGCCAAGGCTGAGCGAGGCTTCCTCAAGCGACGGATTAAGTCCGTCGAGCACGCTTTGGATGGTCAGGACTACGAAGGGGATGTTGACTGCGGCAGCTCCGATCAAGACCGCCAACGGCGTATACATGATTTGAACCGGCCGTTCGACGATGTGCAAGTTGGTGAGGAGGGCGTTGATCAACCCTTGCTCGCCAAATGCGAGCATCCAGCCAGCAGCCCGGACAGCGGAACCCACGAAAAGCGGGATGACTACCAGCAGGATCAACAGTTTCTTGTAGCGGGTCGACCTGCTAATAAGATGAGCCAGCGGGATTCCGACCATTAGCGCGATGAAGGTGATGCCAAGAGACATCGAGACGGTGACGAATAAGATATTCCTATAATATGGATCCAAGACTATATTAGCATAGTTTGCGAACGTAAAATCCGGAAGCATGAACTGCCCCGGAACGAAGCGATTCAGGCTGTACCGGCCAAGTAGCAGCAGGGGCAGCAGGTACAAAAAGAGCGATATCAACAACGCTGGAAGCACTAACGAGAACGCGCTTCGTTTGTTCGGAACGGTCGACCCGGCGAGATAGACGGAAGCCATTTTCATCGTCCTCGAGCGTTTTCGGGCGATTGCTCATCGCTCCTCATGGTCAGCAACTTGTCGGGCGGCATGGTGAGGTAGACCGTGGCACCCTCCGCCACCGTCGATAGCGCCTCCGACGAGGTGATGGCGACGTTGATGACGAGATCCTGCCCAATGCGACATTCGAGCAGAACAACCGCGCCCAGATAGATTTTCGAGATGACTTCGCCCGCAAACTCGTTGAGGGACAGCGTGGGCGAAGCCGCGATCTCGATCTGCTCCGGCCTGATGACGACGACGTCGTGATCAGTCGCGGCGCCTGGCAGGGCGAGGCGTATTCCGGACGCGGCTTCGAAGAAGTCCCCATCAGCCTTGCCCGGAATGAAGTTCGTGTGACCGATGAAATCCGCGACGAAGGGGTTATCGGGACGGGCGTAGATGCCCTCGGGCCTTCCAATCTGCCGAATTCGTCCCTCGCTCATGACGACCACACGATCCGCGATGCTCATCGCCTCCTCTTGATCGTGCGTCACCAGGATCGTGGTGATACCCAACGACTTCTGCAGCCGCTTGATCTCCTGCCTGATGCCTACGCGCAACTTGGCATCCAGGTTGGATAGCGGCTCGTCCATCAGGAGGATATCGGGCGAGATCACGATCGCCCGCGCGATAGCGACGCGTTGCTGCTGTCCGCCGGAAAGCTCCCGCGGCATCCGCTTGGACAGAGGGTCCATCCGCACGAGCGCGAGCACTTCCTCGACCTTAGTCGCGATGACCTGCTCCGGCGTCTTCCGACGCCGAAGCCCGAAAGCAACGTTCTCGAAGACGGAAAGGTGCGGAAAAAGCGCGTAGTTTTGAGGGACAAGCCCGATGTTACGGTCATAGGCCGGCACGCCGGTGATCTCACGCCCGCTCAGCTTGATGCTGCCTTCCGTTGGATCTATGAACCCTGCGATCATGCGCAGCGTCGTGGTCTTCCCGCAGCCCGATGGACCCAGGAAGACGATCATTTCGCCTTGATCCACCTCAAGGTTGAAATTCTCAACGGCCATTGCCGGACCATAACGCTTCTTCAGACCCGAGATGCTTATGTTCGACATCAGAATACTTTCGTTATCGGGATGAAGCGATCGGTGATCAGCAGCCCGCTCGTTACGAGCAGGATCTGAATGACCGAGATTGCCGCCACGCTCGGGTCAAGCCGCCACTCAAGATACTGGATGATCGCGATCGGCAGCGTCGTCTCCCCGGGAGCCACCAAGAAGAGCGTCATTTCGAGATTGCCGAAGCTCACGACGAAACTGAAGAGCCCGGCGGCCACGATTCCGGGCCACATCAGCGGAAGGGTAATCTTGATCAGCACGGTCAGCGGACGAGCCCCCAAGCTGATCGCCGACTCTTCCACGGCCTTATCCACCAAACCGATGTTGGCGAGAATCAGCCTGAGACACCATGGGATAGTCAGGAGGACGTGGCCGAGCATCATGCCCCAGGGAGAGCCGACGAGCGGAAGGTCTGTTTTGATCTCGACGAGGATCATCGTCACATAAAGGCCGGCGCCGAGAACGATGCCGGGCACAACCATCGGGCTCATCAAGAACTGAAGGATGGCCTCACTGAAAGGTAGGATGCGCTTGCTCAAGGCCACCGCTGCCGGGATCGAGACGAGAAGCCCCATGCCAGTCGCTAGCAGCGCCACCTTCAGGCTCGTCCAAAGCCCGCTCGTAAACTGCACGTTTTTGAGGGCTTCGCCGTACCACGCAATCGAATAGCTCGCCGGTGGAACGGCGGGGATCTGTCCGGCAAAAAAACTCAGCCAGACGATCAAGATAAGCGGGCTGAGCAAGAAGACGAACGCAAGAACAACGCTAACGGTATAAGTTATTTTCCCTAGGCTTACTTGTAGGGCGCGTGCGCGGCTGACGGGGAGGCGCGGCACGGACATAGCGGTCGTGCCGGCCGCGTCGGCGCGCGCCGTCGGCGGCGTTGAGCGGTTCAAATCCGATTCCCCGATTTAGGTTACCCTGACGATGCAGGAGTCAGCCTCCTCCCAAAGTCTCGAAACTTTGCGGGAGATCTTCGAACAGGCGAAATCGTGCATGCGTCCTGGGCGGTCGCAAACTAGAATTTTGCGATAGGAGATATGCTCCGCCGTTATAGGTCAGCGAACCGGGGCGGAAACGGTGACATTGCCTTCCGAAGAGGCTTGAGGGCTCCGAAGCGGTGTGCTTACATCAGCCAATCAGGATAATTTATCCATTTTTGGTTTGGGGTTCTGCAATGAGGCATGAGGGTAAGGTCGCGATCGTCACGGGAGCCGCACGAGGGCTGGGGCTCGCCTGCGCGCAGCGGCTGCATGCCGAAGGCGCCAAGGTCCTCCTGCACGACGTCAAAGAGGACGTCGTAAGGGAAGCTGCCCGGGGTCTGGGCGAGCGAGCGAGCTGGATTGTCTCTGATCTGAACGAAGTTTCATCGAAAATGGCGAAGGATATCATCGATCGGGCGACGTCCGATTTCGGCTCGGTCGACATCCTTATCAGCAACGCGGGCATAATCCACCTCTCGGATTTTGTCGATTTTCCCGAGGAGGACTTCGATCGAGTCCAGCAGGTCAACCTCAAAGCGCCCTTCCTTCTGGGCCAGGCAGCGGCGCGTCAGATGATCAGGCAAGGCCGGGGGGGTCGATCGTGAACATGTCGTCGATCAACGCGATATTGGCCATACCCAATTCGGTTGCTTACGCCGTCTCGAAAGGTGGCATCAAGCAGCTCACGGCCGTCATGGCGGTAGGCCTGATCCCCCACGGCATTCGCGTCAACGCGATCGGTCCAGGTACGATCCTGACGGACATGGTCAAGTCATCGGTCATGTCGAACGAGGAGCAAAGGCAAATCATCTTGTCTCGGACACCGGCAGGCCGCTGCGGTGAGCCCTCGGAGATCGCGAGCGTGGCGTCCTTCCTTTGCAGCGACGACGCCTCGTACATCGTAGGTCAAACCATTTATCCCGATGGCGGCCGCCTGATTCTGAACTACACCGTGCCGGTCGAAGGGTGAGACCGCGCCTGATCGGCGAGAGCGACTTCGCCGACGCCACAGCCGGCGATCGAGCCGGCTCTTTTTCGCCTCCAATCGGCAGGCATCCAAGCCGCCCCGCGGCGTTCAAGCCGGAGATGGGAATGATTAGTCAGGCATGGCCGCCATTACGAATTCAGCCGGCCGGAACCGGCGCCGTGCTTCTGGATTGCGCCCGGGATCAGTTCAGCGACGAGTATCAGCAATTGATCTGGGCGGTAGCCAAGTCTGCGCGAGCGATCCCGGGCGTCCGCGAGTGCGTTCCCGGAATGAACAATCTGATGGTCGTGTTCGATGGCCTGTCGATCCATCCCCGGGATGTCGAGATGCGCCTGGTCTCGCTATGGGAGGGCGTGGAGGCTGCCGACTCCGAACATCAAGTGTGGACCATCCCGGTGCGATACGGGGGCCAGGCCGGCGAGGATCTTCGAATGCTCGCCGAGCACGCAGGCTTACCGATCGAAACGTTCGTCGAGAGGCATGCGGGCGTCACATATACGGTCGCGGCGCTCGGCGCGATGGCAGGCTATCCTTATCTTTCGGGGCTTGATCCGGCATTATCTTGCCCACGGCGCATCAGCCCTCGCCTTCATGTGCCGACGGGATCCGTTATCATCGGCGGCGCCCAGGCAGGGATTATGCCGACCTCGGCCCCTTCGGGATGGCATATATTGGGTGTCACCGACTTCGTTCTCTTCGACGTCACCGCCACTCCGCCGGCACGGCTCTCCCCCGGCGACACCATAACGTTCTCCATTGCGAGCCTCGAGATATGATCGAAGTCCTTAGTACCGGCCTGCTGAACTCGGTGCAGGACCAGGGCCGAATGGGCTATCTGGACATCGGTGTCAGCACATGCGGGCCGATCGATCGACTGGCTTACGAACTTGCAAATGCGCTGCTCGACAACCCGTCCAATGCAGCCGCTATCGAAGTCGCGCTTTTCCCGTTTCGGATCAAGTTTCACGGCGACGCCAACTTTGCCGTGACCGGCGCGGTTTGCGATACCAAGCTCGACGGAATGCGGCTTCCGCCGTGTTGGATGCGCTCCGCAAGGGCGGGGCAGACCCTGACGATCGGAGCGCCGCGTCGGGGCGCGCGAGCCTTCCTTGCGGTCGGCGGGGGATTTGACGTACCCGAAGTGCTCGGCTCGCGGGCGACCGATCAAAAAAAACGGGTTCGGCGGCCTGGAAGGCCGGGGCCTGAAGCGCGGTGACAGGCTGTCGCTCTGCCAAGGATCGGCCGCTCCTCTTCCAGAAGCTCACGACGGGTTCGGCGCTTGGCACGACGATTTGGATGCGGGCTTTGACCCGCCGGGCCAGCCTGTCACCGTGCGTGTGGTTCCTGCGGCCGAATTCGACGCCTTCACGAGCCCGTCACGCGAGCTTTTCTTCTCGAATGCATGGACGCTGACACCCGACGCCAATCGGATGGGATACCGCTTCTCGGGAGAAAAACTAAACCTCGGGCAGCCGCGGGAGCTTCTCTCGCATGGCATCGTGCCTGGCACCGTGCAGGTGCCTCCGTCCGGCCAACCGATCATACAGCTGGCCGACGCCAACACCTGCGGCGGGTACCCTAAGATCGCGACGGTGATCGAAGCCGATCTGTGGCGTTTGGGACAGCTCCGCGTTGGCCAGGCGCTGCGGTTCGCCCTGACGGATATCGACTCCGGATTGGAGACGCTGCGGCTTCAGAGAGCTTTGACAACACGCATTCGACAAGCAGCGGTCGATTCGGTCTGGCGACCCCAAACCAACCGCAAATTCGGCTCCGCAGCTCAACCCAGTTCGTAAAGCGGGTCCCCGAAGCCGACCAACTGTCCGTCTTGCGCGATCAACCGCGCGATCCTGCCACGGGCCGGAGCACGGACGATTTCGAATCCGGGACTCAGATCGAGATAGCCGACGATCGCGTCGTTTTCGACATTGTCGCCCGGCTGCAGGCCGGGGCTCTGGTCGCCGGGATGGCTGGCCCGGAAAAAGCCCATCCCTGGCGATCGGATGACATTGCGCGGAACCACCGGACCGGGGGCGGCTTTCGACTCGGGTGCCGAGGGCCGGGTAGCGACACCCTGCCTCAGAATTACCCTGCCACCGGCGTCCTCGAAGTCCAGCTCGCGAAGTCCTAGCCGATCAACCTGCGCGATCAACCAGGCGACGTCATCAGCGGTCATGGCGAACCTCATCGTCGAACAGCCCGGCGTCCATGCGTCGCTCGAGGTGGTGGATATCGAATCCCCCTTTGACGAAGCCCTCGTCGCTCATGAGCTTTCGATGGAGCTCCACCGTAGTGGCGATGCCGGCGATCTCGATTTCGGCCAGGGCTACCTTGAGGCGCTCGATCGCCTCTTCGCGGGTTGCGCCGTGGGCGAGGAGCTTAGCGACGAGGGAATCGTAGTGCGGCGGCACCGTATAGCCGGAATAAAGGTGGCTTTCGACACGAATACCGGGGCCGCCCGGTGCGATCCACTGGGACACCGTACCGGGCGAGGGCATGAAGTTTCTAGCGTCTTCCGCGTTGATCCTGCATTCGATCGCATGGCCGACAAAGCGTATGTCCTCCTGCTGGATCGTGAGCCGCTCCCCCTGGGCGATGCGGATCTGCTCTCGGACGATGTCGACCCCCGTCACGAGCTCCGTAACGGGGTGCTCGACCTGCACGCGCGTATTCATTTCGATGAAGAAGAAGTGCCCATCTTCATACAGGAACTCGAAGGTCCCTGCCCCGGTATATCCGATGGACCGACAGGCATCCGCACAACGAGCGCCAATCGCGGCAATCGCCTCGCGCGAGATATGGGGCGCAGGTGATTCCTCAATGACTTTTTGGTGTCGGCGCTGCATCGAGCAATCGCGCTCCCCCAGCCAAACGACGTTTCCATGACCATCCGCGAGGATCTGGATCTCGACATGCCGGGGATGTTCCAGAAAGCGCTCGATGTACACCTGCGAGTTCCGGAAGGCTTGCCCAGCCTCCTGCCGGGTCGTGGCAACCGACGTCTCCAGATCCGCGGCAGCTCGTACGATCCGCATGCCTCGGCCACCGCCTCCGCCCGCCGCCTTCACGATAAGCGGATAACCAACTTCATCGGCCAAAGCCCTCACTATGGCCGCATCATCCGGCAAGGCCCCTTCCGATCCGGGAACACAGGGTATGCCCGCCTGGGCCATTGCCTTCTTCGCGGAGACCTTGTCCCCCATCAAGCGGATGGCCCTCGCCGAGGGCCCGATGAAAGTCAGACCGGCCTCCTCGACTGCCTGGGCGAAGTCGGCATTCTCCGAAAGGAACCCGTAACCGGGATGAACTGCGCCTGCCCCCGTCAATCGCGCGGCAAGAAGAAGGCGGGAAGGATCGAGATAGCTAGACGCCGCGGACGCAGGTCCGATGCAGATGCTTTTATCGGCCAGTGACACGTGCCGGAGTGCCGCATCGGCTTCGGAATAGGCAGCCACTGTCTTCAGACCGAGACTGCGACAGGCGCGCAGCACGCGCAAAGCGATTTCACCGCGATTGGCGATCAGGACGGTGTCAAACATCGATCGCCTCCGTAGCCTCGATTTCGAACAGGACCGCACCGGCGGCTACGCTTGCGCCATCCTGCTCGCGGATCGCCACAATGCGGCCAGCGCGGTCACACTCGATCGCATTGAGCATTTTCATCGCCTCGACGACGGCGAGGGTCTGACCTTCCGCGACCGTGTCGCCAACCTCGACGAAGGGCGGGCTATCTGGATTCGGTCGGCGAAAGAACGTTCCGAAACAGGGAGCCGTGACTTCGCTGCGAGGCACGACGGAGACCGGCGGGGGCGACGGGGTCTCGGCCTCGATGGCAGGTTTAGCCGGGTTTTGCGGAAGCTGGTCACGGACGAGATGGAGTTTGGTCCCACCCGCGGCAAATGTCATCTCCGCGAGCGTTGACCGATCGAAGAGCGCAAAGAGGTGTTCGAGTAGGACCCGGTCCATGCATTCGTCTCACTGGTGCCGACTGGTGGGGCTTTAAGGGCGGCCCTTAGGAGCGAAAGCCTCAATCGAAATGCCGGCGGCCTCGACAGCACCGCGAACGGCAAGGCCGATGCTAACGGCTTGGGGCGTATCGCTGTGCAGACAAATCGAATGAAAATCCGCTTCGATCAATCGTCCCGAAGCGGTCTCGATCGCGCCGGCGCGGATCATGCGGACGACGCGGTCGGCGGCTTCCGTGGCATCCGTCAATACGGACCCCGCAAGCTTGCGCGACATTAGCATGCCCTCGTTGGTGTAGGCCCGGTCAGCGAATATCTCGGACCTGACTTCCATCGCAAGATCGCGCGCAATCCGTTCCTGCTCGCCGAGCGCGATAACCAGGCAGATCAGCTTAGGATCCACCGCCTTGATCCCCTTCGTCACGGCCTTGGCCACTTCTGGATCCGAAGCGGTAAGGTTGCCGAGGGCGCCATGGGCCTTGACGTATGTGATCGGGTTGCCAGAATAGGCGGAGAGGGCCTGCGCAGCGCCCACCTGATAGGCTGTTAGCCGCTCAATTTCGCCGGTCGTGTGAGGTAATACGCGACGTCCGAAACCCCAAAGATCGGCAAAGCCGGGATGCGCGCCGACGGTCACGCCCTTTTCGCGCGCGGTTCGAAAGGTGTTCGCCATGACCTCCGGGTCGCCCGCGTGAAAACCACAAGCGACGTTGGCAGAACTGACGATGTCGAGAATCGCCTCGTCATCGCCCAAGCGATAGGCGCCAAACGCCTCGCCCATGTCCGAATTCAGGTCGATCGACGTCTTCACGCCCGTTGCACTAGCGGAGCTCATTCTTGTAGATCCGCCCTTCTTTCATGACCAGCAAGAGATTGCTTTCGGGCTTTTCAAGGACCGTGATGTCCCGCAGCGGGTTCCCTTGGACGATGATGATATCGGCCAGATACCCGGTCGCCAGGCGACCGATCCGCTTTTCGAGGCGCACGAGTTCCGCGCCGACGATAGTGGCCGAGCGGAGAAGCTCGTCGTTCGGCACTACATCATGGCGCAGGGAAAATTCCTGCAGCTGGAATTCCTGCATCATCGTACCGACAAGATCGGTGCCATAAGCCATCGGGATCCCAAGACGACGCGCGATCTCAACGGCCTGGATGCCCGGAGCGACCAGCGCGTTGATCTTCTCGATGGTTGTCGCGCTCATGCCCGCCTCGGCACCGTATTTGGCTGACATGTGGTAGGCCGCGAGCGTTGGAACGAGGAAACAGCCCTTCTCTTTCATTAGCTGAGCCGTCGGTTCGTCCAGGAAATTCCCATGCTCGATCGAGCGGACGCCAAGGCGCGCGGCTCGGCTGATCGTCCGCGCGGAGTAGGCATGAGCGACGGCATAAACGTTCGCCATTTCAGCTTCCTCGACGACCGCTGAGATCTCTTCTTCGGAAAATTGATCCGAATCGAGGCGATCGGTCGGAGAGGCTGCACCGCCGCCTACCATGATCTTGACGTGATGCGCGCCGCGTCTGATCTCGGCACGCGCCGCGCGCCGGACTTCGGCGACACCGTCTACGACGACGCCGAGGCCAGGCTGCGAATAAGCGGTATCCAATACCTCAGTGCCCGGGTCGCGCATGTCGCCATGCCCGCCGGACTGCGACAGGGCCTTGCCACCGAAGAGAACGCGGGGCCCCTCGAAGAGCCCCTCCTCGACCGCCTTAGCCAGACCGAAGTCGGCGCCACCGACGTCCCGAACGGTCGTGAAGCCGCGCAGAAGCGTCCTCTTTAGCGTCCGCGCCGAGTGTGCAGCCACATAACTGGGCGACGAACGCGACAACGTTCCGAAATCGCCGGCATAAGCCGTAATATGAACGTGAGCATCGATCAAACCCGGCATCACCGTCGCGCCTTTGGCGTCGATGACGCGCCAATCGCCGGGGTTCGGCCCGCCCCTCGAAACATCTTTTATCTCGTTGTTCTCAATTACGACCTTTTGGCCTTCAAGAATCTCGCCGCGATCGACGTCGAGAACGTTGGCATTGTCGATAACTGTCACGGTCATGGAGATTTCCTGCAGCGTTATGATGGGCGGGAGAGACGCGCTGGGCGGTCGTCAAACGCCAGGCCAGTTGGAAGCGAGGAGCGCAAGCTCTGTCGCCGACGAAGCTTCAAAAATGCGCTGCGAAACAGCCTCCCAGCGATCGGCCGCTTGGGCGGCTATCCGCAAGGAACTTGAACAGCAGCATCCCAGCGCCCTTCTCGTGCATTTGTGGATATGTTATCCAGTGATGGTATCCAGTCAACCGCGGTGACAGCTGTTACGCCAGAGAGTTGTGATTGCATCCAGGCGGCCGGGCCTGCACTCGTTCGAGCCAAAAAGGCAAGATGTCCATCGATCGTTTCGAACGTTCAGCCGTCCCGCACGAGCGATCGACTGCGATGGGAACGGTCCATCTTACGGCTCAGGTTCTCCCGAGTGACGGATCGATCGGAGACCAAACGCGTTCGCCCCCGCCAGAATTCGATCCGTTGCTGGCTGGCGGCAATCACGAAGCGAGGCGACGATATGACTCGCAGGCCGCATCCTCTCCGCGGCCTAAAGCACCGTTTGGAATGGCTGGGTCAATCGAGATCACCCACCGGCGTGGTCGATTAGCTCGGCCAGCCTCTCGGAGCGTTGGCATGTTGAATTCACTATCGTTGCCTTCACCGGGGACAGTTGCGCCACTGGCGGGTGGGACGAGCTATGCTACAAGCCATGTTGATCCGTTGTGCGCGACCGGCGTAAGGCATTTTCTGCCTTTGCTTCCTAGCGCCCCTTTGAGAACACTTAGGACTGTGATGTCGGATACAATCGTTCAGAAAAAGACGATATCGTCGCAGGTTGCCGACGTCCTTCGGAAGCGCATTCTATCGGGTGAATACGAGGCCGGTACACGGCTCCGCCAGGAGCATATCGCCTCCGAGATCGGCGTGAGCCGAATCCCCGTTCGCGAAGCACTGCATCAGCTCCACTCCGAGGGGTATGTTACGCTCGTATCCCAAAAAGGCGCCGTGGTTTCGGCGATCTCCCTTGGAGAGATCTTGGAGATGTTCGAACTGAGGGCGCGGGTGGAGACTTGGCTTCTCGCTCTCGCGATTCCGCGAATGACCGAAATCGACTTTGCGAAGGCGCAGGACGCTCTGGAGCATTTCTCAAGAGAGGGCCGACACTCGGAGTACTCTCACGCGTTAAACTGGAAGTTTCATAGCGCTCTTTATGAGCCATCCGGACGGGTGATGACGATCGATTTGGTGGCCAAGATCCATCAGCAGATCGAGCGCTACACGCGCCTCATGGTTTCGCTAGCTGGGAGCCAAGAGAAGGCCAGCCGCGAACACGCCCTGCTCCTAGCGCTTTGCCGGACCGGTGACGTCGAGCGAGCCGTGGCCCTTTTGGATCAGCACATAACCGATGGCGGCCAGTTCCTGGTTGAGCGAATAACGGCACTTCGTGCAAAAGAGCCTGCTGACGTATCGCCCGAGCCTAAGCGGCGGCGTGTGGCCAGGTAGCGGGTTCGCTCAGCGCCTGTGTGGGGCTCGTCCTCTTCAATGCCGGCCCTGCCTAACCCCCCGCACACCAACCGATTTGGGGGCGATTCGACTGGCGTTGAGGCCAAGACAGAAACGGATCGAGCGCCCACAGTGTCGCAATGTCGGCGGCGCGGCTCGATCCTTCGACCCCTGTGGCGCGTGAAGATTTCCCATTGGTGTGGTCGAGCAGCGAGCGGTGTCGCACTATATGGGACGGCGCTTTGTCTTTCGGCGTGAGGCCGCCGCCGAGCTCTAAGCGCTAACCACCGTGAAAATGCGCCTCGACGACGCCGCCTTCGAAATTCGCCGACAATGTGGGTATCGAAGGCTTCGCTCGATGCTTACCCCTCTTCGCGAGGATTGGTACGGTGACCGAGAGGCCACGTCCCGCTCAAGTCTCAGTCGAGCGGGACGCGGCTTTGCATCGGCGATGACCACTCCTACGGATTGCAAGACCTGTAAAGAGAGCGGCCCCGGTGGCGACGGGACGCTAAGCAGCAGGCTTGACGCCATAGGCACCGACATACCGTCCCTCTCGGATGCTTTTAAGGGTCTCTTCTTCGCGCATTTCCTGATCGCGCACCAGTTTCAGGAGCGCTTCCGCTCCCTCGAAAGGAAAGGCGACCACTCCGTCCTCGTCACCAACCACGACGTCCCCGGGATTTACCACCATGCCCCCGACCGATACCGGCACGTTGATTTCCCCAGGTCCATTCTTATACGGCCCCTTATGAATGGCAGTCCGAGCGAAGCAGGGAAAATCGAGGCTCTCGATCGCGGCGGTGTCTCGAATAGCGCCGTCGATCACGAAGCCTGCCGCGCTTTGGTATTTGGCAATGTTGATCATGATCTCGCCGATGAGAGCTCGGTCGGGACTCCCGCCGCCATCCACCACGATGACATCGCCAGGCTTGATCAATTCGAGCGCCTTGTGAATGAAAAGGTTATCCCCGGGCGCGGTCCTTACGGTAAGCGCCCTGCCGACCATCCGGCCACTACGGTGAAACGGACGCAAACCCACGGCACCCGGCAGCCGATGGAGGTTGTCACTTATCAACGGCGTAGCGGCCGTGCGAAAGCCTTCGAGAACTGACAACTCGGTCATGGCGGCATTCCTTGTTCTGAAGCGGATTGATCATCGGTTCGCCGGCCCTGCCAGATAGACAAAGCGCGGCACGTACGCCCGAAAGCGTTCTGCAACTCCCGCCTGCGGATCCGGGGAGCCGTTAGGGTCCGAGGGTGCTCAAGGCGTCCCTCGATTTGATTATTGCGATCAGGCCTTAAATACCTTGTCCCACCAGTCCTTTAACAAGGCATCATTCTTGAGAAGGTAATCATTGTCGGCAAGAAGGATCTGCTTGTCCATGCCTTCCGGGATTCCAATCCTCGCACGGTAATCCGCAGGCAACGGGAAGTCTTTTAGTGGCGGGTTGTAGCCAAACGCATTAGCGAACCCCGTCTGAGTATCCGTTTGCAGGGCGGCGTTGAGAAACTCATACGCCTCGTTCTTGTTGCGGGCATTTTTCGGAATTGAGAATCCGGCCTGATAGAGCGCCAAACCTTCCTTCGGGAAGGCGATCTTGATCGGGATACCCGCATTCTGCCACATCACTCCACGAGCTTGCCACATAATGCAGATCGAGCATTCACCGCTCTGCAGTGCCTGTGCCATGGCTTCGTTCGTCGGATAGACTCGGACGCCCATTTTCTTGAGCTCGAGTAATTTCTGCTTGCCGGGCTCGTAATTCGAGATCGAGCCCCCGCCTACGAGTGCGGCGGATTCGATTGTCGACTGATACTGGATGTCGATCACCCCCACCTTGCCTGCATAAGCCGGGTTCCAAAGGTCGGCATAGGATGTCGGCGCCGGATTGATGCGCTCGGGATTATAGAGAATAACCCGCGTGCTGAAGAACTGAGGCAGCATGTAGGGCTTGCGCAATTCCGGGATTATTTGCGATGCAGCCGAAATGCGACTGTAGTCGATCTCTTCGAGCGCGTTATTCTTGAAAAGCTCGTAAGCCCCGGAATCCGTGAGCCCGGCAATGTCCATGGTTCCGCGCGGCAAAGCCCGCTCGGCGAGTATCTTGACCTTTCGCGGCGCCTCGGCGGCGGCATCGAACGATACGTCGATACCTTTCGGCTTCAGATAGGGAGACACGATGAAATTATCGAGGACCTTCTGCGAGTCTCCGCCCCAGTTGCCGATGACGAGCCGTCGCCCGCTCTGGGCCCCCGCGGAATTAGGCAACGCGCTCGCGGCCGTCGCACCGCCAAGCAACTGCGTGAATCGACGGCGATTAATGAGATTAGTCATGTGCGGTACCCTTCGAGATTTCTCTGCTGGAAGTGATTTACTGCAAATCGACCTTAGCTCGCGCGATCCTCTGCTGATTTCAGGGCATTTTGCTCAATAGACATGTTCCGGAATAGGCCGGTTTGCGGCGATGCGTTCAATACCGAATTCGGTGAGGTCGATCTGACGGTACTCCCCGAAGGTGATAAGGTCGGCCACGCCTTGGCCCGCGGCGGGCGAATGCATCATCCCGTGACCGCTGAAGCCGGTACACAGGACGAAATTTGCAATCTCGGGGTGGCGCCCGATGATCGCGCTATGATCGAAAAGATTATACTCGTAGAGGCCGGCCCAGGCTCTCAGCATCCGAAGCCGCTCGAACCCCGGCATGCGATGGGCGAGCGCCGGCCAGATTTCGTCGTCGAAGAGATCGTAGTCGACCTCCAACGTGAAATCATCGGCCTCGTTTTCATGGGCTGGCGTGGTGCCGCAGATGAAGAGGTGACCTTCCGGCCTGATCCAAACGCCCGTGGTGTCGTGGAGAAAGTGGCCGGCCGGCGTGTTCGCGGGACTATCCAATACGAACGTGCACCGCTTCCGCGGCACGACGGGGACTTCGATGCCCGCCATCCGTCCGATGATCCCGCTCCAGCAGCCCGCCGCGCCGACCACGGTATCGCAAGATATCCGCTGGCCGTCTGCCATCACCACCGCCCCGATCCGAGAGCCGACCCTGTCCAGCCCGCTGACCTCGCCGTTGATATACGTCACCCCGAGGGAACGAGCCTTCCTGCGAAATGCCTGATGCAATCCGGGCCCGTCGAACCACCCTTCCTTCTCGAGGCCGACCGAAGCGATTGCCACGTCGTCGGCATTCAGATCCGGATAGCGCTCGCGGAGGTCGTCGGGAGTTAACAACAGCGAGGGAACGCCCGCGCTGCGCTGGATTTCGTGCTTGGCTCGAAAATACCCTTCAGAGCCAGGCCCACCGAGGAAGAGGTATCCCGGCTCGCGCAGGCCAATGTCGGCGACATTGTCCGGGACGGACAAATGCGCCCTCGCCTGCCTGAGGAACTCGATGCTCCACGCCGACATGGCGATATTCGGCACCGTACCGAATTGCTGACGGATCGAGCTCGAGGAGAGCGACGAGGATGCGATCGCATAAGTGGAATCGCGTTCGATTACAGCAATGCTTCCCGTGAAATCGGAGCTCTCCGCTAAAAAATAAGCGATGGAGCTTCCGATGACCCCGCCGCCGACGATGACCACGTCGAATGACCGCCGCATATTTGCTTCCGCTTCACTCATGTACAAAATTCCTAGCGAAGGCCGGCGGTGGCTTCGCCGATGCGCTGCGTCGCTTCGATCAGATTGTTCATCGACGTCGCGATCGACATCCTGAAATGAGGGGAGCCGCCGTAGGCGCTTCCCTGCACCACGGCGACACGTGCCTCCTCCAGCAGAAACAGAGCGACATCGTCGTCGGTGTCGAGGGTACGCCCGTTGGGCCGGATCTTCCCGAGCAACCCGCGGCACGAGGGATAGACATAGAAGGCTCCTTCCGGTGTCTCGCATCGGAGTCCGTCAATTCCCGCCAGCTCGCTCAGCACACGGTCCCGGCGGAGCTCGAAAGCTTTCGTGCGCTCGGCCAGGAAATCCTGCGGGCCGTCCAGGGCTGCGGCCGCAGCTGCCTGCGAAATCGAGCAGGCATTCGTCGTGCTCTGCCCTTGGACCGTGCCCATCGCCTTGATCAGTTCGCGCGGACCGGCGGCGTAGCCGATCCGCCAGCCCGTCATCGCGTAAGCCTTGGAGACACCGTTGATCGTCAACACGCGCGGCTTCAAGAAAGGGCACGCTTGGGCGATCGTGTGAAACGGCCGGCCATCGAACCGGATATGTTCGTAGATGTCGTCCGTTAGGATGTGAACCGCGGGAAATCGCTCAAGCACGGCTCCGAGCGCGGCCAGCTCGTCCCGGCTATAGATTGCGCCCGTCGGGTTTGATGGGCTGTTGAGGAATAGCCATTTCGTGCGCGAGCTCAACGCCTTCCTCAGGCTTTCGGGGCTCAGCTTGAAGCCGGTGCTCTCGTCGCATTGCACCACGACCGGCGTGCCTTCTCCAAGAAGGACGATGTCGGTGTAGGAGACCCAGTACGGCGCGGGTACGATCACCTCATCGCCGGGCGCCAGGCTGGCCATCATCGCGTTGTAGATGATCTGCTTGGCGCCCGCGCTTACGATGATTTCCTTAGGTTCGAACTCGAGCTCGTTCTCGCGCCTGAACTTTCGGATCACCGCCTCTTTTAGGGCCGGGGTACCGTTGACGGCCGTGTAGCGTGTTTCACCGCGGCGCATCGCTTCGACCGCAGCTTCGACGACATGGTCAGGCGTGGGAAAGTCCGGTTCACCCGCACCTAGGCTGATGACGTCGACACCTTCCGCTTTCAGGCGAGCGGCCGTCGCGGTGACGGCCATGCTCGGGCTTGGCTTGATCACCGCCATCCGCGGCGCGACTACAGACATATCGGACCCCTGAATTCTATCGGAGCATTTTGGACACATTATCCATTTCGTCAATGGAAATGCCGTGACGTGGCGGCGCACCGTCGTGGGCGATCGTCAGCTGATAGGGCTGCCGAGATACGTCTTGATGATCAGGTCATCCCTCAGAAGCTCATCGGAGGTGCCCTGCAGCGCGATACGGCCGCTATCGAGCACATAAGCGTAATCGGCATATTTCAGCGCGACCTTACTGTTTTGCTCGACGAGCAAGATCGTTACGCCCTGGCGATGCAATCGCTCGACGATCTGCATGACCTCCTTCACCATCAGAGGCGCGAGACCCATCGACGGCTCGTCGAGCAGCAGCAGTTTGGGCGACGCCATGAGCGCGCGGCCGATCGCGAGCATCTGCTGCTGTCCACCGGAGAGAAGCGAAGCGTCCTGCCGAGCTCGTTCGGCGAGGATTGGGAACAACCCGAATACGTTATCGAGCCGGCGCTTTCTCTCGGCGTCGTCGCGCAACACGAACGATCCGAGGTCCAGATTCTCGAGGATCGTCATTCCGCCAAAAATCCGGCGGCCCTCCGGAACGTGCACGAGCCCTCGATAGGGCAGACGGTGCGCCGGGGTCGAGGCGATGTCCTCGCCCAGGAAGTCGACCCGTCCCGCCGTGGCGCGAACCAGGCCCGATATTGTTCTCAGCACCGTCGACTTGCCTGCCCCGTTGGCGCCGAGCAAGGCGACGAGCTGCCCTCGCTTGACCTCTAGGGACACTCCTCGCAACGCCTGGATGTGACCGTAGTGGGCGTCGATGGCGTCGACCGACAGAACGATCTCGTTCGTCATGCGTCCGATCCCAAGTAAGCTTCGATGACCTTGGAGTCGTTCTGTATCTGCCGCGGGGAACCTTCCGCGATTTTCTGCCCGTGATCCAGTACCACGACATGCTCCGAGACCTGCATGACCAGGCCCATGTCATGCTCGATCAGGAGGATCGTGACGCCCTGGTCGCGAACCCGCCGGATCGTATCCGCGAGCTCGGCCTTTTCCGAGTGGTTAAGCCCCGCCGCAGGTTCGTCCAGGAGCAAGAGCGCTGGATCGGACGCCATCGCGCGCGCCCACTCGACCCGTCTCTGGTCGCCATAGGAAAGCGTGCCGGCTATCCGATCCCAAAGATGAGGGATGCCGACGAAATCCAGCCACTGCCTACTCCGGGCTTCGATATCCCTTTCCTCGCGTCGCTGCGACGGGAGGTGCGCGATCGCTGCCAGGATTCCATGATGGCTCCGGCAGTGACGGCCGGCCATGACGTTCTCCAGGACGGTCATCTCGCGAAACAGTCGGATATTCTGGAAGGTTCGCGCGATGCCTCGTTGCGTGATGCGGTGCGGCGGCATGGCGCCAATGCTTTCGCCACGCAGCCGGATGTCTCCACTCGACTGGCGATAAAAGCCGGTCAGGCAGTTGAATAGTGACGTCTTGCCGGCGCCATTTGGCCCGATCAGGCTATGGATGCCGTTGGCCTGAACCTCGAAGGAGACATCCTTCAGGACGATCAGCCCACCGAACTGGAGGCTGAGCTTCTCGACGAGTAGAAGCGACATCGCTAAGCCCTCCGGTCGGGCCAAAGGCCGTGAGGGCGCAAAAGCATCAGTGCCAGGAGTGCGAGCGCGGTCACGAGGGGCCGATACGTTCCGGCTTCGCGCATGATCTCCGGCAAGAGTGTCATGACCGCCGCACCCAAGATGACGCCCGGGATCTTCCCCATGCCTCCGAGTACGACGCCCAACAAGATCAGCAGGGACTGCATGAACGTGAAGCTTTCCGGCGAGATGGCCGTCATCTTCGCGGCGTAGAGCGTCCCGGCAATCGACGCGATGACCGCACCCGTCACGTAGGCGTAAAGCTTCACCGCGACGCGGTTGATTCCAATCCCCGCTGCAGCGTCCTCGTCGTATCGAACATAGAGCCACGCGCGTCCGATCCGCGATCGACCGATGCTGACGCAGACGAAGATCGTCAGCACCACCAAGATCAGAAATGCATAGTAGTAGTGGGCGACATGGTTCAGCTCGTACCCGAACAGGCTCGGCCTTTGGATGCCGATAAGACCGCTCGCGCCTCCCGTCACTTCGAGATTACGCGCAATGATCCGCACGATTTCCCCGAAGCCCAAGGTGACGATCGCGAGATAATCGCTGCGAAGACGCAACGTCGGAGCGCCGATGATCACCCCCGCGATGCACGCGGCGACGATCGCGACCGGCACCGTGAGCCAGAAGTTGAAACCGAATTGGGTCGTCAGAATGCCGGCGGAATATGCCCCTACGGCGAAGAATGCCGCGTATCCGAGATCGAGCAGGCCCGCATAACCCACCACGACGTTCAGTCCCAGACAAAGCACCATGTAGAGGAGGATCATCGTGCCCACCTCCAGCGTGTAGGAGTTGCTCACCAGCGGCAAGAGCGCAGCGCTTATGAGTAAGGCGACGCCGATTTGGGCCGTCCTGCGATCAGCGCCGAAAGTCGGCGCCGGCTCTTTGGTGCCTTCTTGGGTCGTCTCCTCGGCGACGTTCATCATACGCGCTCCACGAGGCTTCGCCCGAGCAGACCGGTCGGCTTGAAGACCAGGAAAGCGATCAGCGCCCCGAAGACGAAGACGTCTCTCCACGCCGAGCTGACAAAGAAGCAGCGACGAGCTGAAGGCCTCCAGGAGGCCAAGGAGGATCCCTCCAAGCATGGCGCCCGGAATCGAGCCGATTCCTCCGATAACGGCTGCCGTGAAAGCCTTGAGCCCCATCGTGAAGCCCATGAAGAAATGAAGGCTTCCGTAATATGCGCCAGCCATTACGCCGCCCGCTGCGGCGAGGCCCGAGCCGATGAAGAACGTGAGACTGATGACGCGGTCGACGTCGATCCCCATCAGCCGGGCTGCGTTCATGTCGATCGCGACCGCGCGCATGGCCTTGCCGTAAAGCGTTCGGGAAACGAATAGCTCGAGGCCGATCATCAGTGCGATGGACAGACCGACCAGCACGAACTGGGTCAAGGTAATGCGCACGTCGCCGACGAAGAAGCCGGCGAAGCCCAGATCGGCGTAGAAGGCTTCATGGCGACCGCCTGTCAGGGCCAGGATCGAAGAGTTCAAGACCATCGAGGCGGCCAACGCCGTGATCAATATCGACAGTCGAGGAGCGCCGCGCATCGGGCGATAGGCAACGCGCTCTATGAATACACCGAGGAGGCCTACGGCCAGGACGCTGAAAACCAGAGCGAGCATGACGCCGAGCCAACCGGATCCCGCGAACCCCGAGATCACGGTCAAGATCCCCAGGCCGACGAACCCGCCCGTCATGTAGATATCGCCGTGGGCGAAATTCAGGAGCTTGATGACTCCGAACACCATCGAATAGCCGAGCGCGATCAGGGCGTAGAACGAGCCGGTGATCAGCCCGTTGACGACCTGTTGCAGGAACATGTCCATGCGCGGATCCTAAAAATGAAAGCCAGACGGTTGCGAAAAAAGCGGAGGCGCCATCGACGCTTCCGCTTCGCAGAGAAATGCGCGAGAGATTACTGCGCGAGCGTCCAGCGTCCGGCCTTGGCCTGAAGGGTCGCAAAGTTCGAGCCGGCCAACGTGTTCTTGTCGGTGAACTGCACCACGCCGGCCAACCCCTTATAGTTGGTTGCCTTCAGCGCCTTTATGATCTCCGTCCCGTTGGTCGAGCCAGCGCGTGAGATGGCGTCGCCAGCGACGTTTGCGGCATCGAACGCAAGGGCCGCGTACGCGCCCGGATCCCGATTGGACGCGCTCTTGTACTCGGTCTGGAAATTCTTCGCGTCGGGCAAGAATTCCAGCACCGGCGGGGAGAACAGGTAGACGCCCTCCGAGGCCGAACCTGCGATCTTGAGGTATTCGGGGGAATTGTTGCCGTCGCCAAGCACGATCGCCCCGGTAAATCCGGCCTGCCGCAGCTGCCGGGTCAGCAGAGCGCCGCCGCCGTGATAAGCCGTCCACAAAACCGCGTCGGGCTTGGCAGCACGGATCCGGGAGACGAGCGCCGAGAAGTCTTGTTCGCCAGTGGCGACGGTATCTTTCGCCACCACCTTCCCGCCTGCCTTTTCGAAGCCCCCGGCGATCAGTCGCGAAAGATCGGCCGAATAGGCGTCACCCTCGTCGACGATAGCAAGCGTCTTGAAGCCTTTTTTCCCGAAAAGCTCGATTGCGGTGACGGCTTGCGCATCGCCCGTGGAGTTCACGAGAAAGGCATTGCCTGGATTGGCCTCGACCAGCCGCGTGGAGTTGGCTCCGACAATCACGAATGGCACGCGCGCATCGCCGTAGATCCGCAGCGTGGGAAGCACGGCACCCGAGCAATAGCCCCCGACGACCGCTGTCACATTGCTCGATACGAGTTTGCTGGCCGCTGCGGCCGCCTGCTGCGGGTCGCACGCGTCGTCCGCGGTAACGGTCGTGATCTTCTTCCCGGCGATGCCGCCCGCTGCATTCAACTTCGAAACCGCAAGCTTGATGGCGTTTTCGAGATCTTTTCCCTCGCCAGCCAGCTGGCCCGACATCGGAGCGATAATGCCAAGCGTGATGTCTTGGGCGGTTGCGCCCCCAGCGGACATCGCGGCCATTGCCACTGCAGCAAGGAAAGAAATTGGCTTTCCGTTCATGGCTATCCCCTCATTTTCTGGTTTTCGTCGCTGATCATTCCAAGAAGCCTCGACCTCCGCCAAAGTCCAAGAAGGCAACGCCCGGAAAGCTTAATGGATAAAGTATCCCTGTCAACTCGCAGCCAGGCCCGCGTGATCGAACCACTCGTAGTGCGCCTTGCGGACGGGAATGCCGGTGGACTCCGATAGTTGCCGGACCACGTAGCGCCTGGACGACCACGCGGAACGCTCGACACCCAATGGACGAAATGGGTCGGCCAGGCTGTCCGACGCGCCGCCTACGCTCGCGGGCACCCAACTGAACAAGAGCTTCGCAACGAGCCGAACCATCGGGCCAGCTCCGCGAATAATTCTCCATCCCGCTCTCGCACCGGCACTTCAAACCATTCCGATTGCGCCACCGACAATGATGGATATGTTATCCATGAGCAGGCAGTGCCGGAACAAGTCATTCCTGTTTCCCGCAGGCAAGCTGGAGGTGGGACACCACGTACCCAGCCGGCACAGTCCAAACTCTTCTACCGGGGACCGGAGTTGGAAAGGGCGATAGGAAGTCATGCACGACTCCGGGCGGCACTTGGATCTCGAGGCGAGGAGAACATTGCTATGGCAGCAAGCATCACCCGACGTCATTTCGCACTCGGCGCGACAGCGATCGCGACCGCTCCTACGTCGGCCCGGGCGCAAGCCCGTGGCCGGCTCGTCGTAGGAACGTGGGGCGGCGATTCTCAGAAAGTCCTCGAGGATTACGTCGCGGCCCCGCATCTGAGGCCGGCGGGCATAGACACTGTCTTTGACGCAGCGCCTGCCACGTCACGGAAGGTCAAGCTGCTTGCCGAGAGGGCGCTTCCCCGCGGCAGCTTGGATGTCGCGGGCTTCACGGACGCGGATGCCTATCTGCTTTGGAAGAACGGGGTCGTTGAGGACATAGACTATAGCCAGATCAAGAGCGCTGATCGGATCATACCTAGCTTGCGTAAGCCTTACATGATCCCGCAATTCTTCAGCACGCGTGTGATCATCTATAATCCCCAGAAAGTAACTGAGACGCCAACGTCGTTCGCGGACCTCTGGAATCCGAAGTACGCGGGACGCGTTGGCCTGATTGATATCCAGTACCTTCCGACCATCGAAACCGCTGCGTTCGTCAATGGGGGATCCCAGTCGAATTTCGAGCCAGGCAAAGAGAAGCTGCTTGAACTCAAGAAGATGGGTATGAAGGTTTACCCGACCAACGAAGCCATGGCGCAGGCGTTGCAATCTGGAGAATGCTGGATTTGCTTCATGTGGCAGGCCAGAGCGGTGATGTGGCAGAACGCGGGAATTCCGATCAAATTTGTATTCCCAAAGGAAGGTTACTACCTCTACTTGGCAGGCTTCACAATTCCCAAGAACGCGAGAAACAAGAACGCGGCATACCAGTTTCTGAACACAAGCTTGCAAACCGACACACAGACGGGTTTCGCCAATAGCTTTGGGTTCAATCCACCGGTAACCGGAGTTGATCTCCCGAGCGATTATCAGGCCCGGATCGGCGTACCGCCGGGAGCTGAGGATAAGCTGCAGTTCCAGGACAACGAGTATATCCTCGCGAATGACGCGCAACTCAAGGATTGGTGGGACAAGGTGTTGAAGGCTTAGCGGGTCTTCCTTCGAAATATCGACCTATGAACCGCCAAGCGAGGGACTGAGGAAAGTCGTGCCCCTCCCTTGAGCCGTCCTTTGCCTGGGACAGCGCCGGCAGCGGGTTTCGGCTCCAGCGCGACTACGAATCGGATAACCCGCCGGTGCATTTGGGACGCTGCAGACATGCGCCGCGGTGCCTGTTTCGTTACGGTCACCTCCAGGCGGGATCCCGCGAACTTTCCGCACGCCGGAAAATTGGTGGCACATTCAGGCAAATTGGTCGGGAGGTGATCGAACCCGGATCGGCTGTCCCGGCTCAGGGCATATGACGTTGCCACGAAGGGTACTGATATCGCCCACGTCGCGGGCCTCTTTAGAGGCTAAGGGCTACCCTCTGCGGCAATTTTCGCGCGCCCCTCGCGGCCCCCTTTATTCGCATCCTACGGAGTCGTTCGCATACAGGCTTCGTCGCGCGCTCAACCACCTGCAGAGACAGGGTCGTCTTGAACTTGTCAGCAGGGCACCACGCACCAGGCAGTCGGCCCGAACAGGATCGTGCATCGAGCACTCATGGTCCCTGAGGCCGAGAGTACTCATTGAACGATGCCGTGTCCGGGTTATGGAGCTGTTCACGGCAAAGTGCCGGGGAGGTCACATTCCGACTCGGCAGCGTGAACTATCTTGCGGTGCTTGCCAGTGCTACGATTTCGGCTTCTCCGTGGCCGGAGGCGAAAAATACTTCCCGGCCCGCGCCCAGTTTGAGCCATCGATCTCGATGAACATGACATCAACCGACTCGACGGGACACTTCAGAACTTCCGAGGTCAGCGCCGTCACCTTTTCTACAAACGCGTCCTTTTGCTCTCGCGTTCGGCCAGGAGACAGCTCAACTCTTACGGTAGGCATTTCGGCTTTCCTTTCATTAATCTGTCGCAAAAAGCGCTAATGGTCGTCTAAATCCGCTATGTAGAGCGTGTCACAATGGTGACGTCCTTGTCATCCGGGATCCTATCGGCTTGAAGCGAACATCCAACTTCTCAAAAAACCTCTTCCAGCAGCACTTCGACCGCGCCGGTCGAAGTGCTGCTGGAAAGTGTGGGCCGACGGTTTGGAAGTTCATCCAACATCATCTCCGTCGAGAGATGAGGCGTCCTTGGAAAGCGTGCAATTGCATAACAACGCCGTTTGGAGAGGACCTCGACCTAAATTGTCAATCAGATATAATAGACTTTTATAGCGAAACCGTTTCCTTCGTGACCGGAACCCATTTCTCTTTCGCGTGCGAAAGAGAAAGCCTTGCTAGGCGTGGCGGTATTTGCGACCCAGCGCGGCACTCCCGATTAGCGTCATCACAAGCGTGACAACGAGCAGGATGAAGGCCAGCGCCGCTCAAAGGGCCAGTTGCTGACGCGGCTGAACTGGTCATAAACCGCCGGCGCCATCATCCGGAACTGCGGACCGCCCAGCAGAACCGGCGTCGCATACGCATTCATGCAAAGAATGAACACCAGAACGCTGCCCGCCACTACTCCGGGCGTTGCGAGCGGAAGCACGACGCGGCGGAAAACGGTCATTGGCTTCGCGCCAAGATTGACCGCGGCCTCCTCGATTTGACGAGGAATACCCTCGATCACGGCCGAAAGCGTCAAAACCATATAAGGCAAGACGACGCCGACGATGCCCACGACGACAGCCCCCGGCGTGTAGAGCAGCTTCATCGTCCCCGACGTCAATCCGATCCCCTGCAACGTCGCATTGATCAGCCCATCATTGCCCAGGAGCGCAATCCAGCCCGCCGAGCGCACGACATTGCCGACCAGCAGCGGGAACATCGTCAGGATCGTGACGATGCTTTTCCACCTGCTTTCCATCCGCGCCAACCAATAGGCTGCCGGAAACGCCAGGATCAGAGTCAGCAAGGTACAGGACAGCGCTACTCCAAGCGTCACCAGCAGAATGCGCTGATAATAGGGATCCACAACGGCGCGGAGGTAGTTTTCCGCAGTCAGAGCCTCGACCATCAGCGATGCCGGATCGTAATGGTTCAGCGATATGCGGGCCATCATCAGCATCGGCACAACAAGCAATGCGCAAACGAGCAAGCCGGCGGGGAGGATGAAGAGCGCCATGGCCTCGGATCAGCCCTTGAAGTCTTTGTTCCAGAAATCGAGCATCGCGGACTGCTGCGCCGCGAGATAGGCGAAGTCTGGGACCCAGAGCCGCGCGCGGTCGGCCTCGGAGAAGTTGATCTGCCTGTCGAGATCGGGAGCGAGCGGAGCATCCGACACGGTCGGCACATAACCCATCCTCTCGGCGAAGACGTTCTGGGCCGATGGTTCCAGCATGGCGCTGAGGTATTTGAGCCCGCCTTGTTTGCTGCGCGCGTTGCGCGGAACGGCCACCTCGTAGATGGTCGGGAAGGCTCCTTCCTCGGCGATGACATGACCGAGCGGTATGCCGGACTTCCGCCACATATAGCCCCGCGCGGCCGCGATGATGGTGAACCAGATCTCCTCCGACTTCAGCGCTGCGGCGACCGCCTCGGTTGAAGCAAAGACCTTCGCGTCGAGAGAGCGAAGCTCCATGAGCTTCTTCTTGGCCGGCTCGAAATTGGTCATCGAACCGCCGGCGGCCATCGCGGCAAACGCTGTGTTGGTTGTAAAGAGAAAGTCCGAAAGGCCGACCTTGCCGCGATATTTGGGATCCCAGAGGTCGTTTAGCGACTTGGGGGCGTCTTAACGCGGTCCACATTGTAGACGATGGTATGCGCCGAATAGATGAAAGGAATGGAATAGGCTTTCCGGAGGAAGGGCATTACTTTCGCGAAGCGCGGCAGATTTTGCTCGTTGAGTTCTTCCAACGTGTTTTGCTGTGCGACAGCGTACATATCGAAGTCGGCGAGCCCCGCGACATCCATACTGCCCCGCCGATTCTGGCGCTCGGCGAGCAATCTTGTCCGGCGGGTGGTTGGTGCAGAGATATCTTGCACGACGTCGAAACCCTGCGGCTTCATGATGGCGAGGTCGACATGCTCACGCATGAGATCCCCGACATCCCCGCCCCATGTGCCGACGACGACCTGAGTGGCCTGAGCGCGCGCACAAGGAGCCAATAGCGTGGTAGCGGCAGCGCCGCCGATCAATCCGCGCCGGGTCAGTTCAATCATGATCATATCCCCTTTTGTTGTGTGATATCTCAGGCTGGAAGCAGTCTCGCCGTAGCGGGATCCCAGCTCACATCGACCGTGTCTCCGGTCTTGAGCCGACGTAAGACGTCGCTTTCAGGCGGCGTCGCGCGAATGGCCGTCAGGATGGTGCCGTCGAGATCCAGCCGATATTCGGTCTGAGCGCCGAGATAGAGAACCGCCAGGACGCGCGCAGGCATGCCTCCCGCCGAGCCGGGCCGCAGAAGGATACGTTCGGGCCGCAAAGTCAGAACGCAGGCGTCCTTCCGTGCACCCTCGATATTGCAAGGCAACAGATTGCCGCCTTGGCAGCGCAGCGCAGCACCCTCGACCGTGCCGCTGACGATGTTGCACCGCCCGACAAAATCAGCGACGAAGGCGTCGGCCGGGTTTTCGTAAAGCTCCTCCGCCGAGCCGATCTGGCGCACGCGGCCGCCCTCCATGACGACCAGACGATCCGACATGGTCAGTGCCTCGTCCTGATCGTGCGTGACCATCAACGTGGTCAGGCCAAGACGCTGCTGCAAAGCACGAATTTCGCCACGCACGTCGGCGCGCAGCTTCGCATCGAGATTGGACAGCGGCTCGTCCAACAGGAATACCGCCGGCTTGACGACGAGCGCGCGAGCAAGTGCCACGCGCTGCTGTTGGCCGCCCGAGAGCTGGCGCGGCAGTCTGTCCGCCAAATGGCCCAGCCGGACGAGCTTGAGCGCTTCCGCGACGCGCTCATCACGCTCCGCCCGGCTGACCTTGCGCATTTCCAGGCCGAAGCCGACATTCTCGGCGACGCTCATATGGGGAAACAGTGCGTAGGATTGGAACACCATCCCGGTCTCGCGAGCGTAGGCTGGTGTCTTCGTAACATCCTGCCCGCCGATGAGAATGCGGCCGGCTGTCGGCTCGATGAAACCCGCGACCATACGCAGCGTTGTCGTCTTGCCGCAGCCTGACGGGCCGAGCAGCGAGACGAGCTCGCCCTCCTTCACATCGATATCGACACGGTCGACTGCGAGCGCCGATCCGTATTCCTTCCGGAGCCCTTCAAGGACGAGCGTGCTCATGATGTCGTTTCTCCTCGCGCCGCTCAGACGACGCGCGAAAGTTTCACGAAGCGGTCAGTGACGAGCATCAGCGCCGCGACAATAAGGATCTGGATCGTCGCGACAGCGGCCAGCGTCGGATCCATGCGGAATTCGAGATAGTTCAGCATCGCGACCGGCAGTGTCGTTTTGCCTGGGCCGACCAGAAGCAGCGTCAGTTCCAGGTTCTCGAAGCTCTGGATGAACGAGAACATGGAGGCAGCGACCACGCCCGGCCGCAACATGGGCATCGTAACGCGCCTGAAAATCGTCCAGGGACGCGCTCCAAGATTGGCAGCAGCCTCCTCTACGGAGCCGTCCATGCCTTGCAGGCTCGCTGAAACAACGCGCACTGTCCAAGGGATCGTCAGAAGCGCATGCGCGCCGACGAGGCCGGGCAAAGTGCCGACGACGTCCAGATCGAGGCTGTTCTCGACACGTAGATAGAACAAATAGAGCGCCGTTCCCGCGACGACGCCGGGGACGGCGAGCGGGCCCAGCAGGAGAGTGGTGATGGCGCTCTTGGCCGGTATGCGGCTGCGCGCCAAGGCAAGCGCCGCCGCCGTCCCTAACGGGACGCCGATCGCGGTTGCGAGCAGGGAGACCTGTATGCTGACAAGAAAGCCTGCTGCGAATTCACGCCTGGCCCAGGCGTTCTCGTACCACTGCAGCGTCAACCCACTCGGTGGGAAGGAAACAATCTCATCCTGAAAAAAGCTGGTCACAATGACCATGACGACAGGCACAAGCATCAGCACATAGGTCACAGCGACGCTCGTGCGGTAAGCCAGGCGCGTCGGGGTCATCGACAAACCTCGACGCTCGCCTCGGCCGAAACGATGAAGGCTGGCACCACGATCTGCGCCATCACCTCAACGATCGGCAGGTGTGCATCCTGAAAATGGCCGGATCGGTGCAGCAGGTTGATCTGCCCGAGCACCCTGCCCTGCCAGCGCACTGGCATGTTCAGAATGCTGCCGCAGCCACGGGCAAAAATGGTCTCGTGATCGGGAAAGTCCCGCTCGATATCGCCGGGCGTATTGGCCAGATGGGGCCGGCCGGTCTCATAGACCCGTTTCATGGTCGGCGCATCCTCAAACGCCTTCGACCGCTGGGCCGAATAAAGATCCGGATCGCTGCTGTAGAGGCGTTTGGCAGACTTTGCCGCCGGCTCGTAGAGCAAGGCGGTGAAAAGACGGTGGCCCACCGTATCAGCGAGCGCCTGATCGAGCGCTCTCAGCACGGCTATCGGCTGGTCCGCTTCTGCAAGCGACTGGGTCAGCAACGAAAACTTGGCGACCATATCGCCGTCTTGCGGCGGCACGGCCATCATCGCCCGGCCTCCAGCACAACCAGAGGGAGTTCGACCGTGGAGGCATGGTCGCCACCGAAGGCGATGGTCAGAAGCGGCGGCCGGCCATGTGGCACCTGCCCGCAATGGTCGGCATCGGCGCCGGCGAGAGACACGCGGATACGGCTGCCTGCCGCGAACCGCCAGGCGACGGGCAAAAACGGGATGCGAATACGCTCGATTTTCCCGGGGGTCAGCGGTGCTGCATCGGGGCGGGCGAAACTGCGGAACGGCCATGTCGTCACATAGCTTTCAGGCGCAGGCGCCTCCTTGCGATGAAGCGCACGCAGCAGGCCTTCGGTAACGTAGCGTTCGGTTCCATCCGCCTCGATTTCGCTGAGATAGACGAAAAGCGCCGCGTCGAGCTCGCTCGAAGATACCCAGAGATCTGCAAGACCATGGCCAGCCAGTTCGGCACCATGCGCCAGAGGCTGGGAGGTGTAGCTGAGCATCCGCCCGGTCCGGCCCTGCCAGTCCTGATAGTAGGTTCGGCTGTCGATGCCGGCGATGCGCTCGTAGCGCGTGCCCGCCCCAGTACCCAGCGAGAAATCGACCTTGTAGGCATCCGCTCCCGCCGGCCCCACCATATCGTGGAGCTCATTCTTCGACCCGAGAAAGAAGGTGAATCCGGTATCGATCGGCGGCCACGCGGCGCTCGCCCGCCAGCGCTCGTCATGCATCGAAAAGTAGTGAACCGGAGCTTCCTCGCGCAGGCCGGTGTCATGGCCCAAGAGGTAGGTGTCGAAGAAGCGCAGGATCTCGCCGAGCAGCGGAAAATCCGCCTCGACCGTGGTGCGCCAGGGTGAAACATCGATGCGCGCGCCGTGATCCCAGGGCCCCAGCAGAAGATGGCTCGGATTGTCCTTCAGCGTCAGGAAACGGGAGATCGCCCCGTTCATGTAACCGGCCCCGTCACGCCAGCCGGAAACGGAGAGGATTGCGACATCGGGCTTGATGCCCGCGAAGACAGAATAGGGGCTGAACGAAGCCGAGCTGAAGCCGGAGTCGTAGGCAAGCCCCTCCTCACGGAACTTGAATTCGGGCATGAACTCTGTCTGGCGGAAATTTCCCAGATGTTCCTTGATGGCCGCTTGGAGGAGAACGCCGTCCAGGTCGTCGTCGACGGGCTGGGGGCCTTCAAGGTCTGGATTGTTGAAATACGAGAACTGCTTGAGGATATCGCGCCGGTCGTGATCCATGGCGATCATCAGATCGTCGTAGAGCTGGGTCAGCTTCGTCAACTGGATCCCGCCAGGGAAGTAGTTGTCCGCATAGGTGTCCCAGACCGAGAACAGCGGAGCGATTGCCTTGACGGCAGGATGACCGGTGCTGGCTAGAAAATCGGCGGCCGCTCCAAGGTAAGAGACGCCGGATGAGCCGACGATGCCGTTCGACCAAGGCTGATCGACGATCCAATCGGTAATCTCACGGCTGTCTTCCCGTTCCATAGGCGAACGGAAGCTGTCCCGGGTACCGAAGCTGGCGCCAGTGCCACGAACGTCAATGACAACGACGGCATAGCCGCGCGGCACGAAGAAGTCCCGGAACTTGCCCGTGTTTGGATTGCCTTCCGCCGAGCTGCCCGGACGCAGCTTGAAACGGCGGTAGTAGGGAGTGAACAGAGCAATCGTCGGAAAAGGCCCGGCCGCTGCCACATTAGGGGCTGAACCCGGCAGATAGACATCGACAGCGAGTCTGCAGCCGTCGCGCATGCCGACATATTGCGAAACCGGATCGGTCCGCTGAAAATCGGCGGAACGACCTGCAACATACTCGTCCGGTGACACACGCCAAGCCCGGCGCGATACGTCGAAAGCGTTCATATTATCCCCTCAGTCGCCTTTAACGGCGCCGAACTTCTTGGCTGAGAGCATTGCCCTCGACCCACTATGCGTCAAATGCTTATTTTGTTATTTAAGGTACGGAAAACGCACATAAGGACGCTCCATGCCAAGCCATCGCGGTCTTGAAGCGCTTCGTGCCTTCGTCGAGACGGGATCGGTATCCCAGGCGGCCGAGCGGCTTGGCCGAACCCAGCCCCAGGTCGGCAGGCTACTGACAGCTCTCGAAGAAGAGGTCGGATTTGCGCTTTTCGGGCGCAACAGCCGCCCGCTGACCCTTACCCGCGAAGGCCGGGAATTTTACACGCAGGTCGAACGCGTGTTAATCGGGCATGACGGGCTGCAACGCTACGCCACCCAAATGCGGCGCGGCGGCCGCGAGCATGTGAGGGTCCTGACCGCACCCTTCATCGCCAATGCGATCGTCATGGATGCGATAGCGGCGCTCGTCGGGCGGTCGAGTCATTTCACGGCCTCGATCGAGTCGCGCGTTCGCCTCGATATTGAGACGTGGGTCGGCCAGGAAACCTTCGACCTTGGCATCACGATTCTGCCCCTGTCTCATCCCGCCTTCGAGACGGAAGAGTTTCAGAGCGTGGAGGCAGTGGTCGCAATGCTTCCCAATCATCCTCTCGCCAAGAACGACGTCGTAGAGTTCGAGGAATTGGTCGAGACCGAGATTATCGTCACGCACCCGCGATCGATCATCCGCCAGTATCTTGAGCGGCTGTGCCGGGAGAGCGGCAAGTCACTCAAAGTTCACTTTGAGGCCACCAACGGCGTCATCGCCTGTCAACTTGTTGCGCGCGGCCTCGGATGCAGCTTGTCAGATCCGTTTGTCGCACGATCGAGTGGCGTTCCGGGACTCGTTTTGCGTCCCTTTCGACCTGTCTTTCCTATCAGATATGCCTTTCTCTATCCGGTTTGGCAGTCGCGCTCACGCATCGTCGAGCAGCTCGCCGATGAGATACGAAGAACCGCTGCCGAAACATGGGACCTTTGTCGCACCGCGCGATAGTTGTGGCCATCTTTCGCGCGACAGATCGCTGAGGAGGGCCTTGTCGCAGCAGGTATAACCGGCGGTCGACCGTTCTCCAGTTCTGTCAGACTCATCCAGCAGGTAGTGGGCGATCGCGCAACCGACTACGCCGGTACCAACCACCACAACATCGGCATCGATCGCTTGCATTCCGTCACTATTTTTCCAATATGAAAACTGGTCAGCATGTTGCGAGCAGGTGTCCAAGGAGGTTGACAACATTGCTCTTCGTCATATCGAAGGTGTCCCGAAGCGAGCTTTCAAGGCGATGATGCAGGCAAAACGTACCAAGGCGACCTCCCGTCGGAGGGACATTGAGTTCGGGCCCCGCGTACGCCAGCTCCGTTCTGAAATGAATCTTACACTCCAACAGGTCTCCGATGCGTCGGGATTAGCAATTTCGACGCTGTCAAAGATCGAAAATTCTCAAAACTCTCCAACATACGACAACTTGATCCGCCTCGCCGATGGGCTGGGGGTTGATGTTTCATTCTTGTTTTCCAACCCGGCACCTCGTCAGCACTCAGGCCGGAAAAGTGTCACTCGCAAGTCATCCGGGCCTCATATTAATAATGAAAATTATGATTACGAACTCTTATGCTCAGATCTTTCGCAGAAGCGGTTCCTTTCAGTAAAAGCGACGCTCAAATGCCACGACATAACTCGATTTGGCGAACTTTATAGCCACGAGGGCGAAGAGTTTATTTATGTTCTTTCAGGTTCAGTCAAAGTTTTTACGGACGCTTACGAGCCTTTTATCCTGTCAGAGGGCGACAGCAGTCATTTCGACAGCAGGATGGCTCATGCCTGCATTTCGCAAAGCGAGAGGGATGCGGTCGTCCTGTGGTGTTATGCCCGCGAGTACCCACATGACAGCGAACCAGCTCAGGACGCGGTGATTGACCGGATCAATCGCCCCTCTGCGCGATTGCGGAATGGGTGAGGATCAATCCGAACGTGACAGTGCCGTAGAATCTTTTTGCCTTTTCCTGTTTGAAAATTTATTGACATCCCTTTTCAAGCTGTCCTAACCTCCCCTTTTTACAAAAAGGGGAAAGTCATGCGATCGTTTTCAGCTGCTGCTGCGGCCACTCTCCTGCTTGTCTCAAGTCCAGCTTCTGCCGGAAAGAGCGAAGACACTCTAAACGTCGTACTCGACACCGAAATAATACACTCGATTACTTCAATGGACCGGGTCACCGGGAGTTATCGATGGTCGGCAGATTTTTGATCTGCTCATAGACAAAGATCTGAAGACCAGCGAATTCAAGCCGGCTTTGGCTTCCGCCCATCAATTTGCCGGCGACAAGACCCTCGACTCACGATCCGGCGACCGCGGCGCGGGTCATCGTCGACGTTTTGCGACGCCATCTGAGGCTAAAGGGTCTCGGCATCATCCCAACGGTACTTGGGCTGTCTCTCCTCTGCCTGCTAATAATCTCCGATAGAGGTATCCATGCGTTACATTGACAAAACTGAAATTCGCCGATCTCTCAATTTCGATAAGATGATATGCGCGATTGAGGACGCTCATAGCAGGCCAAGAATCGAAATACAGGACGCGATGCTTGGAACCGAGAGCTCTCATTACTTTGTCCGGCACGCGGTCGATGCCGGACGGTTTATGGCGAGCAAGTTGATTACCAGCTTCCCTTCAAATCTATCGCGCGGTGTATTGCCGGCCATCCAGGCGATTTGCGTGCTCTTTGATGGGCAGGATGGCCGCCCTCTCGTAACCGTGGATGGAACCGAGATCACATATTGGAGAACCGCAGCCGATTCAGCTGTTGGCGCAAAAATTCTGGCCCGCCCCGGCATTGAAACGATGCTCGTTGTGGGCGCGGGAGAGATGTCCCGCTGGCTTGTCCGTGCCCACAGCACCGCTCATCCGACGCTGCGGCGTATCAGAATCTGGAATCGTACTTCGGATCGCGCCGCGCACGTCGCGGGCCAGCTGCGGGATGAAGGCTTTGATGCAATTTCGGTAACCGATCTTGATGAAGCGGTGTCGACGTCCGATCTCATCACCACCTGCACCAGGAGCCATACCCCCCTCATCAAAGGCGCACTACTGCGCCCTGGTACGCATCTTGATCTCGTCGGCGGCTACACCGAGAAGACCCGTGAATCAGATGACGATGCTATGCGCCGATCCCGAGTGTTTGTTGATCGCTTTGAATCCGCCTTCGCTGGGGTCGGCGATATCCTCACGCCAATTGCGGCCGGCGTGATCGATAAGTCGGATGTTCTCGGCGATCTTTACGACCTCATACAGGGCAAGGTCCAAGGACGAACAACAAACGAAGACATCACCGTCTACAAGAACGCTGGTGGGGGCCACTTCGATCTCATTGCGGCGGTAGCGGTTTTCGAAAGCAGTGTTGAGGACGCTTCTGCCAAGCAAATCGCCTAGACGCTCGGGAGATATTTCATCCCAACGGATTTCGATGAACGGATTTGGGCATGACGTCGTCCGAGCAACTGCACAACGACGCTATCTTTATTGATACGATATCCCCGCCGCTTCAGCGGCGCGAGTTCATCGATATGTACCTGAAGTCGAGGCAACCCCCACCGTAGCGCTCAAGGGAAATCGAGGACAGGCAACAGCGCTGCTCAGATCGTGGCTTCGCTATAATCGCAGCCGCAGATTGGAGCCATTATGGGCGGTAACGTGGTTCGCTACCTCTCCCGGGTATGGAATCGTTAAGCGCTTCCGCGCAATAAGTGAGACTGCCTTCAAATTGTGAGTGGGCACAATTATGTGCAGAAGTGCTCTGGGCCAAAGCCGAGCCTGGCTCAGCTGTCGTTCCAGCCCTATGCCGCCATCCAGCGACGGAGAGCTTCGTTGACCGCCAGCGGATTCTCAATCGGCGTCATGTGGCCGGCGTCGGGAATTCGGACGAGTTCGGCATGTGGGACCAACGTAGCCATTGCTTCATGACCCGCGAAAGGGGTCAGTGCATCGTGCTCCCCGGCTAAGATAAGGACCGGGCAGCGCAACTTGCGCAACACCGCCGCCCCATCCTTGCGCTCGATATTGTTCTGCCTGACGAACACCTCTGGTCCTAACCGCTCGGTCATACCGCGAATTCGGGAAACAATCGTCTCATTGGACAGGTGGCTGTCAGCCAGATACGACCTAAGCAGCCTGTCGCCAAACCCGTGGAACCTGCCTGCCACGCGAGCCGCCTTATCAAGTGCGCGGCGCATCGCGATACGTTCGGGACTGTCGGCCTGGATCGAAGTATCGAGCAGTGCGAGCCGCTCGATCCGGTCCGGCGCTAGGCGCGCCATTTCAATTGCCACGTAGCCGCCGAGCGAGAACCCGGCGAGCGCGAAACGCTCTGGGGCGCCGGCTAACACATCCTGCGCTATCTCCCCCAGGCTCGCACCCTTCGTAATGTCGGCGACGCGGCAGTCCGCTATCTGGGACAGCGCACTGACCTGATCGTGCCACAATTCCGCGTCGTTGAGGAGGCCAGGAATCAGGATCAAGGTCGGTTGGGTCATTCGCAGCGCACTTAGATCAGCGTGACGAGCAGGTCTTTGGTGTCGATCTGGTCACCGATCTTCACGAGCACCTCGCTTACCGTACCATCCCGCTCGGCGTGCAGAGCTGTCTCCATCTTCATCGCCTCGATCGAGAGCAGGACGTCGCCAGCCTTGACCGATTGACCGACCGCGGCGGCCACGGTTGATATCACGCCTGGCATCGGTGCACCGACCTGGCTTGATTGCCCCGGCTCCGCCTTGCGCCGCGTCGGCCGGCTCGCAACCCGATTGCGATCGGGTACCTTCACCATGCGCGCCTGGCCGTTGAGCTCAAAGAAGACCTTGACCATAGCCTGCTCGTCAGGCTCGGCGGTTGCTACGTGCTGGATGACCAGCGCCTTGCCCTTCTCGATCTCAGGCAGAACCTCCTCACCGACTGTAAGTCCGTAGAAATAGGCAGGGGTCGACAAGGTGCTGACCGGGCCGTAGTTTTCGGCAGTAAGTGCGAACTCGGTGAAGACCTTCGGGTACATGAGATAGGATGCGAACTCGGCATCGCTGACCGGGCGAGACAACTTGGCCTCGATCTCTCTCCTCTCTTCATCGAGATTCAATTCCGGCAGAAGCGATCCGGGCCGCACCGTATAAAAGGGCTCGCCCTTCAACACCTTTTTTCTGGAGCGCCTCGGGCCAGCCGCCCGTCGGCTGGCCGAGATCGCCTTTGAACATTGAGACCACCGATTCCGGGAAGGCGATGTCCTTACCCGGGTTCTCGACATCCGCGACGGACAGGTCTTGGCTGACCATCATCAGAGCCATGTCGCCGACAACCTTCGAGGATGGCGTCACCTTGACGATATCGCCGAACATGCGGTTCGCGTCGGCATAGGCCTGCGCCACATCGTGCCAGCGCGCCTCAAGCCCGAGCGAACGCGCCTGCTCCTTCAGGTTGGTAAACTGGCCGCCCGGCATCTCGTGAAGATAGACCTCCGAGGCCGGCCCCTTAAGGTCGCTCTCAAACGCTGCGTACTGGTTACGCACCGACTCCCAGTAGAAGGAGATGCGCCGAATCCAGGCGGGATCCAGCCGAGGATCATGTTCAGATCCGCTCAGCGCCTCGACGATGGAACCCAGGCAGGGCTGCGAGGTCCCGCCCGAAACCGCATCCATCGCCGCATCGATGATGTCGACGCCGGACTCGACGGCTGCCAGCACGGTCGAGGCCGCGATGCCGGACGTATCATGGGTGTGGAAATGGATCGGCAGGTCTGTTGCCTCGCGCAGACCCTTGAACAAGACTCGCGCCGCAGCGGGCTTTAGTAGCCCGGCCATGTCCTTAAGCGCGATCAAATGCGCGCCCGCTTTCTCCAGCTCCGCGGCGAGCCGAGCATAATATCTCAGGTCATATTTGGGCCTGGCGGCGTTGAGGATGTCGCCGGTGTAGCAGATCGCTGCCTCACAGAGCTTGCCTTCGGCGATCACCGCGTCCATGGAGACGCGCATGTTGTCGACCCAGTTCAGGCAGTCAAAGACCCGAAACAGATCGATGCCGCCCTGCGCCGCCTGGCGGATGAAATAGCGCACGACATTGTCCGGATAGTTCTTGTAGCCGACGCCGTTCGCGCCGCGCAGCAGCATCTGTAAGAGGATGTTGGGCGCGCCCTCGCGAATTTTCGCGAGGCGCTCCCAGGGATCCTCCGTCAGGAAGCGCATGGCGACGTCGAAGGTCGCCCCTCCCCAGCATTCGAGCGAGAATAGGTTGGGCAGAGCGCGCGCGTATGCCGGCGCGATACGGCCGATGTCGTAACTGCGCATCCGTGTCGCCAGAAGCGATTGGTGGGCGTCTCGCATCGTGGTGTCGGTGATGAGCAGCGGCTTATGTGCGCGCACCCAGCGCGCGAAGCCATGCGGACCGAGTTCATCCAGCTTCTGACGCGTACCCGGGATGATCGGCGCATCGGTGAAGGGAGGGGCCGGAGCCGCCGCATTGGCCGGTGGTCGCGCCCGGTCACGCGCTTCGGGATGGCCGTTGACGGTAACGTCGGCGAGATAGGTCAGAAGTTTGGTTGCGCGGTCCTGCCGCTTCACCTGCCGAAAGAGCTCCGGCGTGGTGTCGATGAAGCGCGTCGTGTAGCTCATCTCCGCAAAGGCCGGGTGTCCGACGATCGCCTCGAGGAAGGTGAGGTTTGTCGCTACGCCGCGAATTCGGAACTCGCGCAGCGCCCGGTCCATGCGCGCGATCACTTCACCGGGTGTGGGCGCCCAGGCGGTGACCTTCTCCAGGAGCGGATCGTAGTAGCGGGTGATGACTGCGCCGGGATAGGCGGTGCCGCCGTCGAGCCGGATGCCGAAGCCGGATGCAGCACGATAGCCGGTGATGCGTCCGTAGTCGGGAATGAAGTTCTGCTCCGGATCTTCTGTGGTTACGCGGCATTGGAGCGCGTGACCGTTGAGACGGATATCGGCCTGCGGAGGCACTCCGGACGCCTCCGTGCCGATGGCATGGCCTTCGAGGATGTGGATCTGCGCCTTCACGATGTCGATGCCGGTGACGAGCTCGGTGACCGTATGCTCGACCTGGATGCGGGGGTTGACCTCGATGAAGTAGAATCGCCCGGTATCGACATCCATCAGGTACTCGACCGTGCCGGCGCCGACATAACGCGTGGCCTCGGCGATGCGCAGCGAATGGGCAGCGAGCTCGGCGCGTTGGGCCTCGTTCAGGTAGGGGGCGGGAGCGCGCTCGATGACCTTCTGGTTGCGCCGCTGGATCGAGCAGTCCCGCTCGTAGAGATGGACTACGTTGCCGTGCCGGTCGCCGAGGATCTGGCTCTCGACGTGGCGGGCGCGCTCGACGAGCTTTTCGAGATATACCTCGTCCTTGCCGAAGGCCGCCTTGGCCTCACGCTTCGCCTCGGTCACTTCCCGGGCAAGGTCCGCAGCGCTCCTGATGACACGCATACCCCGGCCGCCTCCGCCCCAGGACGCCTTAAGCATGACGGGATAACCGATGGCTTCGGCCATCTTCTCGACCGCCCGAAAATCGTCAGGAAGAGGCTCGGTTGCGGGGACTACGGGCACCCCAAGCGAGATCGCCAGATTGCGGGCGGCAACCTTGTTGCCAAGCTGGCGCATGGTGTCGGGCGTCGGCCCGATGAAGGTAATGCCGTTCGCCGCGCAGGCCTCGGCGAATTCGGGACTCTCGGAGAGCAGCCCATATCCCGGATGGATCGCATCAGCGCCGGAGAGCTTCGCCACGCGGATGATCTCGTCGATCGAAAGATAGCTTTCGATCGGACCGAAATCGCGCGGCAGATGCGGGCCGCGACCGATCCGATAGCTTTCATCGGCCTTGAAGCGGTGCAGCGCGAGCTTGTCCTCCTCAGCCCAGACTGCGACCGTCTTCAAGCCAAGTTCATTGGCGGCGCGGAAGACCCGGATGGCGATCTCCGAGCGGTTGGCGACAAGGATCTTGGTGATGGGCGTCATCATGAGGGCGGTCCATCGCAGAGCAGTTCGGCCAAGCCGCCTGCGGGCGGCCTAGAGCCATTTCAAAAAATGTACCGGCGGCGGACAGAGCCTTGCGACTTGCCGACCTTACTTGCCGGCTTTGGCGAGTTCTGCGTCGAGTTCGGGCATGACGGTGAAGAGGTCGCCGACGAGGCCGTAATCGGCGATCTGGAAGATAGGGGCTTCCTCGTCCTTGTTGATGGCGACAATGACCTTCGAGTCTTTCATGCCGGCGAGATGCTGGATCGCGCCGGAGATGCCGACCGCGATGTAGAGCTCAGGGGCGACCACCTTGCCGGTCTGGCCGACCTGCCAGTCGTTGGGCGCATAGCCGGCATCGACGGCGGCGCGCGAGGCGCCCATGGCCGCGCCGAGACGATCGGCGACGGGCTCGATCACCTTGGTGAAGTTCTCCGACGAGGCGAGCGCGCGCCCGCCCGAAATGATGATCTTGGCGGAGGCCAGCTCCGGACGGTCGGATTTGGCGACCTCCTCGCCCTTGAAGCTCGACAGGCCGGGATCCTCGGCCGCGGAGACGGTCTCGACCGCGGCCGAGCCGGCTCCATCAGCCACTTGGCCCGTCGCCTGGAAGGAGGCGGTGCGGATGGTCAGGAGCTTCTTGGGCTCATTCGACTGCACGGTCTGGATCGCGTTGCCGGCATAGACCGGGCGCTCGAAGGTGTCGGGCGAGACGACCTTGATCACGTCCGAGACCTGCATCACGTCGAGCAGCGCGGCAACGCGCGGCAGCACGTTCTTGCCCGTCGTAGTCGAGGGCGCGACGATGGCGTCATAGCTCTCGGCGAGCTTGACGATCAGGGCCGCCAGCGGCTCGGCCAGGTTGTGCCCGTAAGCGGCGGCGTCGGCCAGCAGCAACTTCTCGACGCCATCGAGCTTGGCTGCCGAATCGGCGGCGGCCTTGGCGTTCTGCCCGGCGACCAGGATGTGAACGGGGGCGCCGAGCGCCTTGGCCGCGGTCAGCGCCTTGGTGGTCGCGTCCTTGAGCGAGGCGTTGTCGTGTTCTGCAATCAGCAGCGTGGCCATCACAGCACTCCCGCTTCGTTCTTGAGTCTCGAGACGAGTTCGGCGGCATTGGCCACCTTGACGCCGGCGGAACGGCCGGCTGGCTCGACCGTCCTCAGCACTTTTAGGCGCGATGCGACATCGACGCCCAGCGTCTCGGCCGAGGTCTCGTCGAGCGGCTTCTTCTTCGCCTTCATGATGTTGGGCAGCGAGGCATAGCGCGGCTCGTTGAGGCGCAGGTCCGTGGTGACGATCGCGGGCAGCTTGAGCGATACCGTCTGCAGGCCACCATCGACCTCGCGAGTGACGTCGATGCTATCTGCAGCCAACTCGACCTTCGAGGCGAAGGTGCCCTGCGGCCAGCCGAGCAGGGCGCCGAGCATCTGGCCAGTCTGGTTGCAATCGTCGTCGATCGCCTGCTTGCCGAGAATGACGAGGCCGGGCGCCTCCTGCTCGACGACCTTCTTCAGAAGCTTGGCGACCGCCAGCGGCTCGACGATGCCATCGACCTTCACCAGGATGCCGCGATCGGCGCCCATGGCGAGGCCGGTCCGGATCGTCTCGGCCGCCTGCGCGGGGCCGACCGACACGACGATCACCTCGGTCGCCTTGCCCGCTTCCTTAAGCCGCAGCGCCTCTTCGACCGCGATCTCGTCGAAGGGGTTCATCGACATCTTCACGTTCGCAAGCTCGACGCCAGAACTGTCCGCCTTGACGCGGATCTTCACGTTGTAGTCAACCACCCGCTTCACGGGCACTAAGATTTTCATTGAGGCCTCACTTGGATATAGGCAGAACGATCAAAGGGATTTCAGTCTTAGCCCTCTTCAAGATATCTCTAGCGCGGATGCGAACCGGCTCATCGACCATCGAGCCATCCACGGATGCCGCGCCGTCTTCCGTCGTCAGCACCTTGCAAGCCCAGAGAATTTCATTTTCGTCAGGCGACAGACCACTCTTGATCGCCGAGACCTGACGAGGGTGGATAGAGAGTTTGCCTGCGAAACCTAAGTCGCGCGCATACCGAGCGTCCGCGAAGATTGCAGCCTCGTCATCAATCGACGTGGTCACTCCATCGATTGGCGCGACCAGACTTGCGAGCCGAGATGAGAGAACAAGGTCGCTACGCGCTGCCAGGAGTGCTTCGTTCGTGTGCGCGCAACCAAGGTCTGCGCAGAAGTCGATGCTCCCAAACGCGAGACGCAGCACATTTGGCATCGCCGCGATGCGGCGAGCATCTGCGATACCACGCGCACTTTCGATCAGAGGGATCACTGGAAGTGATATTTGCGTACATAGATCCTCGAATGCTTGGCTCCCCTCGGCCTTCGGGACAACGACGCCGTCGAGTCCACCCTCTACAATTGCCTTGAGATCAGCCTCGTGCCACGGGGTGCCGAGCCCATTAATCCGAACGAGTACCGGCTTGTCCGAGAAGCCCACTCGCAGGCTTGCTCTTGCCTTATCTTTTTCTAGGACCGGGACGGCATCCTCAAGGTCGAGAATGACAGCGTCGGCTTCGCTAAAGGCGGCTTTCTCAAAGCGTTCCGGCCGATGCCCCGGCACGAATAGAGGGACCGAGAAACCCATGGAAAGATCTTTCATAACTGAGCCTCAAGCGGGGGGCGCCTTGGCTTTGGGGCCTGATATCCTCGCGGTTTCGGCCTTTGGCATCGACCACGCCGCTAATCAGGTTTTCCCCCATCAACCGCTGGCTCAGACTTCCACGGGCGGTAGAAATTGCAGAATAGTATCGCGCCAAGCCTGCGTGGCGGCTCCTCGAAAGCTCAACTGCCTTGTCGGGGCTGATCGGAATAAACCGGATCTCATCTCGGCTCCGAAGCTGAACGAAGCTGTCCAGTTCTGAGTCCACCACAGTCGCGATCTTCGGGTAGCCCCCGGTGGTCTGGTGATCTGCCAGGAGTATCGTTGGCACCCCGTCACCGGCGACCTGAATCGACCCTCTGACAATTGCCTCCGAGGGCATGTCTAACAGCCCTTCTGGCGACAAAGCGGGGCCTTTCAATCGCACGCCCATACGATCGTACGCATCGCTGAGAATGTAGCTCCGCGTCATCAGCGTTTGGAGGGCATCGGCGCTGAAAAAGCGCTCCTGCGGGCCGAGAACGATATGAAGCTCTGAACGAGGCCTGGCCGTAACCGGGCAAGGTATATCGCCTCCCCGCTCCTCGCGTCGCGACGCCGATCGTACGTGCAAGAGCTGCCCGACCTTAAGCCGACCGCCTCCGAGTCCTGAGGAAGCATGCGTCGAGGCGCTACCCAACCAATGTTCGGACACGAGTTCGCCGGCGAACGCCAGATAGGTCCAACTTCCCCAATGGCCGGGCCGGATCGTCAGCCGCTCACCGGTCCGGAGGGTTACGATCGACCAGGAGCCGACTTTTGCAGAACCGCATTGGACGACAAATCCACCCCCCGCTATGGCAAGAGACAGGATGCCCGCCTGGCATTCCAGTACTACGCCCCCCATCGATACTTCGATAGTTGGCGCGTTGGCCGCATTACCCAATGCGATATTAGCCGCCGCCAGCGAAGCTCGATCCATGGCGCCGGAACGTGGGACCCCAAAGCGCATAAAACCGCTTCGCCCACCATCCTGGATTGATACATGAGGGCCGACGGACACGACCGAGAGAATGGCGTCGCTCATGACTGCGCCAGACTGATCGCCGACCGGGATACGCGGCGAAATTGCACGGTATCGCCCACATTGAATAGAAATGCTTGTTCGCTCGATTTTATGTTGAGTACCCGAGTAGGAGATCGGCCGATGATCGACCAACCCGTGGGCATTTTCAGGGTAGTCACGAGGCATTGAGGCCCTGCGATCAAGACGCTACCAGCCGGGATGTCGCGAACTGCGGCCTGCTTACGCGGAACTTGGATGATAGCTGGCACCCCTGCGAGATAAGCGTAGCCCGGTGCGAAGCCGTACATGAAGACCCTATAATCCGATGACAAATGGGCGTTGATCAGCTGTTCGACCGTCAGCCCGCATTGCTGAGCGACATCTGCCAGGTCGGGCGCAAACTCGACGTCATAACAGACTTCAATTTCTCGGATTTGTCCGTGAATTTTCGATCGGGGCCCGCGCGTGATGCATTCCGTTACGGCCAATCGTACTTTTCGATGGTCGGTTAAATACGGATCAAAACAGACCAAAACACTCGCATAGGCAGGTATAGCTTCGAGAAAGCCCTCGAACGGCGCCGCCGAAAGAGCGGAATCCAGCTTCAAGACCTCGCTGTGAATTTCATCCGTGATGGTATAGCCAAATTCCACCAGCAACGCTCGCTCGGCGACCGGGCGATATCGAGGGTATTCTGTATCGGAAACGTTCGACATCGAATGGATCTTAATCTGTGCCTTCGATGAGAATGAAGTCAGCTTCCGCGGCACCATAGCGAAGCGCCTTTGCACGCTCATATTCAGAGCTGCCCCAAAATTCTTGCACGCTCTTGAAACTCTCGAATTCAAAAATTACCGTTCTAGACTTAGGATTACCCTCCTTGACGATCGCCGTCTCGGGTTTAACAATCACCTTCGCCCTATACTGCTTTAAAAGCGCGCCGGCTTCCTTAGCGTAGAGGGCGTAAGCATCCGCGTTCGTGATTGTAACTTGAGCGATGAGATAGCCCTTCGCCATCGCGACCTCCTGCTTTGGCTTTTTCGGATTAACTGCTGAGAAACGAGCTGAACTGAACGCCGGAAGCTTCCAGTCTTTGCCGAATGTGACTCGCCATGGCTAATGCCCCAGCGCTATCACCGTGGACACAAATTGAGTGAGCTTCCAGCTTGATCGGCTTGGCATCGACCGTTGGCATGAGGCCTGACGATAGAAACGCAAGCAAGCGTTCGGCGGCCGTCTCGGCATCATGGATCATGGCGCCCGGCATCTGCCGGGGAACGAGACGGCCTGTTGCCAGGTAACCCCGGTCGGCAAAGATTTCGCTGAAGACCCACACCCCTGCGTCGGCAGCAGCTCGCTCCAGCTCCGTGCCGGAGATGGCGAGAATGGCGAGGCCGGGATCAACGGCCATTGTGGCGCGGACAACCGCATCCGCAGCGCCCCGATCATCGGCCGCCCAATTTCCTAGGGCACCGTGAGGCTTGACGTAGCGTACTTCCGCGTTAGCAAGCGCAGCGGCGCCCAGCAAGGCTCCGAGTTGGGTGGCTACCAACTGCTCGACCTCCCGCGTAGACAAGGGCAGCAGCCTGCGCCCGAACCCTTCACGGTCCGCGAAGCCAGGATGGGCACCGGCCACAACCCCCTGATCGCGTGCGAGCGCCAATGTCTCGACCATCGTGGCAGGATCGCCCGCATGGCCGCCGCACGCGATGTTCGCACTCGTCACGACGCGCAGGATTTGCTCATCGTCCCCCATGCGCCAAGGGCCGTAGCCCTCGCCTAAATCGGAGTTCAAATCGATCGCGGCGGCCATGGCATTCACGTTCCAGGCTTATTGGTCGACCGCGTCAGCAGCACGACGCCGTTGGACCACGCCGTGTCGTAATAGGTAAACCCGGTGCCGTTATCGCGACGCCCCTTCGCGAGCACCTCCAGGCCTGAAGCCGTCGCTTCCGCCTCGGCGCCGTCGGCATCGGCGACCTCGAAACCGACATGGAAGATGCCTTCGCCCTTGGTATCCAGGAAGACCCGCTGGGGACACGGCTTGTTCGGCGGCTCGCAAAGCTGGATTTGAATGTTTGGCAGGTTGCAAATGCGATACTTGAGCTCTTGAAATGCCACCTCATTCGGAACCGAAAGGTGCTTGTACTCAACAAGTGGCGGATATTCTTGCCAAGGTCCTATGCCGATCGCTTCATAATGAGCCTGCGCCTTGTCGATGTCCGCAACGACTACGCAAAGATGGTGAAGCTTCTGAAAGATGCTCACGACTTCTCCTCCGTGTCGGGCATGACGTAGTTGAGCACGCGCCTACCGCCGTCGGGGTAGATCGTTTCACCGGTAATGTAGGAAGCGTCGTCGCTTGCGATGAACGCCGCGACCGCTGCGATCTCTTCGGGCAAGCCATAGCGGCCCAACGGCGTGCGCATGAGGATGGCTTTGTGCCCGGCGCTATTGACGAAATCCCCGGCGACCATTTCGCTCATGATCGTTCCTGGACCGATTCCTACGACGCGGATTCCGTGGGGCGCGAAGGCGACGGCGGCGGTACCCGTCACCTGGTTCATGCCGCCCTTGGAGATGGCGTAAGGCGCGACATTCGGATTGGCCAAACCCGAATTGATCGACGACATGTTGATGATGACGCCGCCTCGCCCTTGGGAAATCATTTGACGCCCAGCGGCCTGCGTACCGAGGAACGCACCCTTAAGATTGACGCCGAGTACCTGCTCGTAGGTTTCCTCCGTCACATCGAGGAATGGCACGATTGGGCAGATGCCTGCGTTGTTGACCATGATGTCGAGTTGGCCAAAGCGCTTCACCGCCGCGGCAACCAAGGCATCGACTTGCTCTTTGCGGCTCACGTCCGTGACCACGGCGAGAACGTTTTCCGAAGTGCCGATTGCCGCAGCCGTTTCATTCAGCCGAGCGGCATCGACGTCGCCGATCACAACCCTGGCGCCTTCCGCCAGAAAACGTTCCGCGCAGGCACGACCGATACCGCGCGCGGCCCCGGTCACGACCGCGACCCTGTCAGCCAGTTTCATGTTCAAGTCCTTCCTCAGTAAACGACCGTCTCGTGCAAAGGCGTTCCGCTCGCGATCCGGTCGAACCCAAGCGGTGATAGGTCGATCGACCGATATTCCCCGTGCACGATAAGTTCGGCGATGCCGCGTCCCGTGGCGGGAGCATGCATGACCCCATGACCCGAGAAGCCCGTTGCGAAAATCAAATTGTTGATTTCTTGATGCGGGCCGATGATGCCGTTGTGATCCAGCGCATTCACTTCGTAGTGGCCCGCCCAGGATCGCTCCACGCGCAACTGCTCAAGCGCGGGCACGCGATGAGCGAGCGCGGGCCAGATCCTCTCCTCAAGAAGATGGTGATGAGGCTCGAAATCCCCGGATGCCTCGGGATCTTCCGCGAATTCCGGGGCGATCCCGCAAATGAAGCCCTCCCCTTCGGGACGTATCCAAGCACCGGTGGTATCGAAAAGCATCGGGAAACCCGTGCGGTCGAGGGGGGCGCGGATGCTGAACACCGTGCGCTTGCGCGGAGAGACCGGGAGGCCGATTCCTAGACCCGCCAGAACGTTGGCCGAGTTGGCCCCGGCGGCGTTGATGCACCAGTCGAGCGGCAGAACCGTTCCAGTTTGGAGTTTCACTCCAACCGCTCGGTCCCCGCGAACAAGAATATGATCGACGCCGGCGTGCACGTAAGTGACGCCCAAATCTCGTGCCGCACCCCGGACCAGCGAAAGCAAGGACCAAGCGTCGAACCAACCTTCGTTGCGTTCGGCGGTCGTCGCGATGCCGAGGCCCTCGACGTTCAGCCAAGGAAAGCGTGCCTTCGCGGCGTCAGGTTCGAGCGCGGTGATCTCCGCCCCTTCGGAATTCTGCATTTCGACGCCGGCGCGTCTCTCATCCACCGTCTCATGGCTACCCAGGATCAGATACCCGCGCTCGATGAAGCCGATATCCGCAGCAGCGCCGAAGTGCTTCTTGATGTTCCGGAAGAAGTCGGCCCCGAAGAGACTCATATGCACATTGACGGGAGTCCCGAATTGCGTCCGGATCGATGCTGCCGAGAGGGCCGTCGACGAGAACTGATAGGTCGGATCGCGTTCGACGACGGTTAGAGGACCCAGAAATCCGGTTCGGCGCAGGAAGTAAGCGACGCAGCTGCCGACGATCGCTCCACCAATGATGACGATTGACCCCTTCGCGCGATCGTTCATCAGTTCACCTGATCACGAACGGATTGGTGGTCACGCCGATGGTATCGATCCAGACCGTTTTGGTCTGGAGATAGGCGTCAACCGCCTCCTGCCCACTTTCCCGGCCGATTCCACTTCGCTTGAAACCGCCGAACGGCGCCATATAACTGACCGCGCGATAGCTGTTCACCCACACGGTCCCGGCCTGCATCTCGGCAGCGCCGCGGAGGGCGCGGCCGATGTCGGCGGTCCAGATCCCGGCAGCTAACCCGTAAGGGCTGTCGTTTGCGATCGCGAAAGCTTCATCATCGTCATCGAAGGGAATGACCGAGAGGATCGGTCCGAAAACCTCTTCGCGCGCAATGCGCATCTGGTTGTTCACGCCGGTAAAGATGCTCGGTTCCACGAACCATCCGTTCGCAAGTTCGCCGCCGCCCGGACTTCCCCCGCCCAGCACGCACTGCGCGCCCTCTCCGCGAGCGATCTCGAGGTAACCTAGGACCTTTTCGCGCTGATCGCGGGTCGTGATCGGACCGACCTGGGTTTCCGGTAGAGCGGGATTGCCGATGCGGGCGCTGCCGGCGAGCTTAACGACCTCGTCCACGACGCGATCGTGAACCTTCCGATGCACGAGGAGGCGCGAGCCGGCGATGCACGTCTGTCCGCTCGCGGCGAAGATACCGGAAACCGCACCGTTCACGGCGCTGTCGATGTTTGCGTCGGCGAAAACGATGTTCGCGGATTTGCCACCCAGTTCGAGCGTGACCGTCTTCAACCCTTCCGCAGCGGCGCGATAAACCGCTAGACCACCAGGCTCGCCGCCCGTGAAGGCGATCTTGGCGACGTCGGGATGGGAAACGAGTGGAGCCCCGACCTCGATCGGCATCCCGGTGACCGTGTTGACGACGCCCGGGGGAAAGCCTGCCTGGGCGAATAGCTTGACGAATTCCAGTGTCGAGGCGGAGGTGTGCTCCGACGGTTTGATTACGACCGTGTTGCCGGCGGCCAGCAACGGCGCGAGCTTCCAGGTCAGAAGCATCAGCGGCGAGTTCCAAGGTACGATCGCCGCGATCACGCCGATCGGCTCGCGCCGCGTGAAGGCGAACATGCCCGGCTTGTCGATCGGAAGGACTGCTCCTTCGATCTTATCGGCAAGCCCGCCGAAATAGCGGTACCATTCGGGAACGTAGCGGAGCTGCGCCGACATTTCGGAGATCAGCTTGCCGTTGTCCCGCGTCTCGATCGCGGCCAAACCGTCGGCATTCTCCGCGATCAGGTCGGCCAGACGGACGAGCAACTTACCGCGTGCCGAGGCCGTGAGACCGGCCCATTCCTTCGATCGGAAGGCGGCCTTCGCGGCGGCAACGGCCGCGTCGACCTCCGCCTTCCCGTCGCGGGGGATCAGCGCCCAAGGCCTGGCCGTGTAAGGGTCGAAGCTCTCGAAGGTCGCGCCGACCCGTTGCGAGGCGCCGCCGATGGTGTTGGCGAAGCTGGTCAACAGGGTCATGATCACCTCACATTGGTTTCAGGAATTCCGGGACGGCGGGAAGACCACCCCGGCAAGTGGAGCTTACTTCACTAGCGGACAGCCACCGTCTTCGATCGGCCGCCAGGCCTCGGCCGCGGGAATGACCGAGCGCAGCTTGTAGTAATCCCATGCGCCCTTGCTTTCCTCCGGCTTCTTGACCTCGAAAAGGTACATGTCGTGAAGATGCCGGCCGTCGCGGCGGATCGATCCCTTGCCGAAAAGCTTATCCTCGGTGGGCATGTCCTTCATCTTCGCCACGACTTGCGCGCCGTCGGCGCTGCCCTTCAGCGCTTCCACCGCCTTGAGATAATGGATGACGGAGGAATACACGCCAGCATGAGCCATGGTCGGGTACTTGCCACCGTTAGCCGCTGCGAATTCCTTCGCGAAAGCGCGATTGGCGTCGGTCATATCCCAGTACCACGCCTCAGTGAGCATCAGACCTTGGGCCGTTGCGAGACCGAGCGAATGGACATCGGTGATGAAGATAAGAAGACCCGCGAGGCTCTGACCGCCTGCGACGATACCAAACTCCGCTGCTTGCTTGATCGAGTTGATCGTGTCGCCGCCGCCGTTGGCGAGGCCGATGACCTTTGCCTTGGACGCCTGAGCCTGAAGCAGAAACGAAGAGAAGTCCTGTCCAGGGAAGGGGTGACGCACTTTGCCCAGAACCTTCCCGCCGAACTTCTCCACAACTGCTGCAGTGTCATTCTCCAAAGCGTGTCCGAACGCATAGTCGGCGGTCAGAAAGAACCAGGTATTGCCGCCGGTCTTGACGGTGGCGGCCCCTGTACCATTGGCGAGCGCGTAAGTATCGTATGTCCAATGAACGGTATTTGGCGTGCAGGCCTTGCCGGTCAGATCAGTGGTAGCCCCCGCAGAAACGAGGAAAACCTTATTCTTTTCCTTCGTGATGGTATTCACCGCGAGAGCCACGGAGGAGGTCGGCACGTCGACAATGACATCAACGTTCTCGACGTCATACCAGCGGCGCGCAATATTGGATCCGATGTCGGGCTTGTTCTGGTGGTCTGCAGAGACGACCTCGACTTTCATACCCTTCGCCGTCGCACCGTAGTCCTCCACGGCCTTTCGCGCGGCCCAGACAGAGCCCTGCCCCGCGAGATCGGCGTAGATGCCCGTCTGATCGTTCAGGACGCCGATTTTGATGTTGTCATCTCGCTTCTGTGCATGGGCCGCGCCCGTGCCTGCAAAGACGGCGGCCGCCAAAAAAACAAACATTCTCGTTCGCATCGTTCGCTCCCCTTATGAATTTTATCATTTGCCGCGATCGGCCTTCCGGATGCTTGGAATAGTTTCGGCTATCCAGCGGCAAAACCGAGATGACCGCGGAACCGGTTTTTGACGAAGACCGCATCGCGCGGCGGGAGAGAGCGCGGGAGGTTCTCGGCGTTGATCTTGAGCACAAAGAGCCTGGGGCCAGAGGCAGGCTTCCGAAGCTCGTCAACCAGTTGATCCACCGCTTCGAGAGTCCGCAGCTCACGGGCGACTGAAAATCCGCATGCACCCGCCACCTTGTCGAACAATATGCCCCGTCCGGTGTGGCTGGATTGCATCCCGGTTTCGCCGAAATGTTGATTATCGAGCACGATGACATCGAGGTTTTTCGGGGACGCGACCGCGATGGTGGCAAGCGCACCAAAAGCCATGAGCTGCTCACCGTCGCCAGTGATCACCATGACGCGCTTTTTTGGCTGCGCCTGCGCGAGGCCAAGACCAACCAGTGCAGCACCGCCCATGGCGCCCCAAAGGTAATAATTGTTGTCTCGGTCGCCGGCTGCGTGGACGTCATAGCTCGGCGAACCGAGACCGGTAACGACCAGCGCGCCATCACGGGCATCCAGAAGCTTCTTCACCGCCTCACGGCGGTCCATGGTCGGAAGGCTCATGAGGCTCACCACTTCTTCTTGCCTAGCAGGCGCTGACCTATCAAAACGGCGATCTGCTGATCGGCATCGAAGGCCATCGTTGCAGCCTGAGCCACGGTCTCGACCAGGTCTTCCCCGGTTTCCGCGCGAAGAACGGTGATGCCGATCGCCTCAAGTGCCGCCTGCGTCGCGCTTCCCATCGGCACTTGCCAGGGATTGAACTCCGCCCACTCGCCGCGCATAGTTACGAGCATGAGCAGCGGGAACCGAGCCTGAACCGGCAGCGACAGCATGTTGATGCAGTTGCCGGCACCCGAGGACTGCATCAGCACGACGCTGCGTTGCCCACCGAGCCAAGCGCCGGCCGCGATGGCGATGCCCTCTTCCTCTGTGGTCAGCACGTTGGTGACAACTTCGGAATCCGCGCTGAACAGTTTGATCAACGTCGAATGCCCGGCGTCGGGGACATAGGACATATGGCCGATGCCCGCCGACTTCAGCGTGTCATAGAGTTCGATCGGCCAGTCGAGGGACAAATCGCGTGTCGATGCGACCCTTTGCGAATTGATGACGTCAGCGGCAGCCAAGGCGCGCCTCCTTGCGAAACGATCCAATGTCTGCGCCCTTATAGCCTTATCAAATACTCCTCGACCTCGACCCTTTTTGTCGATCAGATATAGCGGGATTATATGTCTATGGATATTTCCCAGCTCAGAACGCTCATCCACGTTGCCGAGCTCGGCAGTCTCTCGAAGGCGGCTGACCGGCTGCATATCGCCCAGCCCGCTCTGAGCCGGCAGATCCGACTCCTGGAAGCAGAACTTGGCGTGCGTCTGTTCCAACGTCACGGCCGCGGTATGACCGTCACGGAGCAGGGGCAAGACGTTCTACAGCACGCCTCGCGGATTATGGCGGAGCTTGAAGAAATCCGTGCCGTCGTCGCGGATGAGAACGCGCCGCTGCGGGGCCACGTTTCTATCGGGATGCCGCCAACCGCTTCAGACATTCTGTCTGAGCCGCTGGTCGCCGCCTTTCGGGACGCACACCCCGAGGCGACATTGCGGATCGTCAGCGCCTATTCCGGCTACCTGCTGGACTGGCTCCATCGCGGGGAACTCGATGCGGCGATACTCTACGATCCAAAATCGGCGCGCACGCTGCACATTCAGCCCTTATTAGAGGAGACGCTATTTCTGATCGGCCCCCGGGAGCCGGCCTGTCGCCCGACGAGAGTGTCGACTTCTCTCAGCTTAAACATGAGCGGCTGCTTCTGCCGAGCCGCGGACATGGGCTACGTTCAATCGTCGAGCGCTGCGCTGAGGAGTGCGGTATTTTGCTCGACATTAAAGTTGAGGCCGACAACTTCTCCACTCTGAAAGCGCTAGTGAGGAGCGGGCACGGCGTTACCGTGCTCCCCCTGGCGCCGATCCATAAGGATCTCCAAAAGGGACGGCTTTGCGCCGCTCCGCTTGTTAATCCGATACCAATGCGGCGCCTGATCATGTCCTATCCAACGGACAGGCCAACGCCCCGGCTGGCCCGCTTCGCCGGCCACGTTATCTCCAAGACCATTGAAGCGCTCGTCACACAGGGGGTCTGGTCCGGTCGCATATTGGAAGACGTTTCCATCAAAAAAGCCGGAAGCGATAGAAAACCGGCATAGCTGTTCTCGCCACCTTATCGTTGTCGATATGCCATCGGCACAGCTACCAAAAAGGTGCTGTTCCAGGAGCGACATCGATCATGAGTCATTCTGCCGAGGCCCACGCCGATATCCGCGACGCGGTCGGCAGGTTGTGCGCGGATTATCCCGGCGAGTACTGGCGCAAGCTCGACCGCGAGATGGCCTATCCTACCGAGTTCGTGACGGCACTGACGGAGAGCGGCTTCCTCTCGGCGCTGATCCCGGAGGAATATGGCGGCGCGGGCCTCACCCTCTCGGCCGCCGCGGCGATCATGGAGGAGATTCAGCGCCAGGGCTGCAATGGCGCCGCCTGCCACGCCCAGATGTATGTGATGGGCACGGTGCTCCGGCATGGTACCGAGGACCAGAAGCAGCGCTACCTGCCAAAGATCGCCTCGGGTGAATTGCGCCTGCAGGCCTTCGGCGTCACCGAACCGACCAGCGGCACCGACACCACGGCGTTGCGCACCACCGCCCGGCGCGAGGGCGACCACTACATCGTCAACGGCCAGAAGATCTGGACCAGCCGGGCGGCGCAATCGGACCTGATGCTGCTGCTCGCCCGCACCACGCCGCGCGACCAGGTCGCGAAGCGCACAGACGGGCTCTCGGTCTTCATCCTCGACATGCGCGAGGCGTTGAAGGATGGCCTGACCATCCGGCCGATCCGGACGATGATGAACCACGCCACCACCGAAGTGTTCTTCGACAATGTGAAAGTGCCCGCTGCCAACCTCGTCGGCGAGGAGGGCAAGGGCTTCCGCTACATTCTCTCCGGTATGAACGCCGAGCGCATCCTGATCGCCGCCGAATGCGTCGGCGATGCGAAATGGTTCATCGACAAGGCCTCGATCTACGCCAAGGAACGCCAGGTCTTCGGCCGGCCGATCGGCCAGAACCAGGGTATCCAGTTCCCGATCGCACGGTCATACGCCAACATGCGTGCCGCCGAACTGATGGTGCGCGAGGCGATCCGCCTCTACGAGGCCGGGGAGAACCCAGGCGCCGAAGCGAACATGGCCAAGATGCTGGCGGCGGACGCCTCCTTCGAGGCGGCGAACGCCTGCATCCAGACCCATGGCGGTTTCGGCTTCGCCGAAGAATACGATGTCGAGCGCAAGTTCCGCGAGACGCGGCTCTACCAGGTCGCGCCGATCTCAACGAACCTGATCCTGTCCTATCTCGCCGAGCATGTCCTCGGCATGCCGCGCTCTTACTGAAGGTCAGCTTATGAATGTCCTCCTCATCTATGCCCACCCGGAGCCCACCTCCTTCAATGGCGCGATGCGCGACTTGGCGGTACAGGTGCTGACAGAGGCAGGCCATTTGGTCGAGGTCTCGGACCTCTACGCGATGAACTTCCAGCCTGTGACCGGCTTGTCCGATTTCACTGGCGAGCGCTCCGATCCGAACCGGCTCAGCATCGCTCGTGAACAGACCCATGCGATGGAAACCGGCACCATCGCCGCCGACATTGCCGCCGAGCAGGCCAAGCTGGCGCGGGCCGACATGTTGATCCTGCAATTCCCCGTTTGGTGGTTTGGCATGCCGGCCATCATGAAGGGCTGGGCCGACCGCGTCTTCGCACGCGGTTTTGCCTATACGACCGGTCGCAAATACGACACGGGCCTGTTCAAGGGTAAGCTAGCGATGGTCGCGGCGACGACCGGCACCTCGGCCGATACGTACGTTCCCGACGGCATCGACGGCGACATCCTCTCTGTGCTTTGGCCGGTTCATAATGGCCTGCTCCGCTATACAGGTTTCGATGTCCTCCCCCCTATGTCGCCTATATGCCGGGCCGCATTGATGATCCGGCTCGAAAAGCGCAGCTGGAAGCCTATCGGGAACGTTTGCTCACGATCGATCAAACGCCCCGCCTGTTCTTCCACTCGGCGGACGATTATGGCCCCAACGAACGCCTTAAGCCGGGCGTGCTCGCGCGCTCGGGCGTTCAGCGGAATGTTTGAAGCCCACAAATCGATTAGCCACCGACCAAAAAAATTTCCCAATGCCACCCGCTCGTCGCCCTCTAGAAGGCCTTTTCGTCGTTGCGATCGAACAGGCGGTCGCGGCTCCGTTTTGCACCTCGCGCCTCGCGGATGCTGGAGCGCGCGTCATCAAGATCGAGCGGCCAGAGGGTGATTTCGCGCGGGGTTATGACGACGTCACCAAGGGTCAATCCAGCTATTTCGTCTGGCTGAACCGCGGCAAGGAGTCGCTCATCGTCGATCTCGCCGCGCCGGAGGGCAAGCAGACACTTCGCGAGCTGCTCGGCCAGGCGGATGTGCTGGTACAGAATCTCAAGCCCGGCGCGCTCGGCCGGCTCGGTTTTGGCAGCGAAAAGTTGCGCAAAAGCCATCCGCGTCTGATCTCGTGCTCGATCAGCGGCTATGGCGAGACCGGTCCCTTCGCCGAGCGCAAGGCCTACGACCTCCTGATCCAGGCCGAATCCGGCCTGTCCTCCATCACCGGAGGTCCCGCCGAGCCGGCTCGCGTCGGCACGTCCATCGTCGATATCGCAACCGGCGCAACGGCCCATGCCGCGATCCTCGAAGCGCTGATCGCCCGTGGCATCACCGGCGAGGGCGCTGATATCCGTGTGTCGATGTTCGACGTGATGGCCGATTGGTTGACCGTGCCTTTGCTCCATCAGGAGGGCGGAAAACCGCCCCAGCGCCTCGGCCTCGCCCACCCCTCGATTGCGCCTTACGGCGTCTTCACCACCCGTGACGGCAAGCAGATCTTGATCTCGATACAGAGCGACCGAGAATGGGGGAAATTCTGCGCCGAGTTCCTGCGTCTGCCCGCACTCGCCACTGACGAGCGTTTCGCCAGGAACGTCGCCCGTGTGCGCAACCGCAGCCTGACCGACGAGGCCGTCGGCACAGCCTTCGGCGCGCTCGACGACGTGGAAGCGAGGGAATTGTTGACGCGAGCTGATATCGCATTTGCTTCTGTCAACGATATGGCGGCCCTCTCCACCCACCCGCATCTGCGCCGGATCACGGTTGAGACGCCGGCCGGACCGGTCGCTTTCCCGGCACCAGCGCCGATCGTCATCGGCCAGGAGCGCGACTACGGACGAGTGCCGGCCATCGGCCAGCATGCCCTGCTGCACACCTAAGAAAGACACGCCTCGTGAGCACCGCAGGGCCTCGCTTCGACATCGACGATCTGCGCGATTGGATCGGCCGTGAGGATATCGGAACGGATATCGTCAGCGAGGACCTTGCGCGCAAATACCATGCAACGATGGACTTCGCCGGCGCCGCGCCCCTGCCCGGAGAAGTCGTGCCGCGGCTGATCCATTTTTGCCTGGCGCAGCCGGCGGTGCCAACCGCGAACCTCGGACCCGATGGCCACCCGGCCCGCGGCGGCTTCATGCCGCCGGTGCCTTTGCCGCGCCGGATGTGGGCAGGTGGCGCCTTCAACTTCCATGGCGACCTCCGGGTCGGCGATATCGCGAAGCGGACCTCTCGGATTGAGAATGTCGCTCTCAAGGAAGGACGCACGGGCACGCTCTGCTTCGTTACCATCCAGCATCGCATCGAGGCCAATGGGACCCTCGTGCTGGAGGAGCGGCAGGACATCGTCTATCGCGGGCTCGACGCTACAGGTGGGGCCGTCAAGGCCGTGCCACCCGCGGAGCAGGGCGTCCACCAGCGGCCGATGAAGGCCGAGGCGCCGCTGTTGTTCCGCTACTCGGCGCTGACTTTCAACGGCCATCGCATCCACTATGACCGGTGCTATGTCACCGAGGTCGAAGGCTACCCAGGCCTGATCGTCCATGGTCCGCTGCAAGCCGCCCTGCTCTTCTACTATGCGTCGGAGTTGCTCGGAGCGCCGCCCTCGCATTTCAGCTTCCGGGGCCTTTCCCCGCTCTTCGATGATGACGCGTTTGCGCTGCATGCGAGGGAAGACCGCGATTTGCTGAAAGTCTGGACCGCGAAGCAGAATGGCGCCCTCTGCATGAACGCTGAAGCTTCGTGGTCCTGAGTACCGCCCATGCGCACCTCCGGCGCCCGTCGCCGAGAACGGCGATGTCCAGAACCAGCGTTCACGCTCGTCAAGTTCCCGACCCAGCGAGCCTTCACGGCGATATCACCAAGAAGATCATCGCCGATTTGCAGGCGGGGCGCGTGGCTGGTCAATCTGCCCACGGCGGGGCTGGACTATCACGTCCCGTTCGGCGGGCCGAAGGGATCGAGTTACGGAGCCCGTGAGCAGGGTCGCTACGCCGCCGAATTCTAAACGACCGTTAAGACGTCCTACGCGCAGCCCGTCTGAGACGGCGACAAAACCAACCCTGGAGGAAAAATGGACAAGATCGGCTTCATTGGACTAGGGCGCATGGGACGCCCGATGGCCTCCAACCTGCGGCGCCGTGGCTTCGAGCTCGTGGTGCACGATCTCAATCGTGCGGCAGTCGAGGCGCTCGTCGAGCTTGGAGCCGAGGCCGGAAGCTCGGTCGCCGACGTCAGTGCACGCTCGGACGTGATCATCACTATGCTGCCGAACTCGGCGATCGTCTCAGAAATCGTAGCGGGGCCGGGCGGTATCCTGTCGGCGGCGCGTCCCGGTTCCCTCGTCATGGACATGAGCACCGTGGACGCTAACACGACCGATGCTATCGCGGCGAGCTGCCAGACGCAGGGCGTCGCCTTCGTCGACGCGCCGGTGGGACGCCTGGCCTCGCATGCGGATGCCGGCCAGTCCCTCTTCATGGTCGGAGGCGAGGCCGCGGATTTCGAGCGCGTCAAGCCGGCGCTCGAAGCGATGGGCTCGACCATCTACCACTGCGGCGGCTGCGGCGCCGGGACGCGGACGAAAATCGTAAACAACTTCCTCGCGGTCGCGTCCTGCCAAATGAACGCCGAGGCTTTGTCGCTGGCTCAACGCTTCGGCCTCGATCTCGATAGCACGTTGGACGTCCTCTACGGGACGACGGCATTCAACGGCCAGCTGAAGATTGCCTGGCCCACCAAGGCGCTCATCGGCGACGTCGAACCCGGCTTTACCATTGACTTGGCTCATAAGGACCTCACTCTCGTGATGGAGTCGGCCAACTCGGCCAAGGTTCCAATGCCAATGGCCGCGGCGGCCCGAGAGGCTTTTTCCTCGGCACGAGCTCGCGGCTTCGGCGGCAAGGATTTCTCCGCCATGCTGCACGCCCATTGCGACGTCGTCGGCATTGACGTCCCTCGCCTGTCACATAACTCCCGCCACAATCCAGGCCAGCCCTGATCCTCGGCCTCAGGCGGCCCCGGCTAGCCACCGGCAGCCGGGGGCGTCTTCCTTCCTAAGACGTCGCCCTCGTTAGAATCTGACGTTGCCCCCTGAGGGGTCCTCGGTTTGAATTGGACTCCGTCGGAAGGAGACGGAGATGAAGAAGAGCCGGTTCAGCGAAGAGCAGATCATTGCGGTGCTGAAAGAGCATCAGGCCGGAATTGCGGTGGCGGACATCTGCCGCAAGCACGGGATCAGCGACGCCACCTTCTACAATTGGCGCAGTCGCTATGGCGGCATGGAGGTATCCGACGCGCGTCGGCTGAAGGCATTGGACGACGAGAACCGCAAGCTCAAGAAGCTTCTGGCGGAATCGATGCTGGACGTCGCGACGCTGCGCGAGGCGCTCGGGAAAAACTTCTGAAGCCCGGATCGCGGAAAGTGTTCGTGAACTGGGCGATCGAAGAGAAGAGCTACTCGCAGCGTCCGGCCTGCGGTCTGATCGGGCTCGCCCCGAAGTCCTATCGCTATGCCTCGCGGTGATCAGACGATGTGGAAATCCGGGAGCGGCTGAAGACTCTTGCGGGTCAGCGACGGCGGCTCGGCTACCGGCCCCTGCACATCCTGCTGCGGCGGGACGGCATCGCGCTGAACCACAAGAAGCTGTTCCGGCTGTATCGGGAGCAGCGGCTGACGGTGCGCCGGCGTGGCGGGCGCAAGAGCGCGCTCGGGATTGGCGCGATCGGCCGTCGGTCCCTGGAATCTGGCAGCCGGGCTTTGGCCGTCAAACAAGAGCGCGAATCGACGCCAGCTTGGCTTTGATGTCGGCGAGCGACCCCTCGTACTCCCAAGTCTGCACCGTATCGTGCGGGCACTCGATGAAGACGTAGTCCTCGGTGAAGGACAGGATCCGGTCGATCTTGATGAGCTTCTCGACGAAATCCGCCGAGGCGACGGGTTCGACGATGAGTTCTCTCTTCTCGTCGTAGCCATGATAGACGGACTTTGCTTTGATTTTCAGAGCGATGAACATCGCGATCCCTTTGTTGTCTCGATTATGGTTCGTCTGTTGCCGGCCGTCATGACAGCGTAAATCCGCCGTAGACCGAGTTTCCGAGCGCGTTGCGGCGCAGCTCGACACCGAAGCCCGCGGCGGCGCTGACAGGGATGATGCCGCCCTTGACCGACGCCTCGATCGGATTCTCCAGCACATCGACATGGCCGGGAATCCGCGCCCAGTAGGGGAAATGCTCCTGGATGTAGAAATTCGGGATCGAGGCGCTGAAATGCATGCCGACCGCGGTCGACAGCGCGCTGGCACAGATATGAGGCTGGACCTTCATGCTGTAGGCTTCGGCCATCGCCGCGATCTTGCGGGCTTCCAGCAGGCCGCCGGTGTTGCCGATGTCCGGCTGCAGGATGTCGGCGGCGCGGCTTTCGAGGATGTCGCGGAAGCCATAGCGCGAATAGACGCGCTCCCCCACCGCGATGCGCTGCGAGATGCCCTTGGCGATCTTGACCAAGGCACCGACATCGCCCGGCACGGCCGGCTCCTCGACATAGGTGATGTCGAGGTCCTCGACCGCCCGGCAGAACCGGATCGTATCGTCCGGCGTTAGCCCGGCCGAGAGATCGAGCATGATCTCGACATCGGGGCCAACGGCGCGGCGGATCTCGCCGACGGTCGTGACCGCGCGCTTGACGACGCTGCGGTCACTTGCGGCGCGGAAGGAGGGGTGACGCAGCTTGCCCTCGGGCAGGATCGAGACGAAGGGGTAGAATTTCAGCGCGTCGTAGCCGTCAGCGACGGCCTTCTCCGCCGCGGCCGGCAACTGGCTGTCCTGTGTGCAGCCGAAATACCAGCCGTTGCAATAGGTCCGCAGCTTGTCGTGCACGCGGCCTCCGAGCAGTTCGTAGACCGGGATGTTCAGGCTGCGGGCCTTGATGTCCAGCATCGCCTGCTCAATCGCGCTCATCGCCGCATAGACGATCGGACCGCCGCCCTTGGCCCAGAAGCCGTGATCGTAAATCTCGCTCCACAGGGCCTCGATGCGGAACGGGTCGATCCCGCCCATCATGGTGCGCTCGATGATGTCCTTCAGCATCCCGGCGGACGCCGTGCCGCCGATGCCATAGGCAATGCAGGCCTCGCCAAGGCCGACGACACCCTCATCCGTCTCCAGTTCCAGGATGACCGGGCGGATGCCGCCGCTCTCGATCAGGTAGATGCGTGCCGAGGTTATCTTCATGGCGCTTTCGCGAGTGGGAATAATGGATCAGCCTTCCTCGACCGCATCGGTCGAGGAAGCCGTAACGCCTCCGTGGTCAGAGCGCGCTGCAGATCCGTAGCGCGTCCAGCATGGCCGAATGGATGTTGCGGCTGGCCACGGCATCGCCGATCCGGTGCAACTCCAACCCCGCGCCACCCGGCCGAGGCTGCGGGGCGGCCTTGATCATCGCGCCCAGGTCGCTGACGCCGTCGTTGACCGAGCTGCCGCGCAACTGGTCGTAGACCTCGGCCATCGGGATGCTTCCCTGCTCGACCACGACATGGTCGACAAGGACCGTCGATATCTCGTGCGAGACGTCGTTCGCGAGCGTCGCCAGCAATCTGTTGTCCTGGCGCCGGACCGAGACGAGCCGCGTCTCGGTCGCCGGCCGGATGCCATGCTTGAGGAAGAGCCGCTTCCAGCGGACACGCTCGGCATAGGTCAGCTCTTCAGCCAGCATCGCGTCGATGGACACGTAGTTGACCCGGGCTCCCATCTCGACCGCCCGTTCCGCCGCCAACGGTCCCGGGTGCCGTCCCGTGCCGTCGAAGATGAGGACGTCGCCGGCCAACGCGACCTGTCCCGTCAGCACGTCCCAGGTGTTGGCGCAGAGTTCGGCGCCCTGTTCGAGATCGACCAGAGGCAAGCCGCCTGTCGCCATGATGACGACGTCCGGCTCAAGGGCGACGATGTCCTGCTCGTCCATGTAGGCGTTGGCATGCAAGCTGGCGCCCATGCGCTGCAGCTCTGCTACCCGCCACTCGACGATGCCTTTCAGGTCGCGGCGCCACGACCCAGTCGCGCCGATGAGAATCTGGCCGCCGAAGTCCGACGTGGCCTCGTAGAGCGAGACCTGGTGCCCGCGCTCTGCGCTCACGCGGGCCGCCTCGAGCCCGGCCGGCCCACCGCCGATGACGACGATCTTGCGGGCCGGCCCCTCCGCCTTCGGGATCCGGTGCTTGAGCGTCAGCTCGCGCCCTGTCACGGGGTTGTGCAGGCAGGACGGCCGGTGCTGCGACTGGCAATGCGTGGCGCCCACGCAGGGCCTGATCTCGTCCTCGCGCCCGCTCGCCATCTTGGCGACGATGTAGGGATCCGCGATCTGGGCGCGGGTCATGCCGGCCATGTCGACCTTGCCTTCGCGCACGGCGTACCGGGCCGAGGCCAGGTCGGCGATGCGCGCCGCATGGAAGACCGGCAGCCCGATTTCGCGGCGGAAGGCGCCGACGGGCTCGACCCAGGGTGCCAGCGGCGAGCCCATGCCCGGCATGTTGTATTCGGCGAGCGCCGGCACGTTCTCCATCGTGCCGTAGATGGCGTTGAAGAAATCGACCGCTCCCGCTTCCTTCAGGACCAGCGCGATGCGGACGCACTCGTCGAAGCGCAGGGCGCCGTACGGCCCCTCGTCGACGACGAAGCGCATACCCACCAGGAAATCGTCGCCGACGGCCTTGCGGATCGCTTCGTGGACCATCAGGGCAAAACGGCAGCGGTTCTCCAGCGAGCCGCCGAACCTGTCCGTCCGGCGATTCATCTCGGGCGAGAAGAACTGCCCGATCAGGTGTCCCGACGCCATCGTCTCTATGCCGTCGAGTCCGCCTTCCTTGCAGTGGACCGCGGCCTGCGCATACGCTTTGACGACCCGGTCGATGTCGTACTCGTCCATCTCCTTGGGAATGCTGCGATGCGCGGTTTCGCGCACCGGCGACGGCGCGATCGTCGGCAGACGATCGCCGCCGTAAGGGTCGCCGCGCCGTCCCAGATGCGTGATCTGGCACATCAGACCTGCACCCTGGCGATGCATCCTCGTGCTGAAGCGCTGGAGATACGGGATGATCGCGTCGGTGCCGACGTTGAGCTGGCGGAAGATGTTCGGGGAATCGACGTCGACATTCGATGAGCCGCCGAACATCGAGAGGCCGAGGCCGCCTTTGGCCTTCTCCTCGTGATAGGCTTGGTAAGCCTCGTCCGGCATGCCGTTGACCTCGAGCCCGCAGGCATGGCTCGTACTCATGATCCGGTTGCGGAAGGTGACGTGCCTGATCGTCAGCGGTTGCAGCAACGGGTCTTTCGCGACGATGGATGGGTCCGGGCTGTACATCGAGTGCCTCCTTGAGTTTTGGCCAAGCTTCATCGTTCGCGCGAATGCACGGGCGACGATGCCGGCCAGCAATGTTCGGTGGTCCGCGCCGCAAGCGGCGCGGGGTTCAAGTTAAAGGACTTGGCTCAGGAACTGCCTGGTCCGCGGATCCTTGGCATCGGTGAAGAACTCCTCCGGGGGACCGTGCTCGACGATCAAACCCTTGTCAGTGAAGTAGATGTGGTCGGCGACTTCACGCGCGAAGCCCATCTCGTGCGTGACGAGGATGCAGGTCATGCCATCCGCGGCCAGCTCCTTGATCGTCACCAGCACCTCCTTGACTGTCTCGGGATCGAGTGCCGCCGTGACCTCGTCGAACAGCATGACGTCGGGGCGCATCGCCAGGCTGCGGGCTATCGCGACGCGCTGCTGCTGGCCTCCGGAGAGCTGGCCGGGGTAAACGTCTTCCTTCCCGGTCAGCCGAACCTTGCGGATGAGCGCCCGGGCCCGCTCCTCGACCTCGGCCTTCGGCTCGCGAAGAACCTTCAGCGGCGCCATCATGACGTTCTCGAGCGCAGTCTTGTGCGGGAACAGATTGTATTGCTGGAAGACGATTCCGACCTTCTTGCGCAGCGCCAGCTTGTCCAGCCCGGGGTCGTTGACCTCCTGGCCCGCCACTTTGATCGAGCCGCGCTGTATCGGGCTCAAGCCGTTGATGCACCGGATCAGGGTCGACTTGCCCGAGCCGGAGGGGCCGATGATGCATACAACCTCGCCCTTGCGCACGTCGAAGCTGATGCCCTTGATCACCTCCAGAGCACCGAAGGCCTTGTGCACGTCGCGAAGCTGGACGATCGGCTCGCCTTGCGGCCAGGGGTGCGGACTGCGGGTCGCTTTATTCTCAAACGGCATATCTACGCTCAAGCCTTCTCGTCAAAAGCGCGATCGGATAGATGTAGGCGAAGAACAGGCAGAGCAGGAAAAGGTAGAACGGGAACAGGAGCTCCGGTCTCGCACCCGCCGCCTCCATTCCCGCCTGGGCGTTTGAGACGGCCTCGTGAACGCTGAAGATCGAGGCCATCGGCGTGGAAAGCGTCAGGAGCGCGTACCAGTTCATCCACGGCGGGATCGCCCGCCGCACGCATTGGGGAAGGATGATCCAGCGCAGTGTCTGCGAGCGCGTGAAGGCGAGACCTTCCGCGGATTCCCACTGCCCGGTCGGCATGGAGTGAACCGCCCCGCGCACGATCTCGCTGATGTTCCCCATGACCGGCAGGGCGAAAGCGACCGTAGCCTTCAGCCAATCCGGGATCGCCACCCGGCCGCCGCCCGGCATCCGGAATTCGGCCGGCAGCATGTACATCACGACGAACAGGATCACGAGCCACGGCGAGTTTCGCAGGAGATGCGTGACGAAGCGGGACGGCGTCCGGACCGGCCAGAGCAGGCTGATCTGCATCAGGCCGAGCCCGATCCCCAGAACGGTCGCCAGCGCCATGGCCATGAAGCTCATGAGCAGGTTGAGGGCGAAGCCATGGAGGATGAAGGGAAGCCAGAGGACCAGCGTCTCGATGGCAGACGGGCGTCCGGGAGGCGCCGATTGCGCCCATGCCGACACCAGGGATGCCAGGAAGGCGAGCGCCAGACACAGGCCATGCCGCCAATCGAGGAACGACAGCGGACGTTCGGGTGACAGCCTGGCCGGATCGAGGACGAACGCGCGCACCGTCATTGACCGTACCCCGGGAGCGCGAGCCTGCGTTCGAGCAGATGGAGTGCACTGGCCAGGGCGGTGACCACGATGATGTAGAAGAGAAACAGCAGGAGCATCATCTCGGGGACATTGACGTTGTCCGACCAGACCTGGTTCAGCACATAGGTCATCTCCGGCACGGCGATGACGTATGCGAGCGAGGTCGTCTTGGCCAAGCTGACGAGATTGTTGGTCAGAGCCGGAAGACTGATCCGGAAGGCCAGCGGCAAGGTGACGTAGAGATAGGTCTGCCACTTCGAGAAGCACAGGCTCTCGGCTGCTTCCAGCGTCGAGTCCGGGACGGCTTCGAGACCAGAGCGGAAGATCTCCACATTGAAGGCGCCGCCGAAGATACCGAGCGAGATGAGCGCCCACATGTAGGCCGATATCAGCGGCTGCGTGTATCCCCCCATGTCGATCGTCGGCGTCAGCGTTCCCAGGCCGAAGAAGAAGAACAGCAGCTGGATCATCGGCGGGGTGTTACGGAATATCTGGATGTAGGCATCCATGCCCACCCGCAGGGCCGCGCTCCTGGCGCGTTGCGCCCAGGCGCCGACGACGCCGATCGCAAGCGACAGCAACAACGACCAGAGTATCAGCTGGAGGGAGTTGCTGGCGCCGGTCACGAAACGATCGAACTCGTACTGGTCGTAGAAGACGTTGAAGTTCAGACCCGTGGTGTCATGGAGTCTTCGAAAATATGGGCCGATGAGCTCAAGCATGGTGCGCGACCAGGGACATGGCGGGTCCGGCTATCAGCAGTCAGTTCTTCGGATTCAGGTAGGTCGTGTCCCAGCTCAGCTTCTTCTGCTGTTCTGCGAACCAGTCCGCGGGTTTCACATTCCACTTCTTCGCCAGCTCGATGAGCTTGCCTTCGCCTTGCCAGCGATAGGCCATGCCGGCCATGAAGGCGCCCCAGCCCTTGTTCAGCTCCTCGATCGGGACCGCGGCCGCCCAGGGGTTGTTGTAGAGCACCGAGACGGGCATCTCGTAGTCCTGCCACTCGGGGGCTTCGAGATCCGCGATGATGCTGACGTCGTCATAAACCCAGGCGATGCACTTGCCGGATCGCAGCGCTTCCTTGCCTTCCGTGTTGCCGGCGAAGGCGGTCAGCCTGGCCTTCAATTCGGTTTCGATCTGCTTGTTGTAGGCGTTGCCCTGCTTGCCGCAGACCGGCTTGTTCGCGATGTCCTTCCAGTCCTTGATGACCCCCTTCTTGGCCAGCATGGTCGGTCCGGAGGTCCAATAGGCAGGCTCGATGATGCCGACGATCTTCCGGCGCTCGGCGGTGTCGTACATTCCGCCGATGATCAGGTCGATCTTGCCCTGCTGCAGCAACTGCATGCGGTTTGCAGAGGTGATGACCACCGGTTCGAACTTGACGCCGAGTGCTTCCGCCACGCTCTTCCCGAGGTCGACCTCAATTCCCTGCAGCGAGCCGTCGGGAGCCGGAAAAGCCCACGGCTTGAACGCCCCCTGGACGCCCACCTTCACTGTGCCCCGATCGAGGATTTCCTTGAGGCGACCTTCCGCAGCCTGCGATTGGCTCGCAGCAATGATGCAGGCGCAGCCGAGCCACGCCGCAGCGGCCGCCTTGATACGCTTCGAATTGGTCGATGATGCCATAGCTGTCTCCCCTTTTATTGAGATTGTTCGCCAGTGGTCGTTCTTCAGGCAGCATTCCCGTTCGGGAAGGCTCGTCGTTGATGTTCGAGGAACTCCTCCACCCGCCCGGCGACCTGTTCGGGCCCCCAGTTCAGCAAGTCGGCAACGCTGTTCGCTGCATGCTCGACGGCGTCGCGGTCGAGATGGCGCCCCCATGCGAGCCCCGTGCGCGTGTACAGAATGCCGCGCAGATCCCGGGCATGCTCCGACAGCACGGCCGATCGGTATGCTTCCTTCCGATCGTCGGATCGGGTGACATGCCCGGCCACGACATTCTCGGGAATGCTCGCCGCCGCGCCGCGCCGGCGAGACGGCGGGATCAGGCTCGCGACCGCATCCCGCAGTTCCCGGCCGGCGCTCCTGTGGCTCATCACCGGCCCCGCCGTCATCGCGAGCACGCCTGGCATTCCATGATCGCGCAGATCGTGGATCTCACGCATGCGGCGTCCCATCGGCTCGCCGGGGTCGTAGGTCAGGGGCCGAACCCCGGCCCAGCTGAACTCGACGTCCCGGCGCTGCAGCTTCAGCCCCGGCAAGAGATGGTTGGCCTCGCCAAGCAGGAAATCGACCTCCTGGTCCGAGGGATGGGCGTCGTCCGCATCCCCGTCATAAGGAGTCTCGGTCGGCCCGAAAAAGAAGCGATCGTCCTCGAGAGGCAGGCAATAGAACGGCATGCCGCCGCGATGGAGCGTCGCGACGCCGAAGCCCCGGTAGCGATCCGGCAGTCGCACGACGATGTGCGCTCCCTTCGTTCCGCGAACGAGCGGAGCGTTCGGCGCCTGCCCGGGGAGAAGGAGCGCGTCGATCCAGGTGCCAGCCAAATTCAGCACCACTTTGGCGCCGACCTGCTCGACCTTGCCTGACTCGTCGGCAAGCCCGACGGTCCATTCGCCGTCCGGCGAACGCTGCTGAAGCGTCGCCCGCGTGAACAGTCTGATGTCTGCGCCGTTCCGTTCCGCTTCCAATGCGTAGTCGACGCAGATCCGGTCCGGCCAGTCGATCATGTACTCGCGATAGGTCGCGATCGAGTTCAAGCGAGGTCGATCGCGCAGGTCTGTGGCGAAGGGCAATTCCCGGTCGATATCGGCGGCCAATCGCCGATAGCCGAGCGGAGGGTTTTGCGGACCGAGGCGCTTCAGAAGCGCGAACCCCATGTCCAGATGCCAGCCGCGGATGTCGTCGCCCCGATAAAGCGGAAAGCACATCGTGAAGGGTTTGCAACGCTCCGGCTGCAAGCGAACCAGTTCCTCGCGCGCCTGCATGGCGGCCTTCGCCATCGCGATGGCGCCTAAGAACCGTCCGGGGAGCGTACGAATGTCCTGACGGGGTGCTCGGTCTCGAAATAGCGCAGCCCGCAGTGAAGGATGCGGGATGAACGGCTGGACGCTCCGTTCGCGAGATCCGCCTTCTCCGCCAGCAGGACCCGATAGCCGGACAGGGCAAGTTCCCGAGCCGCGCTCGTGCCGTTGATGCCGCCCCCGACGACGACGACATCGAATAGTTCGTGCTCGGCTCGGCTCGGCGTCATGGCCCCGTCGCAGTTGCGGTCGTTGAGACACTGACGGGAGTAAATCGTCTAATTTGAAATGTTCAAAATAGAATGATCGGCGATCGTTATACAAAAACCGCATACCGGAGGCGGCTGGCGCGGCAAGCTGACCACCGACGTACTGTTACCGTGGCAACAGCTTCATCAGCCGGTCGCGCTCGGTGGCCATGAGATCCAGCAACGCATCGACGGCGCGATTCGCCGGCCGCGATTCCGGTCGAAGCAGAGCGACGTTGCATGGGATGGCGGGAGCGAAAGGGATCAGCCGAACGCGCTCGTCGAGCTCGCCCACCGCCGTGTAGGGGTCGATCAAACCGATGCCGACGCCGTTCTTGACCATCTCGTAGGCCATCGACGAAACGGTCGTCTCGTAGGCCGCATCGTATTTCACGCCGCACGAGCGGAAAGCCTGCGCGACCAGCTGCCCGGCCGAGGTCAGCGACGCCCAGGAGATGAAAGGGACGTCGACGAGGTCCGCCGGCCCGATGCGGGCCTTGTCGGCAAGCGGATGACCGGCCGGAACCGCCGCGATGTAGGGGGTGTCGCTGAAAGTATCGATGCGGAAGCCGGATCGGCGGAACGGCGTCTCGGCGAGGCCGAAATCGATTTGCTGCGAAGCGGCCCAATCCTCGATCTTCGCGGACAGCGTCACGTTCAGAAGGATCTTGGTGTTGGGCCAATCGCTGCGGAACGTTCCGAGCAGCCGAGGGACGAACCCCGAGGCGAGTGCCGGGATGATGGCCAAGTCGATCCGACTGTTCTCGCCTTCCGCCACCCGGGCAGCGAAGCTTTTCAAGGCATCCAGCGAAACATAGGCCCGCTCGATCTCGTCGAGCAGGAGCTGCGCCACCGAAGTCGGGGTGACCAGGCCGCGCCGCCGCTCGAACAGCGTGACGCCGAGCTCGCCTTCGAGTTTGTCGAGCAGGCGGCTGACGGCGGGCTGGCTGCGACCGAGGAGTTCGGCCGCAGCGCTGACCGTGCCGGTGAGCATGACGGCGCGAAAGGCGGAGAAATACAGCAAATTCATTCGAGGCGTGCCCGGCGGAGGTCTGCCGGATGATCGCGCGCGCCGACGATCAAATACAATCCTCGAATGTCCGATCACGCTGACAAGCTGGGACCAGCATTCCATTATAAGGGCGTAGCGCTGGTTTCCCGCTAAACAACGCCAAGGTAGAACGAACAGGGCACGACATCATGCCGCTTCTGTTTTGCGCACAGATTCAGCGCTTCCGACCGGTCGCCTTTGTGGCTCGATCCAAAGGAAGTCGCCATTGCGGCTATCGGGATTGCGCGCGTGGCTGGGCGCACCCTCCTATGTGCCTTGCTCTTTGAATGAGCAGACTGACCACTTGATCGCCGATACCGCGAGCCGGGGAGAAGCCGGGTGCCAAAAAGGTCCTTTGCCGTAGCCAGGCTATGGAATTCAGGCCGCGGAGCTTTCGTCTCTCTCCGACGCTTGGCTTAGACGCAATCACTTGGGGCTGTCCGAAATCTTTCCACGCGCTCGATTTTCGAGACAAGCCAACGGCGATAGTCATTCAACAATGCTGAAGTCATATGTTGATCGGTTGCTGCGATAGCGTCGATCTCCTTCACCGCTTCGGGGAGTGTCAGCGGGCCGCCACGGTCATCAAGAAGGCGATCGGCGAGGTCCAGATCGGCTTGCCGTCTTTCAGTTTCCGAAAGACTGCCGCGATGTTCGGCGTGAAGGAGGCGGCGCCCGAAGACCGCGAGGCGCGGGTCTTCAAAGCGCGCAATGATTTCGAGCCGTTCCTGACGCGACGCTTCGTGGAAGGCCTGCATCCGCTGTTTGTCGGCGTCGCAGGGGAAGCCGTCGTAAAGCCGCAGCTCGGGTAGCGGTGATGGCTCACGTTCACTCCACGATCCCGTGTAGACGGCGACGATCCGCGCACAAAGATTGGGATCGCTCTTTACGCGACGGGCGCGATTTTCGGCCGTATCGAGATCCAGGCCTCCCAAGAGTTCCTCCGGTGCCGCCCACAGCTCCGTCAGCGCGGGGCCGCCGTTGACTGCAAGCCGGCGCACCGGTGTCCCTTTCCGGCAAATCTCCACAATCATCTCCTCGTCCGACATCGACCCCAAGCGATCGGGATCAATGGAAAGGTCCAAGCAGAAACGACCATTGGGATTGCCGGGCGGCCGACCGATCAGAACGACGGGTCGATGGACCGCCTGCCCGCCGCCAAAGAATTCGGTCAGGACGAAGCCGTCTTCTGTCTCGACGAACTGAGAGACGACCGACTTGTTGGAGAACCGTTGAAAGCGCTGCCAGACGTCGTCGGCCTTGGCGCGAACGAGACGGCACAGCTCCAGCGTGACTTCTACATCTGCGAGAGCGTTGTGCGCGCTGGTATGGTGGAGCCCATTGGCGGGCGCGATATCCGCGAGCTTGAAGCTTCGGCGCCCGCCTATGCCTTCTGGTGCCGCGAGACAGTGCGGCGGGAGGGCAAAGGCCGCAAGCGCGAGAGCGAGAGCGTCAGCCCGTCCATTGCCGGGACGGCTCGTCGGGTAGGGGTCGTGGAGCGACTGAAAGAAGCCGTGGCGCAGCATTTCCTCGTCAAATGCGATGGAGTTGTAGCCCACGAAAATCGCTGGCGACCACTCCGCGATCTTACGCGCTATCGCGCATGTCATCGCGTAGTGGGAGGGCAGGTTCGGGTCTAGCAGCGCGGCGATTGGCAAGCCGTTGGTCAGCAGAGCCTTCGGATGGGGAACGACGTGCGGCTGCAGCCGCGACCGCGCCTCGAAACGATCGATCTCATTCAACTCGTGATCAGTGCGGATGGCCGCAAAATGCACAATCTGGTCGAAACCTTTCCGGAGCCCCGTCGTCTCGGTGTCGAAGAAGACGAAGCCGGTCATCGGGTTTACCCACGTACGCCCAGTCGGTAGCGCAGTGCCGACGTGCTCACCCGAAACTTACGAGCCAGCGATTCGAGCCGTTCATCGTCGTCAAGGTCTAGCCCGACCGGATCGACGACGTCCTTTAAAAACGCATGCGGCATGAGGAGCTCGGCTGCGAAGGCATTGGCCTCGATCTCCCACAAATCGACGCCCTGAGCAGCGACGTCATCCCGCATCATTACGCGGAAGGCCTTGTCGAGATGAACTTCTTCCCGCAGTTGCTCGGGGTGAAGTTCGTGATGGGCGAGTTCATGCGCGATGGTAAACCGCTGCCGGTTGGGGTGATGGAGAGCGTTCACCCCGATTATCCGCACTCCGTCACGGATATAAGCCATGCCGGAGAGCTCGTCTGCGAGCGGCGCGTACTGCAAGACGATACCCCGAGCCTTCACGATCCGTTCGACAGGAACGGGCGCTGCGCGAACCGGAAACTCGGCGATGATCGTACGCGCGGCGGCGCGGGCTTCGACGACACTCACGACTTTGCTTTGGCAGTGGCGACGGCGGTCGCGATAAGGTCGCTGATCTGCGCTTTCGCCTTCGGGCTGACCGCTTCTGAAAGCGCAAGAACTTGATCCTCCAGGGACGGTTTGGACTCGACTGGAAGGAGGTCGCCGACCTGCGACAAGCCAAGGGCTGAGGCTATGTCGCAGGCATGATGCAAGAGCACGTTTTGCCGACCACGCTCAATGTTTGCAATCGAGGCCCGTGAAAGCCCGACCCGTGACGCCAGCTGCGCCTGGGTCATCTTCAGTTGCTCGCGTCGCAGAGCCATGGCTTCTCCGAAGGCGGTGTACCGCGGATCATTCGACATATTTGATGTTTGGATCAGTCGGGTTGCTGTGTCAAACTCGCAAACAAATGATTGTAATACAAACATTGTAATGTTTTTATTGACACCAATGTGGTTCTCGGGAACCCTATATGCGTCGGCTGGGCGAGGGCCTGGCTGCGGCGAGCAGAAGGACTAAGAACTTGTCAAAGCGCATTCACGTCGTCCCCCACGAGAACGGGTGGGCAACCAGACGCGAAGGGACGTCGCGGGCCGGCACGGTCCACGACACCCAGGCTCAGGCGAACGAAGCGGCACGCGGTACGGCCATTCGGGAGCGGGGCGAAGCGATCATCCATCGTCCCGACGGCCGTATCCGGGACGCGAACTCCTATGGCAACGATCCCTTCCCCCGAAGGGATGATCACCACGCGGCCGCACCATCCGGTGCGGTCCTCCATTCAGCCGGCGGGCTGATCCTGGCCTGCATTCAGTTCAAAGGACGAAATCGATGACCGATCGCCGAGGCGGTTCGCTGCGCAACGAAGAGCACTAACGACAAGGAGATTACAAAATGAGCATTGCAGACGCGCCGGAGCTGATCTCCGGGAATCAGAACCTGACTGCGGCGCAGATCGCCGATGAGTCTTTCAACTTCCGCATCTTCTCGTTCGACGACCGCAAGGTCACGGGCGGGCAGATTGCGGAAGCGTACGGGGCGCATCCGATCACCGAGTTCGTAGTGCTTCATCAGCTCGCCAATCTCGAGCTTGAAGAACTGCGGCCGACTGAGCTTGCCGATCTGAAGAGGGGGAACCGCTTCTTCGTGATCCGCGGTGATGGCACGCATCGCTTCTTCGTCGATGGCCTGAGCATGGTCTGGCCGCTCAAGACGCTCAAGGGCCGCTACATCAAGCAGCTGATCGCTAAAGACAACGCCGATACCGAGCTGCTGCTGGAACGCGAAGACCAGCCCGACAAGGTCATTGATGATGACGAAGATGTGCGTCTGGCCGGTGACGGTGTCGAGAAGCTCAAGACCCGTCCGGCCAAGGCGAGCGTGACCATCATCGTCGAGGGCACGCCGCATAGCTGGACGAAGAACAAGATCAGCTACGACGAAGTCGTCACGCTGGAGGTGCCCAACTACGCCCAGCATCCGGAGATCACCTATTCGGTGAAATACACCAACGGCCCCAACAATCGGCCCGAGGGCGTTCTGGCCAAGGGTGAGACGGTGCGTGTCAAAGATGGGATGATCTTCAGTGTTTCAGAAACTGGTCAGTCATAACGACGATATCCGTCGTCTGGTCGAGAAGGGGTACGCGGTCGGTTTCGACAGCGAGTATCTGATCGTTCGCGATGTCCCCTATCTCGACACGAACCGTGCGTACCAACTTGGCGCCATCGTCACCAAGTTGGTGTTCACCGACAATGAGCACGTCCGCCAGGACGATCATCAGATCTTCTTCGCAGGCTCTCATCCCTACAACATGGATGGCGGTCAGATCGGCAATCTCGCGGGCGGGCCGACGACTCTGACGCTGAGTGCGGAGGCATCTGATGTGGTCGTGCAGCGCAGCTTCTCAAACAAGCCGCGCGTGAACGGTCAGCTGGTCGGGTTTGATAATTTCTTCGACAAGATCGAGAGCTATGTCGGGATCATTTCCGGTCCCGCGATGGCGATGTATCCCGGCCGAAAGGAGCCGCTGACGTACCGGGCCGTCGAAAAGGCTGCCGAGGACGCCATATTCAAGATCCACGACACCATGACCAGCCGTGCGGAAATCACCGGATTGTCCGCGAAGTTTCACGGCGAGGTCGTGGCAATCATCGGCTTGGGCGGCACCGGAGCTTACACGCTCGACTTTCTGGCCAAGACGCCTGTTAAAGAGATCCGCGGTTTCGACCGCGATCCGTTTCACGTTCACAACGCCTTCCGCTCGCCAGGGCGGTTCGAGCATAACGAGTTCAACCTGTCGAAGGCCGATATGTATCAGGCCCGGTACTACAATCTCCGTCATGGTCTGAAGCTGGAAGCGAAGTTCATTGATGCGTCCAGTGCCGCCGACTTCGAGGGCGTCACCTTCGCCTTCGTCTGCGTGGACAAGGGCAGTTCTCGCGCGGGCATCTTTGACTTGCTGATCGCGCTCGACATCCCATTCATCGACGTGGGCATGGGGCTAAACCGCAAGCACGGTGCGCTCTCTGGTATGATGCGGGCAACCTATTACGCGCCCGAGACCGCGGCAGCAGTGAGAGCAAAGGACCTCGCAGAGCTGACCGACCGGCAGAACGAGGAATACCGGGTGAACATCCAGATCGGCGAGTTGAACGCCTTGAATGCGGCGATGGCGGTCATGAAGTTTAAGCGACTGAAAGGGTTCTACGTCGAGAAGACGCCGGACTTTCATTTTCTGTTCGATCTCGCTGATGGCAAAATTGCAACGCGGTCAGAACTCAATGAAGCTTGAAAACATCACTCTTCAGCGCGTTGAGTTTATGCCCAAGCAGCTTGAGCCTGGAGTCCTCTACGTCTCCGAGAAATATGGCGCGGTGGCGCATCTCTGCGCGTGCGGCTGCGGTGCCAAGATCCGCACGCCGCTCGGCGAGACAGAGTGGAGCTTGAAGGAAACCGCCAGCGGTCCAAGCCTGTGGCCTTCCGTCGGCAACTGGCAGCAAGCCTGCAAGTCTCATTACGTCATCGACGGGGAGAGATCATATGGTGCGGCACCTGGACGCCCGAGCGAATTATGGCCGGTCGCCAGGCTGAGGAAGCGCGTCGCAAGGCGTATTACGATGCCATGTACGCCAAGGACGGATGGTTCATCCGCTTCTGGAACTGGCTCAAGGGACTGTTTGTCCGATAAGGCAAGTGAGGCGCTGGCGACTGCTCGCCAGCGTTGCTCAGCTTCAGTGCATACCGCATACGCCGCAGCTCGCTGATGCGGGTGAGTGCACGCGCCTCATGAGATTATAGAGGTCGCGTCTCAAGAAACAAATTGTCATTCGATGCCGCGACGCTCCCATAGCCTGCGGTCGTCATGGACTGGCTGGGCAAATCTCGAGGTCTTTATTCGGCCAGAGGTGCGAACTCGCGCACAAAAAACACGAAAATCCAATCGTTTAAGCAGTTGCCGTTAGTTCACGGACCCGGGACGGCGCTTGCCCTGTTGTGCCGCCGAAGAGAGGGCGCAGCCTATCGAGAGGCACGAAGGCCGGAATGTCGTTGGTGGTTAGCGGATCCTTCTCCGGGACCTGCAACCCGCAAGCCGGCGAGACTGCAAAAAATGTGAACACAGCCGCCAGCGAACGTAGACTGAGAACGTACCCCCTAGACCCGCTGTCATTGAACCGATTGTCGTGCCGATTGATTCTTGGCTATTGGCAATCGTACGAATGATGTTCGGCGATGTTGTTCTGCTTCTCGCCACGGTGCAAGCGCCATCGATTAGTAGGCGTCCGCCGCGCTCAAATGAGCTGCTAGCCTCGACATTCCCGGTGTCAGCCAGAGAGCGGCTTCGATCTCAATACGGGCGAATGCGACTACCCCGACAGCCGACCTACCTTTCTCAAGCCGTCACCGACGTGGCGTGTCCTTAGGGACGGTGAATTCGCCCAAGATGAAACACCCCTAGTCTGCCGGCGCATTTGCTTCTGCCTTTTCGACCAGACGAATGCCCGCATGAATGGTGGCCAGATAGTAATAGAACATCCAGCTCAGCCAGACGTTGGGATCGTAGTTGGTCTTCTGCGACGGATTGTGATGCCTGATGCCGAACTCGTTCGCGATCTGGAACAAGTCCGCCTCGTCCTTTTTGGTCAGGACCTTTTTGAGCTGAGGCCGCAGATATTCGAGTACGTCCGCGAGGTCTCTGATGACATCTCGCCGATCGTCCGGCGTGGATTTCCGCTCGCGAAATTTCGTGATCGCTGACTGCAATCGGGCGTGCACATGGCCATCGGCAATCGGAATATCGGCCTTAAGGAGAGGTGCCACGCCTGCGGGACCCAACTCCAGTATCTCGCCGTCCGATGAGAGTTCGTACCCATCTCCATATCTCGCGAGGAGCAAATTAACCTGCTCGCGAAACGCTTTTCGACCCACTTCGACGTCGAACTCGTCCCAGTGCATCCCGCAATTGCCGAAGTCGTGCATCTGGCCCTTTATGGGCTTGGAAACATGGTCGTACAGGAACTCCATCACGCTGAAGAGGTCATCTTCGTCGTAGTCGTATACCCTCTCAACGAAAGGCCACAGATCGGGCTTCCCAAGCCTGAGATGCACGGTGAACTCCACGTCCTGTCCCAGCTTGCCAGGAACAGACCCCGCATCGACGCAATAGAATCCGAAGCTCTCGTCGAAAAATCCGTCTTGCTTCAGCTTATGAAAGACGGATCCGGCCAACTGCCTCAAAGTGAGGAAATCGAATTGGCCCGAGATCTTCCCTTTTCGTTGGGCATAGTAGGCACGGCTCACCGCAATGACTCACATTATGAACGGCAGCTGACGGCTGCTGGCGAGATTCGACCGGTCCGCATTAGCGACGAAGCTTCGCTACGCGATCTTCCGTGTGATAGCCCCTGAGATGGGAGTGTATATCTGAATACCATAGGCACCGTCTTGGACCGTTTTCTCAATATGGAAGCCTGGAACGGTTTGGCCACTTCCAACGGTCATCGAGGCCGGGTCAAAATCCAGATCCGCATAAGCAGCGAAGACTACGCCATCGTTCTTGCCGGACAATTTTAGTTCGCGAAACCGCACTCCGCGGGCCGCGCAATTTCGGAAAGTGTCCAGGACCGGCTCGGACGCTATGGGCAAGTCGGATGGCAACTCGGATGCAGAGGCCTTCAGCTCGTCTTCTGAAAAGAAACTCGCGAGCTTCACCACCTCGTCAAAAACCGCGTATGCGCTGACCGGCTCCATAACTTGTTCCGGGCTAGTCAAAGGCGCAGCAGCGAACACCACGGACTGGATCTCGCCCAGCTCGTGCAGTAGGTCGGTGTTCTGGGATGCGAGCGTTCCGGGATAGGCTAGAGCCGCGCTCCTCTTAGCGCCCGAAATCCGCGCCTCCAACCTGCGCTCAACGGCATTCCTATAAGCTTTGAGCCTCGCTTGCCGAGCAAGGATGGCTTCCTTACTGGCGCGAACGCTAGCCAACTCTGCTTCGAGACCATCAATGCGCTGATGTGCGCGATCCACCGTCTCCTTCAGATCGCTGATATCGACCCAAAGGGCTGCTGACTTATCTCCGGTGGTGGGCAAGCTTACGCAGCGAGCCCATCTGTGCTCTGCTGTCTGCAAATCCAACCAACCGCTCGATCCGCTTTCGGACAACAGTGTCGCAGCCGCGGCAGCTGGCAAACCCACTGTGTCCTCGAAACCAGATGTAGCGAACAACTCTTCCTTTGCGGTCCGCACGGAAACAGCCGCACCCTTTGCGTCGTTCAACAACAGTCCGATTTCAGCATAGACATCGGGAACGGCCTGAGGCGCTGGAATGCTGCGGAGGCCCTCAGGGGTGAGCTCGATCATCGCCTCGCGCCCCGCGACTTTGCGCACGACAAGCCTGCCAGCCTCAAGCAAGGCGATAAGGCGCGAGAGGTTCGCCTCCTCGACCTCCAGATGCCGCTTCAAGTCCTTTCGTGGCAGGCGACCGCCTTCGCGCCGGAGCTTCTCCAGAAGTGGCACAACATGTCGACGGCTTAGCACGCTGTCAGGCGGCTGCAGCTCAGCGTAGCGGGCTGTCCTCGCGACTATGTCACCGAGGGCTTCGATTTGGCGAGCTGAAGCCGGGAGCTCATGCCTGTCCAATAGCTGCTCGCAAAACCGGAAAACACCGAGCCACTCGTCGATATCCTCCGGAGCGGACCGCGACCGGATGAAGCGCCACGCAACCTCCTGGAGCGCAGGATATGTCTTGCGGGCTGCGAGCTCAGGCGCGCGGCCGAAGAAATCGGACATCATCGACTTTGCCTCTACGGCGCTGATCTCACCAATCGCGAGCTCCCGCATCCTGTTGGCAATTTCGCTATCTAACATTTTGATAGCCTCAATTTGTTTCAGCTCATTTCAGCATTCGGACTTAAGCACCATTTCGCACTTATGCAAATCACGAAACAGCACAAATGCTGAAAGGTTCCTGAATGAACGTAGCGCTATCAGCTAGCTTTCGAACGGTGCTCGTTGCGGGCAGCACGAATCCGATCACATCGTCAGAACGTTTCGGGTAGCTTTGCTGAGCCACAAACGAGCGGCAGCCAAATCGATCGTGAAGCCGCGCTGCGGCACCCTTATGCTCGCTCATCGTGACGTCGTCGCCGCAGGACGGCGTGAGCAGGAAATCGACATCAAGCTGGCTGAAAGGGGTGTCGTAGGAATGGCAAAGATCTTTGCAGATCGGGAACGCAATTAGCCCGATTGCGGTCACCATCACCTTTATGCTGCGGCTGGCGACGATATCCTCGCATTGCTTGCTCTTGTCGAAATAGGCCACGACTTTCTGAAAATCGAAGAGCTCCTTCCCGACACGGGAATAAACCACACCGCGGTTCGCAAAACCCGTGCCGACCTCATCGTGGAAAGAGCCACCGACGACGATCACGGGGCCGCGGCCGGCCCCCGCTTCCAACGCGAGCAGCTCATCGGCGATGATCCCTCTCATCGAATGGTCAATCGTCAATTCCGGAAACACATGGGCGAAACTCTTGCCCTCTCCCGACTGGCCGAGGTGCTGTCGGACGATTTCTTCGGTTGGCCCACGTACTGCTGATACGAGAAAATGCCCTGGCCGAACGTTGTCGCGCTCCTTGAAGTCGACGGTGGCGAATGCCGTCGCGCTGAACGCGAGAGGGTCCGAGCCTGAACCGATCTCGCGATGGTCGACAAGCTCGACAGGATGTCCGCCCGCATCGCACCGGAGCGCTCGCATGTACTTGAGGCCGCGGCGCTCGAACGGGCGCTTGTCCTCCGTCAGATCTTCAGGGGGCGCCTTGCCTGATTTCCGAGGGATCGGGATCAGATAATAGCTTACTCAAGGACCTGCACCGCCCAATCCGCCGGGTCGACCGATGGGCCGGTCTCATGCTCCAGGTATTGCGTTTCTGCAGCCCGAAGGATCCCTCCGAGAACACGACATGCGTCCAGATCGCTCGTTTGACCGTCGATTACAGGATGCGATGAGCCCGAGCTCGAAAAGCTTTCAGCGGCCGCGACAATCTCGCTCTCGGGCACTCGGAGGTACGAGCCGCGAATTCCGGAAGGAGCAAGCTTCAGGAGGTGCCACAGGCTGACAACTTCCACGGCCGTCACATTGCCGGCGCTTACCGACTGAAACAACCCCGGCAGCTGCTCTGCTACGATCGCGTACCACTGTTCGAAAGGGAGCTCGCTCATAATACCAGGGCACCAAAATGATTAGCTCCTAATCCCTGCAACGATTCCTTCGCGTCGTGAAGTTGCGCCAGCTCTTTCCTTGCAGGATTTCGCTTCGACCGGAGCCGGAGGACAAGGACAGGCCACAGGCTGTCAAACGGCGCTCCCAGTGCATTGAACGACGCGACCGACCAAAACCTAGGCAGCGTGAGAGGAGCTTTCCGCGACCTTTGGGAGGGAACCTGATAGTCGGCGGAGATTATCCAAAAGGCGATCGGAAACCATCTTTTCGGTCGTTCCCCACATTTCTGCGAGTGCGGCTGTCATGGCGACCGTATCCCCTGGCTGTAAGGGACGGCCTCGGTGCTCCGTGAACGGTCCGTCGGTTTCCGTCAGGATTCGGTCCTGCGGCATGTACTTCAGTAGCGTCCTCCCGCTGGCTGAGCGTGTCATGGGCTGTCCGACCGAGAACCAGCAACCTTGATCAATTGCCTTTAGCAACTGCGCTTTAGTGCCGGAGAACCAGTGCAAGATTGGAATTCCAGCGTCTGGCTGACGACGGAGGCTGTCGAGCACCTCGTCGGCAGTTCGGCGGCTGTGAATGGAGAGAACCTTCCCACCTTGTTTCGCCGACATCGCAAGCACTGCCTCGAATACCCGCCGCTGCGTTGTCGCGTGCTCCCGAAACCCCGGAGCGCCATCCAAGCCGATCTCTCCAACGTAATGGGTTTCGGGCAACAGCCCTTCAAACAATGCAAGCTCCTGGTGGCGCTGGTGAGCAAGTTGCGGATGGAGACCCAGAGCAGTCCGAATCCTGGCGCAGCCCTTGGCTAACGCAGAAGTGCCGCGCCATGCCTTAGGTGTGGTGGTAACGGACAGAACGTAGATTCCAGCCTTATCTGCTTCCCGCACGACCGCCTGAGGATCTGGATAGAGGTCTAGGTGGCAATGGAAATCGATCACGGTAACCCGCTGGCATGGAGAAAAGTTCGCAGTTCCTCGATACCACGACCGAAAACATCGATACACCCGTCCCTCTCTACAGCGTTCTCAGGTAGCGGACCTGCCTGCAGAACCCATCGCTCTATGTCGGCGGTTGGAGCCTTCCTTACCGCGTAACGGACAGATGCCAGGTCGTCGCGTTGGCCACTATCGGCCATGACAGTTGCTAGCAATTCGCAGCGATAGCCGGTGTTGTCGGCAATCCCAGCTGCGTGGAAAGACGCCCTGCGAATGAGGCAAGGCACGCAGCGCCCGCACTGCGTGTTGTCTCGTTTCCATTTGCCACAGGATACGGTGCGAACCGCCTGGGCGGCGAACCTGGGATCGGTTGCGTGCCGCCGGAGCATTTCGCCCTTGGTCTGATGGCGCAGCGGATTTTCAATCCGAACTGGCAGGCCGACGGCGTCGAAGATGCCTTGCATCGACTGCAAGAAATGAGGGTGTGTCGTTCGCGTGCTGTGCGAGCCAATCCGTCGCGCAGTCAATGGCGCATTCAGCGCGATCAGCCCATTCTCAGGCACCCACAAATCAACCCGGCGCCCACTTCGGATCTGCGAGATGGCCGTCCCCACCGCAGCGCCATATGCGAGGAAATTGAAGCTTCGGGTCCGCATGGAGACCTCGGAGTTTCCAGTCCACGTCGGATGGGCATTAGCCGAAAATCTCGCACAAACGACCGGCAAGGCTTGCGCCGTTAGGTTCTGATACCTGCGATCGCCCCTGTATGAATGGCTCACCAGGGCCGGGCGGCCACCACCGGCCAAGAGGTCAAGGACGCCGACATAGCTGTCGAGGCCGCCTGAGAACAAGCAGGCACTGTCGGAGCGCGTCAGATCTATGCGCCACCGCCTCCTATCAATCGCGGACTGCAAAGGGCGCCGCGGGCCTTCTGACCGAAATTCCAGACTCCACGCATCGCCGCTAAGGAACCGTAGCGCTTCTTCCAATCGTGCACGCACAGCGATCCAAGGACCCGGATTGCTCAATGGGATCGTGAGCTCCAGACCACGGCTCCAGCGATCCTCGGCTTCCTCGCGAAGGATGAAGGTATCGGCGGCCGTCACCGCCATCGCGATTGTGAGGAAGTCGAAAGCCTCACTTTGAAGAGCGAACCCTAGGCGGCTGACCGCATCCATCACCCCCGCGCCCAAACGCGCGACACCGTCTGGCATGTGTCCGCGGCCGTAGAGAACCACGTGGACATCCCGGTCAAAGCGGCTCTTTGGCACATCCTCCGGGCCAGCGTGGCAGATCACGCGAGTCATGCGAAATTCTCCCAATCCCGCCACACGTCATCCATCGCACTGCGCTGGAGACGCTCGACTTCGGCTCTGGGCAATTGGCCGCCTGCTGCGGCGAGCCGCGGACCGAGATGGCGATCGATCGCGATCTGGATGAGATCGAACAGTTCGCCTTCAGCTTGTGCTGTGCGAGCATCGGAGGGTGCCTTGTTCCAGGCAGATCCGGCGTCCTCGACAACCTGCTGGAACAGAATGCGCGTGAGGAATTCGACCATGATAGCGATGATGTTGTCGGGCGTCAGGATCGCTGGATCAAATATGGCAACATCGGGCAGAACCTCAGCGACAGCCTCCTGAATCGCCACTTGGATTCGATCAGCATCAGCGTTCTGGGGAGCCAGAGCGCGGGCTATCTCTTGCACTGCGAAAGTGAGCGTTCGCCCGGCAAGACCAGCCAGGTCGACACCGGCGAACTCAGTGGCATTGCCCCCCGCGGCAAGGTCACCGAGGGCCCCAAAAAGACTTCCGCCGGCTTGATAGGCCGACCCGAAACGTCTTGGCCCAACGCGTTGGCCGCCTGTAGCCGTGCGTGCATAATGGCCGAGCGCCGTTCGGAGTGAGCCGCCATCTCCGCTAGCGTATCGCCCGAATTCGGTGCGGAAGGTCCGAAAACGCTGCCCATCCGGCGCCGGCAGTGGCACCCCTGGATTGGCATCGGCCCAAGAAGGGACAAGAGGTGATCGGCCGCTCGGGCCCCTGCTGGAAGAAGAGGTCCCCACCGCGATCTCCCTACGCGCCAGCCCACGATTTGCCGTTCAGTAGCGTCGCCATCCACGGCGGCCGCCTTGGCAGATCAAGCGATCTAACGAACCGGACAAAAACGGCAGCCGCGTCAGGCCCTTCATCCGCCAACAGGATCGCACCTCGAAAATCGTTGCGCGAACGCGTCCAATCGGGGTTTCTCCGCATATCGCGAACAAGCGCCTCCATAACTGGCACGCGTTCAGACATATCGATTGACGCGAGAGCATCCCGAGCAGCTGGGGAGCTCGATGTCCTGACGTCGCGAAGGACATCGACGGCCTTCAGTGCCGCCGGCGACAGCGATGCTGCGAGACTACGAAGCGGAACAGTCTCGCGCGCAAGATAGACAGCTGGCCGGAGATCCACTCCGGCAAGCGGCGGTTCGAGCGCGCCCCATTCGCGGATGAAGGAAAGATGCGGCCGCATGGCGTCGGGGCAAGCGGCCTCGATCTCGGTGGCGGGGGCATCGGAGGCTTCCAATCGGACGAAGAACTCCGGCTTGCCCATCGCCGTGTTGATTGCGTCATGGAGGGCGTCAACTGCGGCTGCAGCGGTACAGCGCTCGAACAGAACCAGTTTAGCGATGATCGCTTCGTCGATCGGCATGCCCCGCTTCCCAGCGATCGACGCACGCATGCGCACTACGTTCATCATGCGTTTGATGATGCGCGGATTGCCTTTGATATTGGTGGAGTAGGCCAACAGCGGGGCCATCCGATCCGCCAAGTCTAGGCTATTTCTAAGCGCCGTTGGATCAGGCAGCTTCAGCAACTCGATGACGTCGTCGACCCCGAAATCGGAATTCGGCTTCCATGCGTTTTGGAGCCGATCCACTAGGAACGCCCTCAGTGTCTCAAGCGATTTGTCGCTCACTTTGGCCGCCTCTGCGAAGAGCAGAAGCATGTAGGCCCGTATCTCCTGTACTCCTAGTCTAGGAACACGGACAGGAACCTGGATCAGTTTATCGAGGTAGTCTTGAATTAGCCGTTCGGACGGGTTGCGAAAGTGAGTCGACACCGCGTGGCGGACCATGTCCTCGTCGGCGGCAATGATGAACGCTGTTCTCGGTAGAAACAGGAAAAGCCTGATGGCCTCAAGCGTGTGAATGGCGTTCGGCGGAGTGCATCGGTCGATATTGTCGATGACGACAACCAGTGTTTTGCCGAGCCCCTTCAAGATGTCCTTGAACTCATCGCGGAACGCCGTGATCTCCTCGGGAGGACTGCGCTTGGTTTCAGGAGCCAGCAACCCCTTCGTTCGAGAAGTAACCTCCGTTGCTGCTTCCTTCAGTGCCTTGGCGTCGTCCTCGTCCGCCTCACCGGAGAAATAATCGCCGACACTTTGGATACCTCTATTCAGCGCCCCAAACGTCGGCATTCCGAAAAGCGCTGCCCCTCCTTCTGCGGCCAGTCCCAGCAGGCGGAGCTTGTTTACGCGGCCGTAGAAGCTCTTCGCCTTCGCTTGCAAATCTTCCGGTGCAGCGTCGAGCAGGACCTTAGCGATGACGGCCATGAGAGCGGCCCTGGCATCGTCGAAATCCTGGTAGAGCCACGCGTCGAACTCGACGAAAATGTAGTTATCAGCATTCTTCGCAAGGCCCGCCTGCACCAGCCGGAGGATCGAAGACTTTCCCGTGCCCCAAGTACCGAATACACCCAGCGATAGGGGCAACATCCGCTCGTTACCCACCATCTCGGCCACGAGCTCGGCAACCTCGGAGTAATTGAGGTAGTCTACGTCGGTATCCGTATCAGCCCACACGTGCTCGCCCCCAGCAGACAGACAACGTTGTTGCTAAGTTTGCCAGCGAGCTCTGTTCGGTTCGAGCCTTCCTCAGCGACAACCTAGCTTGGCACTCGCAACGTGCGGACTGAAAGAGCAGCCGCGAGTTGTCCCCAAACGTTTTTCGCCTTTGGATTGCGATACCCTAAGTTAGCTCGCTGTTGTTGTGCGCGTGGAGACGAGAAAGGGACGGCTTCGCGAATAGGCGCTAGCGCACTTTGCACGCAAGCGACCCTTTCTACCGGCCGTGGGGGGCAGACTGCGTTCAGCCTGTCAACCGAACGGACTACCGGAGGCAGACGTTTCCGGTGTCAGCTATTGCGAAAGCGGACATCTGTCCGGCGGCATATGGATTCCGCTGAGCGCGGAACGCCCTAAGCGTGGATACCCGCGTCAATAGCCTCCACATATTCAAGGACTGCCTCGGCGCGGCCCTCGGCAATAAGCTGCACCGCCGTCAGGCCCGAAAGACCCTTTAGAGGTTCCGATCGAAACCAAGCGTAGGCTGCTGCTGAGGCAAATCGAGGCTCGATGATGGAGAGGATTACTCGGCTGGCTTCTTCCGGATTGAGATTCTTAACCGCGCCTCGGTGTCGAAGTTTCTCAGTCATTTGCGCCCCGAGCGCCCAGCGGCACTTCGACCAGGAAGGTGGCTTGGACGTTACCACACTTGCCATCCTACCACGAGGCAACTGCACTTCAGATCGGGATGCGCCACGGGATCGGCATCGGGGCGCACATCTTCCTCTCCCCGGCCTCGGGGGAACCAAGCCTCGTGAGCAGGCTTCCAATACGCATGCGTTCACCGCGAGGGATGAAGAACAGCGCCCTTCATTCCTTGTGTGTGGTTAACGCCCCAGCAAAAACAACGGGCTTGCTCCCTTGCTCGCGTTAAGGATTAATAGGTCCGTTCATGAAAATTATGCACCCGCCGGATAGAAATCGGCAATTCTGCAAAATACCTATCCCGCATATATTAAAATCATCACGTTTAAATTCGAAACTGCTCGGTGGATACTTTTTCTCTTGTGACGGATCCAATCCACAGCCGGAAGGGAAATTGACATCAGCATAAGCTGATCAACAGCCCCGAAGCGCCACACCCGGACTCTGGCTCTTTGTCGGAAAGCGGACTTTGGAAGCGCGGCGGCAGGATGACCGAAGGCGACCCCAAGCGGCCGTTCACAACCACCGTGCTCTCCTCCTACAAGCGGACGCAGCAGAGCCTTGGGAGGTAACGTGCTCGTCGTCCTCAGCGGACTGCCCGGCGCGGGCAAGACGACCATTGGAAAGGCGTTGGCGGCCAAGCGTTCCGCCGCCTACGTCCGCGTGGACGAAATCGAGCATGCTCTGACCCGTGATGCGAGCCTTGGACCCCGCTTGCCTACCGGAATATTTTAAGCTTAAAATATTTGTCAGCCTGCAGGGAGGGATCTGGCGATGTTTCTGACCGATCGAAGGACTGTTCTCGTAGGCCTGTCGAGCACGCTCGCCGCCGCCGCGCTGGCGCAGAACGTGCCGGTGGTCGAGACCGCGAGCGGCAAACTGCAGGGCTTCGTGCAAGACAGCGCCGTTGCCTTCTTCGGCATCCCCTACGCCGCCGCCGCCGTCGGGCCGCTACGCTACCGTGCGCCGCAACCGGCCGCGCCCTGGGCCGGTATACGCGATGCGAGCAAGCCGGGCGCAGCCTCGATCCAGACCTTGGCGGGCGCGGCCGCCTGGCTCTACGACGGCGCCGACCCGCAATCGGAAGACTGCCTTTTCCTCAACGTCTGGACGCCCTCGACTCGAGGCAAGCGGCCGGTGATGGTCTGGCTCCATGGCGGCGCCTGGCGCACCGGCCATGGTCTCGTCGCCGGCACGAACGGCGCAGCACTGGCCGCGCGCGGCGACGTCGTCGTGGTGACGGTAAATTACCGGCTCGGCGCTCTGGGATGGCTGGCGCATCCGGAGCTCAAGGACGAGGGTTCGGGCACCCTAGCGAATTGGGGGCATCAGGACCAGATCGCGGCGCTGCGCTGGGTGAAGGACAACATCGCCGCCTTCGGCGGCGATCCGGCGCGGGTGACGATCTTCGGCCAGTCGGCCGGCGGGCAGAGCGTCGCGACGATCGCCCAGAACCCTGGCAATGCCGGGCTGTTCGACAAGGTCATCATCCAGAGCGGCTCGCTGCACGGCGCCCCGGGCTTTCCTGAACTCGACACCGCCGCTGCTTATGCGGAGGCGCTGGCGAAGCGGCTCGGCACCAGCATCGCCGGCCTGCGTGAGCTTCCCGCCCAGCAGCTTCACGACGCCGAGCTTCAGCTGGCGCGCGATCCTGCCATGGTGCGCTCGCTCGGACGCCCGCCGATTCTGCCTGTGCTCGATGGCAAGGTGCTGACGGCCTGGCCACGTGACGGGCAATTGCCGGCCGTCCCCGCGCTGATCGGCACCACGCGCGACGAAGGCGTGTTCTGGTACGACCTGGTCAATCCCGACGGCAAGGCTGTGGGCGGGCTGAAGTCGCCGCAGACGGAGGCCGAGTTGCAGGCGATGATCCGCGACCTGATCGCGATTTATCGCCCAGAGGCCGCGCATCTGCCGGTGGCTGAGATCGTCGAGGCCTATCGTTCCACCGCGACGCCGGCCGAGGGCGATGCTCTGAAAAGCTCTTGGATCGCCGCCTATGGCGACATCGTCTTTCGCCTGCGTGCACTCGAGGCCGCCAGGCGCCATGCGCGGGCTGAGCACTCCGCCTATCTCTACGAATTCGATCGTCCCCTCGCGCCACCGGCGCGCGGCGTGCCGCATACGGCCGAGATCCCGTTCGTCTTCGGCACCTATCGACACCCGTTCTTCAGCGCCAAAGTGGGAGCCGGGCAGGCCGAGGCCAAACTGTCCGAGCTGATGCTGGCGAGTTGGGCCCGCTTCGCTCACACCGGCGTGCCCTCATCCGACATCTCGGGAGCATGGCGTCCGGTCTCGCCGGACGGCAAAGGCGTCAACATCCTCGGCCGCGACAGTGGTTATCAGGTTGCCGACGCGGTCGAGCCGGGACGCACCGCGGCTTGGAGGATATGAGGCGCCCTTGCGCCACAAGCAGACTCCGTGGATCCGCCGGAAAGGAGACAGAGTCCGATAACGAAAGGATCGAAATCGAGCCTGTACGGCAGCGTGCTAACCCTTGAAAGAAAACCCGTTTGTTATGCGAATGAGCGTGGCCCCATCTCGCAAAACCCGATCAGCGCCCTCGGCAGCGGTGGCGCGGGGATCGTTGCCGAAAACATTGTTTTCGGCCTATGACCGGCATCGGTCACGAAACGGCTTCTACCCGCCGCGGTCATCGTGACGCGTTCAGCCGACGCGAATAGTTCGCAGATGCTCGCCTCCGTAGAAGACGACGCATTGGTTCTCAAACCAGTGCGCCTCCTGATCGAGGGAACATGCAGCACGTTGGCCCGATTCCTCGCTGCATTTGGAGGCCCTGCCTCGGTCGCAACGAGCAAAACGGACCTTCCCTAGTTCAGCTCGAGACGTCAGGGTCATGATGAGCAGTACCAGCACTGCCCGTTGCTCTACCACTGAGCTCGCAGTTTGAGACTTTCCGACCTATCGACCCTCAGATCGTTACGACAAAGTCTACTACGGCCCGTGGTGCGAAACTGCCGCGATGCAGCACCACCGGGTCTCCCTTCTCCGCCTTGACCGAGATGACGTAAGGCTGGTTCGAGCGAACGACATGGCCACCGCTGGGCGGATACCGGTTTGAGCGGGTCCGGAAAGCATCCCAGGCCAGGCGACGACGCGATTTGGTATCGATCACCGCGGCCAACCCGCTGCCGGCCGGTTCTCCGGCCGGCAGTTGTTCGACGAGAACATGGACGGCTTCTCGGGAGTTGCGATCCTGGCGGTTGACGGAAACGGAGATCCAGGCTTCGCCGTCGTTCCGCGGTGCAGGCGCCGGCACCTCGCTTGCCACGGCACGAAGGCCCAAGGCCTGGAAGAGCCGATTCACGCCGGCCGTTCCCCCGCCAAGACCAGCGCCGACATCAGGTAGGTCACCCAATTCCCCTGCGCCGCTTGCGTGGCCTGCGCATCCTTCAGGATGGCGTAGAACGGATCATAGGAAACCATATTGACGACGATCAGGGCGGCGAGCACCGCGAGCGGAACCTTCACCGCTTTCTCGGCGAACAGGATGCGAAAGATGCGCCATTGGAAAATGATCGCGAGGGCGCATTCCAGCAGTGTCGCCACGACGAGAAGCCGCCCGAGATGCACGATCAACGGCGCGAGTTGATCGGCGACGCCGGGTTGCGCCGCGCCTTGCGCAAGAACGGCGCTCGTGCCGCACACGAGGAAAGCGGCCGATCCCGCAAGGCCCAGGCTGCGCCCGGACCGACTCCGCCTGCCGTCGTCCTGCTCCGCAGCGTTCGCCAACGTCATGCCCCCATCTGGTCTGTCTTCGCCGCTAGCAGCAGCTTCAAGCAATCATCTCGGCATAGTGCCGCTTCAGCACGCCGCCGACATTCTGGAAATACTCCGCTTGGGCCGTTTCGCCGCTGAGTTCGAGGACGGCGAAGCCGTGGGCGTAGTACTCGCCATCCGGCACGATGCACGTGCCCGCGATGATCGCCGGCGGGTCGACGAGCTCGGCCAGAGGCTCGTAAGGGTCTTCGTCGGTGAAGACGGGCACGCCGCCGTGACCGACGCAGCGACCGCGCGCCAGCCCCGCATAAGGCTCGTAGACGCCGAGATTGTGCTCATGGCCCCAGAACCAGGCCACGACGTTGCCACCGGCCGCGACGAGTCTGTCGAGCACCGATTTGAGGCGCTGGTTCACAGGATCGGCGCCTCCGGAGGGCAGAGGGCCGCCCGGTGCATCGAAGGCGGAGAAGAGCTGGTGATGCGAGGCCAGGATCGTGCGACCGGGAAAGTCTTTCACCCGCTCGACGAGCCATAGCTGCTCGGCTTCCTCGATGAAGGTCTGGCGGTGCAGCAGCGGGTGGTAGTCGTTGCGGCCGCTGTCCATGGCGAGGATCTGCCAGGAATTGTCGGTGGCGCGCAGGCAGAACCAGCTGGCCTTCTGCCGCAGCTTGCCGGCATTGAGACGAGCGATGAGGTCATGATAGCCCTGACCGCCGCTATACATGTCGTGATTGCCGCACAAGGTGTAGATGGCGGGACGCTGCCGGGCACCCTGGTAAGCTTCGGCGATGATGTCCTCGAAGTTCGCTTTCATCTCGTCCGGCGTGCCGGAATAGTAGATGTCGCCGAGATGCAGGAGGATGTCCGGCCGCTTTTCGCGGATATTGCTCATCACGAGCCGTGCCGGACCCGCCCCTGTGCCCCAGTCGCCGAAGATCGCGATCCGGCTTGCGGGATTCATCGGGATCACTTGGGCGTCGTCCGGCCGCGGCACGACATAGACCCGGCGTGAGGGATCGTTCAGAACGCCATAGGCCTTCGCATGCTCATAGACCGTGTCGGCCCAGGCCGGGTCGCATTTCCCGGTCTTGGCCTGATCCAGCAGGGCATTCGCCGTCGCCTCATCGCCGAACACCTTGGCTTTGGTGAGTTCGAGCAGCAATGCCGAGCAATGCGAGGCGTGCTCCCGTCGCGTCAGGCCCTCCTGTCCGGACGACATGGTCGATTGTGCGCCTGACGCTGCTCCACCTCCCAGTGTCGCTTCGCAGGCGTGCTCGGCATCCAGTATTTCCAGTCCCTCGCGACGAACCGCCTCGGTCGACGGACGCGGGCCGTCCGCTGCGGCTGCAGCCCGGTCGCGGACGAATTTCGCGGTGGCGGACTGAAACACCGACAGGATCGGGTCACGGAAGGTTTTTGGCCCCGCTGCGAGTTGCTCGAGAGTCCGGCGCCGTCTAGTCTTGCGGGGCGCGCCGCGGCCTGGCAGCCCTTCGGCTTCGCGTACGTCGCTCCCGCGCGCGGTGTGGAACTGATCTGCCTCGTGAAGCTCGGGCGGGAACAGCACGAACTCGAGCCTGCGCTCGAGTTCGGCCAGAGGCAGCATGAACGGCTTGAATGCCGCCGGAACCTGAAGCCGCTCCTCCCAGCGCACGCCGGAGAGGTCCTGCTGCTGAACGAAGGCATAGGCGAGCAGGGCGTCGGCCTCGGCCTCGACCACCACCTTCCAGTACGCCTTCGGGATCTTGACCTGCACCCGGCCGTCATCGTCGACGCCGTGGAAGACATCGTCGCTCCGCTCGAAGATCGGGCCGGAGAACAGCGAGACCCGGCCGCCCTTCACCGCCTTGGCCACGAAGTTCTCGAGGGCGCCCCAATTGTCCCGGGCCTTGGCCGAGCGATTGAAGCCTGCCACCTGGGGCGAGCAGTTGGTCACATGGTAGGTGTCGCCATTGGCGCGGCGAAGCTCGGCGAAGCTGCGGCCCCAGGCGGCATCCTCCCGGCGGACGAGATGGCCCTTGTCGAAGGCCTGCCGGTCCTTGGTGAAGAAGCGGTCAGGCAACTGGTGAAGCGCCGGGATGCGCGGATCGGTGAACCATTTCTCCGTGTCGCTTTCGCCGAGCCCCCCAGCGCTCCGCGTGTCGTCGCCTTGCTGTCGTCGGGTCGCTTGGCCGCCGCCGTGCCGTCGACATTGGCCGCGGTGAAGAGCGCCATACGCCGCGCCTTGTTCATCACGACCGAGAAGTTCTGATAGCGGAGCACGTGGTCGCCATCGTCGAGCCTGGAGACCTGGGAGAGATCGCTCACCGTCGGCATCGGCAGCGGGACGCCAAGGAAATCCTCGCTGTAGCCCGTGCGGGTTTCGTAGTCCTCCTCGTGGAATGGCTCGACGGCCTTTTCGGCCGAGGTCGCGTCATCGGTTCGGCGGTGATCGTCGGTGGCCGGGCCCGTGCTCGCCATGCCGGCTGCGCCGAGACTCGGCGTGCCGAGGCGAAGCTCGATCTCGAGGGGCACCGTCAGGCGGACGACGCCGCCATCCGAACGAATGGTCGGACGGACGCCGCTATCGCTGGGGGGCATGCGATCTTCCTTGTCGTTCTCGGCAGGTTCGGCGGCGCGCTCGACACGGTTCCAGGCTGTACGCCAAGCGGTAAGATCGCCACGCGTCTTGCCGGCGAAGTCAACGCCGGCATCGACCACGCGCGCATCCGCCGCCAGCTCGGCGGCAGGGACCGCACAGTTGAAGCGCAGATATTCCCCGGCGAAATGCAGGCCCAGCACCTCGCCTGTCGTCAGGTCGAGGACCAGGGAACCGGAGGCGCCTCCCAGCGTCGAGGCGTTGTGCAGCATGGCACTGACGTCCTGCTCGTAGCTGGGATAAAGCAGCCGCGCCTGGCTCGCCGTGGCGCCCGCACCACCGATCTTGCCGGGCATCAGGCGCTTCACGTCGTAGATTTCGCCGAAGACCTGCCGCTGCACCCGGGCGGCATTGCGCTCCTCGTCGCGCGCGGGATAGCCGATGACGACGATGTCGCGTCCCAGCATCGCGTCCGGCTGCTGCAGCGTCAGCTTGAGGCGCGGGTGACCGGCAGGCAACTCGCCGAGCTTGAGCAGGGCCATGTCCCAATAGGGGTGCACCATCACCACGCCGGTGACTTCGAAGACCTGCCTTTTCCGATTGCCGTGCTCCTTCAGGAAGTCGACGAAAGGCTCGGCATCGGATGACAGGCGGACGTTCATGCGGCCGAGACCGTCGACGAACGCCTCCGCGACATGGCGATTGGTCATCAGCAGGCCGTCGCCGACCAGAAAGCCGGTGCCGAGGAAAGGTACGCCGCTGCCCGGCAGCTCGATACGGCAGGCGGCGGCGATGGCTGGCTTGATCAGCGCCTTGGCCTCGGGCGTATTGAGATGCAGCCAATCCTTGTGCTGCACGGTGTAGTCGCCATCCCGGATCAGGATCGGTGGCCGGCGGTCGGGGATGATGATCGCTTCGAGCGCGAAGCGATGCTGCTGGTCGAGCGGCTCGCGATGGCGCAATCGGCGCAGCGTCTCCTCGGTGTCGGCGCGCAGGGAGTCAGGCGTCCCCTCCGGCACCAGCTCCTCGCTCGCCTCTCGGCGGGACTCCAGTGCCGCGGCGGCGCGCTCGCCCGAGGGCAGGCGTGCGAGCGGGCTCTCCCGCTCGCCGGCTGCATCCTGGGCCATGATGCTGCTGAAGAAGTCGACCGATGCAGATCCGCTCACGATGCATTTCCTGTCTCGGGTAGCCTTGTCGGGACGCTGTTCTCCCGTCAGCGATTCGCCGCCGTCAGGCGCGCTTTGCTCGCTCAGTCTTGCCGGCGACCTTTTTCTTCGGCGCTGCCGTGCGTCGGCGACGAGGCGCCTCCCGGCCGGCGGCAACCTCAGGCCGGCCTGGCTGAAGTGCCTCGAAGCCGTCCTGCAACTGCCGGGCGGGGACACTTTCCCGACCACCGGCGAGCGTGGCGACATAGGCGCCGATGCCGGCCGCGATGCCCGCGGCCACCCTGTCCTTGTAGGCCGCGGTCTGCAGCCGCCGGTCTTCGTCGGGCACGTCCATGAAGCTGACTTCGAGCAGGACGCAGGCTGTCGCGGCGTCGTGGGAGTTGGGGTTGAGGACGCCAAGGCCGAGTGTCTTGACGCCGCCCCTGTTACGGTCCTTGAGGCCTGTCGCGGCGAGGGCGGCGGCCTGCACCGCCTTGCACAGCGCTGCGGATTTCGGGAAGTGCGTCGTATGGCAGAAGGTCTCGGTCCCTTGCGTCGCGCCGTCGAAGCCGTTGAAGTGGATCGAGACGAAGACGGGGGCTTTGAGTCTCGCCGCGACCTTGGCGCGGGCGGCCAGCCCCAGATTGTCGTCGGTCGTCCGCGTCAGCACGGCGTTGTGGCCGGCGGCCGCGAGCGCCTTGGCGACGCGCTTGGCGACATCGAGAGTGGCGGTCTTCTCCAGCAGCCCGCTCGGCCCCGATGCATGGTTGGCGTCGGATCCGCCGACGTTCCTGCTGCCGCCGTGGCCGGGGTCGATCACGATATCCACCATTGTAGCCTCCCTCCTGCTTTAATTGGCGCGCGCCTCAGTGCCCGTCGCTCGACCAGTGCGGCGGGTCGCTGAGCAGCTTGATGACGCGGTATCCCTGGCCGATCGCGATCAAGCGCGAGTTCGAACCGTTGCGCGGGCCGGTGGTGATGGTCTCGATCGCACCATCGCTCCGTTTGATGGTCAGCGGCCCCGTCCATCTGAGCGTCATGTCGACGGCCAGCCCGTCGGTATGGCGCGAGTTGAGCGATGGCGGCTCGCGAAGTCCGGGCGAGATGCCGTAGGCTGCGACCATCGCGCGGGCGGCGGCGAGGGACTTCGCCGGCGTCGGGTGGCTCCAGGTGATAGGGACGCCGGCCATCGCCGGTATGATCATCGCGTCGAGTCCCTGCTTGGCGATCCGCCAGGCAAAGTGCATCAGATAGGCCCGCTCGGGTGGCCGCAGGGTCGCGGATATGGTGACGCTGGCGCCGGCATCCCGCAGAGCCTCGACGAAGGCCGTCGCGCGGTCGCGGAACGGCTGCGCGAGGTCATCGAGCGCGCGGCTTGTCGGAAAGAACGACACCCAGTGCGCGCCCGATAAGCTTGCCGGCGGCGCAGCGGCGCCTTCAAGTCCGCGCGCCGCGCCGCGGCGCTTTACTGGGCGCGTCAGCAAGGTTTCGAGGGCGGTGACCCGCCTGCGGACCGCCTCGGTGCTCGGCTTCGGCGGCACGAAGGCCTTCAGCGCGCGCTTGAAGTAGGTGCGCCGGTCGTCGAGGCCCTGCAAAGCGGGATTGATCCGCTTCGTCACCGCCACGATGTCCTTCTCGGCGATCCCCGTCGCGACATCGCTGATCTTGTTCCGCCGCCAGTAGGCCAATGCGATGGCGAGCGCGCTGTCGGCGGTGCGGCAGAGCTCGGGCATCTCCTCCAAGGGCATGCCGAGGAGGTCGCCGGCCTTCCGGAAGTTGCCGCGCCCCGTGAGCTGGATCAGGCCGCTGCCACGGTAGACCCAGCCGTCATCTGGGTTCACATTGCCATTGCGGCCGGCATAGACATAGTTGGCGAGCTTCTGCGGGCTCCTCAGATATCCTGCGGCGAAGGCCGCGCCCGGAAAGCGCGTCTGGCCGAACACCTTTATGAGCTGTGCGGCCTTGGTGTAGTGCAGGTTCTCGTCGAGGCGGCCGAGGCAATATGTCTCGGCGGCGATCTGCGCGATGAAGTGGGCGATCCGGACGGGCGTGTCGAGCCCGGCCTTCGGGAATTCTCGCGGCGCCTCCGTCAGAATTGCTTCGAGGATATCCGATGCGGCCGCGGGACAGACCATCTTCAGGCGCGCCGCGGTGACGAGCTCCATGACCCCCGATCCGGACATCCGTTCCTCCTGAAAACGAATGGCGAACACCTGCGCGGCGTGCACGCGTATACAATTCCATTACTCTTGCTAAAACTCAACGGAAGCTGCGTCACGATAACTTGCGAGCGTGCTTTACGACAATACCGACTCATGCTTGCATGCCCTCTAAACTTGTGCAAGTCAATTGAGGGAGCTTCGGGAGTGGCGCGATGGCGGTCGTGGAAGAGGGCACGGCGTTGCTGATTGGCGCACAGGGAAAAGAACTGACGCGGAGGCCCACGAGCGACCATATCAATATAGATTTCCAAGTGTTTGCGTGTAATGTTAAATATTAAAGTGTCATACTTGTAGTGCTTTTTTGACCTATAAATAGAATATTAAGATATTAAAATTCTATTTATACTATACAAAATATACTCTGGATTAAAGTTTATATCGAGGAAAATTTATTCAAAACTAAGATGTCTAAGACCTCTCTGTTATTGGTGTCAAATGACGATAGTATGCTTATGAGTGAGATATCCAGATCACGTCCATGTTGACGGCTCATATCGACCTTTCGCTGATCGGTCTCGCAGGAACCCTGAACCTGATGCGCGAACGACTGCATGACGCGCCTGGGACACGCCAGAGTGTATTGGCCAAGCGCTGCGGCTCATGCCGCCGACGATCGCCGACTATATCCCGGGCTGCAACTGCCGGGCTCTCGACCCATGAACGAAACGAAACCTCCCACGCGGGCATCGGGATGATGGGGAGTCTTGTTCTTAGTTTCTCCGGGTGAACAAATCGATCAGCAGGTGAACGCAATGGACTGGGATCAACTGTCGGGTTTGCAGCAGAAACTGTTAAGGGCGGCCATCCTCTCGTCATATGTCAACCAGACAAGCTTTAGCATGTTTCTCACGGCTGAGCTGAACAAGCCGCCGCTCGCGAATTTCACCGCGGGCAGAAGTTTCGAGGAGCGAATCTTTTCATTGATCCAGGTTTCCCAAGCCGAGGGCTGGACCGGCGACCTCGTCGACGCGTTGCAGCGCGACCGCCCGCGCAATCCTCTCATGAGATCTCTTTCCGACACGATCAGGCTGGCGGAGGTACGGCCGGCCGGTGGCGGAGACGCAGGGCGGGGCCGTTCCTTCGGACTAGAAAGGATCGTCAGCGGTGGAGGATTTGCCGATATCCGTGTTTGGGCGGAGAAACTCGCTCAGATCTGCGAGGCGGTTTGTCGGATCGAGTCGCCGGCCGGAAACCCCTGCGGCACGGGCATCTTGGTCGACCGCGACCTGGTCCTGACGAACTTTCATGTGGTCGAACCGCAATTGATCGGCAATGTTGCGGAAACGGATATCGTCTGTCGCTTCGACTTCGCCCGCGATGCCGCCGGAATCTCGGACGGCACGCCTATCGGACTCGCTGGTGGCAGCGGGTGGAACGTCTGGTCGAGCCCATACGATCCCCAAGCCGACATCGGCGGCGCAGGTCTTGCCAATCCGCAATGCCTAGATGCCGCATTGCTCCGTCTGCTCCATCCTGTCGAGTCGAGCCGCAAGCCGATTAGGTTGCAGCCGAACGCCACCACGCCGGACGATGGCCAGCCGGTCCTGGTGATCCAGCACCCAAGAGGCACGCCGATGGCCCTGGCGCTCGGTTCCTCCCTCGGCCTCAACCAGAATGCAGTCCGGCTGCGCTACAATGCCGATACCTTGGCGGGATCTTCCGGTTCGGGCGTCTTCAACCAATCCCTCGAATTAGTCGCGCTTCATCATGCCGGCGATCCCGCCGCGATCATCCGTGCGCGATACAATCAAGGCATTCCCATATCAGCGATCGCGAAAGCAATGCCCAAGTCCTTGCAGGCGAGTTCGCTCCGATAGTGTTGGAGCTCGCGGCCGCGCAGAGACCGTAACACCTTCGTTGCCGAGGCGTGGACGGCGGCAAACGCGTCGTTACGGCAGGGAAGTGTGCAGCCCCGTCAGTGGGCCAGGCGGATCATGATAACACTTGCTCTTTTCTATATACGCGACTGATAGTGTATCTGTTAGAACCCTCTGAGCCAATTTCCCAGTTGGGAGGCTAGAATGGCTTACCTTGACGGACAGGGCCTCGCAAGCCTACGGGACGCAATTTCAGGCGGCGGCAAATTCCAACGCGGATTTGTCGGGCAGGATGACTTTGCCACGTTTGTAAACGAAAGTTTCAGTCTAAATTTTAACAATATATCAAAGGGTGAGTCTTTTAGCGAAAAAGTATATAATTTTATCGACGAGCTAAATGTTAAAGGTGATATCGACGAATTTCTATATTTATTGTCTGAATACTGGGACAGGAAGGATCTTCTTCAACTGATTCGAAATCTGCTAGACGAGATAGAGGGTACCGAATGTGCACGTTCGTATTTCGTCAGCTATGCAGGCTTGGAAAAAGAATCCAAGACAAATCTCACGAGGGCCGGCGCTTTCAGTTCTCTTGACGGGTGGGCATGCCTTCCTTCAGGGGATCGCAAGATCATCAAGCTCACCGAAACGATCAAGGGAGAAATCGACCGGAGCGAATTGTTTGTCGCGCTCGTTGGACGTTACTATGTCCGATCGGATAAGCTACAGGGCGAGATCTTCGACTATGCCCTCGACAACTGGCGTGCGAGTCTGAACCCTGCCGATGGGCATCGGTCGAACCGCCGCTTTGCGGTTCTGTTCCTGGATCAGGCCGGGCGGAATTGGTGGGAAGATAGGTATGCCGCGAGCGTACGGCAGTCGGACTCACTGTTGATCGAGGACATCGGTGCGGACCTCGCGATGTCAGCGCCTTCGATCCGCGATTGGCTTGCAGGTGCGTCTGGGATTGGGCCTAAACCTGACGAGAGCCAGCTTAAGCCCGAAGGGGGGCGTCCAAATTAGATGGGGCGCCGCTTGAGCCGGAAGAGGTTCAACCTGAGCCCAATGGCACGCAGCCTCAGCCGAACATGCCCACTCCCGTCATTCTCCTCGGAGAACCCTTCGGGACGTCGCCGGACGAGGCGCAGCACGCACTGAAGGCACTCCAAGACATATTTGGTCAACAGGTCACCCGTTGGCCTGACAATTGGTATTTAGATCTACTGCTCCCGACCAACACGGCGCAGCAGATGCTGCAGCAAAAGATGATCTTCGTTCGTGCCGTCACCAATACAGCAGCAAGCGTCGGCGAGGTCCGCAACGCTCTCAAGCCATTCCTTCTGAACAGGTTCGGATTCCTGATCGGCGACGAAGAGGAATGGAGGCAGCGGTTGGGGACCTTCACCAGAATCTATTGGCGGCCCAGCGGTCCAAAATGGATCATGGATAGCGCCGAGCCCGCCGAGCTCGGCTGGACCGGCGAGGCTCAAAGTATCGGCATACGCCTGGCTCAGATCGCCAATCTCGCCGGGCTGCACGAAAGCGCCCGGGTGGTCCGCTACGAGGATCCCAAAGCAGACGATGCCGAGCAGACCCACAGAAACCGCAAAATTCTTGCCGACAGTCTGGAATACGCAGCCCGCGCGGGGAAGAACGGTGTCGCCACCAACACGGTGCGGATCTCGTTCTCCAATCTCGAGGACAGCGTGCGCCGCTTCGTTCCTGGCGGACTAAACGTCATTGCCCTCCATGATCTCGAGGCCCGCCCGCGAGATCGCGACGACACCCTGCTTCGATTTGCGGGAGCGGATGCCCGGATCGACAGCGTTATCCGGAGCCATTTTCCGCCGGGATTCGAGGACGAAATCATCAGGGTCGCGGTCTTGCTCAAGAATCCCTCCGAGTTCGACGGCTTGACCTTTAACCAGGAAACCGCTGTCTATCGCTGGAATCTTCTGAAATGTCCGACCGATCAAGCCGGAAAGGTATCGCCTGACCCAGCCGATCTCAATAACCTTATAACGGAGGCATCCTTCCGGCTGCAAAAGATGGGGACAGGCGCGTGACTGCGCGCGAGACCCCTCGTTCGGCCAGTCAGGTCATTGCGTTCATAGAGCGTTGGCGGAGCGGGGATCGAACCTGCGTACCGGCCAGCGCCGGCGCTTTAGTGGCGATGCCCTATCCCGGCCTGCGAAGCTTCAAGAAAGAATTGAATGAGTTCTTTTTCGGGCGGGAACGCCAGAAAGCGGACCTGAAGGCGTTTTTCACTGGCGAGAAGTCTGGGGCTCCATCCGGGGGCGGCGGATTACGTTCGTGGTCGGCGGATCGGGCAGTGGAAAGTCCTCGCTGACGCTCGCAGGTTTAATCGCAGAGCTCAATACCATTGCGATTCCCAATCAATCCGGCACTTGGTACGTCGCCGAGACGCGGCCACAACGGGATGCGACCAAGGAGTTCATAAACGGCCTTGCACAGGTCGTTATCGGATTCTTCGACAATGCGCGCGTTAGGTCGGAGACTCCCGAGGAAGGCGACGCCCGGATCAAGAGCCTGGCGGACGAATTTGGAATACAGATCGCAGACGCGCGCGATCGCAACGAGATTGCAACAGTCTGCCGCAGCGAGGTCGAGCGGCGCCTGGCTCCGGAGCCCGGCAAGGCCGAGCGGCGCAGCATCGATGTCAACGCGCTCTTCGCGTTCGTGGACGACATGGTCGACAGGCTCGATCAGATGGCATCGCAACTGCAGCGCTCGGGTAGCCCATGCCTTCTCATCCATATCGATCAGTTCGAAGAAATCTTCCGGGAGGAAACCGACCCTGACGGCCGCGAAGCCCTTCTTCAGGTCCTTCGCAGCATCCACGAATACTCGCCGCCGAATCTGTTTCTCGTCGCCACCCTGCGGAGCGAGGAACTCCATCGCTGTTCCGAGTACGAGGGGCTGTCGGATGTCATCAACAGCTCGATGTACCTCGTCGATCTCGTCTCGGCGGAGGAGATCGAGCGGGCCATCGTCGAGCCCGCGAGGAGGCAGGCGTCTCTGTGGGCATTGCCGACCACCCAGACTCGGACGTCGCCTTACACACTGGAAGCGTTGGGGCTCTTAAAGCGCGCCTATCAGCAAGCCGGATCCACCGTTGGTCACACGGCAGACCAACTGCCGCTCCTGCAGCACCTGCTGCCCCTGGTATGGACCGCAGCGGTCGACGACTGGCTCGGGAAGAGAGACCAGACGCCTTCGGTGGCCTTCGAGATCACAGGTCATCATATTCGGTCCATCAAGGGATGGAAGGCTCGCGCCCGCAGCTCCAGTAAGGAGCAGGCTCATAGCGATCTCGGGAACTGCCTTAATGCCCATGCCGATGAGGTTTTCAAGGAAGCCATCGAGAGGTGGCGAGGCGAGGCCATCGATTGGAAGATAGCCAATGACTCCCCCGAGAACCGGTACGCGGAGGCCGCGGCACTGGTCGCCGCCTTCACCGCACTGGCCCTGCTCGACGACCGCGGGCGTCCCGCCCGCAGGTTCGCCACTCTTGGCGACATGATGGCCACGATCGGAAAACCCGTCACCCGCGACGGCCTCGCGCGCGGCCTTTCAGCCTTCGAGGACGCAGGCTTCATCGAGCGCATCGGCGAAGGTTCGGGCGCCCAATACAACGTGAGCCACGAGGCGTTCATCCGCAATTGGAGCAAATACGTTTCGTGGCTGGAGGAAAAACGCTTCCTCGAACAGAGGTTGCGCGACATCGATTACGGCTTGCAGCGCAAACCCGGGCAGGGATCGGGATCGTTCCTGGATAGGGTCATGGCCACTCGGCCTCGTGATGCCTACAGTCTGATCCCGGATGAGACGGGAAAAAGCCTGCAGAAGATTTTCGGCGCCTCTCCCATCTACAGCAGAAGCTGGGCGGCCGCAGCCCTGCCAAAATCAGGTGCGTCCGGCAGAAGCGACGAGACCGTCCCGCTAGCAAGTCCCGGCGATCGCCTGGAAGCCGTCGAAAGCGCCTGGCAATTGGCGCAGTGGTGGCAGACCCATGGCCCTAAACGTCAAGCAATCGTTTCCTTGGCGGCTATCGCCGTTGCCTCCCTCGCCGTGCTGCTGGCGTTTCTTGCGGTTTTTTTATCGCGGATTGTTGAAGAGAAAACATTACTCGCCCAAGATTTGGAGAAGAAAAATGCGGAAAATGCGGAGCTGGCGGCACGAAATGAAAAGCTCGGGCAGCAGCTTCATCTCGCTCTGATCGCGCAGAGTTCTTCGACTCCAAGTAATAGCCGCACTTCCGTCAACGACCGCGAGGTTTTCGCTGCATTTAAAATCGCGGAAACCTTTGCGGATAATAAACTCGAACCTGATATTAGACAGAGATTGAGAGAAACGGTTTCACAGCTAGACAAGGGTACCAGGCAGATCCTCGGCCAGGAAATTTCCGTTCAGTCCAGGGCCAAGCTGAATCGCATGTCCCGTCAGCCAAAGCTCCTGCTGGAGAACTACCAGCAAGCTCACTGCGAAATCACCGAACCGGGCAGTACTGAGAAAGGTATCCATGCCCAAATTTCTGACAGCATGGCCGTAGGTTTCTGGACTGATGACGGACTGATGTGGACGCCACAGGCGCGCCCGCTGAATGCATTGCAGGAGCCGCAAGGCATTCCATCGGCCGCGCCCCTAAAGCTGGACAACGGCTACCTGATCTGCCTGTCACATGACGCAAGATGGCTGCTGTTCTGGTCCAATTTCGAGCAGTCGCCCGTACTGACACGGATCACTTGGCGCGAACACCAGGGTGTCTACAAAGTCAACATGTCCACAAAATTCCGCCAGGCGCGATCCGCGGAAGCATTTGCGCGGCTGCGCAGTGCGCCATTCAAGGCAACCTTCGGTGACATTACCGCCCGCAGGGATGCCCGCAGCCGCGTGGATCAAGTATCGTCCTTCAACAATGAAGGCGCGGCTGGGTTCGCCATAAAGGGCCCGGAAGGTGGGATCTTGATATGGACATCCAGTGGGTTGGACGACGCCAATGACGCTGTCGCCGCCGGTGACAAGGCAGCGTTGCCGCCGGATACTGCGATGAGCTCATGTCAGTATAAGCGGGTTTCGGCCAAGAGCGGGACCGGCGGCGGCGAGATCAACGAGTGTACAATTCCCGTCCCCGAACTTGATGGGCACAACCATATTCTCGCGATCTCGTACGATCCCAAGAGTTGCGAGGATCCAGAAAAATGCAGCTCGTCCATCGAGCTGCGGTTTGAAACAGATGCGTCACCGGACCAGGAGACGATCGTCAGAGCTAAAATCCCCCATTCCTATGAAACCATTAAGAAAGCCGGGGTCTGGAACGGCTGGCTTTGGCTGCAGGACACCGCCGGCCGACAATGGCGCTACATCGTATCGAAGCAAAGGGCAGATGCCCTTTTGGAGCTGCGGTGGCTCGGCGTGGAGTGGAAGACGCCGGACGGATCCGGAGAGGCTGAATACAGGCCCTCGATGAGCTGCATGCAGCTCGCATCTTGCAAGCGGATGATGGATGCGAGTGAAGATGACTGGCCCGGAGCTCCATCCAAACCTGGCGGACCAAAGCCATGAAGAAGACAAGTACAGTTGTACTGCTCGGCCTCGGCCTATCCAACGCTCACGCGCACGAGGTCGATACCGATCCGATGAGAGAGGAGCCACCTATCCAACGCATCGAGGAGATACGCCGGGCGTTTCTCAAAGCACTCAATGAACCACGGGACTTGCCGAGCTCCCTGACCCATAACCGGATGGCGCAGTATTGGCCGAACTGGCCGAATTTCAACAACTGGAACAATTGGGGCAATGGATGGCGGAACTTCTGAGATCAAAGCCCCCTCCCGGAAAGACCAGTCTTCTCGTCCTTCAGTCCACTTCGTTCTGCAATATCTCTTGCGAGTACTGCTATCTCCCGGACAGGAACAGACGCCACGTCATGTCCCTGGCAACAGTGCAAGACGCGATAGCGTTTATCTTCAATGAGAATTTGGCGGCACCGGACCTGACGGTATTGTGGCATTCCGGCGAACCGCTCGTTCTCAAACCGGACTGGTATCGCAAGGCCTTTGATGCCGTTTCGCAGGCCTGCCCGCAAGGCGTGGCACTCCCTCATGCCATCCAGACCAATGCCACACTTATTAATGGCGAATGGTGCGACCTATTCGAGGAATATGGAATCCGCGTCGGTGTCAGCCTGGATGGTCCGGCATCGATTCATGATGCACGTCGCAAGACTCGATCCGGTCGGGGAACGCACGATCAGGTCATGCGCGGGGTCAGCTTGCTGCAGAAGAGACACATTCCCTTCCACGTGATCGCGGTGGTCAGTGCGGCCAGTCTCGACGCAGCCGACGATATCATCGATTTTTTTGCATCGCATGGGATCACCGAGGTCGGGTTCAATATCGAAGAGATCGAAGGGGCATCCAAGACCTCGACATTGACAGCATGTTCAGCGGAGCGCGTTTACGACTTCTTCGAACGTGCGATCGAACGGGCGTTAACTTTCGATCCGCCCGTGATTGTCAGAGAAAAACGCGATTTTCTTCACTTTCTTGCCAGCCCAATCTTCGGGCGAATGTCGTCTAATGCCCAGAATAGCCCTTTTTGCATTGTCACGGTCTCGGCAAACGGGGAGCTGTTCACGTTCTCGCCGGAGCTGGCTGGCCTGACCGATGTCGAGGGAACGTCGTATTCTTTAGGATCTTTGCCAGGAGCCTCCCTGGAGGGGATTTTGAAGTCGGATCGATTCCAGTCGATGTCGCGAGAGATCCGGCTGGGTGTAGATCTCTGTCGCTCATCCTGCGCATATTTCGACGTCTGCCTCGGTGGCGCACCGGTCAACAAGCTGGCTGAGAATGGCACGTTCGCCAGTGCCCAGACGATGTATTGTCGTTTTGCCCATATGGCAGTGGCGGATGCCGTTCTCAACAATCTGGAGAAATCACTGACTCAGAGAGCGGTGAGAGCCAGCGACGGCGTGGACAACTGATGCCGGTCCCTGATGTGTGGCAGCCGCGTAATCCTAACCGCTTCGTCGGAAACCCAACTATGGCCGCCAAGCCCCCATGCATCAGACCAAAACCGGGCCACTTAATCGGGGCAGGCCAGAACTTGCCGTTGAACGACACGATGAAGCCCTTGTCCGGAAACTGCTGGGCGAAAGTATCGTAGCATCTCAGCAAATGCCTAGCCAACGAGGCGTGTTGAACGCGCCAAGCCGATTACACAGCATCCTCACAAGGCAGTTGGCCACCAAACTGGATCACTAGAATGCGGTCATTCTAGGCGTCAGGATGGAATGCGCCCCTTGAGGCGGACAGCGTGACGGTGAGCAATTGACCGGAGAGCCGGGCTTTCGAAGGATGAAAGCCCATGGCCCGACACCGCACTCACAGCATCGAATTCAAGCGTCAGGTGGCGCAGGATTACCTGGCCGGCGAGACGCTCCACAGCCTCGCCCGTCGGCATGACCTGTCGCGCAACCTGATCCGCATCTGGATCCAGAAGTTCGAGGGCGGCGCCTTCGACGCCGCCGCCGATACGGTCGAAGCCTACGGGGCGCGCATCGCCGCGCTGGAGCGGCTCGTTGGCAGACAAGCTCTGGAGATCGAGTTCCTAAAGGGGGCTCTGAAGCACGGACCGCGGCCGAGAAGTGCGACTACATCCGTCGTCACCGGCCCCGCGGCATCTCTGTCGCAGAAGGATGCCGGCTGATGGGATCGCGCGTTCGACGTACTACGACAAGCCGGCCATCAGCATCGACGACACCGCGCTCGTCGAGACGACGACGGCGATCTGGCCGAGCACGGTTTCGTCGGATCGATGGGGCGACGCGGCAATCCGTACGATAACGCCAAGGCCGAGAGCTTCATGAAAAAGCTCAAGGTCGAGGCCGTCTATCCGATGGCCTACGAGACCTTCGAGGATGTCGCTGCCGACCTTCCGCGCTTCATCGATCAGGCCTACAACGCCAGCCGATTGCATTCCGCGCTCGGCTATCTCAGTCCGCAACAGTTCGAGAATCAACACGCTCGGCTCACGGTCAAATCCGCAGCCTGATCCTGTCTACCCCAGGGGCGTACTCCAGGAATAGGCCAGCTTTGGCTGCGTAGCGCACCGCCCAAAACCGGACATTCCCAACGACTGCAAAGGGCCATTAGCTCCGCTTGGCACTTCCCGGTTCCGGGACTCCAGCTCCTTCGTGAGTACGATTTCGACACGCAAGAATCGGCTCCAAGATCAAGCCCGGCGCCTTCATTCCTCGCGCGTGGCAAGCGTCCCAACGAAAACAAGGACTTGCGTCCTTGCTCGCGCTAAGGATTAATAGGTCCGTTCATGAACAGGTTGTGGCCGCCGGCGGCGGCGATCTCGAGCACGCGCTTGGCGCTCTCCTGGCCCTTGATCTCGCGCAGGTCAGGCAGCCGCCCGCTCTGACGGGCGACGGCGGGCTCAGGCCGCGCCATCACCTGCGTGCCCTTGAAATGGTTGGCGAGCTGGATCAGCGAACGAGGCGCGAGGATGTCGAGGTCACGCGCCGCCCAGGCCGCTTCCGGCCCGCTCGCCGCCGGGCAGATCAGCCCCTGCCCTCTGCCATAGGCCGCGATTGCCGCCGGCAGCACGCCGGCGACGGGCGTTATCGAACCGTCGAGGGCAAGCTCGCCGAGCACGGTATAGCCCGCGAGCGCATCGACCGGGATCGCCCCGATCGCTGCCATGACGCCGAGCGCGATCGGCAGATCGTAATGGCTGCCCTCCTTGGGTAGGTCGGCAGGGGCGAGGTTGACGGTGATGCGCTTGGCCGGCAGCGCCAGTCCCGAGGCGATCAGCGCGGCGCGGACCCGCTCCTTGCTTTCGCCGACCGCCTTGTCGGGCAGGCCGACCAGGATGAAGGCGACGCCGCCCGGCGTCACCTGAACCTGGACATCGACGGCGCGTGCCTCGATGCCCTCGAACGCCACCGTCGCGACCCGCGTCACCATCTATTCGCCACCCCGACCCCGCGCAGTGACGCTAACGGAAGCGCGCTATGGTTGCAAGAACAGACAGGGAACTTTTTATGGCAAGCGCCTCGCTGCAGCCGGGCAGCATCGCGCCGGCTGCAGTGCGGTTCTCGCGCAGGAAGAACATGGCGGCCTCCGTCGGCAATGGACGCAGATATAGGTATTGGCCATACGAACGCCCGGCGCCGGCCGCGAGGAGGCCGCTTCACCGTCGCGTGACGATGCCGATCTCGGGTTTGCGCGCAGCACCGATCCAGAGCAGCAGGAAGCCGAGCAACAACCCGGCCGCCGCTGTCGGCATCTGCAACGCATGCACAAGCACCGGGTCCCAGAGCAAGGGATGAAGATTGCGCTCGACGGCAGGTTGCAGCAGGCGGAAGCGTTCGCCGACGAGCGTCAGCAAGGTCTCGCCGAGCGGCGTGAAGCGCAGGAGCGAATTGGCGATCGAGCGCGCCCCGTCGGTGAGCAGCGTGACGAACCCGCCCGCGACGAGAACATAGCCCAGAATCCTGACGAGAAAGCGCAATTCATCCCCCGATTCCCGCGATGGCCGGCACTGGCGCGGCCGGCCCGCATGTGTCCCCGCACCCGGAGCATTGCAACGGCAAAGGACAATTGCGCGCAACCCCGCCGAGCTGTGGCATTAGGCCTTGAAAGAAGCGCGCTTGGACGCCATAAGCAGCGCGCCGGACAGGTGGCCGAGTGGTTGAAGGCGCACGCCTGGAAAGTGTGTATACGGGAAACCGTATCGCGGGTTCGAATCCCGCCCTGTCCGCCAGCTAGTCTTCGAGTTTTCCTACGTACCGCAGAACCACGCAAAATGGCCGGTATATCCGGGCCCTGGACCGCGTCGCGCGCTTCTCTCCTTCACGCCGGTCTACAAAATTGGCACGTCCCCCGGGCCCAATTCGGCTCGGCCCCGCGCTACTGCGGTTCTCTGCGACAATCGCAATAGCCAAATTCGTGTCGCTAATTGGCCCTTTCCGGGCGCTCGGATTGTCTGTTTTCCGGCGGCGCGATCAGATACTCTGAATACTCGCGAGTCTCAGGGCCGCATCAGCGCGGCTTACGGGCCAGACTCGGCCAATTGGCGTCGGCTTGGGCGATGTAGGCCTGGGTTTTCGCCAGCCAGGTCTTTCGCACGCCGAGGTCGTAGTTCAGGTAGAGCCTGCCATCGACAATCGACCAGGCTTCAGGCTCGATCTTGACGAGATAGCCGCGCGAGGTGCCGTAGGCGCAAAAGCCGCCATAGGCCGGCAGATAGCGCTGCGGCTCCGCTTCGAACAGCATCTTGTGCTCGGCGCTGATGAAGCGCCAGGGTGGCGCCGCCATGGCTCGTCGAAAATTCCGGCTTGCCGAGCAGCGGTCCGCCATTGCGGAAATAGGCGACCGGGTCATAGCCGCGGATCGCGAGCCCGTCCGGCGAGCCCAGCGTATTGACCGGGTGGGGCATGTCGGCCCAGGCAGCCGGGCCGGCGAACATTGCGCCGGCGAGCAGGATGAAGCTGCGCCTGTCGAGCATGGCGTTTCTCCTTTGATGGGGCTGTTCAGGCGGCGCGCGCTTCCAGAGCCTCGAAGACATAGGCCGCGAGGTAGCCGTAGATCGCGTGTCCGACGAGACTCATGACGGACAGGCGCGGCACGTCGCTCAGCAGGAAGTGCTGCCCGGCCAGCGGGGCGAAGAAGGCGAGCGCGATGAAATAAGTAATCACCCCCCAGATCCAGCCGTCGGCCGGCATGCCGAAGCTCTTCACCCGGCGCGTCAGGAGCCAATAGCCGAGCGGATAGAACAGGAAGCCGGTGGCGAAGTGCAGCAGCTTGGCGGTTGGTGTCGAGATCGCCAGGCCGAACTGATGGGCGAAGAGCGACTTCACCAGCTCCGGTGGTTCCAGTGCGTATTCGGCGAACCAGGCGGTCGGCACGGCCGAGAACAGCTCCCAGAAGCCGAGCCCGGCGAAGCCGCCGAGGGCGAGGTTGATCATCGTGCGGGTAGAAGGCAGGGCGAACCCCTGGGACAGGGCAGTCGTTGTCATGGCTTTCTCCTGTGCTGCGCATCAATGCGAGATGGCGAGGGGCGTCGCCACGATTGCGAGCGCCGCGGTGCGGCCGGCTGACCGCTGTCGCAGCTGCGCCAATCTCCGGGCTGCGAACAGGTTGGAACCGCCGCGCTGGGCGATGCGCCCGCTGAGGACATGGTTCGCGCGGTCGTGGTCTCCGGAGCGGATCAGGCTTTCGATATAGGCCTGCTCGAACAGGTCGCGCTGGGCATGGCTGCCGCCGATCGCGACGAGCCCGCTGCGAGCGGCCCCGAGCAGGCGGGCGGCCTCGGCATAGTCGCCCTCGCGGAAAGCGATCAGACCGAAGGCCGCAAGCGCGCCGTTGCGGGCGGCCTCGCGCCGTTCTCCGCTGGGATGGGTATGGCAGTCCTCGACCAGCGTGCGGGCGATGCTCTCGGCGCCGTCATGGCGCCCGGCACCGAGCAGCGACACGGCATAGTGCAGGTCGGCGAAGACCAGGCGGCCGTCATCGACGCGGCCTTCGGCCTTGGCGGCGAGCTCCTCCCAGCGCGTGCCGACATCGACGCCGGCATAGTCGAGCCGCGCCAGCAGCGAGGCACCATTGGCGATGTCGCGGAAATCGTCGGTCTGCTCGCCGCGAATGTCCTCGTCATAGAGGCGCAGCACCTCGGCGGTTTCGCCGCGCTCCAGCCGGAACAAAGCGAGGTGCCAGACGATGTGGAAGCGCAGATTGTTGGCATGAGCAAAAGTGCGGCCATCGCCGAGCCAGGCGACGCCCTCATCGGCGCGGCCGGTCATTTCCATGACATGGGCGACGGCGTGGCGGCCCCAAGCATCTCGCGGACTCAACAGCACGGCGCGGCGGCCGGCGCGCTCCGCCTCGGCATAGAAGCCCTGCTCCTCGAGCGCGAAGGCGTAGCAGCCGTTGACATAGCCGGCGAGCGGATGGCTCTCGCTAAAGCCGGACATGACGCGGCGCAGGCTGGCCAGCATCTCGGGCTGGTCGCCGAGCATGAAGCGCAGGCCGTGCGCGAGCTTCAGCGCCAGCACGTCGAACGGGTGGGCTTCGAGAATCATCTCCAGCCGGTTCGCCGCCTGGCGTGGCGCGTCCGCGAGCCAGAGCGCCAGCGCCTCGGCGACCATCCGCTCGCGCCGCGTCACCGGCCGCTGCGCGGCTGAGGCCCGCGCCCTGGCGAGGCAGTCGCGCGCTGCACCGAGCAGTTCCGGTCGGGCCAGCGAGAGCAGCATCAGGCCCTTGGCGGCATGGGCGAGCGCGAAATCAGGGTCGGCTTCAAAGGTCCTGGCGAGATGTTCCGGCGCGGTCGCCGCATGGGCGAGCAAGGCCTCGAGCGTGTCGTTCCAGGCGAGCCTGGCGGCATCGCTCGCGACCGTGACGACATCGCCGGAGAGATCGTAATACATGGGCTGCTCCATTCGGGCGCCTCGACGAGGCGCTTGCAGGGGAGTTCGCAGGGCGCCGATCAAACGGTGTTCAACTCGCTTCACGGACCCGTGTTGGCGGGGCGGTCGCCACGGGCTCCGCCTGCGGCTGGGCCTCCGTCCTGGGCGTCGGCTTTGCCCAGGGCGCGCTCTTGAACCAGCCGACCACGACCGCGACGCCAAGGATCAGCGCAAAGCCGGTGAGGTTCAGCAGGGCGATGACCGGCTCGCTGCGCCCAGCCATTTCGGCGACGGTTCCGAGCAGCCGCGCCAGCACGACGCTGGCGAGGAAGGCTGCGAGCGATTGCCGGCCGATCAAGATGAGGAGATGGCCCGCCCCGCGGTCGAGCCGCTGGCGATAGGGCTCGATCAGGCTCAGCACCAGATAGGCCAGCGCCAGGAAGTGCAACACGCGCAGGATGTGCAGGTTGCTCTTCTCTGCCTCGGGCAGGATCAGGTCGCGCAGCGCCCTGCGCCGCCGGCCAATGCTCGAGGATGCCCCAGAAGGAGAGCGGCAGGCAGAGGACGATGAAGGCGGCCGCGGCCGGCACGAGGCGCCTGTCGCGAAGCTGCGGCACCGGCAGCCATGTCATGGCGGTGAAGAAGCCGATGAAGAAGATCAGCTGCCAGGCGAAGGGATTGAGGAACCAGCCGGCGCCGTTCCAGGGATTGCCGGGCAGGTTGAGGCCCCTCGTCCAGGCCAGCGCATAGAGCGCCCCGGATAGAGCAAACGGCAAGGCCGGATGCAGGCGCCGCAGCGCCATCATCACCGGCACCAGCGCCAGGATGACGAGGTACATCGGCAGGATGTCGAGATAGTCGGGCTGCCAGGTCAGCGCGACGAGGCCAAAGAGCGCGCCCTCCGGGTCGACCACGAGCGGGCCGAACTGCCTGGCAAGCTCGGCCAGGCCGAAGGCGCGGTCGAGCAGGCCGGCAAGGGCGATGATCGCCAGTACCAGCCCGAGCTGCGCCCAGTAGACCTGCCAGATCCGGTAGGCGATGCGGGCCGTGCCGAGCGCCAGCCCGCGCCGCACGAAGACACTGCCGAAGGCGAGCGCGCTGGCGATGCCTGAGCAGAAGACGAAGAGCTCGGCCCCGGACGAGAAGCCGAAGCGTGCGGGGATGAAAGCGTTCCAGCTGTTCGCCGGCAGATGCGCGACGAAGATGATCAGCATGGTCAGGCCGCGGAAGACGTCGAGCCGCTCGTCGCGCGGCCGCCTCGCGCTCGGCAGGGTTGGGCTCATCAGAAGGCTCCCTGGTAGCTCTCGGCGTCGATGCGGCAGGCGAGGAGCGTGAAGCCCTCGCGCCGGAAGGCGGCCTGCGCCTCGCGCTTCAGGCTGCCGCGATCCTCAACGGCAACGCCATGACCGCCCATGGCGCGGGCGACCGCGGCAAAATCGGTCGCGCCGAAATCGACGCCGGCGCGGGCAAGACCCATCTGGCGCTGCTTCAGCGCAATCAGCCCGAGGCTCTCGTCGACGAGCGTGACGATGACGACGGGAAGCTTGAGGTCGCGCAGGGTCGCGAGCTCGCCGAGCACCATTTCGAGCCCGGCATCGCCGACGAAGCAGAGCGTCGGCCGACTGGAGCCGAGCGCCGCACCGGTGGCGAGCGGCAGGGCGCAGCCCATGGTACAGAGCCCGGTCGATTGCAGCAGGCCGCGCGGCCGATCGCAGGCCCAGATCTGGCTGAGAAGGATGCGGTGCGCACCGGAATCGGCGGTTGCGACGGTGCCGGCCGGCGCGGCCTCGCGCAGCGTCGCGAACACCGCATGCGGTCCCCAGGCCGCGGATGCGGCAAAGGCTGCGCGGAACTGCGACCGAACCTTGTCCGGCTCATTGGCCGGCCATGGTCGGTTCGGCATCTCGCCCACGGCCAGCAAGGTCAGGATCGCACCGACATCGCCTTCAAGCCGCAGAGTCGCGCCATGCATGCCGTGCGGCATGTCCTCGGCGACGATGTCGATGACGCGCTTGTCGGTCGGCCAAGGATGGCGCCAGCCTTGCCGCATCTCGATCGGGTCGTAGCCGGCGAGCACGATCAGGTCGGCCGCCGCGATCAGCGGCTGCACGATCGCGTCGGCCCTGGGCGACAGGCCGACGCCGCCGATCACGCGCGGGTCGTTCTCGGGCACCAGCCCCTTGGTCTTGTAGGTGGTGAGCAGCGGCGCGCCGGTCAGCGTCAGGAAGCGGTCTAGCGCCGCCGCGCCATCCTGGTTGACGAGGTCGAGCCCGGCGATGACGAGCGGCGCCCGCGCCCCCGCGATCATCTCGCGCGCCGCGGAGAGATCGGCCGGGATTGCCGGCTGCTGTTTCGGTACGGCCGGTGGCGGCCGCCTCGTGACATGCCCCTCGGCGACGGAGATCGGCAGGTCGATATGGACGGGCCCCGGCCGGCCGCGCCTGGCGAGCGCGATCGCCTTCTCGACGACGAGGTCCTCGGTGCCCGGCGCAGCCCGGAAGCTTGCCTTGACCAGCGGACGCAGCACCGCCTGATGGTCGAAGACCTGATGCGTGTAGCTCTCGGCCAGCGCCTGGTCGACGCAGCCGGTGATGAAGATCAGCGGCACGCGGTCCTGCTGCGCATTGGCGACGACGTTGACCGCGTTGGCGACGCCGGGCCCGAGCGTCGCGACCAGCACCGGCAGAGCGCCCGTGGCGTGCCAGAGCCCCTCGGCCATGAAGCCGGCGGCGTTCTCGTGCTTGGCGAGCAGGAAGCGGATGCCGGCCCGCTCCAGCGCATCGACCAGTGCCAACACCTCGCCGCCGGGAATGCCGAAGGCATGGGTCGCGCCCGCTGCAGCGAGCCGGCTGGCCAGCAGGTCCGCGCCGGTGACGAGATCGCCTCGGACGGCGCTCGCGCCGGCTTCGGGAAATTTATCGTGGCGCATGCTGTCTCTCCGGCGCGCCGCAGGAGCGGCTTGCCGGAGAGATCGCGCGGCGAGGCGCTTTGGTTACATCTTCACGGGGATTTGAGGCTGGCGCCCAGCCATCAGGGGCGGCAGCGCTGTCTCGCCACCATGTTGAAAGCTCCTCCCGCGAGCGGCCAGCGTGGCGCTCCTCGCATGCGAAGTGCAACGGGCCGACCAACTGGCTTCATCGCCTCGTAACGGGCTTGTGAGCCCGGTGTCGGCATGCGACGGAATAAGCCGGATTCCGTCTTGCCATCCGGGAAAAGTGCTTCAACCTTTTGTCACTCGCTGAACTCGAAACGCAGCTGCGACCGGTCTTCCTCGCCGCGCTGGCCGGCGACGCCGCGGCCTACCGACTCTTCCTCGATACGATCAGTGCCCGGCTGCGCGGCTATCTCAGGCAGATGCTGGCGCGCGCCGGCCGCAGCGAACCGAGCGAGGCCGAGGACGTGCTGCAGGAGACGCTGCTGGCGCTGCACCTCTCCCGCCACACCTATGATCCGGCGAGCCCGGTCACCGCCTGGGCCCATGCGATCGCCCGCTACAAGCTCGTCGACCATCTGCGCCGCAGCGGACGTCATGCTGCAAACCTGCCAATCGACGACGAGACCTATCAGCTCGCCGCGCCGGGCGGCGACGCTCCGGATGCCCGGCTCGACCTGGAGCGCGCCATGCAGGCCCTGCCGGAGCGCACTCGCACGCTGATCGATCGGGTCAAGCTCCAGGGCGCGAGCGTGGCCGAGGCGGCCGGTGCCGCGGGCATGACCGAGACGGCGGCCAAGGTCGCGATCCACCGCGGCTTGCAGGCCATGGCCAAGTTCCTGTCGAAGCGCGGCCGGCGGCCAACATGAACCCGATGCGACATCGACGCCCCGTAACCTTTCGCCGGCTTGCCGCGAATTCCTTCCCGAACCGAACCCATCCGCAAGATCAGACATGCAAACCGACGACCTGATCTCCCTGATGACCGCGAGCCACCGGCCCGTGGACACCAACTGGCTGAGGCGCGCGGTCTGGATCGCCGCGCTCGCAGCGCTCGCGGCCACGGTCGCGCTCGTCCTTATCACGCTCGGGACGCGGCCTGATCTCGCGAGCGTGTGGATGACGCTTCCGGTCATGGCGAAGGCCCTGCTCGGCACCAGCGTCGCGACCATTGCCCTCGTGCTGTTCCAGAGGAGCCTGCGTCCCGGGCTGAAGACGGCGCGGCTTCTGCCGCTCGTCGCGATTCCACTGCTGCTGGCGGCGGGTTGGGCCCTGTTGACCCTAGCCCAGGCGCCGGCCGAGCATTGGAACGCGCTGGTCTTCGGCCGCTACTGGCGCGCCTGTCTCGTCGCGGTGCCGCTCTACGCGCTGTGCCCCCTCGTCATCCTGCTGATCCTGGCACGCCGGGGTGCGCCGATAGACGGGCGCCTCACGGGAGCTTGCGCCGGCCTGGCCTCGGCGGGCCTCGCCACGGTGGCCTACAGCGTGCATTGCCCCGATGATGCGGCGCCGTTCCTGGCTATCTGGTACACCCTCGCCATCGCGATCGTGACGGGCATCGGCGCCCTCGCCTTTCCGCGCTTGGTCCGTTGGTGAGGTAACGCAAGCGGCGGCATCGACCGACGTCATCGAACGATCCAATGTCGGCACCCGAGAAGAGCGAATACTTGGAATTTGCGCCGAGTGGCCAGATAGGCTCGGCACGCATCTATACGTGCGGCCAAATTCATCGCCACCGCTGCTATAGATGGGGCGAATGCCGGAGATGTCCCGGCAGAGCAGGAGCAGATTGTGAGCGAGCGATTCGAACGTCACCGCCAACCCTGGACACATGAGGAACTCGAGAAGCTAAAGTTGCTCGCCAAGAAGGGCATGGCACTGAAAGCGATCTCGAAAGCGATGACCCGCAGCGAAGAATCCATCAAAGACCGCGCCAAACTCGATGGCATCGGGATCGCCAAGCTCCGTTAGGGCGTGTTCACGGTACGGCTTTGGGGCGCAAAGCCGACGTCCGCTGTTGGGCGATGACGCAAGCTCAATTCTTGGCGCGTTCCGGCCCGCTGAACCTCGACAGGGGCGAAGAGCACGAAATTTACTCGCCTTCTCGAAGCGTTCCGCGACCTGCAACATCCCTGGCAGTCTGGCCGGCGAGAGGGACCAGCCCGGCTTGACGAACATGACGCCTGAGGGCGGGACCGGATACGGCTTGCGCTGAATCCCATATGTCGATAAGTCTCGACATATGGAAAATGAGCAAGTCATCCTTTCCCTCGCCGCGCTGGCCCAGAGCACCCGTCTCGACGTATTTCGCTTGCTGGTAACGGCCGAGCCTGAGGGCTTGCCTGCCGGCGAGGTCGCCCGGCGTCTGGATGTCCCGCACAACACGATGTCGTCGCATCTCGGCATCCTGAGCCGAGCAAGGCTGATCCGCTCCGAGCGCTTCAGTCGCTCGATCGTTTATCGCGCCGACCTCGACGCCCTTCGCTCGGTCGTCTCGTTCCTCCTCAAGGATTGCTGCGGCGGCCGCGCGGAAATCTGCGCGCCGCTGCTGGCCGAACTCACCCCCTGCTGCCCTCCGAAGGTCACGACCGATGCCTGACCGCATTCACAACGTGCTGTTTCTCTGCACTCACAACTCCGCCCGCTCGATCATGGCCGAGGCCCTGCTCAATCATCTTGGCGAGGGTCGCTTTCGCGCTTTTTCTGCTGGCAGCGAAGGCGGCCCTGGTCCGAAGCCGTTGGCGCTCAAGGTACTCGAGGCCGAGGGTATCGCGATCGCGGGCCTGTCTTCGAAGACCTGGGACGTGTTCGCGGCGCCCGGTGCGCCTGTGATGGACATGGTGATCACGGTTTGCGACCAGGCAGCCGGCGAGGCCTGCCCATTCTGGCCAGGCCAGCCGATCACTGCACATTGGGGGATCGAAGATCCCTCGCATGTCGAAGGCTCGGAGATTGAGCGCGAGCGCGCGTTCGTGACGGCGCTGCGCTACCTGCGAAATCGCATCAACGTACTTCTTTCACTGCCAGTTGCCAGTCTCGACGAGATGGCGCTGGCGCAGCGTGTTCGTCAGATCGGCGCGCTCGAAGGTGCAAGCAATCGCGCGTCAGGCGCCTGAGGTCATCATGTCGATTTTCGAACGCTACCTCACAGTGTGGGTCGCATTGTGCATCGTCGTGGGCATCGCTCTCGGCCATGTCATGCCCGGCGTCTTTCAGGCGGTCGGCGCGGCCGAGATTGCAAAGGTCAATCTGCCGGTGGCCGTGCTGATCTGGTTGATGGTCATCCCGATGCTGCTGAAGATCGACTTCGCCGCACTCGGCCAGGTCGGCAGGCATTGGCGCGGGATCGGCGTCACGCTGTTCATCAACTGGGCGGTCAAACCATTCTCGATGGCGGCGCTGGGCTGGTTCTTCATCGCCTGGCTTTTTCGCCCCTGGCTGCCGGCCGACCAGATCAACAGCTACATCGCCGGGCTCATCATCCTGGCGGCGGCCCCCTGCACGGCCATGGTCTTCGTCTGGTCGAACCTGACAAAGGGCGAACCGCATTTCACGCTGAGCCAGGTCGCGCTGAACGATGCGATCATGATCGTCGCGTTCGCGCCGATCGTCGGCCTGTTGCTCGGCCTGTCGGCGATCACGGTGCCCTGGGGAACCCTCGTCCTATCGGTCGTGCTCTACATCGTCCTGCCCGTGATCGTCGCTCAGCTCGTTCGCGGCCGTGTTCTGGCAAGCGGCGGACAAGCGGCGCTGGATTGCCTGCTCGGCCGGCTTGGCCCAGCCTCGCTCGTTGCATTGCTCGCGACGCTCGTCCTGCTTTTCGGCTTCCAGGGAGAACAGATCCTGGCGCAGCCGACGGTAATTGCGCTCCTTGCGGTGCCGATCCTGATCCAGGTCTACTTCAATGCCGGTCTCGCCTACCTGTTGAACCGTGTTGCCGGTGAACAGCACTGTGTGGCCGGTCCATCGGCGCTGATCGGTGCCTCGAACTTCTTCGAGCTTGCCGTCGCCGCCGCAATCAGCTTGTTCGGGTTCAATTCCGGAGCGGCGCTCGCAACTGTGGTCGGCGTGCTGATCGAGGTTCCAGTCATGCTCACCGTAGTCTGGATCGTGAACGGGTCGAAGGGCTGGTACGAGCGCGGAAGCGGCGTTCGAAAGGTGCAGGCCGCCGAATAATTCGACAATCGTCGAAATATGGCTTGACGACTTCTCGCGCGTGGCGCAGTTTACTTCCATGAAAGTCGAAGAAGCAGCAAAACAGCTTGAGGCGCTCGGCAATCCGACTCGCCTTGAACTCTACCGGGTGCTCGTGCGCGCTGGTCATGGCGGGCTACCGGTCAACCAAGTGCAGGAGCGTCTTGGCATCCCGGCCTCGACCCTCTCGCATCATCTTCAGCGCCTCGTGCAGAACGGACTGGTCTCGCAGGAACGGCAGGCCACGACGCTGATCTGCCGCGCCCAATACCCTGCGATGGCCGCCCTGCTCGGCTTCCTCGCGGATGAATGCTGCGCTGACGAAGCCTGCGCCGCGTCCGAGCAGGCCGCTTGAGGCGCCTTTTTATTTGCCTGATAATTCGATCCTTCTAGAAAAATAGGAGAGCTTGTGATGAGGGAACTTCCCGTAGCCGTCATCGGTGCCGGTCCAGTCGGCCTCGCTGCCGCCGCCAACCTCGTCTCGCGCGGCCTTGCCGTGAAGGTCTACGAAGCTGGCGCCGCGGCCGGCGCGAACATCAGCGATTGGGGCCATGTTCGGCTGTTCTCGCCGTGGACCTACAACGTCGATCCGGCGGCCCGCTCGCTGCTGGAAAAGGCGGGATGGCAGGCGCCAGATGAAGCCGCTTATCCCACTGGCGCCGAGCTTGTCCGGGAGTACCTCGCGCCCCTTGCGAAATCCCCTGCACTGACGCCGGTCATCGAGTACGGCGCGCGCGTCAAGGCGATCGGCCGGCGCGGTGTCGACAAGGTCGTCAGCCGCGATCGTGAACTGCATCCTTTCCAGCTGACCATCGTCGATAGCGATGGGCGCGTCCGCCGCGAGCTTGCGCGGGCGGTCATCGACGCTTCGGGAACCTGGACATCACCAAATCCGCTTGGGGCGGGCGGCGTGACCGTGGAAGGTGAAGAGACGTCCCGCGACCGGATCGCCTACAGCATTCCCGATGCGCTCGGCCGCGACCGGGTAAGCTATGCCAAGCGAACCACGGTGGTTGTCGGCGCCGGCCACTCGGCCGCGAACGTGCTGCTCGATCTGGCCGAACTTGCCGCAGCGGAGCCCGCCACCAAGGCGATCTGGCTGACGCGCGGCAGCAATCTTGCTCGCGTCTATGGCGGCGGCGCGAACGATCAGCTCGCAGCGCGCGGCGACTTGGGCCAGAAGCTGCGGCAGCTCGTCGAAAGCGGCCGCATCGAGCTCGTCGCGAGCTTCGCGATCACAGCCGTGCGCCAGTCGAACGGCCAACTCGCGCTCGACGGTGAAACACCGGAGGGCGCTCGCACGGTCGGGACCGTCGACCGGATCGTGGTTTGCACGGGCCAGCGCCCCGATCTGGCCCTGACCCGCGAACTGCGCATCGCGCTTGACCCGTGGCTGGAAAGTGCCAAGGCACTCGGGCCGATGATCGATCCCAACCTGCACTCCTGCGGCTCGGTGCCTCCGCACGGGCACCGTGTGCTTTCCCATCCGGAACCGGGCTTCTACACCGTGGGGATCAAGAGCTATGGCCGCGCGCCCACATTCCTGATGCTGACCGGCTATGAACAGGTGCGTTCGGTCGTCGCGGCGATCGCCGGCGACATGGCGGCGGCCGACAATGTCCAGCTGATGCTGCCCGAAACCGGCGTATGCACGAGCGCGCCTGAGAGTGCCGGTTGCTGTGGCGGGCCGGCTCCGAGCGACGCAGACGCCTGCTGCGTCGACGACGCTTCCGCCAAGGCACAAGGCAAGTCAGGTTGCGGCTGCAGCAGCTCCGCAAAAACGAGTGAATCCACCCAGGCGCAATGACGACGCTTGCTACCTCCGAAACGAGCCCGCCTCCGGCCACCGGAATCGGACTCATCATCGCTCTGGGCATCACTCAGGTCGCCGGTTACGGCGCGCTTTATTACGCGTTCGCCGTGCTCGCCCCTAGTATGACCAGGAGCATGGGTTGGGCGCCCGAATGGACCTATGGCGGCTTCGCTCTCGGACTGCTCGCCGGAGGCCTCGCTGCGCCGTTTGCAGGGCGCTTGATCGACAGATACGGCACGCGTCGGATGATGAGCATCGGCAGCGTGCTGGCGAGCCTATCCCTCTTTGCCTTGTCCAAGGCCGAGGGCTTGGTCAGTTACTATGCGGCGATGATCGCCCTCGAGGTCGTATCGACGCTGGTTCTGTACGACGCCGCGTTCACGGCTCTCACCCAAGCGCATGGCGCCGGAGCCAGGCGGGCGATCAGCAAGCTGACGCTGATCGGCGGCTTCGCCTCGACATTGTTCTGGCCACTCACAACCGCCCTGGTGGCGCAGGCCGATTGGCGCACGATCTACCAGGTCTACGCGGTCGGCTATCTCGCCGTGGCGCTGCCATTGCACGCTCTTCTATTGCCTTGCGGCCGGGCGACGTTCGCCGCAAAGCCAACTCAGCCGACCGAGACGCAAGATTCCGAAGCCTATCTTGCCGGCACGGCCCGCCGTCGCTCCTTTGTGCTGCTGGCGATCGCGTTCTCGCTGCAGGGCTTCGTCGTCTCGGCCATGTCGGTTCACATGCTGACGCTGCTGCAGGGCTTCGGCTTCAGCGCGGCTCTAGCGGTCGCCCTCGGCGCCATGGTCGGCCCGTCGCAGGTGACCGGACGGCTCATCGAGATGTTGTTCGGCACCAACGTGCCTCCAGTGACCACTGCATGGGTCTCGGGCGCGCTGATGCCGCTCGGATTCATGCTGCTTGCTTTCGGCGGTGGCACTGCCGTTATCGCGGGACTATTCGCGATCACCTACGGCGTCAGCATGGGCCTGAGTTCGATCGTCCGTGGCACCGTTCCGCTCCAGCTCTTCGGTCCGGCCGGCTATGGCGCCATGCTCGGCAAGCTGTCGGCACCAGGCCTCGTCATCCGCGCTGCTGCCCCGCTCGGATTTGCCGTGATGATGGAGCGGGCGGGGCTTTCAGCAAGCACGGCGGTCTTGGTCACGTTGTCTGGCGCGGCGGCGCTTGCGCTGCTGCTGCTCGCGCGGGGCGGGCGGCGGTAGAGCAGCCACGTTGGTGCTTAAAAGCACACCTCGCGAGTTTGGCGTTGAGTCGGGAGTCAACTCCGATCGGCTTAGTACTGATGTCCGGTTCCAGGCAGCATGCCAAACTCGGCTCCTGGCGCAGAGCTGACGGGTAGGGCTACTGTCCTTCGAAGAAATAGACGCCCTCGGCCAGTCCCCGGCCACAGCCATCAATGGCAAAGACGCTGCCCGAGAGCGGCGCTTCCGCGAGCTGCTGGGCGGAGAGGCGGATGCGCGCCGAGGTCACGTAGAGCGTCTCGCGATTGGGCCCGCCAAAGGTGCAACTCGTCGGGCGCGGCACCGGCAGATTGATTGTCTGGTCGATCCGCCCGTCGGGATCGAAGCGGATGAGCTGCCAACCATCCCATTGCGCGCTCCAGACATAGCCTTGCGCATCGACGGTCAGGCCGTCGGGAACGCCCATATGGTCGAGTGTCTGGGCGAAGACGCGGCGGTTTGTGATCGTCCCGCTCTCGGCGTCGAAATCGTAGACGAAGATCGTCCGGGCCAGCGAGTCGGTGAAGTACATGCGCCGATCGTCCGGGCTCCAGCCGAGCCCGTTCGAGATGCCGATGCCGCGTTCCAGGCAATGGACAGAGCCATCGCCATCGAGCCGATAGAGGCTGCCGGCGCCGGGAGCGACGCCCATATCCATGGTGCCGGCCCAGAAGCGCCCACGCGAGTCACATTTGCCGTCATTGAAGCGGTTGTTCGGCTTGTCGGCTTCCGGGTCGATCAGCGGCGTGGTCAGGCGGGTCTCGGGATCGAACAGGGCAAAGCCAGATTGGGCAGCCAGGACCAGTCCGCCGGTCGAGCAGTGGGTGAAGGCGCCGACGAGCTCCCCGAGTTCCACGACGCGATCCGTCCCGCCTACCGGATCCGAGCGATGCAGGGCGGGAGCGAGGATATCGACCCAGTCGAGCCGCTTCTCAGCCTCGTTCCAGACCGGCCCCTCGCCGAGGAAGGCCTGGGTCTCGACCACGCAGCGCGCTCTCGTCGTCGTCATTGCAGAACGTCTCGTTTCCGGTTGTGAGAAGGCGGCCTGGCCCGTAATGCGCGCCGCCGCTTTCAGCAGGTCGGCGCCAATCTCGTGCAGGCGCTCTGTCGTCAGGCGGAAGGCGGGGGCGACGACCGCCAGTGCGCCGATGGCGCGCCCGCCATGGTCGAGGATCGGCGCGGCGACTGAGCGCTGCCCCATGGCGAATTCCTCGTCCTCGACGGCGTAGCGGCGGGCCTTGGCGATATCGAGCTGTGCGTCGAGCAAGGGCAGTTCGGCCAGGCTGCGCGCCGTGTGCGGGACGAGCTTGAGTCGGGCCAATATGGCCGGCCGCAATGCCCGCTCGGCGAAGGCGAGGATCGCCTTGCCGGCAGCGGTACAGTAGCCGGGCAGGATGCTGCCTTCCGCGAGGACGATGCCCCCGTCGCGCGCGTCTCCAGCACTTTCGAGCAGACGATGTCGGGACCGTGCGGCAGGGCGACGAAAACCGTCTCGCCGGTCTGGACCTGCAGGCGGACGAGCTCCGGCTCAATAAGGGTCGGCAGATCGAGATCGGCCTGGGCGAAGCGCGCGAACTCGATCAGCTTCCACCCGAAGCGGTAACGGTCGTCGCGCCGCTCGAAACGGACGAGCCCGCGCTCCAGCAGCGCGGCGAGGATACGGTGCACGGTCGCCTTCGGCAGGCCCGACGCGCGCACGAGTTCGCTGAAGCTGGCGGCTCCGCCCGCCTCTGAGAGCGCCTCTAGCAGGCCGATGCCCTTCTGCAGCGCCGCCGTGCCGCGCGCTGGATCGCCGTCCCGTGATGCCTCTCCAGCAGTCTCGATCATCGCCTGCTTGACCTCCGCAATTCCCAACCCTACGATGTTCTACATTATAAAACAAGTTCTACATTGTAGAACAAATGGGAGGACGAGATGACGTTGATCGATCGACGCGCCGTTCTGGCAGGACTAGCCGCCGCAGCTGCGATGCCGGCAGCGGCGAATGCGCAGGCGCGCACCAAGATCACCTATTGGGCCTGGACCGAGCATGTCGCCGCCGCCAATGCGGTGAAGGGCGAGTTCGAGAAGCAGAACCCGGGCATCACGGTCGAGGTCGTCAACCTCAATCCCTTCGATCTGCAGGACAAGTTCCTGGTCGCGCTGGCGGCGGGCGCCGGCGGCCCCGACGTCGCGCTGATCCTGCAGCGCCGGTTCGATGGCTATCTGCCGACGGGCGGGCTGCTCGACACCACCGCGGCGATGGCGCCGCTCAAGGATAGTTTCCCCACCAGCGTCTATGCCTCGCTCGGAACCGGCGGCAAGACCTTCGCCGTCCCCTATGACCAGAACCCGGCCGTCTATTTCTATCGGGCGGACATCTTCGAGGCGAACGGCATCAAGGCACCGCTCGAAACCTGGGAGGATGTGGTGGCGGCCGGGCGGATCCTCGCCGCCAAGGGCATCTTCATCGGCCATGTCTCGAGCCCGAGCGGCGTGCCGGGCGTCGCCAACCTGGTGCAGTACCTGCAGTCGCGCGATGCGCAGATCTTCGGCGCCGACGGCAAGGTGATCCGCGACAACAAGCTCGCGCGCGAGACGCTGCAATTCTATTTCGACCTCGCCCGCAAAGAGAAGATCGTCTTCGAGTCGCGCAACAACGCGCCGGAGTTCTTCCAGGCGATCAAGGAGTCGAAGATCGCCGGCTATGCCGTGCCGGCCTGGGCCGTCTTCCGCCTGCAGAAGGAGGCCCCGGAGCACGCTGGCAAATGGCGGGTCATGCCCTGGCCGAAATGGGGCAAGGACCAGCCGGCGACGACCGGGGCCTGGGGCGGCAATGTGCTCGCCATCCCGAAAGTCTCCCGCAACAAGGAGGCCGCGCTGAAATGGGCGATGTTCATCGGCGCCAATGAATTGACCCAGGTGAAGATCTGGCAGGAAGGCCATCTTGTTCCGGCCTTCGCGCCGGCGCTGCGCTCGCCTGAACTGCTCAAGGGCGAGGATTATCTGTCCGGCCAGTCGATCTACGAGGCCGGGCTGAAGGATCGCACACTCAACGGCTTCAACTACTTCGACTGGGCTAAGGCCGAGGTGATCATCGGCAACGCGCTCGATCTGATGTTCGGCGGCAAGACATCGCCGGCCGAGGCCTGGGCCGAGATCGAAAAGCAGCTCACAGGCCAGCTCGGCCGATGAGCGCGACGACCGCAGCGAGGAGAGCCGGCGGGAGAGTGCTCTGGCCGCGGCTGCGTCGCGGGCTGACGCCCTATCTCTTCCTCGCGCCCTTCTTCCTGACCTTCATCGCCTTCTGGCTCGGGCCGATCATCGCTTCGCTGATCTATTCCTTCACCGACTGGCGCGGCTTTGCCTCGCCGCGCTTCATCGGCTTCGCCAATTACACCAAGCTCTTCGCCGATCCGCGCTTCTGGGTGGCGCTCAAGAACACGCTGTTCTACGGCGTCGTCTATGTGACGATCCTGAACCTCTCGGCGCTGGCGCTGGCGCTCTGCCTCGACAGCCTGTGGCTGCGCTTCAAGAACGCGGTCAAGGTCGGCTTCTTCCTGCCGGTGACGATCAGCCTGGTCGTCGCGGCGGTGATCTTCGAGATGATTTTCGCCAAGGGCGTCGGCCTGCTCAACATCGTGCAGAAGGGTCTCGGGCTCGGCGAGATCGATTGGCTCGGCGATCCGCGCTTTTCCATCTGGGCGATCATCATCCTGCGCGTCTGGCGGGCGCTCGGCTATTACGCCGTGATCTATTTCGCCGGCCTGCAGGGCATTCCCGGCGACGTCAAGGAAGCCGCGCGCCTCGACGGCTGCAGCCCGTGGCAGGTGACACGCCATGTGACGCTGCCGCTGCTCAAGCCGGTCATCCTGTTCGGCGTGATCATGTCGACAATCTGGGCGCTCGAGCTCTTCGATGAGCCCTGGGTGCTGACCAAGGGCGGCCCGGCCGACTCAACGCTGACCATCGTGATCTACCTCTACCAGGCCGGCTTCCAATACGTCGAACTCGGCTACGCGGCGGCGGTCTCCTATGTGCTGACGCTGATGATCGTCGCGATTGCGATCGTCCAGAAGCTTCTCTCCGGACGGGAGGTCGCATGAGCGGTCCGTCTCAGGCCGAGCAGCCGGCGCCCAGCCTCGCCGCCTATCTCGGAACCCTTGTCGTGCTTCTCGTGCTCGCGCTGGCGATGACGCCGGTGCTCTGGGCGGTGCTCTCCGCCTTCAAATCGCGAGCCGACATCTTCGCCGGCGATGTCTGGCCACGCCGCTGGTCGCTCGAGAATTTCGACGATCTCCTGGCGAAGACGCTCTATCTGCGCTGGATGGCGAACAGCCTGGTGGTCGCGCTCGCCAGCACGGCGCTCGGGCTGCTGTTCTGCTCGCTCGGCGGCTACGCCTTCGCCAAGTTCGACTTCCCGGGCAAGACGGTGATGTTCTGGGTCGTGATCGCCTCGGTCTCGATCCCGGCCTTCACCACAGTGATCCCGCTCTTCGGTTGGCTGGCCCGGCTCGGGCTGCTCGACACCTATATCGTGCTGATCCTGCCCTTCGCCGCCAATGCCTTCGGCATCTTCCTGATGCGGCAATATGCGGTGGCGATCCCGAACGAGCTGCTTGATGCCGGCCGCATCGACGGCGCGGGCGAATTCCGCCTGTACTGGAGCGTCGTGCTGCCGCTGCTGCGCCCGGCGCTCGGCACCGTCGGCGTGCTGATCTTCATCGCCTCCTGGAACAGCTACATCTGGCCGTTGGTGATGATGCGGACCGACGAGATGCTGACCCTGCCGGTCGGCGTCGCGACGCTGAAGAGCGACCAGCTGCCCGAATACGGGATGCTGATGGCGGCCTCGGTGCTGTCGAGCGTGCCGATCATCGGCGCCTTCCTGATCATGCAGCGCCAGTTCATCGCCGGCCTGACGCAGGGCGCGGTCAAGTAACCGCGGGGAGTGAGCGGAGCCATGGATCTCGGACTGAACGGCAAGGTCGTGCTGGTGACCGGCGCGGCCAGGGGCATCGGCCTGACGAGCGCGCAGCGCTTTGCCGCCGAGGGCGCGCTGGTGATGCTCGCCGACCGCGACGAAACCACTCTCACAGCGGCGGCCGCCTCGGTACCGGGTTCGCGGACGGTCGCGGCCGACCTCACCGAGGGCGGCGCTGCCGACCGGGTGCTGGACGCGACGCTGTCGGCCTTCGGCCGACTCGACGTGCTCGTCAACAATGCCGGCATCAGCGAGCCGGCGCCGATCGCCAAGACGACCCCGGAGTCCTGGCGCCGCGTCCTTTCTGTCAACCTCGACGCTGTCTACCTGCTATCGCGGGCGGCGATGCCGGCTCTCGCCGAGAGCAGGGGCACGATCGTCTCGCTCGCCTCCTTTGCCGGCAAGCGCGGCACATTGTTCGGCGACAACACCTCCTATTCGACCTCCAAGGCCGGCGTCATCGGCTTCACCCGGGCGCTCGCCATCGAGGCGGCCAAGGTCGGGGTGCGTGTCAATGCGGTGGCGCCCGGACCGGTCGCGACCGAGCTGATCAAGGCACTGACGCCCGAGCAGCTCAAGCGCGTCACCGATTTCGTTCCCCTGGGCCGCATGGCCGAGACCGACGAGATCGCCGATCTCCTGCTTTTCCTGTCGTCGTCGCGTTCGAGCTACATCACCGGCGAGGTGGTGAACGTGAACGGCGGCCTCTACATGGATTGAAAGCCGCCATGGCACTTCCCGACAACCCGCTCACCATCACCGCGACCCGGCACTGGCTGGTCTATATCCCCTTCGACAGCCCGATCGTCTGGGGCTCCGGCAAGCGCGCCGGCTCGACCCGGCTGATCGTCGAGGTGACGACCGCCTCCGGCCTCAAGGGCTATGGCGAGACGATCGCGCTGCTCGATTTCGTCCCGGTCGTGCTGGAGAGGGTCGTGCTCCCGCTCGCGCTTGGCCGGAGCGTCGCCGATGTCGAGCGCCTGCACCGGCATGTGCTCGGTGCCGGCTATTATCACCACGAGCGCGCCGTGGTGATGGCGCTCGCTGCGGTCGAGATGGCGATGTGGGATGCGCTCGGCAAGCATGCGCGCCTGCCGCTGCACGCCTTGCTCGGCGGCGCCTATCGGCGGGAGATCGAGCTCGCGGCCTATCTCTTCGTTGCCGATCCCAAGCCTTGCGCCGAGACCGCCGCACGCTTCCGCGACGAGGGTTACACCACCTTCAAGGTCAAGATCGGCCATGACGAGCGGAGCGATATCGCCCTGATGGAGGGCGTGCGCCAGGTCGTCGGCGACGCCCCCTTGCGCGCCGACGTCAATGGCGCCTGGTCGCCGGGCACGGCCCGACGCCAGCTCGAAAAGCTCAAGGGGCTCGACCTCGCCTATGTCGAGCAGCCGCTCGTCCTGCACGACATCGCCGGCCATGCCGAACTGCGCCAGGCGCAAACGGTGCCGATCGCGATCGACGAGGGCGCCTATACGCTCGGCGACGTCGGCAACATCGTGCGCGCCGGCGCTGCCGATGTGATCCTGCTCGACCCGCACGAGGAGGGTGGCATCTGGCAATGCGTCAAGGCCGCAGGCATAGCCGAAGCCGCTGGCATTCCGGTGACGCTGCATTCGGGTGGCGAGCTCGGCCTGTCACAAGCCGCTTACTTGCACCTCGCCGCCTCGATCCCGAACATGAATATCGCGATCGACACCGAGTATTATTACCACAGCGCCGACATCGTCACCGAGCCTTTCGCGATCCGCGACGGCCGCCTGCGCGTCCCGCAGGAGCCCGGTCTCGGCGTCGTGCCCGATCTCGATGCGCTGGAGCGTTTCGTCAGCAGCAAGGTGATCGGCGCCTATCTCGATCCCGACCGGCCCGGCTGGTTCGCCGAGAAGCCGAAATACTGAAAGAAACCGCAATGCGTTTCCGGGATCATGAGGTGGTCGTGACCGGTGCCGGCCGTGGCATCGGGCGGGCAGCGGTCGCGCGCTTCCTCGCTGAAGGCGCCCGCGTCGCTGCGATCGATGTGGAGCCGCCGGCAGGCGAAGGCGATACGGAACGCCTGTCCTGGCATGCCTTCGACATCACCGATGCAGGCGCCGTGGTCGACTTCTTCGCAAGGCGCAGCCGCTGCGACGTGCTCGTCAACAATGCCGGCATACCGGGCGAAGGCGCCTTGGCCGAGCTCACGGTGGCCCATTGGAACCGCGTCTTCGCCGTCAACGTCACCGCGCAGATGCTGATGGCGAAGGCGGCGCTGCCGCTGCTGTCGGCCGGGGCCAGCATCGTCAACCTCGCCTCTGTCGCAGCCCATCTCGGCTTTGCCGAACGAGCCGCCTATTGCGCCTCGAAATCGGCGGTGCTCGGCCTGACGCGCTCGCTCGCGGTCGAGCTCGCTGGAAGGGTACGGGTGAATTGCCTCTGTCCCGGCACCGTCGACACGCCCTGGATCGCCCGCCTCGCCGGTGATGGTGTCGATCGCGAGGAGCGCATGACGGCAATGGCGGAGCGCCAGGTGATCGGTCGTCTTGGTAGGCCGGATGAAATCGCTGCGGCGATTGCTTTCCTCGCCTCGCATGAAGCGAGCTTTATCACGGGGGCGGTCATCATGGCCGACGGCGGCATGACGATCGCCCCACGTTAAGCTGCCACGGAGCGACGTGCGGAGAAGCCGGGGCCGCGAGGTCATCTCTCATTCGCGAGCGACATGATGATCGAACATCGCGATTGTCTGCTCCCACGCTCTTTTTGCGGCGCCGGCGTCGAAGCACCAGCGTTCGGGGAAGGTCCAGCCATGATGGGCGGCGAAATGCTCGGTCACAGCGTTCGCGCCGTAAGCGGCGATCGTGCCCTCGATCACCACCTTGTGGGCGTCGGGACAAGTAATGTCGTTCGCGGCGAAGCCGAAATAGAGAGCTCCGCGGACCTCGGGGATGAAGCGGTGTGGCGAGCTTGGTCCCTCCCACACCAATCGCCCGCCATGCAGGCAGGAAGCCGCCTTGACCCGCTCGCCAAACCGAGCCGCGGCCGCGAGTGCATGTCGCGCGCCCATGCAATGGCCGACAGCCCCGAAGCGGAGGCCGGCGAGCTCCGTCTGCCTTTCCGCAAATTGCAGAACGGCGGCCGTGTCGACCAGGGAGCCTTCGATACTGGTCGCATCGTTGGCCGCATGCATGCCCGGATCGAGCGGCTCCTCCGCTGTCCGCGGCGGCGCAAAGCGGGGTGACCCTATGCGATGGAACAGGTCGGGAAGGAAGCCGACATAGCCCTGCTCGGCATAGCGCCGGCACATGTCGTCCAATTCCGGGCGCAGGCCAAAGGCGTCCATATAGAGGATGACGCCGCCGCGCCGAGCAGAGCCCGACGGCTTGAACATACGGGTTTCCATCGCGCCGTCCGGCGTCGCGATCTCCAGAACCTCCATCGCAATTCGATCGCTCATTGACCCAACTCCCGCCAGGCTTCGCCACTTCGCGCGGACGCGAAGGCGGCTTCGACGATCTCGACCGACAGCGCGGCGTCGGCGAAGCTGCACTCGGGCCGGCCGCCCCCGCGCACGGCGCGCAGGAAGTCGACCAGGGCAGCGCCGACCGCCTGGTCTGCGTCGAGCTGTTCATAGGCGCGCCCGCGCTCACGCGTCATCCGGAACTCCCAGCCCAAGGGGATGGTGAGTGGCCGGCGCAATTCGATCAGCCCGTCGTCACCAAAGAGGCGAACCTCGTCCCACATGTGCCAGCCCTCCTCGATGCAGGTGAGCTGCGCCTCGAGTTCGCCGAAGCGCAATTCGATGAAGCCACCCTGGTCGGAGCGAGGGCCGCCATCGCCACGCAAGCGGCTGCGGATACGATCGGGTGTGTGTCCGACGAGCCATGGCAGCAAATCCGCCATATGGCTGGCACGGCCGGTATAGGGACCACCGCCTCCGAGCGCCGGATCGAGGAACCAGCCTGCCCGCTCATAGCCGAGCTGGATGGTCTGGATAAAGCGGAGCTGGCCGATCTCGCCGGCGGCGAGGGCGGCCCGCGCGCGCAAGCAGCCGCGGTCGAAGCGGCGATTGAAGGCGACCGCATTGATGAGTTGCCGCTCTTTCGCCTCGGCGGCCAGTGATTTGGCCTCCGCAAGCTGCATGACGAACGGCTTGTCGCAGAGCACGTGCCAGCCACGCGCCAGCGCGAAGCGGACATGCTCGAAATGCAGCGTGTGCGGCGTCGTCACGATGGCGACGGTCGGCCGCGACGTCGCCGGCAGGTCATCGAGATCGGCGACCAGGACGGCCCCCTGCGCCAGTGCAAGCTGGCGAGTGCCGTCGCTGGGGACGGGATCGTAGATCGCGACGATCGCGGCATCGGCATCCGCCTCGATCGCCGGGACATGGTAGCGCCGGGAAAAATTCCCGCAGCCGATCATGACGATGTCGATGGTTTGGCCCATTCTCAATCCTTCTCGTGATCTGCGATGAGCTGGCGCCGGCCGGTGCGCGCCGCCTCGTAAGCGCTGATGATGAGGCGTAGCGCGCGGCGCCCGTCCTCGGCGGTGGCCGGTGGCGCTATGCCCTCGCGCAGGCAGCGGGCGAAGGCCGCGGCGTTCTGGTGATGGAACTCGCCCTGCTTGAAGCGGGGCACGAGATTATGGACCTGCCACTGCCGCTCCTCGCCCGCGATGAAACTGCGCAGGAAGCCACCGTGCGTGATGTCGCGCGAGGCGAGATCGACGGCCGAGAGCAGCATCGTCCCGCCTGTGCCGTAGATCTCGATCGAGGTGTCTGCGGCGACGAAGGCAATGCTGGCCGTGAGCTCGGCCGTCATGCCGTCGGCATAGGTGAAGAGCGCGGTGGCTCCGTCCTCGACGGCGAGGCCGGGGAGCACCGAGGACGTGGTCGCGACGACGCTCTCAGGCAGACCGAACAGCCAGCACAGCAGATCGGCGCCGTGTACGCCCTCGTCGATGAGCGCCCCGCCTCCGCCCAGCACCGGGTCGGCATACCAGTTTCGCCGAAACGCTTCGTCGAGCCCGTAATGATGACCGTGCCGGATGCGTACGAGATGGATGCGCCCGAGTTGCCCGCTCGCGACGGCCTCGCGCAGCGCCTGGGAGGCCGGATCGAGGCGCTTCGGGAAGCTCTGCATGAAGAGCGTCCCGGTCTCGCGGAGCGCTGCCAGAATTGCGTCGGCATCCGCCAGATTGGTCGCCAGCGGCTTCTCGCACAGGATGGCGCGGTCGGCCCTTGCGGCCCGGATGGCGAGCTCGGCGTGCCGGCTGGTCTCCGAGCAGATCGCCACCGCCTCGCAGGATGCAAGCGCCGCATCGAGATCCGGCTCATAGCGGGTCGCAAAGCGGCCGGCGGCTTCGCGGCCGCGTTCAGGGTCGTCGTCCCAAATGCAAGCGAGCGCAATGTCGGGCTCACGAGCGAACTGCTCGGCCCAGAAGTTCGCGTGGTAATGGGCGAAGCTGAGGATGGCGATCTTGTGGGGACGGGACACGGCCATCTCTCATTCTAACGAGACGGCGATGCGTTGCCCGCCTGCAGCCTGCGACTGTTCGATCGCCTCGGCGACGAGCAGGCCGCGCAGCCCGGCGCGGGCAGTCTGCTCTCGCGGCGCGAGGCCGGTCACGCCTTCGAGCCATGCCCGATGCTGGCGCTGGCCGAAGGGCGGCGTCGGCAGGTTCGGGACCGACCATTCCGACTGGCCTTTGCGGGCGAAGGCGAGTGCGCCTCGCTCGGAGCGGAGCCAGATCGTGCCCTTCGTCCCATAGATTTCCATGCGGAAGCGATCGCAGCCGGCCTGTTCAATCATCGAGACCTCGTGGCTCGCGATGACACCGTTCGCGAGTTCGTAGAGGCACCAGGCGCTGTCGGGGTTCTCGACCGGCACGATTCGGCCATCGCGAAGACGGCGCTCGCTGAGCAGCGTCGCGGTCCGGGCGCTGACGGCGGCGACCTCCCCGACCAGATGCTCGATGAGATCGATGCCGTGGATGCCGAGTTGCAGGATCGCGCCGCCGCCGACCCGATCGCGCCGGAAAAACCATTCCCCCAGTCAGGGCCCGGCGTGGCATTGCGCATACGCACGCTGGTGATGGTGCCGATGGCGCCTTCCGCAATGAGGCGGCGTGCGGCAACCACCTCCTCGAAATGCCGATGCATGAAGCTGACCTGCAGGTCGCAGCCGGTCTGGTCGGCGAGAGCGATCAAACGCCGGCAGGCTGCGCTCGATGTTGCCATCGGCTTCTGGAGCAGCACAGCCTTTCCAGCTTGCAGCGCGAGCGCGCCGATCGCCTCGTGGGTGTCGTCAGGGGTCGTCACCAGAACGGCATCGACATCGTCGCGGCCTATCGCTATCGCGACATCGGTCGTCGCGACGGCTCCCGGCAAGCTTTCGACAAGCTGCTGCGCGCCTGCGATGGAGCGGCTGGCCACGACTTTTACAGCGGCCTCCGGCACGGCCGCCAACCCGCCGAGATGGTATTCGGCGATGAAGCCGGCTCCGATCAAGGCCAGTCCGGTTTGCGGTCCGGGCATCACGGCTTCCAACGGCCCGGCAACTTGACCAGCTGCTCGTTCACAGCGGCGACCGCCCCCGAATAGGTATAGTCGAGCGGGTCCTTCGCCTCCTTGATACGCCCCGACGAGACGAGGTAGTCGGTCATCGCGCGCATGTCGGACAGATAAGAGAAGTCGAAAATGGGATCGAAGACGTATTCGTCCCAGATCGACGCGACCAGCGCGGCATCCTGCTTGGTCTCGCGGGCAACGAGCCCGACGACCTCGCCGCGGTTTGCAGGATTTGCCACGTAGGTCTGCGCGCGCACCAGTGTCGCCATCATTGCAAACAGCGCGGCTGGATTGCGTCTGGCAAAGGCGGCACTCGTCACGAAAAGCGAGCGGGTCGCGGATATCTGAACTTCGGCGCCCTTGTTCGCCGCAAAGCCGCTGGAGACGCCCGAGTGGATGAGCTCTGCCACGCCACCCTGCAAAGCGCGATAGCCCCAGGGTTGCCAGCACAGCATCGCGCCGATCTGCCCGGCATTCAGGGCCGCAAGTTGCTCCGGCGGCGGCATGTTGACGGTCTGCAGCCGGCTGGCGTCCAAGCGGTAGGTTCCGGCGAGCTTGTGCAACACAGCGCTCGCAGTGGAGCCGGCGAGAAGACCGATCTTGATCTTGTAGAGGTCTTCCGGGTTGCGGATGTTCGCATCCTTGCGGGCGACGAGCTTGTCGGCTGCCGCTGCGATGCAGTTCGTTCCCATCACGACGATCGGAACGCCGGTATGGGCCATCGAGATCGGCGGCAGATTGCCTGGCGTCCAAAGCTGGATCTCGTCGGCGAGGAGCGCTTCACCGGCCAAGGCGCCGCCCGAGAAGGACTTCGTGGCCACCTCGGTGAACCCGGCTTCCTTGAACCAGCCCTTCTCCGTGGCGACGATGTGCGGTGCAAAGACCGGGTCGAGGCCGAAGCCGAGCGTGATCTTGCCGAGTTGTGGCTTGGGCTGTGACAGCGCGGCGAGCGGGCTGAAAAACGCGCCTGCAGCACCGGCGGCAGCTCCTGTCATGAAATCCCGTCTCAACATGATTTATCCCCCTTTTTTGCTTGTTAGATCGAGCTCCAGCGTCCGACCGTTCTGCGAATGGCGAGAGCGAAGGCAGCATCCGCCACCAGATTCACGAGCCCGATGACCCCGATGGCGAAAACGGTGATGCCAAGCTGGCCGAGCTCGCGTCCTTGCATGACGAGGTAGCCGAGCCCGCTGCGGGCTGCGATCAGCTCGGCCGCCACCAGGATACCGAAGCTGAGGCCGAAGCCGATGCGCAGGCCCGACGCGATGTCCGGCAGCGCCGCCGGCAGGATGACGGAGCCGACCATCCGCAAGCGGCCGATATTCATGGTCCGCGCGGCGCGGACGAGAAGCGGCGGCGCCAGCGTCACGCCGCGCCAGCTGGCGGTGAAGATCGGAAAGACCGCACCAAGGAAGATCACGAAGATCTTCGAACCTTCGCCCAGACCGAACCAGATGATGGCGAGCGGAATCCAGGCGAGAGGCGGGATCGGCCGCAACAGGTCCATGACCGGCCGGATGGCAGCCGAGAACCCGCGCGACAGGCCGCAGGCGACGCCGAGCGCGATGCCGACAAGGCTCGCCAGGGCAAACCCGGCCAGGATCCGCCAGAGACTGATGGCGAGATGCTCGACGAATTCCCGCAGGCTCAGCATCTTCGTCGCCGCGACCAGTGCCTGGCTCGGCGAAGGCAATGTCCCCGGGTCACGCCAGAGATACCGGGCTGCGAGCTCCCAGGCGAGCAGGAGCAAGGCGGTGCCGATCGCACCGGCGAGAACGGGCGAGCGCGTCATCGGGATGCCTCCCGCTCCTGCCAGGGCATCAGCCTGGTCTCGAGCCAGGCCAGCCCGGCCGTCAGGCCGAACCCGATCAGGCCGATCAGCGCCATCCCGACCACCGTCAGGTCGCTCCGGTAGAAAGTGCGCGCCTCCATGATCAGGGCGCCGAGCCCCGTCGTCGTCCCGATCATCTCGGCACCGACGATCACCATGAAGCCGACCCCAAGCGCGATCCGCGCACCTGAGAACAGCCGGGGCAGCGTTGCCGGGAGCGAGACCCGCAGGAAGAGATCGCGGCGGCTCGTATCGAGGGTCCGGGCGGCGCGGATCAGCAGGGGATCGATCAGTTTGGCGGCGGCGACCGCGGCGGACAACATCACCCAGAAGCAGCCATAGCCGATCAGGAATATCTTCGAGGCCTCGCCTGTTCCGGAACCAGACCAGCGCCAGCGGCAGGAGGCTGAGGGTTGCGACCGAGCGGCAGAACGCGATGATCGGCGCCGTCATCTTGTCGGCGACGGAATTGCGCCCGATGGCCAACCCCAGGGGAATGGCGAGTGCGATAGCCAGGAGATAACCGCAGACGACCCGCTGCAGGGTGGCAGCGATATGGCTGCCCAGGCGCGTGCCCATTGGAAAGCCGTTGGTCGCGAGGTCGATGGCGCTTGCCCAAACACGGGAGGGTGGCGGAAACCGGAAAGTATTGAGCAATTCCATGCGACTCGCGGCTTCCCATGCCAGCAACCAGATGGCGATCACCGCAATCGGTAGCGCCATGTCGAGCAGCCGGTGCGGGAGATCGCGGGATATCATGCGACCTGTCTCGCTGCGGGGCGGCCCTGCTCGCGCAGGGCTTCGCGGATCTCCTCGTGAAGGCGCAGAAGCTCGAGGTCGGTGCGGGAGCGCGGTCGCCTGGCCTCGAGGCGGCGGTCGAGCACGATGCGGCCCGGTCGGGGCGCGAGGACGATGATCCTGTCGGCCAGCGCCAGTGCCTCCGAGATCGAGTGGGTGACGAACACCACCGTCTTGCGGCGCGCTGCCCAGACCCGAAGAAGCTCTTCCTGCATCTCGTCGCGTGTCAGCTCGTCGAGTGCGCCGAAGGGCTCGTCCATGAGCAGCACGGCAGGGTCGAGCGCCAGCGCCCGCGCGATGGCGACACGCTGCTGCATGCCTCCGGACATCTCGAAGGGGTATTTCTCCCCCTGCCCCGCGAGGCCGACGAGGTCCAGCAGCGACTCGGCCAGCGCGTCGATTTCGGCGCCGCGCAGCCCGCGATTTCGGGCCGCAAAGGCGATGTTTCCCTTTGCGGTCAGCCAGGGGAAAAGTGCGCTTTGCTGAAAGACCATGCCCTTGCCGTGGCCCGGCCCGGTCACCCGCTGGCCGTCGACGAGCACTTCGCCTTCCGAGGCGGCGGTCAGGCCGGCGATGATATTGAGAAGCGTGGTCTTTCCGCAGCCGCTGCGCCCGACAAGGACCACGAACTCGTTCTCGCCGATGGCGAGGTCGATATGCGCCAGGACGGGCGCTGCGCCGGGTTGATCGCCGGGAAAGCGCTGGCTGACCCCGCGCACCTCAATCATCGCCTTGGATGACGAGGGGCCGGTCACAGCGAAACCGTCACGTAGATTGGGCTCGACCAGGCCATAGCGCCGTCATCCTGCTCGACGCGCAGCCAGTAAGCCTGTTCTCCCGGCAGGTTTTCGGTTTCCGTCCAGCCGCCGCTCCAGTCTTCCGATGCCGGCAGGCGCGGCAGCCATTCGGCCCGCAGCTCGCGATTAGGGTCGGGCAAGCGATGCGAGGCTCCAGCCTCGATTTCCGCCGCCGAAAACGTATGCGCCATCGGGCCGGATTCGAACCGCAGGTTCACGGGGCCGGTCCGTTCAAGCTCGAGCTCGATCCCGTCCCAATCCCCCGCCGTGATCGAGGTCCAGCTGACGTTTTGAGCGGACCAGCCCGTCACGCCTTCGGCAGCCGTGTCCATCGCATAGGGCCTGACCGCGCGGATCGTTGCCCCCTGGATCGCGAGCGAACCGTCCCAGATCATCCTGGCGCGCTCCCAATTGCCGAAGCCGGACGCGCCGCGCCAAGCCACGCGCAGGACATCGCTTGGGCGCGGGTCCCTAGCCTGAATCGGAGCATGGAAGACAGGCGTGATGCCGCGAAAGATCTGCACAGAGCGCAATGGAGCGGTACCGGCGACATCGAGCTCGAAGCTCGGGGCCGTTTTCGTCCGCAGCGAATCGCCGAAGCCCGCCTGTCCGCAGGAAAACGCCAGCAGGATGCGCGGACCGGTCGTCGCATAAGTCCGCCGAGCGGCGAGGTGCGACCAGACCGAGGCGCGGCTGAGATCGGGCGCAGCGAGCGCGGCGAGCCCGCCGCCCAGATTGCGCACCGACATCCGGCCGGGGCGGCTGCGCCCGGGCCGTCCGTCGATTCCGTCGCTGCCGCCGGTCACGCCGAACTTCCAGCCGCGTGCGAGGGCATCGTGCAGGAACCATTCGGAGGTGGCATGGGTCGAATGAACCTCGATCAGGCGCTCGGTCGAAGGTTCGTGCCAGTCGAGATTCGAGGTGCGGCCCCCGACGTGGACCTGCATCAGCAGATCGCGACCGCGTACATGGTCGTGCAGATCGGTGATATGCGGCAGGTCGGTCGCCACATCCGAGACATCCGGGAGATGCCGATGGCTGCAGCGGCGAAGCTCGCCGTCGTCGCCGGGGAAATAGACGTTGTGATCGCCGCCGACAGTGGTCGTTCCGGACCATTCGTAGCCGAGCAGGGCAACGAAGCGGCCATCCTCGTTGAATTGACGCGTGACCTCGCAGCTCTCGGTCCATTCGGGATTTGAGACGAGGAAGCAATTGCCCTGATGACTGGCGAAATCCAGCGCGGCGACATCCCGTCCGAAGCGGAAATAGCCCGCGATCGACTGAGCCCCGCAACCGATCGCGGACTGGGCATGGATGTCACCCCAGTACAGGCGATGAGCCGGCGCGACATCACAGCGGATCGGATTGCTCAGCGCCCGCCAGCGACCCGCCTCGTCCTCGACCGCGAGACGGTACACGCCAGGAGCCGGCAGCGTCGCCTCGATGCGCGTGATCGAGCCGCCGGCGCTGGTCAGGCGGCCGCTCAAGCCGAGCTCCGGAACGCGCAGGTCGAGATCGACGCCAGAAGCCGGGTTGCCCCAGCAATCTTCCGCCAGGATATGAAGCGAGAAGCGCTCGCCCGGCCTGATGACGCTTGGCGCCGTCACCGCCAGCCCGGCGATCGGGCCGCCTATCACCCGTGTCCGCAGCCGCTCGATCTCGTGCCAGGCGCCGTCCGGCCTTGACCGCAGGCGCAGGCTCAAGGGTGAGGCATCTTCGACGAAGGTCTGCACGCGGTGCCCGGGGCTGTCGCCGGCGCCGAATGTCACCGTGAGATCCGACGTCAAACCGTCTGGAAGCTCGATGAGAAGGGCATGGTCGAAGGGATGCCACGACGATTGGCGACGCACCTCGACCTTCGTCGGACAGCCTTCCGCCGCGACGATCGTGACATAGTCCGCCGCATCCGGCCGGTCGAATTGCGGGCTGCCCCAATCGCTGGGCCAATGGCGCGCCAGGCCGATCGCCGCTCCCGGCGGGAAGGGAGCGGCCGGCTTCAGGGTCAAGCTCCAGCGGATCAGCGAATCCGCCGCGACGACGTCGGGTAGATCACTCTCGACAACAATCCGCACCTGCTCGATGGCGGCCTCGGCGGTCATCAGCGCAGCTCGATCTTGTAACGATGCGTATCGCCACGCATCACCGCCCGCCGGTATTCGCCGACCCGCCCATCGGCCAGATAGGTCTTGCGCTCGAGCTCGTAGACCGGCGTCCCCGGAGCGACCTCGAGATGACCGGCAACGAAAGCGTCTGCGATACCCGGATCGACATATTCGTCGGCATGCGTGAACTCGATGCCGTGGCGATCGCGCAGGACATCGATGAGGTGACGGGTGGTCAGCTCTTCCTTGGTCAGCTCCTGGCAGAGGTCGGCCGGAATGGCGCTCATCTGGATGGCCACAGGCGACGCGCCGACGAAGCGCACGCGATCAAGGGACCAGACATAAGCCGATTGCTTCAGGCCAAGGCGGTCGGCGATCTCGGCCGTCGCACGATGGCGCGACAGCGACAGGATGCGGCCGCCGGGATCGATGGGCGGGCCTTCCAGCCTGAATTGACGATAGGAGGCCGCGATATGGCCTTCGAACTTCGGCTGGCGCAGGAACGAGCCTCGGCCTGCGAAGCGTTCGATGATGCCTTCGCGCGCCAGTTCGAGCAGCGCGTGCCGCATGGTGCCCCGGCTGACGCCGTAATGTTGGCAGAGATCGCCTTCGCTGGGCAAGGCGGCGCCGGCGCCGAAGCGCCCTGAGCGAAGCTGAAGGGACAGATCGTTGCGGACCTGGAAATGCAGCGGCAGGAACGGGCCCTGCTCGAAGGGACGCAGCGTGATGACGCTTTCTCCCTGCCCCGCCGCCGGCTCTGCCGGCGCCGCTGTCGGCTTCGATGGCTGGGTACTACGTCGGGGCATCACGACCTCCCTCTATATCAGTCCAAATGTATGAACATTTAGACTTTGTCAATCTGCTATTTCACGGCGCCTGCGGTGAGGCCCCTGATGATTGTCCGCTGAGCCAGGATCAGGAAGGCAAGCGCCGGCACGATCGAGAGCAGTGAGGCTGCCGCCATCCCGGTATGCTGGATGACGTATTCCTGCGCGAAACTCGCAATCGAAACGGGCACGGTGGCCGTCCGCTCGGACGTCAGGTTGAGAGCGACCGGGAACTCGTTCCAGCTGAAAATGAAGACAAGCACGCCCGCGGCCAGCAACCCTGGCCGTACCAGCGGCAGGACGATACGGACGAGGATGACGGGCACCGAGGCACCGTCGATCCGGGCGGCCTCGTCGAGCTCGATCGGCAGATCGCGGACATAGCCAATGAGAATCCAGAGCGCGAGCGGCAGGTTGAGCGCGACATGGGCAAGAACAAGCCCGGTATAGGTGTTGTCGAGGCCGAGCGTCCGAAACAGCGTGAACCAGGCGCCGACCAGCGTGATCGGGGGATCATCTGGAAGACGAGCGCCCAGACCAGGATCAATCTGGTCAGCAAGGGCGGTGCTCCGAGCCGCACGAGCGCATAGGCGGAGGCGAGAGCCGAGGTCAGGACGAGGAGCGTCGTCAGGGTGGCCACGACCAGGCTGTTGGCGAAGCTGCGCGCATAGTTCGACGTGCTGGAAAAGAGCAGCTCGTGCAGATTCGACAAGGTCGGGGTGAACAGGACTTCGCCCATCATCAGCGAAATCTGGGTTCGGAAGGCAGCGGCGGCGATCCAGAGGAACGGCCCAAGCATCAGCGCTGCCGCGAGCAGGAGGACGAGATGAGGCCAGACGGCGCTGGCCCAGTCGCCGATATGTTGCCTGCGCACGATCATCTCAGGCCTCCCGGCGGCGGCGCGCCGCGCCCTGCGCCAGGATGACTGCCAGCGCGAGCAGGAAGAGGGTCACGATCGCCAGCGCCGAGCCATAGCCGGCCCGGTCTTCGGTGAAGAAGCGTCGATAGATGCTGAAGCTGACGACCTCCGTCGCCGTGCCGGGGCCACCGCCCGTCAGCAGATAGACCTCGTCGAAGACCTTGAAGGCCGTGATGAGGCGAAATGCGAGGGTGACCGCGATGGTGGGCATCAGCAGGGGCAAGGTCACGTAGCGAAAGCGTTGCCAGCCGGACGCGCCATCGATCTCAGCGGCCTCGTAGACGTCGCGAGGCAGGTTCTCGATCCCGGCGAAAAGGAGCAGGAAGCAGAACGGCGTCCAGTGCCAGACATTGACCGCGATGATAGCCGGCAATGCGAGCGCGCCTTCACCCAGCCAGTCGCGCGGTTCGATGCCGACGAGACCGACGATCTGGTTGATGGCGCCGAAATCCGGGCTGTAGAGCAGTTTCCAGATCGCGCCGACGACAATGCCGGGCACAAGGATCGGCAGGAGCAGGACGCCCCGGTAGAAGCCCCGGCCGCGCGCGACGCGACTGGTCAGAAGGGCCAGGCCGAGGCCGATCGTCATCTGCAGGCTCACGGCGACGAGCGCGAAGATCGTGGTGTTGACGAGCCCCTTGTGGAACAGGGCATCCCGCCAGAGGTCCGCATAGTTGCGCAGGCCAGCCCAGTCCCAGCGGGAGCGGCCCTCGCTCCAGGAAATCTGGTGCAGGCTCATCACGACGAGCTCGGCGATCGGCAGCAATGTCAGCGCTGCCAGGACGAAGAGGAGCGGCGCCAGCAAGGCCAGCCGCCATGTCCGGTCCGACCAGCCCGTGTCCGACCAGGATGCGCGGGCCATGGCGACAACGGCAGCGTCCGACGAAGGCATATTGCGCGCTCGCATCTCCAAGGCCTTAGAGCGGCGCCAGCATGCCGGTGCGGTAGCCGCCCTTGGCCGTGATCTCGTGGATTTCGCGCGCCGCCAGGTTGAGGGCTTCGGTCGCCGCGATCTCCCCCGATCACCGCCTGATTCAGGCGCAACTCAAGGACCGCGTTGATCTGCGCACCTTCCGGAATGGTGTGCATCATCCGGGCATGAGGCGCGCTGTCGAGAAGCGCCTTCATGAAGCGGAAGCGGGGTTCGTTGCTGAGCGGCCCGGCGAGCACATCGCGACGCACGGGCGGGGACCCGAATTCGGCATAGCGGGTCTGGGCTTCCCGCGTCTGAAACCAGGCCAGGAAGGCGAGAGCGGCCTTCTTGCGTTCCGGCGGGACGTTCCGGGGAATCGCGCCGATGAAGTGACCGAGTGTCGGAGCCGGCTTGCCACCCGGGCCGTGCGGGGCGACGGCGACGTCGATCTTCCCGACGACCGCCGAGCGCGCGGGATCGTCGACCTGCGACCAGGCCGCAATCACGTTTATAGCGTGGGCCGCCTTGCCGGTCAGAAGCTGCTGGACCACGGCCGTCTGCGTGAAACTGCCCGGATTGGGCGGCGAGACGGCCTTGGCGATCGCAAGATACTGGTCGAGTGCGGCCTTGGCCGCCGCATCGTTCAGGGTGACGGTGAAATCGCCGCCCTTCTCGTCGCGGAAGATCGCTCCGCCGAAGGAATGGAGATAGGGCATCCAGTCATAGGAGATGTCGGACGCGCTGCGGGCGGCACGCAGGACCATCCCGTAGACGCGCGGCGAATCGTGCAAGACCCGGGCATTGGCGAGCAACTGCTCCCAGGTCTTGGGGACCTTCAAGCCATGCTGATCGTACAGATCCCGGCGATAATAGAGGACCGGCACATTGCCGTTGACGGGCACACCATAGAGGCGCCCGGTCGCAGAGGTGTTGGCCTTGCGGGCGGCGTCCCACCATGAGGTGTCGTCATAAGAGATCATCTCCGGATCGAGCTTGAAGGCCGGGTCGATCTCGTTCAGCGGCGTCAGGAAGCCGCCATAGTAAAACTCGGCGAGATAGGCCGAGTTGATCGGGATGAGGTCGTAGAGCCCCTCGCTCGAGCGCACGGAATTCCGGGCCTTCTCGGCCGCGCCTGCGAAAGGATTGACGTCCAGCTTGACCGGATTACCGGTCTCCTTGGTGTAGAGCTCGACGAGCTTGGCAAAGCCACCGAGCCAGGGTGACTGATTGATCACGATCGTAATGCCGGGTGCCGCCGCCCATCCCGGCTGCGCCATAAGGCCGCTCGCCGCCGCAGCCACCAGAAACTCCCGCCTCGTCGTCGCCATGTCGTCCCCCAACATTCTATCTTTGATTATATGTTAGAATGTTTGAACATATAGATAGAGTCAAGGGCGCGCGAGCACTCGCGACGACAGGATGAAGGCGTCCCTGCCCTGCGCGGCTGCTCGCCTTCCAGCCTATGTCAGGCTGCGTCCTCCGCAGCTTGAGCGCGGGCAATGTCGTCGGAGCGAGCCAGGGCGGAGGACGTCATCGGCCTCCGGCAGCGATCGGTGCCGAGATGCCGCGGCGTCCCTACGGCCGCGCCCGAAGTGTGGGCGCGGCCAATGGCCCGCGCTTACGGCCGACGACTGACGACCCGAACCGCATCCGCCGCCTTGAAGCGGTCTTCGATCAATGCGGTGCCGAGGCCCGGGCCCTGCATTGGCAGCGCGTAGCCCTTTTCGAACACCGGCATCGTGTTCAGGATCTCCTTGTACCAGCCGGTATAGAAGGCCCGCACAGTCTCCTGCACGAGTGCATTCGGCGCGTTCAGCGCCAGATGGATCGACGCGATGAGCGTCACCGGGCCAACGCAATCATGTGGTGCGATCGGCAGATCGAAGGCTTCAGCCATGGTCGCGATCTTCTTTGCCTCGCTGATGCCGCCGACCCAGGACAGGTCGAGCATCACGATATCCGTGGCGCGGCGCTCCATCAGGTCGCGGAAGATCGGCCGCGTGGCGAGTGTCTCGGAGGCGCAGACTGGACTCCTGACCTTGGAACGGATTTCCGCCAACCCCGCAGGATTGTTCAGCTTGATCAGATCTTCCAGCCAGAACGGCTTGTAGTCGGCAATGGCGTGGGCGATCTGCAAGGCGGTCGGCACGTTCCACAGCGCATGGAACTCGGCCATGATGTCGATCTTGTCGCCGACCGCGCGGCGGATCTTTTCGAACGGCTCGAGCGCCTTCTTCATGTCGGCTGACGATATATAGAGGCCGCCGGTCTTCTCGGCCGGAATGTCGAACGGCCAGATCTTCATCGCCGTTATGTCCTGCTCCAGCAGGCTGTGGGCCAGTTCGTCGGCGTTGTTGAGGAAGGCGTCCAGATCTTCATACGGGCCTTCCTGCGCGGCATTGGCGAGGCCCCAATTCGCCGTGCTCTGGCTGATGCGCGAGCCGCGCACATATTTGTAGCCGGCGCAGGTGTTGTAGATGCGCACGCTGTCTCGCGAGAGTCCGCCGAGTAGCTGGTGGATGGGCTGGCCGGTGGCCTTTCCGAAAATATCCCACAACGCGATATCGATCGCCGAGGTGCCGCGCATCTCGACGCCGGTCCCCGAAAATCCAACGAAGGAATTCAGCAGGAAGCGGCTGTGCCGGTCAATCTGCAAAGGGTCTTTCCCGAGCAGATAAGGCGCCACCGTCTCGTGAATGTAGCTCTCGACCGCACGCGCGCCGAAGAAGGTTTCGCCGAGCCCGATGATGGAGTCGTCGGTCTTGACCTGAACCCAAAGCAGGTTCGGGAACTCTTCGAGCCGCAGCGTCTCGATGGCGTCGATCTTCAATGGAATATCCCTTCTTTTTGCCGGCGCGTGCCCGTCAGGACGTAGCCGTGCCTTTCGTCGCGAGCCGGGTCACGGCGCGGCGCATGTCGTCCTGAGCGGTTTTGATGATCGCGCACGCCGCGCGCTCAGCTGCGTCGGCATTTCCTTCGGAAATCGCCTCTGCCAGCGCGGCGTGCAGCGGCAGCGAAGCGCTCTCGATGTGCTCGGAATCCCACCCACCCTCGGCATAGAGGTCGAGCGTCGTCTGGATGAGGATCTCCACCAGCGGCGCCAATCTGCGCAGGAACGAATTGTGGCACGCGTCGAGGATCAGCGTGTGAAACGCGATATCCGCCTTGGAAAAGGCCTGAGAGCGCCCTTCGGCCTCGGCCATCTGCTCGTAGGCGTGACGAATGGCCCGCTTCTCGCTGTAGCTTGCCCTGGTTGCGGTGAAGCGGGCGGCGGCGGGCTCGAACAACAGCCGCAATTCCGTCAGGTCTTCGGCGACGACCCCGGCCTCGCGGAAACTGAGCCGCCAGCCCAGGACCTGCGGGTCGAACATGTTCCACAGGTTTTCCGGCAGCACGCGACTGCCGAGCTTGGGGGCGACCTCGACCATGCCCTTGGCGGCCAGCGTCTTGACCGCCTCGCGTACGATGGTGCGGCTGACGCCCAGTTCCTCACACAGCTTCTGCTCGATCGGCAGCGCCGCCCCGACCGGGAAGCGCTCGCTGACGATCCACTCGGCGATGCGGTCGACCGCGAACGAATGCATGTTGCCTTGTCTCACCGGCAGGTCCTCGTCATTTCAGGGCTATCGGCAGCCAGGTCGACAGCCCTGGCACCAGCATGACGACGGCGAGGGCGACGAGTACGGCCAGGAAGAACGGCGTCATGCTGGCGATGACGCGTCCGGAAGGTACCTGCAGCAACTGCGCCACCACGAACACGCACAGCCCCACCGGCGGCGTCACCAGTCCGACCGTCAAGGCGAAGATCATGACGATGCCGAAGTGGAGTGGATCGATGCCGAGCTGGGTGACGATCGGCTGGAAGATCGGCACCAGGAGCACGATCGCCGGACCCGGTTCGAGCGCGAGGCCGACCACCAGGAGCAGAACCACCGCCACGAACAGGAACAACAGCGAGCTGCCGATAAACAGAGCCACGACGTCGGCAATGAAGCCGGCAAGACCGCCGATCGCCATGACCTGCGCGAGAATATTCGAGGCGCCGAGGATGATGTAGATGGAGGCCGACAGCCGCGCCGTCGTAACCAAGGACGCGTAGAATTCCTTGAGATCGAGCGTCCGGTAGATCACGAAGCCGAGTAGCAAGGCATAAGCCACGGCGACGCCGCCGGCTTCGGTCACCGTGAACACGCCGGCGATTGCGCCGCGGAACAGCGCGATCGGCAAAAGCAGCACGAGCAGCGTATCCAGCAGTGTCTGGCCGATGGAGCGCCCGTGGGCGGTGCTCTGCGGGCGTGGAAGGCCGGCGCCGCGCACGGAATGAAGCCCGATGACGAAACACAGCGCAAGCGCCAGCACGATGCCCGGCAGGACGCCGCCGAGGAACAGGTCGATCACCGGCACATTGGCCATCAACCCGTAGATCACCATGATGATCGACGGCGGGATGATCGGCCCGAGCAGCGAGGCGGAGGCGATCAGAGCTGCCGTGTATTCGCGCCCGTATCCTTCAGCCGGCATACGCCTGCCGAACAACTGTCCGAGCACGGCGGCGTCAGCCACCGCCGCACCGGAAATGCCGGAGAACAGCAGGGCGCCCAGAACGACGGCGTAGGCGGTGCCGCCCCGCACGGCGCGCGTCACGATCGAGGCCAGGTCGATCAGGCGCCCGGTGACGCCGGCCTTGTGCATCAGGTCGCCGGCCAGCAGATAGAACGGTGCCGCCAGAAGGATGAAGCTGTCCATCCCGGCAAACATCGCGCCCGAAAGGCTGCGCAGGGGAATGCCGAGCTCGACTCTGCCGGCAAGTCCGGCGAGCCCGAGCGCAATGGCGATCGGCGCGCCCGAGATCAGCGTCAGCGCGAAGATGACGAGAGCGCTAAGCATCGCTGCCACCCCCGCCGACCGGCTCCTTCAGGAACATCAGCGCAACCGCCAGCAAGGCCATCAGGCCCGAGCCGATGAATACGGCAAGATAGGGATAGTGCAGCGGGATCTCGGCCGCCGGCGAAACGGCTCGAAAGGCGCGCTGCAGTGTTGGCCAGCCCGCGATGATCAGCGTCAGGCAGAATGCGCAAACCGCGAGAGCAGCAACGATGCCGGCGGCGCGCTTCAGCCCGACATTCGCGGAGTCCGCCATGAGGTTGACAGCTGGCAGTTCCGCACGGCCGAGAGCCGCGGCGGCACCGAGCATGGCGACCCAGACCATGGCGTAACGCATCACCTCTTCCGACCAGGGCAGCGGCGCATAGAAGAAGTAGCGGCAGGCGACCTGCGCCAGGTTCAAGCCGACGCAGACCAGCACTCCGAGTGCGGCAAACCATTCGCTCACGCGTACCGTGCCGTGGACGATCTTGCGCAGCATGGTCAGGATTTGCCGTTGGCCGCCGCCAGCAATTCTTCGACGCGTGCTCGCCCGAATCTCCCGAGTAGATAGTCGAGCACAGGCTTCTGCATCACCGCCTTGAAGGCCGCCTTTTCGGCAGGGGTGCTCTCATGCACCTCAACGCCCTTGGCGCGAATCTTCTGGATGTAATCCGCCTTGCGGGCCGCCTTCTGCTCGCGCACCACCTTGCCGAGTTCGGCGGCTGCCTCATCGACCGCCTTGCGCTGGTCGGCGGCCAGCTTCGCATAGGTTTCGTCGTTCATGATGATGAACAGAACGCCCATCACATGCTCGTTGATGGTGACGTATTTCTGGACGTCGGCCATGCCGAAATCATGGATCACCGACAGCGCATTCTCGGCGCCGTCGACCACGCCCTGCTTCAGAGCCATCAGCAGCTCGGTCGACGGAATTGGCGTCGGCGAAGCGCCCAGCGCTTCGATCATGCGCAGGTAGATCTGGCTTTCCTGCACGCGGATGCGCAACCCCTTGGCGTCCGCCGGCTTCACGAACAGTCGCTTGCTGCTGGTGAACGAGCGAAAGCCGAGTTCCGCCATGGTCAGGGTGCGGACGCCCGTCCGCTCGCGGATTTCCTCGCCGAGCCTGGCTGCGAACGGGCTCGCAAAGAATGACCACGCCGCATTCGCGTCGTCGAAAAGATAAGGCGCCGAGAGCAGCTGCACCTGAGCGTGGAAGCCGGCAAAGTCAGCGTCGCTGGACAGATAAAGATCCGCGACACCTTGTTGCACCGCTTCGATCGCGGCGCGGCCGCCCCCGCCCAATTGGCCGCCGGGGAAAATCTCGACCTTCACAGCGCCTTTGGTCTGCGCTTCGACCTGCCGCTTGAAGGCGGCGATCGCATTCAGCTCGGGATTGTCGCCTGGGGGAATCACGGTGCCGAACTTCAGCGTCACCGTCTGCGCCAAAGCCACATCCGGTGCCAGCCCGACCAGCAAAGCCAAGGCGGCCGCACAGGCGGCAGCCATCCAAGATTTCATCATTGCGTCCTCCCAGGCAGCGCCCATTCGAGTGGGCAGCATTGACCGACGCAATTCATATACATCATGTATGATGATTACAATCCGCTGCCATGGAAATTCGTCATGACCTCACGACCTGCGGCGCCCGCGATGCGTCGCCAGGCGCAATGCGTGCGGATTTCCGGCGTGTTTCCGGGCCGAGCATCGCCTTGAAGAGCTTCCATGAGGGCGCGTCCTCACCCGCCGGGGCGAACGATGAGTCGGGACGGCATGGACGGGTTGGCGAGAGTGCGGTCGAAGGAGGACTGTGCGGCTTTCGATTCCGCCCGCCCGCTGCTCTGTCGGCGGATCGCTCAGACTCTGCAGGCAGAGATCGAGGCCAGGATGTTCGCCGCCAGCTCGATGCGGCCGAGCGAAAGCGCACTATGCGCGCGCTTCGATGTAAGCCGGCACACGCTTCGCGATGCTTTGCGTGTGCTCGGGGAGTTGGTGTGCCTTTGTGGCTCCGGCTCGGCGTCAGCCTGCGCTGCCCACTTCATCCCAGATGCACGCCGCAGGCGTCCATCAACCGAAAGGCAGACGGTAGCGATCCGGATTCCGACCTCAGATGCCCCTGATCATGCCCCCATCGATGCGGATCTTGGCGCCTGTCACATAGCTCGCCCGCTCACTGGCGAGGAAGGCGACGACATCGGCGAACTCCTGCGGCTTGCCGTAACGGCCGGCGGGGATCGCCGCCATCGAAGCCTGCGCGACGGCGTCCCGCGTGCCGCCAGTACGGGCCGCAGCGGCATCGTCGAGCTGGTCGACGCGCTCGGTATGGATGCGGCCCGGCAGGACGATGTTGACGGTGACCCCGCTACCCGCGACCTCGGACGCCAGCGTCTTCGACCAGCCGACGACCGCGGCCCGGATGCCGTTCGAGAGCGCCAGGCGCGGGATCGGCTGCTCGACGCCGGACGAGGCGATGGTGACGATCCGCCCCCAGCCGCGCTCCGTCATGCCGGGCAGGAGGCGCTGCGCCAAATGGAAGAGATTGGCTGCCATGCCTTCGAAATGGACGAGCCAGTCGGCGCGCTTGGCATCGCGGGCCTCGCCCGGCGGCGGGCCGCCGGAATTGCCGATCAGGATGTCGACGCCGCCCTCCGCAATGAGGCGCTCGGCAAGCGCGTCGACCGAGCTGAGATCAGCCAAGTCGAGCTTCGCAGCGCTGACGCGACCGCGCTGATCCGCCGGCAGCGCAGCGATCCAGCTGTCCGTCAGATCGGTGCCGCGGGCCGCGGCGATGACGGTCGCGCCCTCGGCGGCGAGTGTCCGTGCGATCGTGGCGCCGAGGCCGCGGCTTGCGCCGAGGACGAGCGCGCGCCTTCCAACAAGTCCCAGATCCATCAGCCGATCTCCTTCAGGCGCCGTTCCTGCCGCGCGATGAGCCGTTCGATATCGGCGATGTCGGCCCTGGACAAGGTTCCGCCGGGCTTGCGCAGGGTGCCGGACGCAATCGCGCCCCGTTTGGCCAGGATGTGCTTGCGGATCGCGAGGCCGTGGCCCGGCTGCTGCTCGTAGCGGGCAAGCGGCAGATAGGCGTCGAAGAGGTCATGCGCCCGCTCGACATCGCCGCTCGCATGCGCCTTCCAGACATCGACCATCATCTCGGGATAGGCGAAGCCGGTCATGGCGCCATCGGCGCCGCGCGACAGCTCCTCAGGCAGGAAGATGCCGCCATTGCCGACGAGGATCGAGATCCGGCGGCTACCCCGATCGCTGGCTGAGCGCAGGGCCGAGATCTTGGCAAGACCCGGCCAGTCCTCGTGCTTGAGCATGACGCAGCTGAGATGAGCAGCGGCAATCTTCAGGATCACCGCCGGGGTCATCTGCACCTGCGTGACCAGCGGGAAGTCCTGCAGGACGAAAGGCACCTTCGATCCCAGCGTCTCGGCGACCAAGGCGTAGTAGGAGACAATCTGGTCGTCGGTCCGCAGATTCGACGGCGGTGCGACCATGACACCGGCGGCGCCATCGCCCATCACGCTTTCGCTGAGCTCGCGCATCGCGGCGAACCCGGAGGCGGAGACGCCGGCGACGACAGGCACGCGGCCCTGCACCCGTGCCAGCACGCGGCGCACGAAGATGTGGGACTCCTCCGCCGTCAGCTTGGGCGCCTCGCCCATCATGCCGAGCACGGTGAGACCGGTCGCGCCCTTCTCCAGATAGAAATCGACCATGCGGTCGGTGCTCTCCAGATCGAGCGCACCAGCCTCGGTGAAGGGCGTCACCGCGATGACGTAGACACCCCCAGCGGTTTCATCGAGCAGAGCCATGATCGTCCTCAGTTGGTGGCGGAAGCGGGTAGACGCTTGCCGGGCAGAAGCTTGCCCGGGTTGAGCAGGCCCGCCGGATCGAGCAGGTCCTTGAGCGAGCGCATCAGTTCGAGATCGAGCGGCGCCTTGCGCAGCGGCATCTCGGCGACGCGGAGCTGGCCGATACCGTGCTCGGCGCTGATCGAGCCGCGCCGCCGGCCGATCTCGTCATGGACGAGGCGGGTGAGCGCCGGGGCGAGAGCCGCGAAGGCGGCCGGATCCTGGCCCTGCGCCGGCAGCACGTTGTAGTGGAGATTGCCATCGCCGAGATGGCCGAAGACGATCGGCCGAACGCCAGGCGCGGCGGCGCGGACGGCAGCGTCCGCGGCAGCGACGAAATCGGCCATGGCCGAGACCGGCATCGAGACGTCGTGCTTGGCAGCCTTGCCTTCGCGTACCAGCGCCTCGGACACGCCTTCGCGGATGCGCCAGAAGGCCTTGGCCTGGGCGCCGTCCTGCGCGATGGCGGCATCGAGGATAAGGCCGGTTTCGACGCTGCCCAGCAGGGTTGCTTCGAGGCGGTCGCGCAAGCCGGGCTCGTCATCCTGATCGGAGAGCTCAATCAGCACGGCAGCAGGTGGCATCTCCCCAAGCGGCAGGCGAGCCTCGCCAACATGCCGCAGGATCAGCGCCAGGCAATCGCCGGTCATGAACTCGAATGCGGTCAGCCGGTCGCCGCAACGATCGCGGACCACCGCCAGCAAGGACAGCGCCGCGGCCACGTCCGGAACGGCAGCGAAGGCGGTGGCGCGGGCATGCGGCTGGGCGAAGAGCTTGAGAACGGCGCCGGTGATGACGCCGAGCGTGCCTTCCGAGCCGATGAAGAGGTCGCGCAGGGCATAGCCGGTATTGTCCTTCCGCAGCGCCGTCAGCCCGTCCCAGACCCGTCCGTCCGCCAGCACAACCTCGAGGCCGAGGGTGAGTTCGCGCATCGTGCCGTAGCGCAGCACGGCAACGCCGCCGGCATTGGCGGCAAGGTTGCCGCCAATGGTGCAGCTGCCTTCGGCGCCGAGGCTGAGCGGGAAGAAGCGCCGGGCTTCCTGCGCCGCCTGCTGGACTTTCGCGAGAACTGCGCCGGCGTCGACGGTGATGGTGTTGCCGATCGCGTCGAGCGCGCGGATGCGGTTCATCCGCGTCAGCGACAGCACGATCGCACGGCCGGAGCTATCAGGCGTCGCGCCGCCGGACATGCTGGTGTTGCCGCCCTGCGGCACGACCGGAACGCCATGCCGCGCGCAGAGCCGCATCACCGCCGCGACCTCCTCGGTCGAACCCGGTCTGACGACGGCTCGCGCGGCGCCGCGATACTTGCCGAGCCAATCGCTCAGGAAGGGAGCCTGGTCCTGTGCCGAGACGAGGACATGCGCCTCGCCGAGAAGCCCGGCGAGTTCCACGACGAGATTGTCCATGCTTCAGCCTCCGCCGAGAGGCCGGCCGCCCCAACCCAGCTGCACGCGCCCGATCGCCATCGTCACCGCTGCCTGCGTCGGCTCGACGACGGGAATCCCGAGCTCCCGCTCCAGCGGTTCGCGGAAGCGCGCCATGCCGGCGCAGCCCATGACCAGCACATCGGCATGGTGCGTATCGTGCAAAGTTCGACCGACCGCGATCATGCGGCCGAGCGTGAGTTCATCGTCGGCCATTTCCGCGATGGTGAGGTTGACCGGCAGGTCGCCGGCGAAACGGCTCATCACCCCCATGGCGCCGAGATAACGAAGATGGCGCGGGATCGAGTTCTGCAGCATCGCGACGATGCCGAAGCGCTGGCCCAGCGTCAGTGCCGTCAGCACGCCGCTTTCAGCGATGCCGAGCACCGGCCGCGTGCTCTGCTCGCGCAGCGCATGCATGCCGGGGTCGGAGAAGCAGGCGATGACGAAGGCGGCCGACTCGTTCTCCAGCCCGGCGGCGCGCTTCAGCAGGGCCGGGATCAGCCCGTCGACGTCACGCTGCGACTGGATGCCGGGTGGCCCCTCGGCGAGCGTCAGGCAGTCGAGCGCCGGGCCGCCGGCCAGGCGCAGCGGCGCGACGGCGGCGGCGATCTCCCTCGTCACGCGCTCGGTCGAGTTGGGATTGATGACGTAGATCGTGCCGCTCACGACGCCTCTCCTTCAGGGGGTGGTTCGCACGCGTCCGCGCCAGCCATCGAGCGTCTGGCGCGGCGCCTGGAAGCGGTCACGCAGCGTGACATACCAGTCGGCGCCGTGCAGCCGGCCGACAAGGTCCAGCTTGTCGATATCGACATGCAGGCGCTCGTCGACGATGCCGTCGCGGATGTGGATATGGCTGATCTCGCCGACGACCAGATTGCGATGCCGGGTGCCGAGCGAGAGCGAGACGGTCTCGCGGCATTCGAGCTGGACGGGGGACGCGGCAAGGCGCGGCGCTGCGATCGAGACGCCGGGCGCGGTCGTAAGTCCGGCCGTCGCGATCTCGTCGACATCGCCCGGAAAGTCGATGGCGCAGACCTGCATCGCCTCGACCAGGGCCCGGTCGACGAGATTGACGACGAAGCAGCCGGTGGCGCGGATGTTGCGCATCGTATCCTTCAGCGGCGCCTCGCCGGAGCGCCCCTCGATGCCGAGCACGACTAGTGGCGGCGCATGGCTGAAGACGTTGAAGAAGCTGAACGGGGCGGCATTGGCCCGCCCTTCGGCATTCGCCGTGGTGACGAGCGCGATCGGGCGCGGCAGCACCGTGTTGACGAGGAGCTTGTAGAGATCGCGTTCCGCAAGGTCTGCCGCTGCCCAGTCCATCGTGATCAGCCCAGGCTCGCATCGAGCAGGCGAACCGTCTCGGCCAGCACGCGGGCGCCGTCGCCGGCCTGCTGCGGCTCGATCGATTCCTCCGGCGCATGGCTGCGCCCGTCGAGGCAGGGCACGAAGATCATGCCGATCGGACCAGTCTTCGCGACGAAGACGCCGTCATGGCCGGCACCGCTCGGCAGGTCGCGCGTGGCGAGGCCGAGCGAGGCGGCCGCACTGGCGATGGCCGCACGCACCTGCGGCGCGCAGGCTGTCGGCGCGACATGGCTGATCGGCTCCATGGCGATGGTGAGACGTAAGTCCTCCAGCGCAGGACGCAGGTCGCGCACCAGCCCCTCGCCGAAGGCCTTGACCGCCGCCTCGTTGCCGGAGCGGACCTCGAGCGTCAGAACCGCCTCGCCGGGCACGGCATTGGCGGCATTGGGGCTGACCTCGATGCGCCCGAAGGTCGCGACCAAAGGCTGGTTGTCGCGCGTGGTAGCGAGCGCCCGCTTGTAGGCCGCCTCGACCAGCTTCGACGCCCCAACCAGCGCATCGGCCCGCAGCGGCATCGGCGTCGCACCGGCATGATCGGCCCGTCCCGTGACCACGATGCGCTCGCGCCGGATGCCGACGATATCGGTCACGATGCCGATCGGAATCCGCTCGTTCTCCAGCACGCGGCCCTGCTCGATATGGACCTCGACATAGGCCGCGACGCTGCCGGCGGGGCGCGCCACCGCCGCCAGCCGCTCCGGCAGCCCGCCGACGAAGGCAATGCCTTCGCGTAGCGTCACGCCGTCGGGCCGGGTCAAGGCAAGATGTGTCTCGCTCAAGGCCCCCGCGAATGCACGGCTGCCAACGCAGGACAGGCCGAATTCGCTCGGCTCCTCCGCCAGGAAGTCGACGACCTCCAGCGTGTGGCGCAGCCGGTCGCCGCGCTCGCTGAAGCTCTGCGCCACCTCCAGCGCGGCGAGCACGCCAAGAATGCCGTCATAGCGGCCACCCGATGGTACCGTGTCGGAATGCGAGCCGATCAGGATCGGCTGCAGCTTGGGATCGGCCCCGGCGAGCCGGCCGATCAGGTTGCCGGCGGCGTCGAGCTCCGTCTCCAGCCCGGCGGCGCGGAACTCCGCCGCCAGCCATTCGCGCCCCTCGAGGAAGCGTGGCGTGAACGAGCGGCGCGTCCACGGGCGCTCCGGATCGGTGATCCGCGAGAGCGCCTCGATCCGCCGCCAGAGCCGGTCCTGATCGATCGACATGATGCTTCAGGCCGCAGGGCGCAGGAAGCGGCCGTCGCCGGCCTTGTTGCGGATCTGCTCACCGTCCCAGGCGAGCTGGCCGCGAACATAGGTCGCCGCGACCCGGACGCGGAACTCGCGGCCCTCCATCGAGCTCCATTTCACCGCCGCCAGGCTCTTGCTCGGATCATGGATGAAGCGGCCCGGCTCCAGCACGGTGATGTCGGCATCGGCGCCGGCTTCGAGCCGGCCCTTGTCGGCGAGCAGGAAGGCCTTGGCAGGGCCCTCGCAGAGCTGCTTGACCACGATGGTCGGCGAGAGCCCGTGCTCCTCGCAACCGGTCCAGAGTGCCGGCAGCAGCGTCTCGATGCCCGGCCCACCCGAGGTGTTCTTGAAGATGTTGGGATCGCCCTTCTTCTCCAGCCCCCAGGACACGTGGTCCGAGGAGATGAAGTCGCAATGGCCGGCGGCGAGATGGCTCCAGAGCAGATCGCTCTCGGCCTTCGGCCGGATCGGCGGGTAGTGCTTGATCTTGGCGCCGAAGCGCGGCCCGTGCTCCTCGGCATTGAGCATGAAATACTGCACGCAGCTTTCCGCCGTCACCTTGTAGCCGGCCTGCTTGTAGAGGTTGCGGATCTCGAAGCCGCGTGAGGTCGAAACGTGCACGGCGTGCGCGCGTGCGCCGGTCTCGGCGCCGATCTCGTAGATGCGAGCGGTGGCGAGGTTCTCGACCAGCGGCGTGTGAGCGCGCAGGAAGGCGTCCTGCCCGGTATCGCCGGCCTCGGTCAGCCGGGCGATGTTGCGGCGCGTGATCTCCTGGTCCTGGTTGTGCACGCCGCAGAGCAGCCCGGTCGGCGCGATCAGCTTGAAGGCTTCGTAGATCGTGTCGTCGCCGATGCGCGGGAAGCGGGTCGCATTGGCCTCGAAGGTCGAGAACTTGAAGGCGCAGGCACCGGCCTCGACCAGGCCCGGAATGGCGTGGAGCCCGTTCTCGATCGTGATCGTCGCATAGAGCGCGACGTCGACATGAGCGTCGCGCTCGACCACCGCGACCTTCTCGTTGAAGAGCCTGGCGCTGGTGACCGGCTCCGGCTCGTCATAGGGCATGTCGACCATGACGGTGACGCCGCCGGCAGCCGCGGCGCGCGAGCACATGCCGATGCCCTCATGGTTGGCCTGGCTGCCGGAATGGACCTGCCCGTCGATGACGCCCGGAATGATCCATTGGCCGCGGAAGTCCTGCGTCTCGCGCGCCGAAGGCGGCGTGCCCGCCCCGACCGCGCCGATCTTGCCAGCGGTGACGGCGACGTAGCCGTCCTCGATGACCCGGTCGGACAGCACGACATTGCCGCGGAGGACGAGATCGAAATCGCTCATGGTCAGGATATCCCGGTTGAACCTGCGGGGTGGACGATTGCCGACTAGATGTCGCGGCCGAGCGCGTAGTCGGTGAAGTTCATGCCGAGCGCCTTCTCGACGATCGGATAGACGCTGGGATCGGTCACGCTCGAGCTCAACGGGATCTTGTCCTTGGGCACGCGCAGGACGGACAGAACCATGCCTTCGCGGACATGGCCGGCGCTGACCGGCTGCCCGTCCTCACCGAGCGTGGTGATGACGTCGGGGAAGCAGGCGTGGCGCGCGCCATCGCGATCGGTCACCGCCATGTACTCGTTCATGACGTGGATGATGCGCGCGGCCGCGCCGGTTCCGACCTCGATCGTGCCGATGTCGAAGGCCTCGTTGGTGTAGCGGACATCTTTCTTCGCGACCGGCCCATGCGCGATGATCGAGCCGCCGGTCTGATCGCAGATCGCGTCGATCACCGCCGTCCCGCCCTTCGGCTGCGCCGAGAGGATGCGCTCGCCCAGGGCCAGGGCCATCGAGATGCCGCCGAGCGCGGCGTTCTTGCGGACATAGGCCGCCGAGACCGGGTTGCGGCAGGAGGCGATGAAGCCGCCCGACATGTCCGAGGCCGTGCGCAGGATCGGCGAGACCTTCGCCGTGGCGCCGCGCGTCACCAGCTCGATGTACTGGTTCTTGGCGCGGTTGCCCCCGACCGCGACCTGGATCGTCGCCTCGGGGCTGTTGGCGAGGCCGATCGAGCCCATATCGCCGGTGGGATGGGCGCGGATGTCGCCGACCGCGTCCACCACCTTCACCCCGAGGATGGCGCTCGGCAGCCAGGCGTTCAGCGTGCTCGACATGCCGTTCTGGCCGATGATCAGGCCATAGATCGGCTTGCCGAGCGCTTCCTGCAGCAGCTGGACGGCCTTGACGTAGTCGACGCCCCACATCTCCCACTCGGTCGTGCCGGCGGGCGCGCCGATGGCGGCGGCGGTCGCGATGATCGCGTCGTCGGGAATCTCGTCCATGGTGACGAGCTCCGGTCGGCCGGTGTTGACAGCGGCGGTGCCGAGCATGCGGCCATGATCCGCCCAGCCGCCACCGCCGGCGGCGAAGACCGAGCCGCCGGCCACGGCAGCCTCGACATCCTTCATCGTCAGAAAGCGCCTCATCGGCCAGCCTCGTCCCGTATCGCATGCCGGTCGTTGCCGGTGCGGGCCGAGCTTAGAGCGCTATGCGCGAAATGAATCATGCTTATTATGCGGCCAACCATAATCGGATGTTATCGCCATGCGCCTCAATCTTCGGCAGATCGAAGTCTTCCGGGCCATCATGCTCACCGGCTCGATCAGCGGCGCGGCACGCCTGCTCTCGGTGTCCCAGCCAGCGATCAGCCGCCTGCTCGCCTATACGGAGGACCGGCTGGCGCTGCGCCTGTTCGAGCGTGTGCGCGGCCGGGTCCAGCCGACGCCGGAAGCGCGCCGGCTGTTTCAGGAGGTCGACCAGGTTCATCAGGGCGTGGTCCGGGTCAACGAGCTCGCCGAGGAATTGCGCGAGCGCGGCACCGGCTCGGTACGGATCGTCGCGAGCCCGAGCGTCGGCCAGGCGCTGGTCCCCGACGCCATCGCCCGCGTGCGCGAGCGCTTCCCGGATCTGCGGGTCGAGTTCGAGGTGCTCACTTTGCTCGAGATCGTCGCCAAGATCGTCAGCGGCCGGGCCGACCTCGGCGTGTCGATCCTGCCGATCGACGAGCCGACGCTCGACATGGAGGTGCTGACCGAGGGGCGCCTGATGGTCATCATGCCGCGCGACCACGAGCTCGCGCGGCTGCGTGTCGTCCGGCCGGCCGATTTGGCGCCTTACCCGCTGATCGGCTTCGGCCCACAGACGCCCTATGGCGACGTGGTCGGCCGGGCTCTGAAGTCCGTACCACTGCGCATCAATACCGTGGTCCGCTTCACCCCCGTCGCCTGCGCCATGGTGCGGGCCGGCGCCGGCATCGCGGTCGTCGATGAGTTCGTGCTGCGCGGGCGAACCTGGCCGGAACTGGTCTCGCGCCCACTCGCGCCGAAAACCAGGGTTCGCGCGCACCTGCTGACGCCGCGCTTTGAGCCGCTATCGCGGACGGCGAACGCTTTCGTCGACATTCTACGCGGACTGGTCCCGCCGCTCCCCAGCAGCAAGGAGCCCGAAGCGGCCGAAAAGGCTTAACACCGTGTTATAGGTGGCCGACAATAAATGATTGGCTTGGCATGATTTTGCCCTGTTAGGCTCCGCTCCAGACGTGGCCGGATTGTTGCAAGAACAGGGGTGCGACAGTCGCGGCGTAGCCGTCACTCGGAACGGGAGCGGGATTCATGAAGCTGAAGTCGATCAAGCCGGCGCGGATCGCGCTCGCGAGCACCGCGTTGGCGGCTTTTCTGGCGATGCCGGCGATGGCACAGGACGCCGACCACCCGAAGACCGAAAAGCTGAAGGTCGCCTGCGACCTCGGTTTCGCGCCATTCTGCTTCAAGACATCGACCGGCGAGACGACGGGCTTCACCTATGACATGTCGGCAGCACTCGCCCAGAAGCTCGGCCGGCCGGGCGTCGAGGTCACGGATTCGAACTTCTCGGCGATCTTCGCCGGCCTGTTCTCCAAGCGCTACGAGATGATCCCGGCCCCCACCAACATCACGACCGAGCGCGCGGCGCAGATGCTGTTCTCCGAGCCTTATATGCCGACGGGCCTCGGCTTCCTCGTCAAGAAGGGCGGCAAGATCGCCAATGTCGAAGAGCTGAAGGGCAAGGCGCTGAGCGTCAACAACGGCTCGATCTCGGATAAGTGGCTGACGGACAACGAGGCCAAATACGGCTTCACCATCCAGCGCTACAACAAGAACGCCGACGCCGTGCAGGCGGTCATGATAGGCCGCGCCTTCGCCAATGTCGCCGATGCGCCGGTCTCGCGCTACGTCTCCACCCAGACGCCGACAGCGGAAGTCGCCTATGTGCTCGACGGCGGCCGGAACTTCGGCATCGCCTTCCGCAAGGAGGACACCGCCTTTCGCGCCCAGGTCGAGGCGGCGCTGGAATGCATCAAGGCCGACGGCACGCTCGCGAAGATCCACGAGAAATGGTTCGGCGTGAAGCCGGATGCCGCCTCCTCGACGACGAAGGTCTATCCAGGCATCGGCGCGCCCGACTTCGAGGGCTATGACGCGACCCCGCACAAGGCAGAGTGCAAGTGAGCGCACAGCCCGCAAGGACGGCCGCGCCCTCCGAGACGATCGTTTCGATCGAGGGACTGCGCAAGAGCTTCGGCGAGATCGAGGTTCTGCGCGGGGTCGACCTTCGGGTCGGCAATGGCGAGGCCGTCGTGATCGTCGGCTCCTCCGGTTCGGGCAAGAGTACCTGTCTGCGCTGCATCAACCGGCTCGAGGAGCCCACAGCGGGCACGATCCGCGTCGGCGGGCAGGAGGTTACCGGTCCGAAGGTGGATCTCAACCTCCTGCGCCGCCGGATCGGCATGGTCTTCCAGGGCATCCATCTCTACCCGCACAAGACGGCGCTCGGGAACGTGACGCTGGCGCTGCGCAAGGTCGTCGGCCTCGGCAAGGAGGAGGCGGAGCGCAAGGCCAGGCATCACCTCGAAGTGGTCGGCCTGGCGCAGAAGGCCGATTCCTATCCGGCCGAGCTTTCCGGCGGTCAGCAGCAGCGCGTCGGCATCGCCCGCGCCATGGCGCTGGAACCGCAGGTCATGCTCTTCGACGAGCCGACCTCGGCGCTCGACCCCGAGCTCGTCGGCGAGGTGCTCAACGTTATGGTCCGCACCAAGGAAATGGGCATGACCATGATCGTGGTGACCCACGAGATGAAGTTCGCCCGCGATGTCGCCGACCGCGTCGTCTTCATGGACCATGGCGCGATCCTGGCCGAGGGCACGCCGCAGGAGATCCTGATCAACCCGCAGCACCAGCGCATCCGCGACTTCGTGATGCGCTCGCACAGCTGACGGCGTTACATGGACCAGATCGTCCGCTACTTCTTCGATTTCCAGCTGATGTCGGCCTATTGGCCCGACATCCTGCGCGGCTTCCTCATCACCGTTCAGATGTCGATCCTGACTGTCGTGATCGGCATCCCGCTCGGCCTCGCCCTTGCTGTCCTGCGGCTCTATGGCATCCGGCCGCTGAACTGGCTGATCATCTTCTACATCGATTTCTTCCGCTCGATCCCGCAACTCGTCCTGATCGTGCTGGCCTATTTCGCCCTGCCTTATTTCGGGCTGGTGCTGGAGCCTTTCACCGCGACGGTGCTGGCGCTCGCGATCGTGCTCTCGGCCTTCGCCGAGGAGATCTTCTGGGCCGGCATCAACGCCGTGTCGAAGGGGCAATGGGAAGCCGGCCGCTCGACCGGCCTGAGCTTCACCAAGACGCTCGCCTACATCATCCTGCCGCAGGTCGTGCGCATCTCGATCCCGCCGCTGACAAACCGCGCCATCGGCATCAGCAAGGGCACGACGCTGGGCTCCGTCGTGGCCGTGCCCGAGCTGCTGAACGTAACGTCGAGCATCCAGTCCAACGTCGCCAATCCGACTGCGCTGACCGTCGGCGCGCTGCTCTTCCTGCTGCTGTTCCTGCCCTTTGTGCGCTTCACGCGCTGGCTGGAAAAAGCCTACTCGCATCCGAGGTCATGATGGACGATCTCGTCACGACCTTCTTCAATCTCGACGTGCTCAGGCAGGTCTGGCCGCTGCTCCTGCAGGGCTTCTGGATGACGCTGGCGCTTGCCGCCGTCGCCGTGCCGCTCTCGGTGCTCGCCGGCGTCGCCATCGCCATGGCGCAGGATGTGCCGAGCCGGCTGCTGCGCTTCCTGCTCATCGCCTATGTCGACGTGATGCGCGCCATCCCGCCGCTGGTGCTGCTGATCTTCATCTTCTTCGGCCTGCCCTTCCTGGGCTTGAAGCTCAACGAATTCACCGCGGCCGTGCTGGCGCTGACGCTGAACGGCTCGAGCTACTTTGCCGAGATCTTCCGGGCCGGCATCGAATCCGTGGCGAAAGGCCAGCGCGAAGCGGCACGATCGACGGGGTTGAGCTGGTATCAGAGCATGGTCCATGTCGTCGTGCCGCAGGGCACGCGCAATGTGCTGCCCGACCTGATCAGCAACACGGTCGAGCTGGTGAAGCAGACCTCGATCGCGTCGGCCGTCGCCTTGCAGGAATTGCTGCGCTCGGCCCAGCTCGCCCAGGGGCTGCTCTACAATCCAACGCCGCTGATCGCGGTGGCGCTCGTCTACTTCCTGATGTTCTGGCCCTTCGTGCGCCTGGTCTCCCGCCTGCAGAACCGCACCGCCATCTCGGCCGCCTGATGCCGGCCCGTCGCGCTATGGCGTGACGGGGAAGAGCCGCGTGATGCGGTTGGGATTGGTCTCGGCGAGGAAGATGTCGCCGGAGGCGCCGAGCCAGAGACCGTGCGCCCCGTTGAGGACGGGCCGGCAGCGACCTAGCAAGGCGCCGTCGGGCGAGAGCAGGCTGAGCGTCGGGATCGAATCGCAGACATGAATCCGGTCATCCGCATCGGCGACGACATCCTGGGGACGCAGAAAGGCGTCCCATACCGCCAGCAACCGGCCATCGGCCGTGAAGCTCTGGACGCGGCTGTTCTCGCGATCGGCGACGATGACGCGCCCGTCGCTGAGCACGCAGATTCCGTGCGGCGTCAGGAAAGCGCCCGGCGCGGTACCGACCGAACCCCAACTCGCAATCAGGCTGCCGGCCCGATCGAAACGGTGGATGCGGCCATGGCCGTAGCCATCGGCGACATAGAAGCCGCCATCCGGCGCGAAGGCGATGTCGCTGGGGTGATTGAAGGGCGCGCCGGGCCTATGGCTCTCGCCGATCTGTTGCCGCACCTGTCCTTGCGCATCGCAAAACAGGACGCGATGCGCATCCCGGTCGACGATGGCGATCACACCGTCCGGCCCGGTCGTTATCTTGTGGGCATCGAGGCACAGCGTTTCGCCCCAGCTGCGAACGAATGCACCGTCCGCCGACAGGGTAACGACGCAAGGCCCGGCCGGGTCGACGGCGCTGTCGCGGCGCAGCAGGACATGGACGAGCCCGCCCCGGTCGACAGCAAGGTCGGTGATCCGGCCGGGCGTCGGTGGCAGGGCGCCCCAAGGCCGCTCTATGCCGAACAGCCTATCGCCAAGCTGCACACGCAGTTCCGTTTTCATCCTGACCTCGTCGTTATCTGGCGAGTCGCGGGCCGCCATTGCGTCGGTGCCCCGGCCGCTCCGGGAGCAAGACCATGAGCGATTTCGATCTCGTCATCCGCGGCGGAACGGCCGTGACATCCTCCGATATCGGAGCCTTCGATATCGGCGTGAGCGATGGCGTCATCGTCGCGATCGGCGAACGGCTCCCGCGCGGTCGCGAGGAGGTGGACGCGCACGGCCTGCTCGTGCTGCCGGGCGGCGTCGACAGCCATGTCCATCTCGACCAGCCGTTTTCCTCGGGCGCGGACATTGCCGACGGTTTCGACAGCGGCACGGCCTCTGCCGCGGCGGGAGGCACGACCACGGTCATCTGCCATGCGCCTCAGGTCAGGGGCGGCTCGCTGGCTGGCGCCGTCGCCGCCTATGTCGAAAAGGCCAGACAGGCGCGGATCGACCACGCCTTCCATCTCCTGGTCAACGATCCGACGCCGGAGGTGCTCGAGCACGAGCTGCCGGCGCTGGTCGAGGCCGGGCACCGCTCGGTCAAGATCTTCATGACCTATGACAGCAACCGCCTGGGCGACGCGCAGATCCTGCAGACGCTCGCGGCGGCACGCCGCGCGGGCGCCCTCGTCTGCGTCCATGCCGAGCATCACGAGTTGATCGGCTGGCTGACGCAGGCGCTGCTGGATGCCGGCCTGACGGCGCCGCGCCACCTCGCCTGGGCCAAGCCGATGGTGGTCGAGCGCGAGGCAACGCACCGCATCCTGGCGCTGGCCGAAGCGCTGGATACGCCGATCCAGATCTTCCACGTCTCGGGTACGCAGTCGGGCGAGGAGGTGGCGCGGGCGCAGGCGCGCGGGCAGAAGGCCTGGGCCGAGACCTGCACGCAATATCTCGTGCTCGACGAGGCCGACATGGACAGGCCGGGCTTCGAGGGCGCGAAGTTCATGATCTCGCCGGCGCTGCGGTCCGCCGCCGATCGCGAAGCGCTCTGGCAATTCCTCCGTGACGGCGTGATCGACATCGTTTCGTCCGACCATTCGCCGCTGCGCTATGACGATCCGCGCGGCAAGAAGCAGCATGGCGAGACCGCGCCCTTCAACAAGATCCCGAACGGCGTGCCCGGTCTCGCGGCCCGGCTGCCGATCCTCTATTCGGAAGGCGTCGCAAAGGGGCGCATCGACCTGCGCCGCTTCGTCGACCTCGTCGCGACCAACCCGGCGCGGCGTTTCGGGCTGGGCCCGCGCAAGGGCGCGATCGCGCTCGGGGCGGACGCCGACATCGTCCTGCTCGATCCGGAGAAGCGCGTTGAGCTCACCAACGCCCAGCAGCATCACGGCAGCGACTACACGCCCTATGAGGGCATGACGGTCCAGGGCTACCCGACCGCCACCTATCAACGCGGCCGCCTCGTCTTCGACGGTGAGCGCGTGCTTGCCCAGCCGGGAGATGGCCGATTGCTGGCGCGCGGCCCTTACCCCGAGATCGCGCCGACCGGGCATTTCCCGACGCCGTTCGACCCATTCCGGTAAGGCATTCACGCTGGAGCGCTCAGGCGCCCTCCGTCTTTCCAGGGAGAGGCTTGCCAAGCGGGTCGCCGGCGCCGGTGCGCTCCGTCAACAGGCCATAGTGCTCGATGCGGCGATGGCGGGCGAAGTCGAAGATCGTGGCCTTTCCGAAGCGGGTGTCGTCGAGATCGCAGGCGTGGACGAGTACGCCATCTTCCTCATGGTCGAGCTCGCCGACGATCTTGCCGTCAGGCGCCGCGATCAGCGTGCCGCCGATCAGGTGATGGCCGTCCTCGCTGCCGGCCTTGGCGACGGCCACGACCCAGGTTGAATTCTGGTATGCGCCGGCCTGCACCGAGAGGCGGTGATGGAAGAGGCGATCGGCAGCCGTCTCGTTTGCGGATTGCGAGTTGGCTGACGGTGTATTGTAACCGAGCACAACCATCTCGACGCCCTGCAGCCCCATGACGCGATAGGTCTCGGGCCAGCGCCGGTCATTGCAGATCGCCATCCCGAACAGGCCGCCCTCGAACTCCCAGACCGGGAAACCGAGATCGCCAGGCTCGAAGTAGCGCTTCTCGAGATGCTGGTGCGCACGCTCGGGGTCGAATTCGACATGACCCGGGAGATGCACCTTCCGATACTTGCCGACGATCCGGCCGGTGTGATCGACCAGGATCGAGCTGTTGAAATGACGGCCCTGCGGCGTGAGCTCGGCATAACCGAAGCTCATGGCCATGCCGAACTCTCTCGCCTTGTCGAAGAGCGGCTGTGTTTCCAGCCCGGGCATGGCGCGCTCAAACCAATGATCGGCCTCGGCGCGATCCTGATGATACCAGCGCGGGAAGAAGGTGGTCAGCGCGAGCTCCGGGTAGACGATGAAGGTCGCGCCCTGCGCCTTGGCCGTTTCCATGAGCGCGACCATGCGGTCGACGACCTCGTTGCGACTGTCGGCCCGCTGGATCGGGCCCAGTTGAGCGGCAGCGACTGTAACGATGCGTGGCACGGGGCGTTCCTGGTCAAATGACGCCTGAGGCGGCAGGCTGGGCGCGAACCAAGCGCGTTCGAGGCCCGATGCGCCGCCGATGAGCGTGGCTTTCGCCAAGGCTGCCCCTTGGCTGTCTGATGGAGCCAGAGCCTTAGATCGCTCTCTCTCCATTCTTCATATGCTTTGTTTGAGATCGGCTATAATCCGATGTTATGCCCCATGCGCCGTTCGATCGCGCTCATGGTGTGGTCGACCAGGCTCGGCCGACGCTTTGAACAACCGGCCGCGTCTCAGCCGATGATCAAAGATGGGCCCAGACATCATCCTTGGGCCGGTAACCGATCAGCTTCTCGCTCTCGCTGAGATCCCAGGGCATGCCGCGATTGGCCGACATGCCGTTGACGACGATCCCGGGAGCTGGCCAGCCGGCGGCATCCGCCAGCAACGCTCCTTCCATGACCGCGGCGTAATCGCGGTCCGACAGCCACATGTTGCGGAACCAGCGCAGGTCGCGTTCGGCCTCCGCTCCGGCACCGGGCTGTTCGCCGGGTAGTCCGGAGGTATTGAGGGTATGCGGATCATTCGCGCCCGGCTGGCACCAGCCGATGCGCACCGAGACAGACGTGAACCTTCCATCGGACAGGTTGGCCTTGGCGCAGCAGGCGCGCTCGCCCATCAGCTTCGAGGCGCCATAGGCGAAGCCCTGCACGATCTCATGACCATTGAAGAAGCGCGTGCCCGGTCCCGGTGGCAGATCGGTCCGCAAGTCTCCCGGGCCGATCGTGCCGGCAAGCGGCTCGTCCTTGTACTGGCCCATTGTGTGGTTGGAGGAGGCGAAGACGAAGCGCCGCACGCCGGCTGCCACCGCCGCCTCGAGCAGATGCAGCGTCATGTCGAAACCGACGCAGGAATCGCTCCACGGCGCATCCGGCAAAGGATTGCTGGCAGCGAGATGGACGATCGCATCGATGCCCTGAACAGTCTCGCGCCAGCCTGCATCATTCGCGTCGGCGAGGTCGGCCTCGATCGCGATGAGCCGCGGGTCGGACGTAGCGGGCACCGCCAGGCGGTCGACCGCGACGAGACGCTTACACCAGGAACCGGCGAGCAGATGGGTCGTCAGCTTGCGACCGAGATTGCCTCCGGCGCCGGTGATCAGGACGGATTGGATGGCGGCTTGCTGTGTCATCAGGATCCCCGATTGGGAAGGGCGCAGGAAGCGCAGCGGTCAGCGGCCAAACAGCTTGAGCGCGATCTCGATGCTCGGTGCCCTCAGCACTTCCATGCTGGTCCAGCGCGTGCCTTCGATGATGACGATCGTCATCGCGGCGTTCGCTGCGGCGGCGTCGCGCGCGACGATCGCATCGAGAATGTCACGGTGCTGACGCAGCGCCAGGGCGAAGCGCTCGGGATCGTCGACCGGCGCGCTCAGCGCGAAGGCCGCTGCGAGCGCGGTCTCGATGACCGAGCCGATCGAATGCAGGAAGGGATTGCCGGACGCGTCGAGGATGGCGCGGTGGAAGGCGAGATCGGCCGAGGTGAAGCCCTCGCGCGTCTGGTCCGGCGGGCCCATGCGGCGCCAGGCTGCCTCGATCCGGCAGATGTCCTCGTCGCTGCGGCGTAGCGCTGCCGAGGCCGCCGCGAGCGGCTCGAGCGCCTGACGGATGTCGAACAGGTTCTCGAAGAAGGGCGCGTCGGCCCCGCGCTGCAACCGCCAGCTCAGAATGTCGGCGTCGAACATGTTCCAGCGCTTCTCTTCGAGAATGCGCGTGCCGACGCGGGTCTTGGGCTCGACCAACCCTTTCGCGGCGAGCGTCTTGAGCGCTTCGCGCAGGACCGAGCGCGAGACGGAAAAGCGCTCCGTCAGGTCGGCGTCGCCCGGCAAAGTGCTGCCGATCGGATACTGGCCGGCGACGATCCGGCGCCCGATGCCGTGCACGACGAACTCGTGCGCGGAACGGGAGGGCATTGGTGGAGCCAGGGCGGGCTGCGGCGAATTCATGATGCGGGCGCAACTCTTCGCCCGGGCACGCCGGGCAGCACCCGGCCGCCCGTGAGGAGCATCGCAGGATTATTTCTTCTTGTTGTAGACATCGATTGAAACCGCCGCGAGCAGGACCAGGCCCTTGATGACCTGCTGATAGTCGATGCCGATGCCGAGGATCGACATGCCGTTGTTCATCACGCCCATGACCATGGCGCCGATCACCGCGCCGGTGACCTTGCCGACGCCGCCTGACGCCGAGGCGCCGCCGATGAAGCAGGCGGCAATAACGTCGAGCTCGAAGCCGAGGCCCGCCTTCGGCGTCGCGGTGTTGAGGCGCGCGGCAAAGATCAGCCCGGCGAGCCCGGCGAGCACGCCCATGTTGACGAAGGCCAGGAAGGTCAGGCGCTCGGTCTTGATACCCGACAGCCTCGCCGCCTTCTCGTTGCCGCCGAGCGCGTAGATGCGTCGGCCGATCACGGTGCGGTTGGTGACGAAGGCGTAGAGGGCGATCAGCAGGATCATGATCACCAGCACGTTCGGCAGGCCGCGATAGGTCGCCAGCTGATAGCAGAAGGCGACGACCAGCAGTGCCAACAGCGCGTTCTTGGCGGCAAAAAGCGTGAAAGGCGAGGTCTCCACGCCGTGGCGGACCTGGTTGTTGCGGCTGCGCAGGCTGAAATAGACCATGGCGACGACGCAGGCGGTGCCGAGGAAGAGTGCGGTCAGATTGAAGCCTTCCATGCCGAACAGGTCCGGGATGAAGCCGGAGGAGAGCTTCTGGAAGGTCGGCGGGAACGGGCCGACCGACATGCCGCCGAGCAAAGCGAGCGTCAGCCCCTTGAAGACCAGCATGCCGGCGAGCGTGACGATGAAGGACGGTACGTGGAAATAGGCCACCCAATAGCCCTGCGCCGCGCCGATCAGCCCGCCGACGATCAGGCAGATGATGATGGTCGGCACGAAGTGGACGCCGTAGCGCACCATCAGCACCGCGGCGAGGCCGCCGACGAAACCGACCACCGAGCCGACCGAGAGATCGATATGCCCGGCGACGATGACCAGCAGCATGCCGAGCGCCATGATGACGATATAGCTGTTCTGCAGGATCAAATTGGTCAGGTTGAGCGGCTTCAGCAGCGTCCCGTCGGTCATGAACTGGAAGAACAGCATGATCGCCAGGAGCGAGAGCAGCATGCCGTAATCGCGGAAATGCGACTTGATGAAGCTCAGCGAGGACGCACCCTTCGAGCCGCGCACGTCGTCGGTCAGGCTCGTATCCATCAGCGTCTCCCCGATCTCATGATGGCCTGCATGATCTTTTCCTGGGACGCCTGCGCAGCGTCGAGCTCGGCGACGAACGCCCCTTCGTTCATCACATAGATGCGGTCGCACATGCCGAGCAGCTCCGGCATCTCCGAGGAGATCATCAGTACCGCCTTGCCGGCCTCGGCCAGCTGGTTGATGATCGTGTAGATCTCGTATTTGGCGCCGACATCGATGCCGCGTGTCGGCTCGTCAAGGATCAGCACCTGCGGGTCGGCGAAGAGCCATTTGCTCAGCACGACCTTCTGCTGGTTGCCGCCGGACAGGTTGACGGCCTGCTGGTAGACGCTGGGACTGCGGATCCTGAGCTTGGCCCGATAATCGTTGGCGACGGCAAGTTCGCGCATGTCGTCGATCACGCCGCGCTCAGCGACACCAGCCAGATTGGCGAGGGTGATGTTCTTGCGGATGTCCTCATCGAGGACGAGGCCGAGGGATTTGCGATCCTCGGTCGCGTAGGCAAGGCCGCTGGCGATGGCGCGCTCGACCGTGCCGACATCGATCGCCTTGCCGGCGAGCTTCGCCGTGCCGCTGATCTTCTGGCCATAAGAGCGGCCGAACAGGCTCATCGCGAATTCGGTGCGCCCTGCCCCCATCAGTCCGGCGATGCCGACGATCTCGCCGCGGCGGATGCTGAGGTTGACGTTCTTCACCATCTGCCGCTCGGCGTGGATCGGATGGTGCGCGGTCCAGTTCTCGACCTCGAACAGGACTTCGCCGGGATGACTCTCCCGCCTGGGGTAGCGATCGGCCATCTCGCGCCCGACCATGCCCTTGATGATGCGGTCCTCGCTGACCGCCTGCGCGCGGCAGTCGAGCGTCTCTACCGTGGCGCCGTCGCGCAGCACGGTGATCGCGTCGGCGACCTTCGCGATCTCATTGAGCTTGTGCGAGATCAGGATCGAGGAGATGCCCTGTCTCCTGAATTCGAGCAGGAGCTCGAGCAGCGCGTCGCTGTCGCTTTCGTTCAGGCTCGCGGTCGGCTCGTCGAGGATGAGCAGTCTGACTTTCTTCGACAGCGCCTTGGCGATCTCGACGAGCTGCTGCTTGCCGACGCCGAGAGTGGTGACCAGCGTCTCCGGCTTCTCCTTCAGCCCGACCTTGGCGAGCAGCTCCTTGGCACGGGCCGAAACCGCCGACCAGTCGATGACGCCATGGCTCGCCTGCTCGTTGCCGAGGAAGATGTTCTCGGCGATCGAGAGCAGCGGCACCAGGGCAAGCTCCTGGTGGATGATGATGATGCCGAGGGTCTCGCTATCGGCGATGCCACGGAACTGGCGCTCCTGACCGTCGAAATGGATCGCGCCGGAATAGGAGCCGTGCGGATAGACGCCGCTCAACACCTTCATCAGCGTCGACTTGCCGGCGCCGTTCTCACCGACCAGAGCGTGGATCTCGCCTGCCCTGACGGTCAGGTTGACGTTGTCGAGCGCGTGCACGCCCGGAAACGTCTTGGTGATCCCCCCGCATGTCGAGAATCGCTTGCATCAATCCATCCCGCAGCAAGGGAGGCGCGGGCGAGCAGGCGCCCGCGCGGAGATGGCGAATGGATCCGGCGCGGGGCGAGCGCGCCGGGTCGGGCTCACTTCACCTGGTTCTCGGTGTAGTAGCCGCTGGCGATCAGCGTCTCCTTCCAGTTCGACGCGTCGACGCTGACCGGCTTCAGCAGATAGGAGGGCACGGTCTTGACGCCGTTCTCATAGGTCTTGGTGTCGTTCACCTCGACCTCTTTGCCCGAGAGCGAGGCGTCGACCATGTTTGCCGCGATCTTGGCGAGCTCGCGCGTGTCCTTGAACACGGTCGAGGTCTGTTCCTTGTTGAGGATCGACTTGACCGACTGGACCTCGGCATCCTGCCCGGTGATCACCGGCATGGCCTGCTTGCCGCTGCCATAGCCGACGCCCTTGAGCGAGGAGATGATGCCGATGCTCAGGCCGTCATAAGGCGAGAGCACGGCGTCGACCCGCTTGTCGGGGTAGTAGGCGCTGAGCAGGTTGTCCATGCGGGCCTGGGCGACCGCGCCGTCCCAGCGCAGTGTCGAGACCTTGTCCATGCCGAGCTGGCCGCTGCGCACCACGAGCTTGCCGCTCTTGATGTAGGGCTCCAGTACCGACATCGCGCCGTTGTAGAAAAAATAGGCGTTGTTGTCGTCGGGCGAGCCGCCAAAGAGCTCGATATTGAAGGGCCCCTTGCCTTCCTTGAGGCCGAGCGCCTTCTCGATATAGCTCGCCTGCAATACGCCGACCTGGAAATTGTCGAAGGTCGCGTAGTAGTCGACATTCTTGGAATTGCGGATCAGGCGGTCATAGGCGATCACCTTGACCCCCTTGCTCGCGGCCTGCTGCAGCGCATCCGACAGGGTGGTGCCGTCGATGGCGGCGATGACCAGTACCTTGACGCCCTTGGTGATCATGTTCTCGATCTGGGCGAGCTGGTTCGGGATGTCGTCATCCGCGTATTGCAGGTCGACGGCGTAGCCCTTCTCCTTCAGCGACTTCACCATGTTGTCGCCGTCGGCGATCCACCGCGCGGAGGACTTGGTCGGCATCGAGACGCCGATCGTGCCCTTCTGCTGGGCCTGGGCCAGCGGTGCAAAAGCGAAAGCGCCAAGAGCAAGCGCCATCATCCAACGGAGTGCCTTCATGCGTCTTCTCCCAGATTGCTCTGTGGCTCGACTCTTTGGTCGATCAATCCAATTAGTCATATAATATGCCATTGGACGCGGCCATCAGGGCAGAGCCGATCCAGCTTGTCAATCGCGCAAAGTCCGCTTTCGGTCAGCGGCTCGATGTCCGTTCCCGGGCGCCTGCCCGCGCTTGGAACTCCACGCTTTTTGCGGCGACGTAACGTCATAACGCGTGTGGTAGAGCGTCCATGCCGCGCAAATACAGCCGCATCTTGATGTCCTGATTGTGGTTCCCGAAGCCGCGTCCGAAAATATTGACGCCCCCCGGCCGCCCCTCCTTGTCGTCGATGCCGATGCGCAGCCGGATAGAGTGATGACGATCGAGGTCGAGATCCGTGGTCGCGATGTCGCTGAGTTTGCGTTCGCCGAGGAATGTACCGTCGGCCGTGATGCGCCACGTCGTCAGGATGCCGTATTGCGAGCCTTCGAGCTTCCACCAGTGCGGCGTATATGTCCCGCGGCGGTCGCCATAATCACCGGGGCAGGTCCAGGTGCCGACCTTGCGTTCGTTGACCCAGAGGCTGATGTCGGAGGGCCAGTCGGCATTCGTGCCCGGCACCTCCGATGACATCTCCATCTCGAAATCCAAGGCCGTGATCGCCTGGTTCAGTACCTTGGCGTTGTTCGGAAACTTGTATTCGACATAGCCGCGGCCGAACCAGATCAGCGCGGCCTGGACCCGGCGCGGATCGAGGAACAGCTCCGGCACGTCGAGCACGCCGAGAATGCGTTCGGTCGAGCAGAACCCGCAAGGCGCCGAGACGTTCGAGCTGGTATAGAGCCCGAGCGGCATTTCAACCTCGACAATGTTACGGTCGCGGCTCGGATCGTCCGGGTCGAGATTGACGACGATCTCGGAATATCGCGCTGCGCAGATCTTCTGCTGGCCTTTCGCCGCCTTGCCGAGCGAGGTTGAGATCAGCTCAGACTCTTCGAGCACCTGCACATTGGTGGCGATCGTCGACTGCGGCAGGCCCAGCGCCTCAGCGATCTGGTTGATGTTCTTCGGACCCTGCCGGTTGAGCAGTTTCAGGATGCGCAGCCTGACCGGGGAGGCCAGGCCGCGCAGCACCTGATATTGCCGGTCGGCGTTGACGACGAGGAAGCCGAGATCCCGCCGGCCTTCGGCGCGCGACGGCCTGCCGCCATTGCTGCGGCGTCCGCGAGGTGGTGATGGCGGGCTCTCGTTCATCCTGGCGGCGCCGTCCGGTCAGCTTTCGAGCCTGATCACATTCCACGAGGCCGGCTGCAATTCCAGCGTGATGCTGTCCGACGTCGTCGAGACGCCCTTCAGCGTCGCGGGCTTGACCTTGAGCGGCTCCTGCCTGCTGTTGACCGCCGTCAGATCGCTGTGGCGCAGTTCGGTCGCCTCGGTCACCTTGAGCTTGCCGAAGCCGCGCGCATCGACCGTGACGGTGAGCCCGCCTTCCAGGTCGCGGTTGAGCAGGAAGAGCGAGACGCCCTTGTCGTCGGCGACCACCGACGCCTTCAGATAGGGCGCGTCGATCGGATAGAAGAGGTCCTGCTTGCCGCGCGGGTCGAAGTAGCTGGCCTGGTAATTTTCGGATTTGACGATCGCCTTGAGCACAGTGCCGCGCCCGAGACGGCTCATCTGGGCGAAGGGCCAGAAGATCGTCTGACGCCAGGCCGGGCCGCCGGTTTCGGTCATGATCGGCGCGATCACATTGACGAGCTGCGCGAGGCAGGCGGCCTTGACCCGGTCGGCATGGTTGAGGAGTGAGATACAGGCGCCGCCGAAGACCAGCGCGTCCTCCATCGAATAGATCTCCTCGAGAATCGGCGGCGCCACCGGCCAGCCCTCCTTGACGCGGTCGGCCCTGACGCGGCGGGTGCGGTACCAGACGTTCCATTCGTCGAAGCTCAGCATGATGCGCTTGTCGGAACGGCGCCGCGCCGCGACCGCGTCCGAGATCGCCACCACCTCCTCGATGAAGTTGTCCATCAGGTCAGGACTGGCGAGGAAGGCCTTGGTGTCGCCGGCGTAGTTGTTGAAGTAGGTGTGCAGCGAGATGAACTCGACCTGATCGAAGGTGTGCTCCAGCACCTCGTCCTCCCAGCGGCCATAGGTCGGCATGTTGCGGCCCGACGAGCCGCAGGCGGCGAGCTCGATCGACGGGTCGATCCAGCGCATCATCTTCGCCGCCTCATGCGCGACGCGTCCGTATTCCGTCGCGGTCTTGTGCTCCATCTGCCAGGGGCCGTCGACCTCATTGCCGAGGCACCAGAACTTGATGTCGTGCGGCTTCTTCCAGCCATGCTTGATGCGAAGATCCGACCAGGCAGTCCCGCCGGGGTGGTTGCAGTATTCGACGAGATTGCGCGCTGCGTCGCCGTCGCGCGTGCCGAGATTGACGGCGAGCATGGGCTCGATCTTCGCCGCCCGGCACCAGTCCACGAACTCGTTGGTGCCGAAGCTGTTGGGCTCGGTTGTGAACCAGGCGAGGTCGAGCCTGGCAGGCCGGTCCTTGACCGGGCCAACGCCGTCCTCCCAATTGTAGCCGGAGACGAAATTGCCGCCCGGATAGCGCATGATCGTCGGGCCGAGTTCCTTGACCAGCTCGAGCACATCCTTGCGGAAGCCGCGCTTGTCGGCGGTGGGGTGGCCGGGCTCGTAGATGCCGCCATAGACGCAGCGGCCGAGATGCTCGACGAAGGCGCCAAAGAGCCGCGGATCTGTGTCGCCGATGGTGAAGGCGCGGTCGAAGGTGATGCTGGCTTGTCTCATGACGTGACTCCGGGTGTGGCAACGGCTTTGCGTGGATAATCGGCACGAAAGGCCACGGCGCTGTCGGGCGTGAGCACGGCGTCGCGGAGCTGGCGGGAATAGGGATGCGTCGGCGCCAAGAGCACGGCACGCGCCGGCCCCTGCTCAACCACCACGCCCTTCTGCATGATGATCAGCCGGTCGCTGATGTAGTAGGCGGTGGCAAGGTCGTGGGTGATGTAGACGATCGACAGGCCGAGATCGTCGCGCAGGCGCCCGAACAGGTTGACGATCGACATGCGCAGCGAGGCGTCGACCATCGAGACCGGCTCGTCGGCGACGATCAGGCGGGGCTTGGCGACGAGCGCGCGGGCGATCGCGACGCGCTGGAGCTGGCCGCCGGAAAGCTCGTGCGGAAAGCGCCCCCGATCTCGGCCAGCGACAGTCCGACCTGCCTGAGGGCTTCGTCGGCCTGCTCCCCGGCCGCGATCTTGCCCGAGGCACCGCCGAAGCGTTCGGCGGTCATGAACAGATAGCGGTCGAGCTGCTTCAGCGGATTGAACGCCTCGAACGGATTCTGGAAGATCGGCTGGACCTCCGCCATGAAGGCGCGCCGCTCATAGGTCTCGACATCGCGCCCGCCGAGCCGGACCTGGCCGGAGCTCGGCGTATGGATGCCGAGGATCATCCGCGCCAGGGTCGACTTGCCCGAGCCCGACTCGCCGATCACGGTGAAGATCTCCGGCCTGTCCGTATTGAGCGTAAAGCTCACCTCCTTCACGGCCTCGACGCGTTGCGTCGAGAACAGCCCGCCGCGCGAGAAGCTCTTGCTGACCCGGTCGAGCTCGATGAGCGCACTCATGCCGCCATCCCCGGATTGACCGCATGGCAGGCGACGCGATGGCCGGGCAGCGTCTCGACCATGGCCGGCACGGTCGTCGTGCAGACGGGCATGGCGAGCGGGCACCGCGGATGGAAGCGGCAGCCCGGCGGCGGGGCGGCGAGGTTGGGCGGCGTGCCTTCCAGGCCCTCGCGCTGCTCGGTGTCGCCAATGCGCGGCAGGCTCCCGATCAAGTGACGGGTATAGGGATGCAGTGGGCGCGCGAAAATCTCGGGCGTCTCGCCATCCTCGACAAGGCGCCCGGCATACATGATGCCGAGCCGGTCGGTCAGCGCCGCGTGCACGCCCATGTCGTGCGTGATGAACAGCACGCTCGATCCCATCTCCTGCTGGATCGTGCGGATCATGCCCAGCACGTCCTTCTGCACGATCACGTCGAGTGCTGTCGTCGGCTCGTCGGCGATGATGAATTCCGGTTTGCAGATCGTCGCGAGCGCGATTGTGACCCGCTGGCGCATGCCTCCGGACAGCTCGTGCGGATAGGCATCGAGCACGGACGGATCGAGCTTGACGCGTTCCAGATGCGCCGCCGCCCTCAAGTCGAACTCGGCCTGCGCACCACCTCCGGCGGCGCCCGCCCGACCGCCTCCCAGCCCGGCAGGAACGAAAAGCGGGCCGAGCCGCCGACCATTTCGAGCGGCGGCTTCAGCAATCCTGCGATCGTCTTGATCAGCGTCGTCTTGCCCGAGCTGGACTCGCCCGCCAGGCCATAGATCTCGTTGTGGTTCACGTCGAAGGTGACGCCGTCCACCGCCCTGACCTCGCGGTTGACGCCGAAATAATGGGTGCGGAAATGCGCCTGGAGGTCGCGGACCTCGAGCACCGGCACAGGATCGGCCGCGCCGCTCATCGGCTGCCTCCCATCCGGGCCAGACGGCTGCGCGGGTCGATGTATTCGTTCATCGAGACGGCGAGCAGGAAAAGGCCGACGAAGGTCATCACCACGAGCGCGATCGGAAAGGCGATCCACCACCAGATGCCGGCGACCAGCGCCGTGTGCTGGTTGGCCCAGTAGATCATCCCGCCGATGGTCGGCGTGTTGATGTCGGTGAAGCCGAGGACGGCGAGAGTGACCTCGATGCCGATCGACCAGTTCATGTTGTTCATCGTGGTCGAGAACACGATGGGCAGCACGTAAGGCAGATGCTCGCGCGCCAGGATCTCGTGCGTCTTCATGCCCGAGAAGATGCTCGTCTGGGTGAATTCGCGCGTCTTGAGGCTGAGCGCGACCGAGCGGATCAGGCGGGCGTCATAGGCCCAGCCAAGACAGGCCATGATGGTGGCGAGCAGCGGCGTCGACATCGAATCGCGCAGCACGAAGTAGAACAGGATCAGGATCGGGAAGAGCGGGATGATGATGAAGGTGTCGTTGATCGACATCAGCACCCGGTCGATCCAGCCGCCGCTGTAGCCGGCGAGCAGCCCGACCACGAGCGCGATCACCCGCGACAGCGCCGCCACCATGATGCCGAAGAACAGCGTGTTGCGGATCGCCGCCGTGAGCTGCCAGAACACGTCCTGCCCGCGCGAGGTCGTCCCTAGCCAATGGGCGGTGGACGGCGGCAGGTCGGGCGGCACGACATAGACGTCGCCCGCCGGATAGGGCGAGACGACGGAGAGCGCCGCCATCACCACCACGATGGAGACAAGGAACAGCCCGATCCGGAACTCCAGATTATAGCGGATCAGGTCGCGCAGGATCGCCAGCATCAGCGCAACTCCACGCGCGGGTCGATCAGCGGGTAGAGCAGGTCGATGACCAGGACCCCGACCGAGACGGCGATGATCGAGACAGTGGTGACGCCGAGGACGAGGCCGTAATCGCCGGCATAGACCGCATCGACGAGCAGGGTGCCGACGCCGGGATAGCCGAAGACCTTCTCGGTGATCACCGCGCCGTTGAAGATGCCGCCGAGCGACATGGCGAGCCCGGTCACCTGCGGCGCCAGGGCATTGCGCATGACGTAGGAGCCCAGCACCCTTCGGCTGTCGAGCCCGGCCGTCTCGGCATAAACCACGTAATCCTCGGTCACGATGTTCGAGACCAGCGAGCGCATGCCGAGGAACCAGCTGCCGAGCCCGATCAGGATGAGCGAGAGCGCCGGCAGGATCGAATGCCGAGCGACGCTCGAGACGAAGGGCCAGTTCCAGCCCTGCTGCAGGTTCATCGCCGAGCCGCCGGTGATCGGCAGCACCGGCCAGAGGAAGCCGAAGACGATGAGCAGCAACAGCGCGACGATGTAATAGGGGATCGGGTGCACCCCCATGGCGACGACGCCCATCAGCTTCAGCGTGCGGCTGCGCTGGTAATAGCCGGCGAGCCCGCCGAGCAGATTGCCGAGAACCCAGGTGATCAGCGTCGAGACGATCAGCAGCCCCGCCGTCCAGGGCAGCGCCCGGCCGATCAGGGCTGAGACGGGGGTCGGAAAAGCAGAGAGGGAGGGGCCGAAATCGCCGCGCAGGACCCGGCTCCAGAAGGTGACATACTGCTCGGCGAGCGTTCCCTTGAGCCCGTAGAGTTCCTGCAGCGAGGAGCGCATCGCCGCGATCGCATCGGGCGCGGTGCTGCCGAAGGACGTCACCGCCGCGATCGACTGCTCGACCGGATCGATCGGCGAGGCATGGGTGATCACGAAGGCGAGGTTGACGCCGATGAAGACGACCACCACGAACTGGACCAGCCGTTTCGCGAAATAGGCAAAATAGGCGTTCATGCAATCCCGAAAGTTCGACCGGCCCGGGCGGCGCGGTGCCGCCGGCTGGTGATTGTCCTTGCAAGGAAGGCGGGCCGCCGCCGAGCAGCAGCCCGGTCGTTTAGTTTGCCGGCTTCAACCGCACGAACATGTAGCGGGAGTTACCCCAGTTCGTGACCGGGTTGGCGTAAGGATCATCGGCGGTCGGGTAGCCCTTCCAGTAGGTCTGATCCATCGCGGTGAAGACGTTGTAGGCCATCAGCGGGATGATCGGCATTTCGCGGGTCATCAGCTTGACGTAGTCGCGGCCGAGCTCGACGCCCTTGGGATCGTCGAAGTCGATCTTGCGGATGTCCTCGATGATCTTGTCGAGCTCGGGATGGGTCCAGCGCTGCCAGTTGCGCAGCGGCTGCGGCTTGCCAGGCTCGGCGACGAACTGGGAATGCCAGCTGTCCATGAAATAGGACAGGTCCTGGTGCCCGCCCCAGGTCTCGACGCTCCAGCCGATGAAGGCATCGAAATCGCCGGCCGCGCGCCGCGTCAGCAGCGTGCCCTGCGCGACGTCGATGCGCGCATCGATGCCGGCCTGCTTCCATTGCTGCACGATCATCGTGCCGGCCCGCGTCATCACCGGCCGAAGGTCGCCCTCGACCATCAGCCTGACCACGAACGGCTTGCCGTCAGGCGTCAGCCATTGGTTGCCCTGCTTGCGGAAGCCGGCGCGCGTCAGCAGTTCGCCCGCCCCGGCGACATTGGTCTTCCACCAGCCAAGGCCGAAGGAATTGCCGATCACCGCTGGATCGGAGGGGATCTGATCGCCCATGGACGGACGCAGCATATCGGCGATCTGCTTGCCCACCGTCGGATCATAGGGCTTGATCTTGCTCTTGCCGGTGTCGATCTCGAAATCCTTGAGCCAGGCCTCCATCGGCTTGTGATAGGCTTCGGGATGGATGCCGGTCGGCGGCACGGCGATCGCCGAGATGGTCGCGGCGCCGCGATAGGCCGCCATCGTCACCGCCTTCACGTCGATCATCAGCGCCAGCGCCCAGCGAACGTCGCGGTTCTTCAGGTGCTCGTTCTGGGTGTTGAAGATCACCGCCGGCAGGGTTGGATCCGGGTGGCCGTAGGGGAAGCCCTTGAACCAGGCGCGCGTGCCCTTGTCCTGCTTCGCCAGCGTGAACATGCCTTCGGGGGCGATGTCGTGGATGACGTCGAGCTCATGGTTGAGCTGCGCGATCACGCGCTTGTCGGGAGGGCCGGGGTCGATATAGGCGAGGTATTTCGGGCCCGGCTTGCCATGACGGCCAAGCGAGCTGCGCTGCCAGTCCTCGCGCAGCTGCCAGATGTACCATTTCCCGTCGGGATCGAAGGATTGCAGCGTATAGGCGCCAAGCGAGACCGGCTTGTTGAAGTCGAACTTCGCGGGATCCTCGACCTTCTCGAAGACATGCTTCGGCAGGATCCAGATCGCGCCCCAGCGCACGGTGAAATTGGTGTGGAAGCGGGAGTTCGACTTCTTCAGCTTGAAGATCACCGTCTCAACATCGGGCGTCTCGACGGAGGCGACATTATTGGCCAGCACCGCCGAGAAGCGCATGCCGGGATTCTTGACCTGGATATCGACCGTCGCCTTGACATCGGCCGAGCTGAACTCGACGCCGTCGCTCCAGAACAGGCCGCGCCGCAGCTTGACCCGCATCTCGGTGAAATCGGCGTTGTAGACCGGCTTCTCGGCCGCGAGCGAATTGTCCCAGGCGCCGTCGAGGCCCTTCTCGGGATCGATGTACCAGAGCGTATCGAGCGCCGCCTGCTGCAGCCCGTTCGACTGGCTGCCGGCATTGATCGCCCAGATGTTGAACCAGCCCGCGTTCTTGATCGTTCCTTCCGGATTCTCGAGGATCAAGAGTTCCTTGCGCGGAATGTTCTGCGGAATGCCCTGCGCCGTCGCAGGCGGAAGCGAAACCGCCATCGCCGGAACCATTATCGCAGCGGCAAGCAGCCAGGCGCTGAGACGCGTCATCGTCACCTCCCCTGAAGACGGGGCGTTTCTCGCCCTTCGTGCCAAGGAGCTTAGGCGGCGCCCGAAAAAGGGCAACGACAGACATGATCCATATCATCATGTTAGATATGAATAATGTAAGTAACTGATATTAAACGAAACAATTATGCAGTTTCAGCGAAGATCGGCAGCGCCACGACCCGCGAAGGTGGGCCGACATCCGGAACCCCTCACATTTTTCAGACGCCATGACCGCGATCACCAGGGACAGAAAGATCGCCGGCCCGCCCCTGCCTTGCGCCTGCAGCACGAAGCAGACGAAGAACAGGCCGAGCAGCAACAGGAGCTGCATTGGGCGGTCGCCGAATATACCGGTCACGATGATGAAGGCCTGCCCCATCACCAGGACGAGGCCGGTCATGCCGATCGCCTTCGCGAGCGGCAGTGGCCTTGCACCCCCGAGCAGGAACTGCGTTGCGAACAGCGGCCCCAGGAAGGGAATGACGGCGCCCGTCGCGATGCTGAACGTCAGTCCGGCCGAGATGGCGAGCGCGGCACGCAAGCCCATGCGTCGCTGCCGCGCCAGAACTCCAGCCGGGACGGACGCCTCGGCTTGCATAGGTCAGGACCGAGATGATCCGGATCCAGGCCGTTCGCCGGTGGAAGTCGAGAGGTCGATGTCGAGATCGTCGATGTGGACCGGCCGAGCGCATGGTGGCGGTGGTAGGGCTGCCAAACATGGCCGGTGGCCGTGCCGGAAGTATTCGGAAACCCGGAAGCGAACGCTGAAATTAAGAATTAGGGGCAGCCAGCCCCTCGCGTCAGCCTTCGGGCTGCCAGGGCTCAATGCGCAACAGGTGGCCGCCAAGCTGCGAGAATGCCCGCTGGCGGCAGGAAAACACGATGATCTGTTGGTCCGCCGCCTGCCGATGGAGGGCGTCGAACATCTTCTCGATGCGGTCGTCGTCGGAATAGACCAGGGCATCGTCGAGGATGACGGGGGCAGGCTGGCCATCCTTGGCAAGCAGGCGAGCAAAGGCCAGCCGCGTCAGCACGGCGAGCTGCTCGCGCATGCCGCCGCTCAACACGCCGACCGGTTCTTCCAGCCCGTTGCGCAGCACCGAGCGCGGCAGCAGCGTATCCTCGTCGAAGGTGACGGTCGCGTCCTCGAAGAGCAGCCCCAGCAGCGGACGCAGCTCCCGCAGCACCGGCGCGAAATAATGATCCCGCGCCTCGGAGCGTGCTGCCTCCAGCGCATCGCGCAGCCGGGTGAGAAGCGCAGCTTCCCGCCCCAGGCCGGCAACCTGCCGCTCCGCATCGCCCAGCTTGTCGCGCGCCTCCTGCCAGGTCTCCTCGACGGCACCCTCGGCGCGGGTCTGGATGCGCCCGTTCAGGGCAGCCGCCTCCTCGCGCAGCCGCGCGATCTGGTCGCGCGCTGCCTCGGCCACCGAGCGCATCCGGCGCTGGCGCGCTTCGGCGGCGGCAAGGTCCGTCGTCTGCGCCGACAGGTGCTCGAAACGCAGCTGCACGGTCCCAAGCTCGCGCTCGGCCCCTTCGTAAGCCGTAACGAGGCGCTCCTCGCGGGATCGACGCTCGTCCTCCGGGCCAAGGCTCTCGGCGAGCGCCGACAAGGAGGATGCGAGCCCAGCGAGCTCGCGCTCCGCTTCGACCACAGCGACGCCGGCGGCATCCGAGCGTGCCTGCTGCTCGCGCGCCGCCTCTCGCGAGGACAGAACGCGGTTCTCTGCTGCCTGGAGAGACGAACGCTGAGTGGCCGAATCACCCAGCGGCTCCGCCGCGCTGCCTGCTTCGGCTTCCAGCCTCGCGATCTCTTCGCGCAGGGCCGTCATGCCTTTGGGGGCAAGCAAAGCGAGGCGCTGGCGAGCGAGATCGAGTTTAGCCGAGAGCTCGCGAACCTGCGTTTCGCGCAGGCGGGCCGCCGCCAGACTTTCGACACGAAGCTCGCCCAGCAGAGCCTGTTGCGCTGCCTGCGCCTTCGCGCGCTCCTGCTGGCCTTCGGCGGCCTGCGGAACCGTTATCGTCAGCCGCCCGACTCCGTCGATCTCGACCAGCGCCGTGTCGACCAGGGTCCGTTCTTCGCCATCCCCAAGTGCGGCGCCATCGAGCTTGATCCCGGCGGCCCTGCCCACCGTATAGTCGACGCGGATCTGCGCGGCGCGTGCGCTGGCAGCAGCATGCAGCCGAAGCAGCTGGTCCTCCACACGCTCCAGCTCGGCGAGCTTGCCGGCCGGGAGGGACAGGCTCTTGAGCAAAGCCTCGGTGCTCTCGACCTCGGCGCGCGCGGCCTCGGCCTGCGCGTGGGCAGCCCGCGCCGATACCAGCCGCTCGGCCGCCGCGCGGGCGCTCAAGGCCCGCTCCAGCCGGGTGAGCAACTCACGCTGCTCACGTTCGTCACGCTCCGACGTGCTGACGGTGGCGGATGCCTCCTTGCTGGCGACGGCGGCGTCTCTCCGGCGCGCATGGGCTGCTTCGCGTCGACGTTCTGCGGCGGCCGCGACCTCGCGCAGCTCGGCATGACGTGCGAGCGCTTGCCGGAAGCTCGTCAGCGCCTGGCTCGCCGCGTCGCGGCGGTTTCCCGCCAGCGCAGCATCACTTTGCGCCGTCCTGAGAGCCTCGCTCTGCGTCCTTGCGACGGCCAGCTCCGCCTCGGCCTGGGCGAGAGCGGCCTGGCGTTCCTGCGTCTTCTCAGGCGTGCCGATCTCGGCCAGCTGAGCCCGCACCGAGCGGCGGCTGTCGAGAGCGGCGCGAAGATCCGTCACCTCCGCCGCCAGTCGCCGCTCCTGCTCCACGAGCCGATCGTGCTCGGCGATGGCGGCTGCGTAGACGCCGGTCGGCGTCTGCCGCTTGCTCGTCACCAGCCGCGCCAGCTCCTCTTCGCACGCCGCAAGTGCCTGGGCCATGCGCCGGCCGCCGGTCAGCGCCTCGACCTCGCCCTGAACCGAGGTCAGCACCGATGCGCGCGCCCGCTTTTCCGCCTCTTCGTCAGGTTTGGCCCGCCTCTCGATGCCGGTGATGCCCTGGCGCACCCAAAGCAGGCCGGCCGGGCCACTGGTGCCGCCTTTCACAAGGCCTGCGATGAACCGCTCAGCCTCATCGGCCTGGGCAATGATGCGACCGGTGTCGCGCTCGCGGACTTCGGCGCGGCGGCTCCCATAAAACTGTTTCGTCAGCCGGAAAGCGCCGTCTCCGGTCACGAGATCGGCCTCCACCAGGGGGTTTCCGCCGCTATAGGGCCGGAGCGCCTGGACCGCTCCGGGCGTTCCCGTATGCGGCTGGAAGAACAAGGCGTGCAAGGCATCGAAGCTGGTCGACTTGCCGAACTCGTTGGCGGCACAGAGCACGTTGACTCCACTGCCGATGTTCTCGATCCGAACGCCCCGCCCCGCGAAGCGGCGGACATTGTGCATGCGCAGCGCCGTGAGCTTCATCAGGACATCGCCGCGCAATAGGAAAACAGGCGCATCAGCGCGTCGCGCGCCGCCTCGCGCTCGCCTTCCGAGCGGGTGGTGTCGCGGCTTTCGACGAGCAAGGCATCGGCGGCCTGGCGCAAGGCTCCGGCGCGGTCGATCCGGTCAAGGTCATCGGTTTCGCATTCCGTCACCAGTGCCTGCGCCTCGAGCTGCATCAAAGCGAATTCCGGCGCGACGGCCGCGATGGCGGTCTCCAGTTCGGCGCGCGCCTGGGGACGGGCTCTGCCGGAGGCGACGACACGCAGAAGCGTCCGCCGCCTGGTGGTGCCGGACGGCAGGAGGGGCGCAAGGCGTTCCGTCGCTTCATCGCCCGGGAGAAAAGCGAGCGGCAGCATCCGCCAGTCGAACAAACCGGTCTCGACCGGCTCGACGGTCGGCTCGGCTCCCGCCGCGTCGAGGGCCACGAGCAGCGCTCTGCCGGGCGCATCATGTTTGAAACGGTCCGGCTCCGGCGTGCCGCTGTACCAGATGCGGGTTCCGATCCGCATTTGACCGTGCCAGTCGCCAAGCGCGAGATAGTCCAGCCCCGCTCGCGCCGCTCGATCGGGCGCGATGACGTCGCTGGCCCCACCATCCTCAGAGAAGCTCTGTACGGCGCCATGGGCAAGCCCGATCCGGAGCGATCCTTCCGGCGTCGCTGCGGCTCCCATCCATTCAGTGAGATCGCGGCCGGGCCGGCGCGTCGTGCAGGGTGCGGGCAGAACGATGACGCCCTGCGCCAGCTGGATCGGCGCCGGTTCCATGGCGAGGAGGACGTTGGCCGGCAGCGACCGTCCGGTCGTCGCCCATAATTCCTCGGCGACCAATGAGTCGTGATTGCCCGGCAGGATCACCCAGGACAGACCATCATGACCGGCCATGGCGGCCAATGCCTGACGCAGCACCGATGGACTCGGCGTCTCCGTGTCGAAGACGTCGCCTGCGAGCAAGATCGTCGCCGCACCGCCCTCTCGCGCCTTGATCGCCAACCGATCCAGGACGGTGTGGCGCGCCTCGCGCAGCCGCCCGCGCAACTCGTCCGGCATGGAACCGTAGGGTTTGCCGAGATGCAGATCGGCACTGTGGAGGAAGCGAACCATTTCCCATCTATCCGCCATCCGCTTGAGTCGAAGCAAGCGGGCGGAGACTAGCTGGAGTGCATCTCCTAATAGCTGACCTGCGCCACCGCGCGGAGCTCGTCAGGCGTCGCCGTGGGGAAGCCGAAGAACTCCAGATAAGCCGGAATCTGCTCGAACAGCATGTCGGTGCCGACCTGGAACTCGCAGCCGCGAGCGCGGACCGCCGCAAGGAACGGCGTCACTTCCTGTTTCATCACCACCTCGCCAACGAAGGTCGTGGGTGCGATCCGGCTCACATCCATCGGAAGCGGGTCGCCCGCCTTCATGCCGAGCGGGGTCGCGTTGACGACGATGTCGAAGCCGGCGGGGTCGGCGGAGCCCATCGCGACCTGAAGCAGCGGATAGTGCAGCCGCAGGCGCTCGGCGAGGCCGACGGCCAACGGGGCGTAGGCGTCGAACAGCGCAAGCTCGGCCACATCAGCCTTGGCCAGCGACGCGGCAATGGCGGAGCCGACGCCACCGCAACCGACGACGAGAACGCGCGCACCGGCGAGCTTGCGGCCCTTGCGCAGGACGCCGCGGACGAAGCCCTCGCCGTCGAACATGTCGCCGACCAGCTTGCCGTCCGGCCCCAGGCGCACGGCATTGCAGGAGCCCGCAACCTTTGCCGTCGTCAACACCTCGTCGAGCATCGAGACGGTCGTCACCTTGTGCGGCATGGTGACCAGGGCGCCGTGGATGTTGGAGAGCCTGAAGACCAGCTTCAGGAAGCGGGGATAATCCTCCGCCTTGCAGCCCATCGGCACCACGACGGCGTCGATGCCGTGCTTCTCGAAATAGGGATTGTAGATCATCGGAGCTTTGAACGACTCCGTCGGATAGCCAAGATGGGCGATAAGCTTGGTGGTGCCGCGGATCATGGGAGAATGCGCTTTCGAATTGCGGCCCTAGGCGGCAATGCGCACGGAAGCGCCGGACCGGGCGCTCTCGAGGATGGCGTCCAGTGTCAGCGCGATGTCGATGGATTCCTCCGGCGTCGCGCCCGTCCAATGCTCCGGCCCCAGCCTGAGCAGCCGCTCGAAGGATTCCGCCTCGGCGAGGAAGCCGTTGCCCGGAGTGACCTCGACGATCTCGGGGACGACGGTGTTGAGCGTGCCGCGTCGCAAGGTCAGGATCGGCGGTCCGCCGACCGGCGGATGGTTGAGGTAGGTCGTCTCGATCGTGCCGGCATCGCCCGCGATCAGCGCATTACGATGAAAGGCCGTGGCAAAACTGGCCGAAATCTGTGCCAGCGCACCATTTGGAAATTCGAGCGTCGCCACCGTGCTCATGTCGACGCCAGTCTCGCTCCAGCGCGCTGTGGCGCTCACGCGCTCCGGGCGCTCGCCGGCGGCGAGGAGCGCGAGGCTGACCGCGTAGCTGCCGGCATCGAGCAGCGCGCCGCCACCGACATCGGGCTTCAGGCGGATATTGGTCGGATCGGAAAAGGCGACGCCGAAACTCGAGCGGATCAGCTGGACCTTGCCGATCGCGCCTGCGGCCAGCAATTCGCGCAGCTTCAGCGTCTGCGGTTGGGCGCGGTAGGGATAGGCCTCGACGAGATGGCGGCCGAGGCGCGTCGCGGCCGCGAACATGGCGCGGGCGTCAGCCGCGCTGGTCGCCAGCGGCTTTTCGCACAGCACGTGCTTGCCCGCCTCCATGGCGCGGATCGACCATTCGGCGTGGAGCGAATTCGGCAGCGGATTGTAGATCGCGTCGATCGCGGGGTCGGCCAAAAGGGCCTCGTACGAGCCATGAAAGCGCGGGATGCCGCACTCCCTGGCGAAGCTTTCGGCTTTCGTCACGTCGCGGCTGGCGACCGCCGCGACCTTCACGGCCGCCGAGGGCGCGACGCCGCTGGTAAACGCCCGTGCGATGTTCGCTGCGCCAAGGATGCCGAGTTGCAGCGGCTTTGTTCCCACATCACTCATTTTTAGTCTCCTCGCAGGCTCGGTCCGTCAGGCGGTTGTAGAGGCAACGGCTCGGGACAAGCCAGGCGATGCTGTTCTCGTCAGTGCTTGCGAAGGATCTCGCCCAGGAACTTCCGGGTGCGCTCCTGCCGGGGCGCCGAAAAGAACTCTTCCGGCGGCGCCTCCTCGACGATCGCGCCGCTGGCCATGAAGATGACCCGGTCCGCAACCTGGCGGGCAAAGCCCATCTCGTGGGTGACGCAGATCATGGTCATGCCCTCCTCGGCCAGGCCGATCATGGTGTCGAGCACCTCCTTGACCATCTCCGGGTCGAGCGCCGAGGTCGGCTCGTCGAACAGCATGACCTTCGGCTGCATGCAAAGCGCGCGGGCGATCGCGACGCGCTGCTGCTGGCCGCCCGAGAGCTGGGCCGGATACTTCTCCGCCTGCTCCAGGATCTTGACACGGGCGAGCAGCCGGCGGGCCGTCGCCTCGGCCTCCGCCTTGCTGGCCCGCAGCGAGCGCATCGGCGCCAGCATGCAGTTCTGCAGCACCGTCATATGCGGGAACAGGTTGAAGTGCTGGAAGACCATGCCGACTTCGCGGCGGATGGCGTCGATCGTCCTGGCATCGTCGCCCAGCAAGGTGCCGCCGACCCGGATCTCGCCCTTCTGATAGGCCTCGAGGTGGTTGATGCAGCGGATCAGCGTCGACTTGCCGGAGCCCGACGGTCCGCACAGGACGATTCTTTCGCCCGTACGGACCGACAGGTCGATGTCGGTCAGAGCCTTGAAATCACCGTACCATTTCTCGACGCCGGCCATGCTGATCATGGCGTCGCCGGCTGCTTGCGCAGGCGAGGATTGGCTTGTCATCTCGAGGCTCCGATCCATTCCTGAGCGCTCAGCTGGCGGTGAAGGTGATGCCCTCGAGGCTGTCCGGGAACTTATGGACAGGGACCTTCATCCACTTGTCGTAGACCTTCTGCAGCTCGCCACTGGCCTTGATCTTGTCGATGAAGATATTGATCGCGGCGTTGATCTCCTTCTCGCCGAGACGAGTGCAGGCGCCGTTGTAGAGGTTCTGGAACTCGAGCTTGTTCTCGAACTCGCCGGGGCGGCCCTGCTCGATGCGCTGCAGGTAGAAGATGTTGCCGCCGAGCGCCTGGACCTGGCCGGAGACCAGCGCCTGAATGCTCGGTGCATCGCCGTCATAGCGCCGGATCGTCGTGCTGGACGGCGCATTCTTGGTCACTTGGGTATCCTGGGCCGCGCCCTTGGCGACGCCGATGGTGAACTTGCCCATGTCCTCATTGGTCTTGATCGTGTCGCTCTTCTTCCCGATCAGCACGATCGTGTTCGCGACATAGGGCTTCGAGAACTGCACCGCTTTGGCGCGCTCCGGCAGCATCGCCATGGTCGCGAACAGCACGTCGACACGCCCCGTGGTCAGCGCGGGAATCCGGTTGTTGACCTCTAGCGGCACGAACTCGACGGGAACGCCGAGCTCCTTGGCGAACAACGTGGCGATGTCCGCGTCGAGCCCGTCCTGCTTGCCACCGCTGGTCACGAAGCCCCAGGGCGGGTTGTCGCCCTGGATACCGACGACGAGCTTGCCCTTCGCCTTGATCTCGGCCGGCGTGATCGCGAAGGCCGACTGCGAGAGCAGTGCCGGCGCGGCAAGCGCGAGCGCGCCCCCGAGCAGCAGATGGCGGCGGCTGGGCAGTCCCTTGATCAGCTTCTTCATAACGTCTCTCCCTCGGTTGAAATGGCCTTGAGGCCTTGGTGATCGGTGGCGTGCTAGCGCGTCGTCGCGGCGAACTGGCGCTCGAGGCGCGCGCCGTAAAGCGACAGCGGCCAGCACATGATGAAGTAGAGGATGCCGACGATCCCGAAGACGAGCAGCGGCGCGAAGATCTGGTTCGAGATGATGTTCCCGGCCCTGGTCAGCTCGGTGAAGCCGACGATGGCGGCCAGCGAAGTGCCTTTGATCAGCTGGACGAGGAAGCCGATGGTCGCGGGCAACGAGATGCGGATCGCCTGCGGCAGGACGACGTCCTTCATCCGCGAGACGTAGTTCAGGCTGAGCGCCTTGGCGGCTTCGGTCTGGCCTTTCGGCACCGCTTCAATCGAGCCGCGCCAGATCTCGCCGAGATAGGCGCTGGCATGCAGCGTGAACCCGATCGACACCGCAACCCAGGCGTCGAGCCTGAGCCCGATCAGGGCCAATCCGTAATAGACCACGAAGAGCTGCATCAGCAGCGGTGTGCCTTGGAACAGCGCGATATAGCCCGCCGTCACGCGCTCCAGCAGCGGAAGTTCGGATGTTCGCGCCAGCGCGACGGCGAGTCCGGCGATGCCGCCGCCGAGGAAGCCGACGGCCGACAGGGCCACCGTCCATTTCAGGCCGGTGAGGAGGAAGAGGAACTCGTCGGACCCCATGACGTCGTCCTCACTTGACCGGGTAGCTGAAATAGCGCGTCGAGATCAGCCCGAAGCCGCGCATCATCAGCCAGGAGATGACGAGGTAGAACACCGTCACCACGCCATAGACCTCGAAGCTGCGAAAGCTGGAGGTTTCGATCTGCTGAGCGACCGAGGTCAGCTCATAGGCCGAGATCGCCGAGGCGATGCTGGTCGTCAGCGTGAGCAGCACGAACTGGCTGGTCAGCGACGGGAAGATCGCCCGCAGCGCCGGCTTCAGTACGATCAGCCGGAAGACCTGCGTCTTGTGCAGGCCGAGCGCGAGCCCCGCCTCGATCTGCCCGCGGCTGATCGACTGGACGCCGCCGCGGATGATCTCGATCGCGTAGGCGCCGCCATTGATGCCAAGCGCGATGATCGCGGTGGGTGTCGGGTCGAGCCGAAGGCCCGCCAGTGGCAGCGCAAAATAGATGAAGTAGATCTGCACCAGGAAAGGCGTGTTGCGGATGACTTCGACGAAGGACTTGATGAACCAGCGCACCGGCGCGATGCGGGAGTCGCGCAGCATCACGCCGCCGATGCCGATGACGATGGCGAGGGCCATGCCGCCGAGCGCCAGCGCGAACGTGCCGAGGCAAGCAGCGAGCAGGCTTGGCAGCCCATCCAGTACCGGCGTGAAATCGAGCTTGTAGTTCATGGCGTTTCCCTGAACGGCCGACCTTCTGGAGGGTCGGTCCACGTCCCGTCATTCCAAGTCCCGTCCTGGCAACGGCGTCTCGTCTCGGACGCTTTGATCGCAATCGGCAGAAGAGGTTGCACGGCCGGCGATCGATGCTAAATGTACGAACTAGTTCAATTGGTCAAGTCAAATTAACCGCATGGTCCATTTCCCATTGCTCCGGATGGGTGGATGGCCAGGCGGCCGGAAGGTGACATGGAAGAGATGGCTCCGGCCACAACTCGACGGGCAGGCAGCGGCAGGAAAGCCGCGAGCTGGACCCAGGATCCCGAGGGCGTCCGCCGCGACATCCTCGCGGTCGCACGCGCCGAATTCGTCGAGAACGGGCTGAGCGGAGCGCGGGTCGACGAGATCGCGGCCAAGACCTCGACCAGCAAGCGGATGATTTATTATTATTTCGGCGACAAGGAGGGGCTCTACCGCGCCGTCCTCGAGGAGATGTACGCCCGCATCCGCAATTTCGAGCGCAGCCTCGACCTTGCGGCCCTGCCCCCGCGCGAAGCGATCGCGACGCTGGCGGGCTTCACCTTCGATTATCACGCCGACAATCCCGACTTCGTCCGGCTGGTCATGGTCGAGAACATCCACCATGCCCGGCACCTGGAGAACTCGGCCAAGATCGGCGAGCTCAACCTGTCCGCGATCGACATGATCCGCGAGATCTACGAGCGCGGCCTGCACGAAGGCGTGTTCCGCGCGGGGCTCGACCCGATCGACATCCACCTGACGATCAGCGCGCTCAGCTTCTACAACGTCTCGAACCGGGCCAGCATCCGGCAGGTTTTCGGGCACGACATGGGCGCGCCAGGCGCCCGCGAGCGCCGGCGCGCCAGCACGATCGATACGGTGTTGCGCATGCTCGCCCGTTGATGGGCCAGGCTGCCAGCGCGCCATCGATTCCATTTCTATTTTGGCAACGGGCTGTTCCATGGCGTGAGCGCGGCTGCCTCAGCTTCGCTGGACCAGCTCGGCCATCGCCTGAATGGCCAGTTCATATCCGGCAGCTCCGAGCCCGATGATGATGCCGGTCACGGTCCGGGAGATCAGCGAGGTGTGGTAGATGCTCTCGCGGGCGTGGACATTGGAGATGTGCAGCTCGATCTTCGGCCCGTCGAACATCTTCAGCGCATCCAGAAGCGCGACCGAGGTGAAGGTGTAGCCCGCCGGGTTGATGATGATGCCGCAGGCCTCGTCGCGAGCCTGATGCACGCTCTCCACCAAGGCCCCCTCGAAATTCGTCTGGCGAAAATCGATCTCGAAGCCGAGCGTCTCGGCCTTGCCTACGCAGCGCTGACGGATCTCGTCGAGCGTGGTCGTGCCGTAGATGGCCGGCTCGCGCTGGCCGAGCAGGTTCAGGTTCGGGCCATTGAGAACGTAGATGCGATTGCCCATGCCCGAATTCCTGCCGCCACGACACAGGCGTTGTCGCATCGGCTCGAGCGAATATCAACTGATAATATTAGTATCATCAGCTGATTCATTTTATACCAGACATTGATTGATCCGACTTTGCGCGTGCGACGCGTCGTAGTATCGGTCCGGAAAGATGCGAGTAGCGGCATGGCGGATTTGACGACGGACATCGTGGGTGACGAGATCGCGCCCGTCTCGACGGGCGAGCAGGCCTATGAGCGTATTCGCTCCGACATCATCTTCGGGCGGCTGCGCCCCGGGCAGCGCCTGACGCTGGAAAAGCTGCGCCCGGCCTACGGCGTCGGCATCAGCACCCTGCGCGAAATCCTCAGCCGACTTACACCCGAAGGGCTCGTGACTGCGGAGGGACAGCGCGGCTTCCAGGTTGCGCCCTGCTCGGCCGAGGATTTGAAGGAGATCGCGGCGCTTCGCCTTCTGATCGAGAAGAACGCACTCGTGAAGTCGTTTCAGGCTGGCGACATGGAATGGGAAGGCCGCGTCGTCGCTTCCCATCACAAGCTGGCACGACTGGAGGCGAGCCTTCTGGCGGGCGATGAATCCCGCACACAGCAGTGGAAGCGCTATGATTGGGAGTTCCATCAGGCACTTGTCTCGGCCTGCGGGTCAAAGGCCCTGCTCGACCTCCACTCCGGCATCTATGACCGTTATCTGCGCTATCAGATGGTCTTTGTGATCTTCCGCGGCCCCGTCGCGGCTGACGAGCATAAGGCCCTGCTCGAATGCGCCCTGAACCGGGACGCGGAGAAAGCAGAGGCGATCCTCGAGCGGCATGTCCAGGGCTGCCTCGACTTCGCCTTTCAAAATAACCTCATTTGAACGGGCCGCGGCAGAGATGCTGCTGTCGCACCTAGTAAGTGGGCGGCGTGATCGCGCTTACGATCTCACTCGGCTCCTTCGAGGCGTTGCGGAACCGATGCGGCTCCCGGCTGTCGAAATAATAACCATCGCCGGGTTCCAGGATCGATGTCCGGCCGGCAACGGTGACCTCGACAGCTCCGCGGATGACAAGCCCGCCTTCCTGAGCCGAATGGGAGAAAGCCTCGCCTGTATCGGCCCCCGGAGCATAGGTTTCGTGCAGCATCAACATTGAACGGTTGGGAAAGCCCGTTCCGATGACGCGATAGGAGATGGCGTCGACCCGGCCGATCTCTGCCATGTCTTCCGCACGGCAGAACGGATTCGGCGGCGATACGGACTGAAAATCCAGAAAAAAGCCCGATAAGGTCGTACCAAGCGCGTCGAGGACGGCGTGCAGCGTGTCGAGCGACGGGCTGATCAGATCGCGCTCGATCAGCGAAATCGAGGAATGCGAGATCCCTGAACGGAGCGCGACCGCGCGCACGCTCAGTTTGCGGCGCGAGCGCAATTCGCGAAGCCTGTCGCCGATCTTCATGGTCGTCCTTCGCCTCCGAATGGTCCGTTGCCAGCCCATCCCTCTAGAGCGAATGGTGAATATCCTCAACACGGGCCCCGCACGCTATTGCCTGCGAAGCTGGAAGCGCCGCCAATGTCTGGGTTTCCCCACGACCCAGGCGGACCATTCATGACGAAACTCGACCCACAGCTTGCAAGCCGGCTGACACACATCAAGCAGCCCGGCCGCAGCGCATGGAGCGACAACGCCCCGGTCGAGGCGACAGTAAAGCAGATCCTCGACGCGGTGCGGCAATCGGGTGACGCGGCGCTGCGCGACTATTCCCGCCAGTTCGACAAGATCGAGATCGAGACGTTCGAGGTCAGCGCCAAGGAGCGCGAAGAGGCAGTCGCTGCGCTCGATCCACAGACCCGGGCCGACACCGAATTCGCGATCGAGCGCGTCAGATCCTTCGCCCAGGCGCAGCGCGAGACGATCCTGCCGCTCGACGTCGAGCCGCTACCCGGCCTGCATCTCGGACACCGCATCATCCCGATCGCCCGTGTCGGCGCTTACGTCCCAGGCGGACGCTACCCGCTGCTTTCAGCGCCGATCATGACGATCGTGCCGGCGAAAGTCGCGGGCTGCGACGAGGTCATCGCCTGCCTGCCGCCGGGCGCGCACCAGGCGATGATCGCCGGCTGCCATCTCTCCGGCGCCGATCGCATCTTCCGCGTGGGCGGCGCGCAGGCGATCGCGGCCATGGCCTTCGGCACGCAGAGCATCCCGGCCGTCGACAAGATCGTCGGGCCCGGCAACGCCTATGTGAACGAGGCCAAGCGCCAGGTGTTCGGGCTCGTCGGCATCGACCAGCTTGCCGGCCCCAGCGAAATCTTCGTCGTCGCCGACGAGACCGGAGACGCCGTCACCATCGCGATCGACCTCCTCGCCCAGGCCGAGCATGACGTGCGCACCCGTGTCGGCCTGATTACCACCGACCGCGCACTCGCCGAGGCGACGCTGGCCGAGGTGGAGCGCCAACTCGGCAATCTCTCGACCGCGGGCGTCGCGGCCGAGGCCTGGCGCGACTATGGCGAGATCGTCGTCTGCGAGGACGAGGCCGCGATGCTGGCCTATTCCGACCACATCGCCGCCGAGCATCTCGAGGTCCACACTCGCGACGCCCAGGCGACCGCCAGGAAACTGCGCAATTACGGCTCGATCTTCATCGGCGTCGCCGCCAGCGTGGTCTATTCCGACAAATGCTGCGGCACCAACCACACGCTGCCGACGATGGCGGCCGGACGCTATACCGGCGGACTCTGGGTCGGTTCCTATCTCAAGACCTGCACTCATCAATGGCTGGACGAGCGCGGTGTCGCGGCGGTCGCGCCGCCTGCGATGCGCCAGAGCGCCAGCGAGGGGCTGGAGGGCCATCGTCGCGCCGCCGCTCTGCGGCTGGCTCCCGCGCAATTGCTGCAGGAGATCGGCGCCTGAATTCGACGGACAGGTCTGCGGAAGCTCTAGCGCGAAAACGCGATCGGGGCTCCAATGATCGGCAAGGACTGGTTCGGCGTTCGCGAGGGGCGAATTCCGAGGCGGCAAACACAAGGGAGACCAACATGGCCAGTTTCAAACGGGTGATACGTTCCGCCGGTCTTGCGGCGGGGTTGATGCTGTCGGCTTTCGGGGCCGCCTCCGCGCGTGACCTCACCGTCGTGTCCTGGGGCGGCAACTATCAGGACGCCCAGCGAAAAATCTATTTCAAGCCCTTTGCCGACAAGACCGGCAAGCCGGTGCTCGACGAATCCTGGGATGGCGGCGTCGGCGTGGTGCAGGCCAAGGTCAAGGCTGGCGTGCCGAACTGGGATGCCGTGCAGGTCGAGGCCGACGAGCTCGCGATCGGCTGCGCCGACGGCATCTACGAGAAGATCGACTGGGCTAAGCTCGGCGGCAAGGACAAGTTCCTCGACAGCGCGGTCAGTGATTGCGGCGTCGGTGCCATCGTCTGGTCGACGATGCTGTCCTATGATTCCGACAAGCTGAAGACCGCGCCGACCTCCTGGGCCGATTTCTGGGACACCAAGAAATTCCCCGGCAAGCGCGCGCTGCGGCGCGGCCCCAAATACGCCCTCGAATTCGCTCTGATGGCCGATGGCGTCGCTGCCAAGGACGTCTACGCGACCCTGCGGGCGGCGGGCGGCGTCGATCGCGCCTTCAAGAAGCTCGACGAGATCAAGGGCGACATGATCTGGTGGGAATCCGGCGCCCAGCCGCTTCAGCTGCTGAAGTCCGGCCAGGTCGTGATGACCTCGGCCTATAACGGCCGCATCAGCGGCATCAACAAGACCGAGGGCACCAAGTTCAAGACCGTCTGGCCCGGCAGCATCTACGCCGTCGACAGCTGGGTCATCCTGAAGGGCAGCCCGAACAAGGATGCGGCGATGGATTTCATCGCCTTCGCCAGCCTCCCCGAAAACCAGTCGAAGCTGCCGCAGGACATCGCTTATGGCCTGCCCAACAAGGCTGCTGCCGCGGCAGTGCCGGCCGACCTTGCGGCTGATCTGCCGACCTCGCCCGCCAATCTCTCGGGCGCGATCTCGATCGATATCGACTTCTGGAACGACAACATCGAAGACCTGACCAAGCGCTTCAACGCCTGGCTCGGCAAGTAGTCCAGGCCTCAAGGCTTGGCGCAACCGAGACGTATGGTCACAATGGCTGGCGCATCGCGCCAGCCATTCAGGTGAAGGACTTCCATTTGCCCGGTTCGGCAGCGTTCATCCAGTTCGAAAACGTCAGCAAGGCGTTCGGAACGGCCAGAGTCGTCGATGCGCTCGACCTTCATGTCAGGCAGGGCGAATTCGTCAGCCTGCTCGGCCCGTCCGGCTCGGGCAAGACCACGCTGCTGATGATGCTGGCCGGGTTCGAGGCGCCAACGGGCGGCGCGATCCATGTCGATGGCAAGCGCGTCGAACGCCTGCCACCCTACAAACGCGACATGGGCGTGGTGTTCCAGAACTACGCGCTCTTCCCGCATATGACGGTCGCGGAGAACATCGCCTTTCCGCTGAGGATGCGCGGCATCGGCAAGGCGGAACGCGAGGCGCGGGTGACGCGCGCGCTCGATCTCGTCCAGCTCGGCCATCTCCGGGATCGCAAGCCGGCGCAGCTTTCAGGCGGCCAGCAGCAGCGCATCGCGCTCTCGCGCTCGATCGTCTACGAGCCGAAAGTCGTGCTGATGGACGAGCCGCTCAGCGCGCTCGACAAGCAGCTACGCGAGCATATGCAGCTCGAAATCCGCGAGCTGCACCGCAAGCTCGGCCTGACGGTGATCTTCGTGACCCATGACCAGGGCGAGGCGCTCACCATGTCCGATCGCGTCGCGGTGCTGAACCGCGGCAAGATCGAGCAGCTCGATACGCCGTCGGGCCTCTATGACCGCCCACGCACGCGCTTCGTCGCCGAATTCATCGGCGAGACCAACCTGCTCGCCGGCACCGTCTCAGCCCGGGCGGATGGCCTTGCCACGGTCGCCCTCGCCAATGGCGGCTCGGTCTCCTGCACCGCGCCTGACGGGTTCGCCACCGGCAGCCCGGCCCTCGTCTCGATCAGGCCGGAAATGCTGCATCTCGGCAACGACCCGGCGGCCATGAACGCGCTGCCGGTCACGGTCGAGGATGACGTCTACCATGGCGACCATGTCCGCGTGCATCTCGCCTGCCAGGGCCAGCGCCTCGTCGCCAAGGCGGGGCGCCGCGATGTCGTGCTGCCCGTCGGCTCGCAGGCTTTCGCCAGCTTCAACCGCGACGATTGCACGCTGGTGGCGCCATGACCGTTGCGCGCCTGAAGGCGTCGCTCCTCGTCCTGCCGCTGATCGTCTTCCTCGGCCTGTTCTTCGTCTGGCCGCTCTGGATGATGATCGCGACGTCGGTGCAGGGTGGCACGGTGCGCCTCGCATTTCCGGCCACGGCCGTGGCGATCGCGCAGTGGAACGGCGACGGCCTGCCGTCTCCGGAGGTTCAGGCGGCGCTGATCCAGGATCTGCGCGCCGAAGTCGCGCAGGAGGTGTTCGGCGACGCCGTGCGCAGCCTGAACAGCCAGCAGGCGGGCTTTCGCACCTTGCTGCCGCGCACCGTCACGGCATTACGCAATGCCGCCAACGATCCAGCTCCGAAGCTCGAAGGCATCGATCCGCGCTGGAGCCAGCCGCCCTTCTGGCTCGCGCTGAAGCGCGGCATGCCGCCCTATACCGATGCCAATCTGCTTGCCGCCGTCGATCTCAAGCGCGGCGATGACGGCACGATCGCGCATGTCGCGCCGGATATGGCGGTCAATCGCGCGATTATGCTGCGGACCTTCATCATCGCGGCCCAGGTGACGCTGGCCTGCGCCGCGATCGGGCTGCCCTTCGCCATGCTGGCGGCGAGCCTCGTCGGCTGGAAGCGCAACCTGCTGCTGCTGGCAGTGCTGCTGCCGCTCTGGACCTCGTTGCTGGTCCGCACGGCCGCCTGGATGATACTCCTGCAGGACCAGGGGCTGATCAACCAGACCCTGAAGGCGCTCGGTCTGATCGATGCCTCGCTGCCGCTGATCTACAACCGCACCGGCGTGCTGATCGCCATGACGCATGTGCTGCTGCCGTTCATGGTGCTGCCGATCTATGCCAGCCTGATCGCGATCCCGCGCAATCTGATGCCGGCGGCCGCCGCGCTCGGCGCGCGCCCGTTGCAGGCCTTCCGCCATGTCCTGCTGCCGCTGGCGATGCCCGGACTGCTTTCCGGCTCGCTGCTCGTCTTCATGGTGGCGCTCGGCTACTACATCACGCCGGCGCTGACCGGCGGCGCCGGCGACCAGATGATCTCCTCCGTCATCGCCTTCTATGCGACCGGTACGGCCAATTGGGGCATGGCCGGTGCGCTCGGCCTGTTCCTGCTGGTGCCGACGACCGTGCTCTACATCGTCTATGGCCGGCTCTCGCGCACGCCTCTGGTGCAGGCATGAGCGCAACCTCGCCGAATCTCGCCGCGACGCCCGGCGCGCTCGCCTTCGGTGCGGTGCGGCTGGCCTTTGCGGCGCTGGTGGTGGCGTTCCTGCTGCTGCCTCTGGTCGCGATCCTGCCGCTCGCCTTCACCGACAGCGTCTTCCTGACCTATCCGATCAGCGGTCCCTCACTGCGCTGGTTCGATACGCTGGCGACCAGCGACGCCTGGAAGCGCTCGATCGTCAACTCCCTGATCATCGGTTCCGGCGCGACACTGCTGTCCACCGTGGTCGGAACGCTGGCGGCGCTCGGCCTGCGGCGCGAGCTCGTGCCGTTTTCCGGCGTGCTGCGCTCGATCTTCCTGCTGCCCATGGTGGTACCCGCCGTCGTGCTCGGCGTCGGCATGCAGATTCTCTATGCTCGCATGGGACTGGCGAGCAGTTATCTCGGCGTGATCGTCGCCCACGCGGTGCTCTGCGTGCCCTTCGTGCTGGTCAACGTCTCAGGCTCGCTTGCGAGCATCGATCCGGCGCTGGAGAAGGCGGCCTCGAGCCTGGGCGCGCCGCCAACCGCGGTCTTCCGCAATGTGACCCTGCCGCTCGCGATGCCTGGTATCCTCACCGGCGCGGTCTTCGCCTTCGCGACCTCGCTCGACGAGGTCGTGATCACGCTTTTCGTCGCCGGTCCCAACCAGACGACCATGGCGCGCCAGATGTTCGCCTCGCTGCGCGAGAACATCAGCCCCGCTATCGCAGCCGCCGCGTTTGTCATCATCATCCTGACCTTCGCGCTGCTCCTTGTGGTGAAGGGAGCTTCGCTGTTCCAAACCCTGCGCAACAGGCAGAAACTTGAGCGAAACTAGGCTGTCGAAGCGCCGTCGCGACCTGGGCTACACATCCCGCCGAACGGTCCCGAATGGGATCACTTCGCCTTCTGAAGCTTGGTGACGGTGATCTGGCCGTTGACCCGATCGGCGTCGAACTTGACCTTGGTTCCTGCTTTCAACCCCTTCAGCATGGCTGGGTCTCCGGCGCGGAACACCATGGTCATGGCGTCCATATCGAGGTTCTTGATCGGGTCGTGATTGATGGTGAGCTTGCCTTGCGGCTCGTCGACCTTGGTGACCGTGCCGCTGACCGACTGCGCCGCGGCCGGCAAAGCGATGAGGACGAATGCGAGGGTGGTTGCCGTCCTGAGCATGGGATGCTCCTTTCGCGAGGCTTACTTGACGATGATCTTGCCGGTCATGCCGGCTTCGCGGTGACCGGGGATCAGGCAGGAGAAGTCGAACTCGCCCACCTTGGTGAAGGCCCAGACGATCTCGCCGGTCTTCTTCGGCTGAAGGCGCTTGGCGTTCGGGTCGTCATGCTCCATGTCGGGGTTCTTCTGCATCTCGACGGCGTGCTTGAGGTTCTCCTCGAGCGTCGCCAGGACGAGCTCATGGTCGAGCTCGCCATTGTTGCGCAGCTGGAAGCGGACCTGCTCGCCGCGGCGCACCTCGATCCGGTCGGGGATGAAGGACATCTTGCCGTCGCGCTCGGCCATCGCCACCGCGACGATGCGCGCCGGCTTCTTCGGGTCGCCGGGCTTGCCGTAGGCGGTCTCGTCGCCATGGCCATGGCCGGCGCCGCCGGGGCCAGCCATGGCTGTGCCGGCAGAGAAGAGGACCGCGATTGCGGCGAGCTTGAATGCTGCTGTTTTCATGAGGCTCTCCTGCTGGAAGGTCGATGTCTTCAGTGATTGGAATGTGGCTTCTTCGCTGCCGGCAGCGGCTTGCCGTCCGGCCCGAGGCTCGGCTTGCGCGGGTCCTTGACCTTCCATTCGGTCGGCTCGATGCCGCTGTCGGGGGAGGTGCCGCGCGCTGCTTCGGCGAGCTTCTGTCCCTTGTACTCGAAGGCGACGGTGCCTTCCGGGTGCTTGAACCAGCCGGGGTCCTTGTAGTCGTTCTTGGCGAGTCCCTCGCGGACCTTCACCACCGAGAACATGCCGCCCATCTCGACTGGCCCGAACTGGGCGAAGCCGGTCATCATCGGCAGGGTGTTGTCGGGCAGCGGCATCTCCATCGAGCCCATCTCGCCCATGCCGTTCGAGCCCATCGGCATGTAGCCGGGCGCGATCCTGGCGATGCGCTTGGCCAGGTCCTTCTTGCTGACGCCGATATAGTTCTTCACCGAATGCCCCATGGCATTCATGGTGTGGTGCGATTTGTGGCAATGGATCGCCCAGTCGCCGGGCTCGTCGGCGACGAAGTCGAAGGCACGCATCTGGCCGACGGCGCAGTCGATCGAGACCTCGTCCCAGGCCGCCGCCGGATCGACCCAGCCGCCATCGGTGCAAGAGACCTTGAACTCGTAGCCGTGCATGTGGATCGGGTGGTTGGTCATGGTCAGATTGCCGAAGCGGATCCGGACCTTGTCGTTCTTCGCCACGACGAGTGGGTCGATGCCCGGGAACACGCGGCTGTTCCAGCACCACATGTTAAACTCGGTCATTTCGGCGACGCGCGGCACATAGGAGCCGGGCTCGATGTCGAAGGCATTGAGCAGGAAGACGAAGTCGCGGTCGACGCGGCGGAAGGCCGGGTCCTTCGGGTGGACGACGAAGAAGCCCATCATGCCCATCGCCATCTGGACCATCTCGTCCGAATGCGGGTGGTACATATAGGTGCCCGAGCGCCTGAGCTGGAACTCGTAGACGAAGGTCTTGCCAGATGGGATGTGCGGCTGGTTCAAGCCGCCGACGCCATCCATGCCGTTGGGCAGGCGCTGGCCGTGCCAGTGGATCGTGGTGCTCTCCGGCAGCTTGTTGGTGACGAAGATGCGGACCTTATCGCCCTCGACCGCCTCGATGGTCGGGCCCGGCGACTGACCGTTATAGCCCCAGAGATAGCCCTTCATGCCCGGCGCGAGCTCGCGCACCACCGGCTCGGCGACGAGATGGAACTCCTTCCAGTCGCCGTTCATCCGCCAGGGCAAGGTCCAGCCGTTGAGCGTCGCGACCGGCTGGTAGTCGGGGCCGGTGGTCGGCACCAACGGCGCCTGCGTCGTTGCTTCCGCCATGGTCGGAGCCTCAGGCACAGCGGCGAAGGCCGTACGTCCGGACACGGCGCCGGCCGCGGCGACGACGAGGCCGGAGGTGCCGATGAAGCCTCTGCGCGATAGCGTGGTCATTGGTTCTGCTCCTTCCGCCCGCTCAGTGTCCGCCGCCGCCGGCTTCGCCGCCGCCTGCAGCGGCGACCGTGGCCGAGCCTCCGCCTCCGCTGCCGCCGCCGATCAGTGCGTGCTTGAAGTCGGTATGGGCGATCCAGAAATCGCGACGGGCATTGATCGCCGCGACGTTGGAGAGGATGCGGTTGCGTGCGTCGGTGATGAGGTCTGTGACGTCGTTGAGCATGCCGCTGTATTGCAGTAGCGACTGCTCCTGGATGATCTTGCGCAGCGGCAGGACGTTGTTCTGGTACTGCCGTGTAATGTCGTAGTTGGCACGGTAGGCGGTATAGGCTTCGCGCGCCTCGGAGCGGGCATTGACCGCCTTCTCCGCCAGCCTGTTCGCCGCCTGCATGTAGGTCTGTTCGGCGAGCGCCACCTTGGACTGACCGAAATCATAGATCGGGATGTCGATCTCCAGCTCCAGCGTGCGGCTGCGGCTGGATTCGCGCTCGACATGGCCGTCGGCGCCGATGCTGCGGCCGCGGTCATAGGTACGCCGCCCGAGCAGATCGATGTCGTTGACGAAGCGCGTCGCATTGGCGAGGCCGAGGGACTTCGCCAGCGTGTCGAGCTCGGCGCGCGCGATCTGGATGTCGATGCGCTTGCGCAGCGCCTCGGCCTCGATCGCCTTGACCGATTGCAAGCGCGGCAACGGCGGCAGGCTGCCAAGTCGGAACTTCAGCTCGTCGCCCCATAGCCCGAGCTGGCGGATGAGCCGCTCGCGCTCCTGGCGCTGCTGCTGGCGCGCCTGGGCGAGCTGCACGGTCAATTCGGCCTCGAAAGCGAATTCGCGGGCCTGATCGATCTTGTTGACGCCGCCGGATTCGCCGAGACGCTTGAACAGTTCGGAGGCAGCATCGGCAGAGGCCTTGGCCTCCTGGTAGAAGGCGACCTGCGCGTTGGCGGCGACGGCGCGGTAGTATTGGCGGCGGGCATCGGCCGCGAGCCGCAACACGGACTCGACTGCGCGCAATTGCGCGGTCCTGAAGCGGTCGCCGGCGATCTCGGCCCTGGCCGGCAAGGTGATGAGCGCGAGCAGGCTGCCGACGATCTGGCGCTCGACCTCGACTTCGAAACGCCCAGACAATTTGGAGATGCCGAAGCGCGGATTGGGCGGCAGACTGGCGGCGACCATCTGCATCTCGGCGATGCCGAGCTCGTTGAAGGCAGCCTGCAGCCCGCGGTTATTGAGGAGCGCGATCTGGACGGCGCTATCGGCCGTCAGCGGCTTGCGCAGAAGCTGGTCGACCCGCGCCTTCGCGGTCAGCGCGACCTGGTCGTCGCCGATCTTGACGACATCCTTGCCGATCTCCGCATAGGCGGCAGCCTGGATCGGCGTCATGCCGCCATCGGGAGAAAAACCGGCGCAGCCGCCGAGCAGGGCCGCCGTCCCGGCGAGCAGGCCCCAACGCAGCAGGCGGCGGGCATTCGGCGTGGTCGAAGCGGTCAAGGTCGGCCTTTCCAACGATGGAGCGAACGAAGCGGTCGGAGCGGCGGGCGGCATCATGATTTCGGCCCGACCTTTTGGTTGAGCTCGCGCCAATCCTTGGGCTCGGCGGGGCGGAAGGTCGCGGCACCGGCCGTCACGCTGCGATAGGCGACAGCCGGAACGCGGGCGTTCGGATCGGCCGGCCGCGCCAGATGGTCTGGGACCGTGGCGGCGCAGGCGCCAAGCACCAGAGCGACGGCCATCAGCAACGGCACCTTCACCAAAGTCACGATTCGGCATCCCCCTGTTTCGATGCGACAGGGGTAGCAGCGGCGTTTTGCGGGCGTCCGTTACAAATTGTTTCAAAGCGATGCGGGCGGTCGACCCGCTGGCGCGCTATTGTGCCGGCGATCAGATGGCCGGGACCCGTTCGCGGGGAGACGGACATTCCAACCGAAGCACAGCCAGAAATGGAGCAGGCTCCCGTCACGACGACTGTCGACGATCACGGCCATATCCTGGTGGTCGACGACGATCCGCAGATCCGGCTGCTCGTCGCGCGCTTCCTGCAGCGGCATGGCTATCAGGTCACCGGCGCGCCTGATGGGCGCGCCATGCTGGAGGCGTTGGCGCACAGCGCCATCGACCTGATCGTGCTCGACCTGATGCTGCCCGGCCGTTCCGGGGTCGAGCTCTGCCGCGACGTGCGCACGACCTCGCAGGTGCCGATCGTGATGCTGACGGCCCGGACCGAGGAGAGCGATCGCATCATCGGCCTGGAAGGCGGGGCGGACGACTACGTCACCAAGCCGTTCAGCCCACGGGAGTTGCTGGCTCGCATTCGGGCGCTGCTGCGTCGGGTAAGGGCGAGACAGGGCGCCACCACAACGCAGACGAATGCAATCGTGAGCTTCGACGGCTGGCGCATGGACCTGCGGCGGCGCGAGTTGCAATCGCCTTCGGGGACCTTGATCGACCTGTCGACCGGCGAGTTCGACCTGCTCTTCGCCTTTGTCGAGCACGCCAACCGGGTGCTGTCTCGGGAGGCGCTGATGCAGTTCGCCAAGACGCGAACGAGCGACGACCCGTTCGACCGCACCATCGACGTCCAGATCAGCCGTTTGCGCCGCAAGCTCGAGGCCGATGCGCGCGGGGGCCACTTGATCAAGACGGTTCGCGGCGCCGGCTACCTCTTCGCCTCGCAGGTCGACCACCAGCAAGGACAGCCCGCTTGACGAACCGCGCCAAGCGGCTCTGGCCCGATACGGTCGCCAGCCGCGCCATCCTGATCCTGGTCGCAGCGCTGCTCGCCTTCCATCTGCTCGGCTACTGGGCCTACCGCGTCGGCGTCGAGAACCTCGCCACAGCAGGTCAGGACCGCGGCCTCGCCGAGCGCATCGTCTCGATCAAGCGGGCGATCGCCAGCCTGCCGCAGGCGCCGGAGCGCGACCGCGTCGCGCATGACCTGTCGAGCGCCAGCCTGGAAGTGCACTGGAGCAAGGTCAGCCTCGTCCTCGGCACGGCGCCGATGACCGAGCGCACCCGGGCGATGGAAGCCCGGCTCAAGGAGCTCGCGCCGGAATTGGCGGCGGAATCCTTCCGGGTCGGCTTCGCCGACGATGGCGCGCTCGGCGCCGGCGAGGCCAATGCCTACAAGCACATGATGCTGGTTTCGGTCCGGCTCGACGACGGCTCCTGGGTCAACTTCTCGTCGTCAGCTCTGGGCGCCTCGCAGCATCTCGACTGGGGCCTGACCGCGATCATGATCTGCTTCGCCGTTGCCATCGTCGTCGTCGCGCTCCTGCTGCTGCGCTGGGCGACGCGGCCCCTGCGCGATCTCGCCCTGGCGGCCGAGCGCTTCAGCCTCGACCAAGCCCCGCAACCGCTTCCCGAAACCGGCCCCGTCGAGGTGCGCCGCGCTGCGCGGGCGTTCAACACGATGCGGGACCGCATCCGGAACCTCGTCACCGAACGGATGCAGGCGATGGCGGCGGTATCGCATGATCTGCGCACGCCGATCACGCGCCTGCGGCTCCGCTCCGAATTCCTGGAGGATGAGGCGACCCGCAGCCTGATCGACGCCGACCTCGGCGAGATGGAGGCGATGATCGACTCGACCCTCGACTATCTGCGCGGCGGAACCTCGAGCGAGCCGCTGCGCCCGGTCGATCTCGCCTCGGTGATCGAGACCATTGTCGACGAGCATGTCGATCAGGGCCTCCGCGTCTCATTGGTCGGGCTGAATTCCGCTCCGGTGCAAGGCAGGGTGCTCTCGCTGAAGCGCGCGGCATCAAACATCATCGGCAATGCGGTGAAGTACGGTCAGACGGCGAAGGTCAGCATCACCGATGTCGGCGACAGCTTCGCCGTCCTGGTCGAGGATGAGGGACCCGGCATTGCCGAAGCCGATCGCGAGCGCGTGTTCCACCCCTTCGTCCGGCTGGAGGAATCGCGCGGCCGCCAGACCGGCGGCTCCGGTCTTGGGCTAACGATCGCGCTCGCCATCGCACGCTCGCATGACGGCTCGGTCACGCTGGAGAACCGGGCCGAAGGTGGCCTGCGCGTTACACTCTCCTTGCCGAAGCTGGAGCTCTCATAGCCGCATGCCACCATCGACCGCGAGCTCGGCGCCGTTAATGTAAGCGCCCTCGGGCGAGCAGAGCAAAAGGGCCAGGCCCGCGCAGTCCTCGGCACCACCGAGCCTGCCGAGAGGGATGCGTGCGAGCACCTGCTCCTCCCGTCCGGGCTGAGTCAGCACGGAGCGGTTACGATCCGTCAGGATCGCGCCGGGCTGGATGATGTTGCAGGTGACGTCCGGGGCGCGCAGGGTCCGCGCCAGATTGAGGATCATGTTGGTCTGCGCCGCCTTGGTCGCCGCGTAGTAGAAATGCGTCGGATTGGGGCGCACCTCCTGCACGCTGCCGATTGCGATGACCCGGCCGAAGCCGCGGGCCAGCATGCCCGGCAGGAAAGCCTGCAGCAGCCGCACCGTGGCGTGGAGGTTGATCTGCGTCTGGGCAGCCATCGCGGCTTCGGAGACCGCATCCCAGATCTCGAGGGTTTCGACCGACGCGCAGAGCACGAGGATGTCGGGCTCGGTGCCGGTCGCCGTCAGCTCCGCCACCATGGCGGCAGGGGCGGCAGCCTCGGCAAGGTCGGCGATCAGGGGTGATGCCGCGAGGTTCGATGTTCGCAGGTCCAGGACCGCCGTGGTCGCGGCCGCTGCGTCCCGGTCGTGAATGACCGCGTGCGCGCCGGCCTCAGCGAGCCTTGTGGCGATCGCGAGCCCGATCCCGCGCGCTGCGCCGGTGACCAGCGCGGTCCGTCCAGCCAGAACGCCCGCCATCAGCCGAGCAGCGGCTTCACGCGCGAGACCGCATCGTCCATCGCCTGCTGCGGCGGCTTGCGACCGAGCACGGCTGCCTGCGTCTCCTCGATGAAGATGTCATGGGCGCGTGCCTGCTCGTCGAAGGCGGGCAGATGGATGCGCGAGGCCTTCAGCGCCGCGGCCTCGTCGGCCGCATAGGGCATCGCCGCCTTCAGCTTGTCGTCGGCATAGGTCGAGATGCGGGTCGGGCCGTTGCCGTTGAGCGCCATAGCCGTCGTGCCGGCCTTCGAGGAGAGCGCGCGGATGAATTCCCAGGCGAGCGGCTTCTGCTTGGCGTTCTTCGGAATCATCAGCGACCAGAACTCGACCGTCGGCGCGAACGCCATCTTGCCGGCAAGATCGGCCGCCATCGGCGGCAGCAGCGACTTGAAGCGCCCGCCATATTTGCCCTTGGCCGGATCGTTGTAGGAGACCAGCCGCGCGAAGGGGTTGATCGTCATCGCCGCCCTGCCCTGCTGCATCCAGGTGGTGATCTCCTCATTGTTCACCGTGGCGAAGTTCCGCGGCAACACGCCGGCCTTGTAGAGATCGGCGAGGATGGTCAGCGCCTTGACCATCGGAGGTTCGTTGGCAGTCAGCTTGCCGTCGGCCGTCATGTAGTCGCCGCCGAGGCAGCGCGAGAACGTCAGGAAGTTCGAGGCGAAGACCGCAGTGAAGGCGAGACCATGAACCTGCGTGCCGTCCTCGCGCTTGAAGGTGAGCTTGCGCGCGACCTCGACCAGCTCCTCGAAGGTCGTCGGGAGCTTGCTGACACCGCGTTCCTCCAGCAGCGCCTCATTGTAGATCAGCGCATTGGTGGCATGGCGGACCGGGATGCCATGCAGCGCGCCATCGACCTTGAGCGGCGCAATCAAGCCGGGCGCGAAATCCTCAAAGGCCTCGATCGGCGCGTCCTTCAAGAACGCATCGAGCGGCTCGAACAGCTTGAGATTGCGCGGCACGGCGCGACCGTTGACCAGATAGGCGACGTCGATCGAGGTCTCGGCCAGCGAAGCCTCGCGCAGCAAGCGCTCATGCACGGCGTTGACGTCGCCGAAGGTGACCCAGTTCAGGTTCGCCCCGCTCGCCTTGCGGAAGGCCTCGGTCGCGTCGCCGCCCGGGCCGGTCGTGGCGGCGGTCTGGTGGACACGGTGGCCGAGCGCCGTCAGCGTTTTCGCCTGCGCCAGCGTCTGTCGGGGCAGGGTAAATGTGGCAACGGCACCCAAGCCAAAGGCGCGGCGAGAGAGAAAGGTCTTCGACATGGCTCTTCTCCTGATCTATCGCCCGCGCCGTCTTTCCGGGGCTTCGCGCAGCGAAGAGCCCGGAATCCAGAACCACAGGCCGAGATCGCCTACATGCTACAGATCGAGCGCCTTCATTCGACGCTTCGGCGCTTCTGGATTCCAGGCTCGCTGCTGCGCAGCGCCCCGGAAAGACGAGAGTGGTTCACGCCGGCAGCAGCGGCTGCACGCGCTTGACCAGTGACGCCATCGCCTCCTCCGGCGTCTTCATGCCGAGCACGGCGGCCTCCGCCTCTTCCTTGAAGAGGTCGCCGGCGCGGGCCGCCTCGTCGAAGGCCGGCAGCGGCACGCGTGCCACCTTCAGCACCTTCAGCTCCTCGGCTGCATAAGGCACGGTTCCGGCGAAGCTCTGGTCGGCATAGGTCGAGGCGCGCACCGGCCCATTGCCGTTGAGCGCGGCCTTGAGGGTCGCCTCCTTCGAGGCCATCGCCTTGATGAAGTTCCAGGCGAGGTCCTTGCGCTTGGCATTCTTCGGGATGACCATGCCCCAGAACTCGACCTTGGCCGGAGCGGCATCATACTTCCCCGCCAGCGTCTTCGAGGCCGGCACGGCGATCGTCTTGATCTTGCCCGAGAATTTCGACTTCTGCGGATCGTTGTAGATGCGGTTGCGGCCCATGCTCTGCAGGCTCATCGCCGCCCGGCCCTGCTGCATCCAGACATTGACGTCCTCGGGCGAGAGCGTCGCGAAGTTGCGCGGGAAGGCACCCGCCTGGAAGAGCTCGCGCAAGGTCCTGATCGCGGTCAGCATCGGCGGCTGGTCGGCGGCGCATTTGAAATCGGGCGTGATGAACTCGCCATCCCAGGCGCGAGCGAGGTCGATCACGTTGGGATAGGTCACGCCCGGCATGCACAGGCCGACGACCTGCGTGCCGTCATAGCGGCGATAGCTGCAGGCCTTGGCGATCTCGATCATCTCCTCGATCGTCACTGGGGGCTTGGAGAAGCCCTTCTCCGCCAGGATCTCCTCATTGTAGTGCAGGCCGGAGGAGGCATGCCGGAACGGGACGGCGAGTTGCTTGCCGCCGACGGTCATGCCCTGCATCAAACCGGAAAAGATGTCGGCCGGGTCCTCCAGCGGGTCCCGCTTGAGATAGTCGTCGAGCGCCTCGAACAGGTTTGCGGCGCGCGGCACGACCTGCGTGTTGAGGACGAAGCCGACATCGACCGAGGTCTCGCCGAGGCTCGCCTCGCGGAAGAGCCGCTCCTGCAACGGGCCGGTGTCGAAGGTCGTCCACTGGACGCCGACGCCGTTCTTCGCGGCCCAGTCCTTGGTGATGTCGCCTCCCTGCGCACCGGTCGCGACCGTCTGCATGACGCGATGGGTGAAGACGTTGAACGGCCCGCCTTGCTGAGCGCGAGCACCTCCAGCGCCAAGCGCCGTGAAGCTCACCCCGAGAATGCCGGCGCCGAACTGCCTACGGTTCAGTCCTGTCTCCGTGCTCATGCCTGTCCTCCCGATGGTTCGCGAGTTCCGCGATGGCGGCTTCTGCCGCTTCGAAATGCTTGTTCATGGCGGCGAAAGCCGCAGCCGGATCGCCGGCGCGGATCGCCTCGACGACGCGCACATGTCGCTCGAAGGTGCGCCGCCAGTCGTCCTTGGTGCGCTTCTCGCGCGAATTGAAGATCTCCATGACTTCGCGGATCACTGGCCTGAGGCCCCTGATCTGGAAGTCGAGCAGGCGGTTGCCCGAGGACGCCGCGATGGCCTCATGGAAGTCGAGATCGGCCTCGATCCAGCGCGGCACATGGCCGAGCGCATCCTCCATGCGGGCGAGGATCAGCGCGAGCTTCTCGACATCCTCCGCCGAGCGACGCGCGGCGCTATGGGCCGCGATCGGCGGCTCGAGGATGCGGCGCAGCTCGACCGCCTCGGTCAGGCCATTGGCACGGCCACGCACGGCGAAACGATAGAAGCGGTCGAGCGGGGCGGCGTCGAGCGCCTGAACCTTCGTCGGCTTGCCCTGCTGGATATGCACGACGCCCATCGCCGCGAGCTGGCGGATGGCCTCGCGGGCGATCGGCTTGCTGACGCCGAAAGAGGCGGCGATCCGCGCTTCCGACGGCAGGGCGTCGCCCGGCTTCAGCCTGCCGTCCTGGATCGCCTGGGTGATGCGCTGGATCACGGCGTCGCCCAGCCGCATCGGCACGACGTCGCCGCCGGCGAATGGGTCGTCGCCACCCAGCAGGGATGAAGCGGCATCGCTCATCGATCACCTCCGTTCGATGATCATTGACAGATGCCGCTGAGCTTGGCAACTGTTCAACCTATCAGATAAGTTAAGCACTCAAGAGGACGCCGCCGCATGCCGGCCAGCCGCATCTCAAAGGTCGTCGCACATCCCTTGCGGGCGACGCTGCCCAAGGTCCAGCGGACGTCGCAGGGCGACTATCCGGCGATCGAGCTCGTCGTGGTCGAGATCGAGACCGAGGACGGCGTCGTCGGCTTCGGCGAGGGCCTCTGCCGCCGCGGCGCGGCCGGCTATGCCCGCTTCATCGAGGAGGCGATGGTGCCGCGCCTGATCGGGCGTGATGCAGCCGATCGGCGGGCGCTCTGGAGGACGATGCGCGCCGCGCTATCCGGACGCCCGGGCGGCCAGGTCGTCGAGGCGATCGCGGCGGTCGACATCGCGCTCTGGGACATCGCCGGAAAGCAGGCGGGCCAGCCGATCCACAAGCTGCTTGGCGGCATGGGCCGCACCGAAGTCGCGGCCTATGCCTCCTCGATCAACTGGCTCGACGATGCAACGGTCGAGGCGGAGGTCGCCACCGTGCTGAAAGCCGGTTTCCGCGAGATCAAGGTCAAGCTCGGCCATCCGCTGCGCGACGCGATCGCCCGCGCCAAGCTCGTCCGCAAGCTCGCCGGGGACGACATCGCGCTCCATGTCGATGCCAACTGGGCCTATGACGTCGACGACGCGCTGATCGTCGGGCGCGCGCTGGCCGATCTCGGCTACGGCTTCTTCGAGGAGCCGATCGCGCCGCAGGATCGCGAGGGCTATCGCCGCCTCGCCCAGCATCTGCCGATCCGGCTCGCCGCCGGCGAGAGCGACTTCGTCGCCTCGGACGCGCTGATCTCGTTGCAGGACCGCTCGCTCGGGCTGATCCAGCCGGATGTGACGCGCTCGGGCGGGATCAGCGAGACCTGGCGCATCTGCGAGCTCGCCGCCGCCTTCAACACGGCTTACGCCCCGCATGTCGGCTGGTCCGGCGCGATCTGCGTCGCCGCCAGCCTGCAGCTCGCTGCCGCAGCCGAGACCTTCCGCACCTTCGAGTGCATGGTCTACCAGAACCCGCTGCGCGACGCCTTCACCCACCCGATCGTCGGCGAGGGTTCGCAACTGATCGAGGGCAAGCTCGCCGTTCCGCAAGGGCCGGGCCTCGGCATCGAGATCGACCGCGACGCGCTGGCGCGCTTCAGGATCGCCTGATGAGCGCCCGCACGCCCCTCTCCGCCATCGCGCTGGTCTCGCCGGTCCAGCTGATGATCGGCGGCATCATCTTCCTGCCGGCGATCTATGTGTTCTGGCTGAGCCTCAACCAGTCTTCCTTCGGGCAGGCGGCAAGCTTCGTCGGCTTTGCCAACTACGCCAAGGTGCTGGGCGATGCCTATTTCTGGAAGGCGCTCCTCAACACGGTGATCGTCGTCGCCGTCGTGGTGCATGTCGAACTCCTGCTCGGCCTCGGCATGGCACTGTTCTTCGCCTCGGGCGTACCGCTCCGGGCGCTGCTGCTCGCGATCGTGCTCGCGCCCTATGCCGTCAGCGAGGTCTCGGCGGTGGTGATGTGGCGCTTTCTGTTCGAGCCGGATGTGGGGATGATGAGCCGGCTCCTGATGTCGCTCGGCCTGCCGCCGATCGAATGGGCGGTGAACCCGAGCCACGGGCTCGCCATGGTCAGCCTGCTCTCGATCTGGCTGCACCTGCCCTTCAGCTTCATCATCCTCTATGCCGCCCGGCTCTCGATCCCCAGCGACCTCTATGAAGCCGCCGCGATCGACGGCGCCTCGCCCTGGATCTCGTTTCGCCGGATCACGCTGCCTCTGCTGATGCCGGCGCTGCTGATCGCGGCGCTGTTCCGCTACATCTTCGCCTTCCGGCTGTTCTCGGAGGTCTGGCTGATGACCGGCGGCGGCCCGGCGCGCTCGACCGAGGTGATGGCGGTCTATCTCTATCTCGAGGCCTTCCGCTACAACGCCTTCGGGCCGGCCGCCGCCACCGGCTGGCTGCTGGTGCTCGCCTCGCTCCTGCTCGCGCTGTTCTACCTGCGTGGGCTCTACAGGGAGATGTTCGGCAAGCATGCCTAAGCTCTCTCTGCCCACGCTTTTGCGCCATCTCCTCAAGCTCGTCGGCGTCGCCGCGATCGTCGCCTGGTCGCTCGTCCCGATCGGCTTGATCGCGATGTCGTCCTTCAAGGCCGACCGCGACATCTTCTCGACCGGCAGCACGTTCTCCTTTGCTCCGACCCTGGCGAACTACCAGGCGCTCTGGAGTCGCTGGGGCGATTTCTTCTTCGGCCTGTGGAACAGCTTCCTCGTCACGGTCGGCGCGACCGTGCTCGCCGTCGGCGTCTCCCTGCTCGCCGGCTTCGCCTATTCGCGCTTTGCCTCGAAGGGCCTGCAGGCCTCAGCCTTCTTCCTGATCTTCATCCGGCTGATCCCGCCGATCGTGATCACGCTGCCGCTCTTTCCGGTGGTGAACTGGCTCGGCCTCAACGACACGCATTTCGTGCTGATCGTGCTCTACGCCACCTTCTTCGTCTCGCTCGGCACGGTGGTGATGCGCACCTTCATCGACCAGATCCCGCGCGAGCTGGACGAGGCCGCGATGATGGACGGCGCCTCGCAGTTCCAGATCATCATGCGCGTCATCCTGCCGATGGCGGCGCAGGGCATGCTCGCCGTCTCGGTCTTCGTCATCGTCTACGCCTGGAACGAGTTCCTCTTCGCCTTCATCTTCACCACCACCAAGGCGAAGACCGCGCCATTGGTGATCTCCGAGATGATCGGCGCCGTCGAAGGCGTCGAATGGGGCGTGCTCTTCGCCGCCTCGACCGTGCAGCTCGTGCCGGTGCTCGCCTTCGTCATCCTCATGCAGAAGCACCTCGTCGCGGGCCTGACCGCCGGCGCGGTGAAAGGGTAGGATCATGACCCAGCTCGACGACATGCGCCGCGCCATCCGCGAGGCCGATCCGCAGCTCAGCCGCTTCGACCCGCTGCCCCGCATCATCTGCTTTGATGATTTCGACCGGGGCATGTGCGGCTGGACCCAGCTCGTCGGCAATTACGAGGACAGTCTCGACGCGATGCTGCCGGGCTACGCCCAGCACAGCCACGCCATGCTCTCGACCCTGCCGAACTGGGATTTCGGCTCGCATGGCGGCGTCGACGGCTCCTATGCGCTGAAGATCGCGACGCGGCCGAAGAAGGGTGCGCAGAACGTCGCGATCAAGCGCCTGACCTTCCGCAAGCCGGGGCCGATCCGGCTCGAGGCCTATTTCACCTTCAAGCCCGAAGCGACCGATCTGCAGCTCTCGGAGACCGATATCCGCTCCTTCGGCTTCCTCTACGATCTCCAGATCGGCGACAGCTCAGGGCCGGGTGATCGCGTCATGCCGCATTTGCGCTTCCTCAACGCGCAGGACGGCCAGCACCTGCAGAAATGGCAGTTCAAGCGCAAGACGACGCCGATCAAGCCGATCGGCAATGCCGGCAAGACGATCACGCATTATCACCTTGCGCCCGATGACTGGGAGGACCTTCCCGGCGGCGAGCAGCGGCTCTGCTACAACGAGATCCCGACCAAGGTGAACTGGCACTATCTGCGCTTCGACTTCGACCTCGCCTCGATGCAGGCCACGCGTTTCCAGGTCAATGACCGAGTCTTCGCCATGGACGGCTTCGACAGCATCCGCATCCCGGCGATGAAGAACCTCTGGTGCATGCTCAACCTCGCCTTCTTCGCCGAGACCGACACCGACAAGCGCGCCTTCGCCTATCTCGATTCCGTCTGCCTGTCGGGAGAGTTCTGATGCTGCCCGAGAATCTGACGGCCGTCGTCGCCCGCAACGAGAGCTGGACCGGGACAAGCGCGAGCGAGCCCTATGAGGCCGGCTGGGCCAAGGAGGCGATCGTCTTCGTGCGCGCGCTCAAGGAGCCGAAAGGGTCGCTGCCCAAGGCGCGCATCGAGATCTCCGCCGACGGCATGCACTGGTGCCATGAAGGTTCGGAATTCGCCCTGCCAACGACGAAGGACGCCGTGACCTTCCAGCGCCTCGGCCATTTCGGCAATTTCGTCCGCATTGCCGCGACGCTGCCGGATGGCGCCGAGATCACCGTGCTGGTGACGCTGCATCTGAAGGCCTGAAGCACGAACCGCTTCAAGCCGCCTTTGCGGCCTGCTTCTTCTCCGCCATATGCTGCTCCTCGGCAAGGCCGGCGCGCCAGTAGCCGACGACGAGATGCTCGTCGATGCCAGGGCGCAGGCGTTGCCGCGCCGTCGCACGGATCTCGCGGAAGCCCGTGTGTTCGGCTGCAGCCCAGAGATAGAGACTGCCCTCGCCCGGCGGCCAGTCGAGCGTTGCGAGGGCGTCGATCAGCAAGGAGGTCGAGCCGGGCGCTGCGCCATCACGGTGGAGCCAACGGACATCGAACCCTTCCGGCAGCGACAGTGGCTGATGCTCATTCGCGTCGGCGACCTCGATCAGCGCGAGGCCGCTCGCCTGCCTCGGCAGGTTTGCCAGCATGCGGGCGAGCGCAGGCAGGCCGGTCTCGTCGGCAACGAAGAGGTAACGGTCGGCCTGCTTCAGGCCGCGCCCACCCGGGCCGGCCATGCCGATACGGTCACCGACCTGCACGCCAGCGGCGAAGGCCGAACCCGGACCGGCGTCGTCATGCAGGACGAAATCGATGGCGAGCGCGCCGGCAGCCACGTCGATCTCGCGGATCGTGTATTTGCGAATCGCCGGCCGCAGCTCAGGCGGCGGCGCCTGCAGCAGGCCGTCGGCACCGATCATCGGCCAGACCGGCTCGGCCAGACCCGCCGGCGGAATGAAGAGGCGGACATGCAGCGCCTCCAGCGAATCGTAGCGGGCAAGGTCCTCGCCGCGGAAGCGGATGCGGCGCATATGCGGCGTCAGCTGCTCGACGCCGGTCACGATCAGCACGCGAAAATCCGGCGGCAGCATCGGCTCGGCGCCATCGCCGCTCCAGCGGATCGCGGGCGCGGCGCCATCCGGCGCGAACTCGACGACATGACTCGCGATCACGAGCTTCATGCTCTGCACGCCGGCGAGATCGGCCGCCTCGACGACAACCGACAGCGCCCCCGGCATTGCAACGATCTCGGCCCGGCTGTCAGCGAACCCGATCGTCGTCACGCCGTCGGTCTCGCTGACATCAGCCTCGTGATCGAGAAGATGCGCGCGAAGCGGCTGCAGCACGGCAGCGGGATCGGGCAAGGCGATACGCGTTTCGGCGCGAAGCATGGTCATGGGATTTTGTCCTGTCGCGGCCCTTGAGGCTCAGGGCATCGCCTGGCCGGCACTCTCGATCCAGAGCGGGCCGTCGAGCGGGATCGCCGAGAAACGGCTGGAGATCTCGTTCAACGTCGCCTGCGGGTCGACATCGGCGAAGCGGTCGGGGTGGAACCATTTCGCCAGCCGTTCGATGGCGACGATGTGGAGCGGGGTGTCGTTGAAGAGTTGCCAGAGCCCATAGGCGCGGCCCTGGCGCACAGCGGCGAGCGCAGAGATGCCAGGGCGGCCCAGCAGCGCGGCAAAGCTCTGGGTCGCGGTTTCGCGCGGCACGCCGAGCCCGAGGACGAGACCGCCCAGCTTGGCCAGATGCGTCCCACCGGTCGCGACATAGATCGCGGGATCGGCGGCAAGCAGCTGCTCGAGGCTGATCTGCCCGGTCGCGCCGGGCAGGATCGCGGCGGCGATATTGCGCCCGCCGGCGGCCGTGATGAAATCGTCGAAGGTGCCCTTGCCAGGCGTCGGGCAGCAATCGAAGCCGCCGGCATGGGCATGCATGAAGACAGCCGGACGCTCCGCGCCGCGCACGCGCTCCTCGATGAGGCGCCGGCGCTCCTCGTAGAAGCGGATATAGGCCTCGGCCTGGCCCTCGCGGCCGATCAGCTTGCCGAGAATGCGCAGACTCGGCAGCGTGTCGCGCATCGGCTGCAGGTAGAAATCGACGACAGCGACCTTGATGCCGGCCGCCTCGAAACGCTGGACGAGATCGCCAGGCCCGCGCCGCGTACCGGCGAGCGACAGGCTGAGGATCACGAGGTCCGGTGACAGCGATACCGCCTTCTCGAAGGAGAACCCGTCCTGCGTCGCGCCGTCGCCGACCGTCGGCACGCTCTCGATCGCCGGGAACTTGGCGAGATAGCGGGCATAGGCGTCGGGATTCTGGCGGCGATGATCGGCGCCCCAGCCGGCCAGCAGGCTGATCGGGTCGGGATGGATGAGGCCGAGCGCGTTGAGCTGGCGGCCTTGCGCCAGCACGATCCGCTTCGCCGGACCCGGCAAGGTCACGCTGCGCCCGAGCAGATCGGTCACGGTGACCGGCTCGGCAACCGCACTGCCCGCCAGCACCGGAAGCATCGCTACAACGGCGAGCAGCAGCCACGCCAGGAACCGCAGCGGCGAAGCGGTCATGGCGAGACCTTTCCCTGTGTGCCGCCCAGCGCGAAGGCGACTGCCCGCGACAGCATGGCCGGGAGGACCGAGATATGATTCTCGCCGGCGAAGACGACGTGCTCGCAATCGACACGCCCGGAAGCCGTCAGCACCTGTGCCATCTCGGCGGCGTTGTCGACCATGCGGGCCATGCGCAAACGCGCCGCCCGCTGCGGATCGCGCCGCTCGTCGCCAGCCCGCTCCTCGCCGCCGATGGTGATCAGCAATTGCGCCCGCTCGGAGGTCGCCGGTGCGTCTAGGAACCGTTGGCGCGTCGCGAGAATGGCCCGCTCGTTCCACCAGATCGACGGGCTGCCGGCGACATGGCTGCGGAACAGGCCGGGGCGCGCGAACAGCGCGTGCAAGGCGAAGAGCCCGCCGAAGGAATGGCCGACCAGCGACAGGCGGGTCCGGTCGATCGGCGCGAGCGTCTCGACCTGCGTCAGCATCTCGCCGGCGATCAGATCGAGGAAACGGCCGGCACCGCCATCCGCCGGCAAGAGATCCTGCCGGCGCCGCTCGGCATCGAAGGGCGCCGCTCCCGGATAGCCGACGCCCAGAATGATCGCCGGGCCGACGCCCGTCACCTCGGTCCGGCCAGCCTGCAGCCGTGCAGCGGACAACGCCGTCGCGAACAGCGCGTCACCGTCGACCAGGACCAGAACCGGAAAGCCGGCGGCCGGCGCGGGCTCGGGCGGGATCGCGACCAGCAGCCGATACTCGGCCCCGCCTGGCGATGTGAATGCAAGGCTGTGCGTGTGCGGCAGCTCGACCGGCCGGAGAGCTGGGACCAAGTGTCCCTCGAACGCAACCCGTTCCGGCCGCAGCATCCCGCCTGTCCTCACCAGCGATAGGACAGGGTGGCGAGCACGGTGCGGCGCATGCCGAAGGAGCACTGCACGGCGCCGTAGCAACCGGCGACATACTCCTTGTCGAACAGGTTCTGGGCGTTGACCTGCACCTTCCAGCCCTTCATCGCGGCGTTGGCTGCGCCGAGATCATAACTGATCGCGGCATCGACCAGCGTGTAGTCGTCGGTGAAGAAGGTGTTGCCGGGATCGCCCGCGCCCTTGCCGACATAGCGCACGCCTGCGCCGAGGCCCAAGCCGGAGAACAGGCCGGTCTTGAAGGTGTAGTGCGCCCAGAGCGAGGCCATGTGGCGCGGCACCACGGTCGGCCGCTTGCCGAGATCGGCGCCGGTGCTCTTGGTCACCTCGGCGTCAGTAAAGGTGTAAGCCGCGACGAGATCGAGATCGTCGAAGACCGTCGCCCTGGCCTCGACCTCGACGCCGCGGGCCTGGACCTCGCCGGTCTGGATCTGGAAGCCGGGATTGGCGAGGTCCGCAGTCTGCACATTGGTCTGGGTCAGTTGGTAGACCGCCGCCTGCAGGAAGGCATTGGTACCGGGCGGCTGGTACTTGAAGCCGGCCTCGTACTGCTCGCCCTCGGTCGGCTTGAACGCGACACCGCGGAATGTGGTGCCCGGGACCGGCTCGAACGAGGTCGAGTAGCTCGCATAGGGCGCAAAACCGTTGTCGAAATTGTACATCAGGGCGACGCGGCCGGTATTGGCGAAGTCGTCCTGCTTGGTCAGCGCGCCGTTAACGAGGTTGCGCGTCCGCGCCATCGCCCGGTCGAAGCGGCCGCCGAGCACCAAAGAGAGCCGGTCGAACTTGATCTGGTCCTGGATATAGACGCCGTATTGCTGCGCGACCTGCCCGGTTCCCGGCACGGCCGGGACCGCGAACGGCAAGCGACCATAGACCGGGTTGAAAGCGTCGAGCGTCTGCACCGTGCCGCCGGCGCCCGTGTAAGCGGTGCCGTCGCTCCAATAGCCATCGACGCCGAACAGCACCTTGTGGGTCAGCGCGCCGGTGCGGAAATCGGCCTGGAGCTGGTTGTCGATGCCGAAGGTCTTGGCCTTCTCGTTGGAGGCGGTGACGCGGCGCGTCAGTGTGCGCTGGTCGGCGCCGAGCGACGCTGCGGCAACCGTGCGGAAGCGCGATTCCAGATCCGAATAGCGGACGTTCTGGCGGAAGCTGAAGACCTCGTTGAAGCGATGCTCGAAGGCGTAGCCTGCCGTCAGATGGTTGCGGCTGTAGCCCTCATAGCCGGGCTCGCCCGGAAAGAAATTGCTGCGGATGCGGCCATTGCGGTTCGGCAGCGCAGTGCCGACCGACGGGATGAAGCCGTAGAAGCCGGTCTCGGGATCGCGCTGGAACGAGGTCAGCAGCGTCAGGCTTGTCGCCGCATTGGGCTGGAAGGTGACGGAGGGTGCGATGTAGAGGCGCTCCTCCTTGGTGAAGTCGACCTGGGTGTCGGCAGCACGGCCGAGCCCGACGATGCGGTAGAGCACGGTCTTGTCCGGCGTCACCGGCCCGCCGATGTCGAAGGCGAGCTGCTTGCGCTCGAAGCTGCCGAACTGGATCTGCACCTCGCCATGCGCGACATCACGCGGGCGCTTGCTGACCATCTCGATCATCCCGCCCGGCTTGACTTGGCCGAAGATCACCGAGGCCGGGCCGCGGATCACCTCGACGCGCTCCAGACCCCAGGGCTCGACCGTCGGCACGAGGAAGTTGACGCCGCGCTGTAGCCGCAGGCCGTCGAGGAGGTTGACGAAGCCCGCACTACCGCCGCTGCCGCCGAAGCCCCGGATGAAGACGCTGTCATAGCGCCCCATCGACAGGCGCGTCTCGCCGAGCACGCTCGCCGAATAGCGCAGCGCCTGGCTGACGCTCTGGGCGCCCTGGTCGTCCATCTGGTCGCGGGTGACGACGGTGACCGATTGCGGCGTCTCGATCAGCGGCGTGTCGGTCTTGGTCGCGCTCTCGCTTCGCCGTGCCACATAGCCATTGACTGGCCCGTTGGCGCGCTCGCCCTGAACCTCGATGGTATCGAGACTGATCCCGCCTGCAGCCTGCGCCAGTGCTTCGCCAGACCAGGCTGCGATGATGGCACCGAACGCGACGCCGGCAGCCAATACAGCCCGATTGCCGGTGATGAGAACCCCAGTCATGCCTGCGCCCTTGCCCCTTCGCCATTCCGGCGACCCGTTGGCAGGGTTCTTTCAGGAAGCGTGCTTGGCCGGCAACGCTGTCGGCTTTCGATCGCGGCAGTATTTCTTTCGCTGCAGTTTCGAGCCTTTCCAGCTCTGAAGCAGGAGGCATCCCTCAACGCAGCGCGCTCGGCGACATGCCGAAGCGCTTGCGGAACAGGCCGGAAAAATGCGCCGGCGTATAACCGACGCGGAAGGCGGCCTCGGCGATGCTCGCCTCCCCTTCGGCGATCAGGGCATGGGCCTGCTGCAGCCGCAGTTCCTGCAGATAGCCGAAAACACTGTCGCCGAACTCGGCGCGGAAGGCAGAGGTGAGTTTCGTCGGGTTGAGACCGGTCGCACGGGCAAGCTCGGCGAGGCTCGGCGGCTCCTGCATCGCAGCGACAAGCATGTCCCGCGCTGTGTGGACCTGTTCGCGCGTGCGGGCCGGAAGCCGCGCCGGCCGCAAGGGCGGCTGGCCGACGATCCGGTCGAGCGCCACGGCGGTGAGCTCCAGCGCCTTTCCGGCCAGATAGAGCCGCCGCAGCGGCTTGGCCACCGGGCATTCGGCGATCTGGAGCGCGAGCGCGCACAGATCGGCATCGGCCGGGCGCACCCAGATCCCGGCGTCTTCGGCTCCGGCGAGCGCGAACAGTTGCTGCATCGGGGCCTCGAATTCCCGCTCGACGAAATCGAGGTCGAACTGCATCAGGACGCAGCGGACCACGCCGCCGCTGAGGCCGGTGCGCTGCTGGACATGGTCGCCACCATTGGCGGCGACCAGCAGAGCCGGACCACGGACCAGGACGGCGGGCCGGTCATCGATCTCGAGGGATTGCCGCCCATCCAGCATGACCGCGATCTTGAGGCCCCGGCGCATCGGCCCGACGATCCGCTCGCCTTCCGGCACCGGAAAGTAGCCCGCCGACAGCGATAGCTGCCGCGAGAACAGCGGAATGCCCACCAAGGATTCGGGATCGGAAAAAGTCTGCATCGCGTTCACCGGAACAGCATAGTTCAATCGTTTTCGACCTCAAGATTTAGCGCTCAGATTACGGGTCTTCTAAATTCAATGGAATCGACCCGGCATTCACTGTTGATGCAGCGGCGAACCGATTTCACATCAGCAACCGTTACCTGACATACCTCGCCTGCTCGCACATTCAGGCGTTGAATGGCATCGACCAGGCGCCGCGGCCTGCTCGGCCCGTCACATCACGGTCACCGAAACGCGTCTATCCCGCTGCGATGACGCTCCTGACCGCCCGCGACAAAGATCGCTCCGGCATCGCCGCGCTGCTGCCCGGCGCCGAGGTGCGCTTGCCGCCGCTGTTGGCGCTGAAAAACTTCTCGGTCGCTTTCCCGGGAGCCAGCGGCCCCGTCCCGGTCGTGCGCGGCATCGACCTCCGGCTCGCGCCCGGCGAGGCGCTCGGCATCGTCGGGGAATCAGGCTGCGGCAAGAGCGTGACCTGGCTGGCGGCCTTGCGCCTGCTCGGCCGCGGTGTCGTCACCTCCGGCGAGGTGCTGCTCAAAGGGCAGGACATCACCCACCTGCCGGAGCGCGCGCTCGCGAGCATTCGCGGTGGAAGAATCGGGCTGATCTTCCAGGATCCGACCAGTTCGCTCAATCCGGTGCAGCGGATCGGCACGCAACTCACGGAAGTGCTGCGCCTGCATCGCGGATTGCGCGGCGATGCTGCCCACCGCGAGGCGCTGCGCCTGCTCGACCGCGTCGGCATCGCCGATGCGCCGCGGCGGCTGCGGCAATATCCGCACGAATTCTCGGGCGGCATGAACCAGCGCGTGATGATCGCGCTGGCGCTCGCCGGCGAGCCCGAGGTGCTGATCGCCGACGAGCCGACCACCGCGCTCGACGCGACGATCCAGGCGCAGATCCTCGACCTGATCCGCGACATCCGCCGCGAGAGCGGCATGGGGCTGGTGCTGATCTCGCACGATATCGGCGTCGTCGCCGATCTCTGCGACCGCGTCGCGGTGATGTATGCCGGCCGCGTCGTCGAGACCGCCGCGACACAGGACCTGCTCGACCGGCCACGCCATCCCTATACGCGCGGTTTGCTCACCGCCCTGCCGACGCTCGGCGGCCCGCGCCAACGGCTGACGCCGATCGCGGGCACCGTCCCCGCTCCCGACCGGATGCCGCCAGGTTGTGCCTTCGCGCCGCGCTGCTCGCTGGCAATCGACGACTGCCGGACGCAAACGCCTGCGCTGGTGCTGGCGGCACAGGACCAGCGCGCCGCCTGCCTGCGCCTCGCCGAGACGGCGCTGGCACCGGCCGCCCATGAGCCGGTTCCGGTCGGAGCGTTCGCATGAGCCCGCTCCTTCGCGTCAGCGACCTCGCGCGACATTATCCGGCCGCGACGGCAACGGGGCAGAAGCGGATGCTCCATGCAGTCGACGGCGTGAGCTTCAGCCTCGCCGCCGGAAAGACGCTCGGCGTGGTCGGCGAATCCGGTTGCGGCAAGTCGACCACCGCGCGGCTGGTGCTCGGGCTGCTGCCGGCGACGCGCGGGCGGGTCGAGTTCGCCGGCGAGGAGGTCAGCGCGACCTGCGACCGCCAATGGCGGGCGCTGCGCCGGCGGATGCAGCTGGTGCATCAGGATCCGCTCGCGGCGCTCGACCGGCGCCTGCCCGTCGGCGAGCAGATCGTCGAGCCGCTCGTTATCCATGACCGCGAGGCAGGCGCCGAGGCCCGGCGGCAGAAGGCGCTCGCGCTGTTCGAGGCGGTCGGCCTGAGGCCGGACCTGTTTCAGCGTTATCCGCACGAGCTCTCCGGCGGCCAACGCCAGCGCGTCGTGCTCGCCCGGGCACTGATCCTCGGTCCTGAGCTTTTGGTCTGTGACGAGCCGATCTCGGCGCTCGATGTCTCGGTCGCGGCCCAGGTGATCAACCTGCTGCAGGACCTGCAGGCGCGCTTCGGCACGGCCTATCTGTTCATCAGCCACGACCTGAAGGTGGTTCGGCAGATCGCCGACGAGGTCGCGGTGATGTATCTCGGCAAGATCGTCGAACAGGGACCGCCGGAGGCGCTGTTCCATGCGCCGGCCCATCCCTACACCGAGGCGCTGGTCTCGGCCGTGCCGACGCTCCAGCGCGGCACGCGCGAGCGCATCATCCTGCGCGGCGACCCGCCCAATCCGGTCGACCGGCCATCGGGCTGCGCCTTCCATCCACGCTGCCCACGGGCCGTCGCCCGCTGCCGCGAGGAAGCGCCAACGCTGCGCCCGACGAGCGACGGGCGACTTGCCGCCTGCCATCTGGTACCCGTGACCGCCGACGCCAGAGCGGCTGCCGCCTGATCCATCCACCGACCGGAACTCGACATGGCCCAAGACGATCGCTCCCCCGCCACCCGCGTGATCGTGGCAGTCTTCGACGGGTTGAGGCCCGATCTCGTCTCGCCCGAGCTGACGCCCAATATCCTGCGGCTGGCAGCGCGCGGCACCTGGTTCCGGCGGGCGCGCAGCGTCTTTCCGTCCGTGACCCGCGTCGCGACCAGCGCGATCGCCACCGGCGCACCGCCCGGCGTGCACGGGATCGTCGGCAACGCGTTCTACCTCGCCGACGCCATTCCCGAGCGCATCTTCGACACCAGCGACATCGGGATGCTGCGCCGCGCGGAAGCCCATCATGGCGGCCGGCTGATCGCGGTCGACACCTTCGGCGACGTGCTGGCGCGGGCGGGCAAGCGACTCGCCGTGGTCCACACCGGCTCGGCCGGCTCGGCGCATTTCATCAACCCGCGCGCCCGCGCCAACGGCCACTGGACCTTCTCGATGCTCGGCAGCGAGGCGACGCAGACGCCGGAGGCGGTCGAGGAAGCGATCGCCAGGCTCGGCCCGCTGCCGCAGCGCCAGCTGCCGCGCCTCGACGAACTCGCTTATGGCGGCCGGCTGATGACCGAGCATGTGCTGCCGGCGCTGAAGCCCGATGTCGCGCTGATCTGGTTCAACGAGCCCGACACCACCTTCCACTATCGCGGGCTCGGCTCGCCGGAGGCCAAGGCCGGCCTGCAGCAGGCGGACCGTGCCTTCGGCACTATCCTCGACTGGGTCGAGGCTCAGCCCGATGGCGAGCGCATCGCGGTGATTGCCGCCTCGGACCATGGCCAGATCTCGACCGGCGCGATCGAGCCGCTGTTCGATGCGGCCCGCCAGGCCGGCTTCGATCTCAGCAACGCCAAGTCCGTCGATGGTGCGGCTTTCCTCGCAACGGGCGGCATCAGCGGCGAGATCCGCCTGCGTGGAAGCGACCGGACCGAGCTTGAGCGCATCGCCGCCTGGCTGATGGAACAGCCGACGATCGGCCATCTCTTCTCGCGCGGCGGCGGAGAGGAAGGCGAAATCGCCGGCACCCTGTCGCTTGACCTGATCGGAGCCGGCCATGCCGAGCGCCAGCCCGACCTGATGTTCATCCTGAAATCATCGCTGGAGGCCGATCAGTATGGATTGCTCGGCCTCGGCGCGATGACGCCGGGCGACGTGCCGCTCGGCGGCGGCATGCATGGCGGCATCAACCCGCACGAGCTCAATACGGTGCTGATCATCTCCGGCGGCGCGACCGACGGCGGAAGCGTCTCGCAGGAGCCGGCCGGGATCATCGACATCGGCCCGACCGTGCTCGGCCTCTCCGGCCTGGCCAAGGCGCCGAGCATGGTCGGCCGCGACCTCTCCCGTCCGGCGAGGGAGGAGGCACGCATCCGCCGCGTTTCGGCTGGCCGTGGCGCCTTCACCCAGCAGGTCGAGTTCGCCGAGCAGGACGGCCGCCGCTTCATCCTCGGCGGGCATTGAGGCTGGTCGCCTCGTCAGAACCGACATCGTCATTCCGGGGCGGCGCGTCAGCGTCGAGCCCGGAATCCAGAACCGATGCCGGTTGAGATGATGGCACTGCGATCGACGCGCTGTTCCTGAGGCGGCATCGGTTCTGGGTTCCGGGCTCAGGCCTTCGGCCTGCCCCGGAAAGACGAAACGACCCCGTCCGCTCAGCTGCGGGCGAAGGACAGATTGTCCGGGCGCAGATCCATGAAATAAAAGGTCGTCGGCCGCCAGGCGATCGCCTTCTTGATCGCGTAGGCTTCGCTCGGCTGGTAGAGGATCGTCGCCGGCGCCTCGTCCTCCCAGATGTCGAGCATCTCGGCGAACAGCGCCTTGCGCCTGGCCGGATCGACCTCCGCCTCCAGCGCCGTGCCGGCCTTGTTGAAGCCCTCGGCCGAGGTCCAGAACTTCGAGACCTGGTGCTCGCCGGCGGGCCCCCAGGCGACCCAGATCGCGCCAAGCGGGTCCGGCAGGCGCGTCGAGTTCGACCAGTTGAAGATCTGTGCGCCGGCGCCGCGCAGCTGGGTCGAGTTCTCGACGACCTGCAGCGAGGCGTTGATGCCGACGGCCTTCCACTGCTCGACCAGGATCTGCGCCGCTTCGAGCGCATTGGTGTAGTAGTTGGCCATGGTGCGGTAGACGATCGGCTCGCCCTTGTAGCCGGCCTGCTGCAGCAAGGCCTTGGCCTTGGCCGGATCGTAAGGCAGCTTGCGGCCCTCGACGAACATCTGGCCGTATTCGGGGAAGTTGTGGCTGGGCGGCACCTGCGCCGTGCCGTGCCAGAGCGCATCGACCAGCTTCTGCCGGTCGATCGCATGGTTCAGCGCCTGCCGCACCCGCTTGTCGGCCAGCACCTTGTCCTGCTCGTTATAGGCGAGGACATGGACGTTCGCGAGCACGACCGAGCGGACGTCGATGTCCTTGTAGGCGCCGACCACGCTCATCTGGTCGGGCGGGATATTGGTGATCAGGTCATAATCGCCCGCGACGAGACCGGCGACGCGCGCGGCCAGCTCCGGCACGCGCCGGAAGGTGACACGCCGGGCCGTCGGCTTGCCCATGAAATAGTCGTCGAAGGCTTCCAGCACCGTGGCTTCAGCTGCCGAATGCGAGACGACGCGATAGGGACCGGTCGCCACCGGCTTGCGCGAATAAGCCTCGAAGCCCATCGCCTCATAGGCGCGCTTGTTGACGATCCAGGCGCACCAGGAGGCGAGCCGCTGCTCCAGCAGCACGTCGGCGACCTTGGTACGGAAGCGCACGCTGTAGCGGTCGATCGGCTCGACACTGGCGAGGATGCCGAAATAGGGCTTGCCGCCGGGGATCTGGGCCTTGTCGCCCCAGAGGCGACCGTCGCGGAAGGTGTAGGCGACATCCTCCGAGGTCAGCTCGTCGCCGTTGTGGAACTTGATGCCCTGGCGCAGCGTGACGATCAGCTCCTGGGGCGAGACGCGCTCCCACTTTGTCGCCAGATGTGGCTTCAGCTCCGAGCCGCCACCATCGCTGGCGCCAAGGAAATCGCGGCGGATCAGCGTATCGAAGATCGAGTAGGTGACGCGCGTGCCGACATTGGAGAGCTCGCGCGCCGGCTCCAGCGTCGCCGGCAGGTCGGCGACCGCGACGGTGAAGGTCGTGCGGGTCTCGCCGGCCGCGAAGGCCTGCGGGGTGGCGAGCAACGCCGAGGCGGCGGCAGCACCTTCCAGAAGACGGCGGCGGGAAATGGTGATCATGGCATGTCTCGCATCGAGGTCGGCGGCGCTGCCGGTCCGGCTCCCCGCGCAATAGCGCTGCCATGCCTCAGCCAGACGACAGGGCCGTGACGGAGCGCGCCGACAGCAGCAGGCGGGGATCGTCGAGCATCACCGCATCGGGGGCGAGCGACAGGACGCGGTCGATCCCGTCGGCATCGATCCGCCCGACCGGAAAGGGCGGATAGCCGGCTATGGCAATCGAACGCGGCTGCCCGACCATCACGACTGTGCGCAGGCCAACGGCACGCGCGGCTGCGATGCGCTCGGCCGTCGCCTCGCCTTGCCAGAAGCGGAACCAGTTCGCGCCGAGGATTTTTGCCTGCTCGTAGGCTTCCGGATCCGGGACCAGCGCAAGGATCGCGATCTCCTGCGACAGCGCGCGGGCCGCAGGGATGAGGTCGAGCGAGCGCAGGCCCAGCAGCACACGCTCCGCGGCGTCGGCTGCCCTGACGGCGTCGAGGATACGCGAGAGAACGGCCGGATCGGCGAGCTTCACGTCGAGCAACAATCCGATCGGCGCGGAGGCGGCGATGGCCTCCTCCAGCGTCAGCAGGCCGGGCAGCATCGCCCGCAGCTCGGCGAGCCCGGTTTCGGCGGCGAGGCGCGGATCGCCGGCGATGCGCCGGAGGTCGGCGTCGTGCAGGCAGACTAGCGCGCCGTTGGCGCTCAGCCGAACGTCGGTCTCGACCATATCGGCGCCAACGGCCTTGGCCTGCTCGAAGGCCTCGGCAGTGTTTTCCGGCCCGAGCAGCGCGCCGCCGCGGTGGGCGATGGCGAGCGGCAGGGGGCCTGTGATCTTGCGGATGTCGAAGCTCATGCCTTCAGTGCCGCTCGCTGGTCGGATCGAGGCGGTCGCGCAGCCAATCGCCGAACAGGCTCATCGACAGCGTGGTCAGGAAGATGATGAGCCCGGGAAAGACCGCGATCCACCAGGCGTTCAGGAGATAGCGCCGGCCCTCGCCGAGCATCAGGCCGAGCGAGGTGCCGGGCGGCTGCACGCCGAGGCCGAGGAAGGAGAGCGAGGTCTCCAACAGGATCGTGCCAGGAAAGTTGAGCGTCGCCTGGACCACCAGCGCGGCGACGATGTTGGGCAGGAGATGGCGCAGGACGACGCGGGAGGTGCGCGCGCCCAGCGCCTCGACTGCATTGATGTAGTCGCTCTCCTGCTCGGAGGCGACGAGGCCGCGGGCGAGACGGGTATAGCGGTCCCAGCCATCGATGCTGACCAGGACGATGAACAGCACGATGTTGTTGCCGAAGAAGGCGAGCATGGTCAGCGCCAGGAACAGCGCCGGGATTGCCGCCTGCGCATCGACCAGCATCATGATCGCCTGGTCGACGATGCCGCGCATCCTGGCTGCGATGAAGCCGAGCAGCGTACCGAACACCGCGCCGATCAGCGTGCCCATGACCGCGATCAAGATCGAGGTGCGCACCGCGTAGATCATGCGGCTGAGGATGTCGCGGCCGAGCTGGTCGGTGCCGAGCCAGTAGGTCATGCCGCCGCCCTGCGTCAGCGGCGGCTTCAGCCGCGCGAGCAGGTTCTGGGTGGTGTAATGGACCGGCGCCAGCCAGTCGGCCAGGATCGCGACGAGGACGACCAGAACCAGGAAGCCGGCCGAGAGCTTCACCACCGGCGACATGCGGCGCCCGCGCGGGCGGGAGGCCGGAACAGCACCCAAATCGAGGATCGCCGTCATGCCGGCTTGCCCATACTGCGGGAGAAGCCGCCGAGGCGCGGATCGATCAGGATGTGCAGGATATCGACAAGTAGATTGGCGACGACCATGACCACGGTGACCGTCAGGATCACCGCCTGGACGACGGCAAGATCGCGCGTTGAAACGGAATCGACCAGCAGCCGGCCAATGCCGGGCCAGGCGAAGATCGTCTCGACCACGGCGCTGCCGGCGAGGATGTGGCCGATCTCGATCCCGATGAACATCAGCAGCGGCACCGCGGCATTGGGCAAAGCGTGGCGCAGGATGACCGAGAGCGGCATCACCCCGCGAGCCCGGGCCGCGCGGATGAACGGCTTGCCGAGCACTTCAAGCGTCGCGGTGCGCGCGAACCGGGCGAGCCGCCCGGCCAGCGGCAAGGCCAGCGTCACCACCGGCAGGATCAGGTGCCACAGCGTCTCGGACCCGGCCGAGGGCAGTATGCGCAGCTTGAGCGCAAAGAGCAGGATCAGCAGGATGCCGAGGAAGAAGATCGGGATCGCATAGCCGAGCACGGCGACCGCCATGGCGAGGCGGTCGACCGCGCTGTTGTGGCGCAGCGCCGCCAGGACGCCGAGCGGCAGGCCGATCAGCAAAGCGAGCATGAGCGCGCAGGCGCCCAGCAGAAAGGTCTTTGGCAGGGCGTCGACGACCGCGGCGAAGGCCGGCCGGTCATCGGCAAAGGAGAGGCCGAAATCGCCGCGGACCACGCTGGCGAGATAGCGCAGATACTGCTCGGCGAGCGGGCGATCGAGCCCCCAGAGCTCGCGGTAATGAGCGCGCACATCAGGCGGCGTCTCGATCGAGAGCATGATGTCGGCGGGGTCGCCGGCGAGGCGCAGCGCAAGGAACACCGCCGAGACGCAGATCGCGACAGTCAGCAGCGCGCGCAGGGTGCGAAGGGTGAGGAAACGCAGCATCGCCGGCTCGTGACTCGAAGGCCGAGCTTGTGCGGATGCTTACGCGACAAACGAATGACAGTTCGCCTTTCGGCCAAAGGCTTCGGACATCGGCAGCAGCGTCAAGGTTGATCTTCCTCCGCCATGATGGTTAGGTCCGGTCATGCGATTTCGGTCCGCCATCCGGGGCCTGACCCTGCGACTTAGCCGCCCGGCGCTGTGAGCGCGCCGGGGTTCAAAGGCCTGTCCATCGCATGACGGCGCAGCAAGGTCCCGAGCAGGCCTGACGCCGCATCCTTCGCAAGGGTTGTCCCATGACCACGATGCCGATTTCCAAGTACCGCGCCTATGCGCCGGTCAACCTGCCCGATCGCCGCTGGCCCTCGCAGGTGCTCACCAAGGCGCCGATCTGGTGCTCCGTCGACCTGCGCGACGGCAACCAGGCGCTGATCGAGCCGATGGGCGTCGATCGCAAGGACCGCATGTTCAACCTCCTGGTGAAGATGGGGTTCAAGGAGATCGAGGTCGCCTTCCCCGCGGCGTCGCAGACCGATTTCGACTTCGTCCGTTCGATCATCGAGAGCGGCGCGATCCCGGACGACGTCGCGATCCAGGTGCTGACGCAGTGCCGCTCCGAGCTGATCGAGCGCACCTTCGAAGCGGTGAAGGGCGCCAGGAACGTCATCCTGCACTTCTACAACTCGACCTCGACGCTGCAGCGCGACGTGGTCTTCCGCTCCGACCGCAAGGGCATCGTCAAGATCGCGACCGATGCGGCCGCCCATATCAAGGCCCTGGCCGCTCAAGCGCCCGAGACGAACTTCACCTTCGAGTACTCGCCGGAGAGCTTCACTGGCACCGAGCTCGACTACGCGCTCGAGATCTGCGAGGCGGTCAAGGCGGTGATCAAGCCGACGCCGCAGAACAAGCTGATCCTCAACCTGCCGGCGACCGTCGAGATGGCGACGCCCAATGTCTACGCCGATCAGTTCGAATGGTTCGGCCGCAACATCTCCGACCGCGACAGCGTGCTGCTCTCGATCCACCCGCACAACGACCGCGGCACGGCGGTGGCGGCGGCCGAGCTCGCGCTGATGGCCGGCGCCGACCGCGTCGAGGGCACGCTGTTCGGCAATGGCGAGCGCACGGGCAATGTCGACATCGTCACCATGGCGCTGAACCTGTTCACGCAAGGCATCGAGCCCGCGCTCGACCTGCGCGATGTCAACGAGATCCGCAGCATCGCCGAATACTGCACCCAGCTGCCGGTGCATGAGCGCCACCCTTATGTCGGCGAGCTCGTCTACACCGCCTTCTCCGGCTCGCATCAGGACGCGATCAAGAAGGGCTTCGACGCGCAGGAGAAGCGCAACGACCCGATCTTCCAGGTGCCCTATCTGCCGATCGACCCCAAGGATGTCGGGCGCGACTACGAGGCGGTGATCCGGATCAACTCGCAATCCGGCAAGGGCGGCATCGCCTATATCCTGCAGGCCGATCACGGCCTCGACCTGCCGCGCCCGCTGCAGATCGAGTTCTCCAAGATCGCGCAGGAGCAGATGGACGAGGAGGGCAAGGAGCTGACCAGCGCGGTACTTTGGGCCTTGTTCAGCAAGACCTACCTCCTCGCCGACGCGCCGCTGGAGCTGATCACGCACAAGACCTTCCCGGATGCGCAGGGTTCGCGGACGCTGACGGCAGAGCTGAAGCAGGACGGCGCTATCCGCACGATCGAAGGCGTCGGCAACGGGCCGATCGACGCCTTCGTCGACGCGCTGAAGACAACCTATGGCGTCGAGTTCTCCTTCCTCGACTATCACGAGCACGCGGTCGGGCGCGGCGCCAACGCTACCGCCGCCTGCTATGTCCAGCTGCAGGACGAGAAGGGCCGGGTCGTGCACGGCGTCGGCATCGACCCGAATATCGTCATGGCCTCGCTCAAGGCCGTGCTCAGCGGCATGCAACGGGTGATGGCCGGCCAGACCGGCTGACCGGCTGCAAACCGTAGCGGCGCGGCGCTGGCGGAAGAGGCGCCAACCCAGCATCAGCAGGCTGGCGCACTGAGCAGGGCCTGGCCTCGCAGCGCCCGTTCCACGTGAACCTGCGCCTTGTCCTGACGTTGAATCTCAAGCAGCGGCTTCGCGGGCGACAATGCGTTCCGTAGGGCCACCGCCCGCGGAGGCCGTCATGCCGGAGCCCCCGATTTCACCCGTGCCCGCCAGTGCATGGTCGAGCAGCAGCTCGCCGGTCGCGGAATTCGCGACCAGAAAGTGCTGGACGCGATACGACAGGTTCCGCGGGAGGCTTTCGTCGCGACCCAGCTCGCGGCATTCGCCTACCAGGATGGCCCGATCCCGATCGGGGAAGGACAGACGCTCTCGCAACCCTATGTCGTCGCCTTGATGCTGGAGGCGGGCGCCATCGCTGCGCAGGACAAGGTCCTCGAAATCGGCGCCGGCTCGGGCTACGTAGTGGCTCTGCTCAGCCGCATGGCGCGCAAGGTCTTCGCGATCGAGCGGCATGCGATCTTGGCGGCCCAGGCCACGAAGCGGCTGCAGCAGCTCGGCTGCGACAATGCCGAGATCCTCTGCGCCGACGGGACTGAAGGTTTGCCCGCGGAGGCACCGTTCGACGCGATCATCGTCTCGGCCGGCAGCCCCGAGATTCCCGGCACCTTGAAGCAACAGCTCGCCATCGACGGGCGGCTTGTCATCCCGATCGGGCTGAACGGATACGGCCAGGTGCTGATCAAGCTGACGCGGCAGGCCGAAGGCGTCTTTGCCAGCGAACGCCTCGCGCCAGTCAGCTTCGTGCCGCTGATCGGCAAGCACGGCTGGGCAGCCGGGAAGGAGGAGTTTCCGAACCGGGACGAGGATTAGGCCCGGCCACCTGGGCGATGCCGCGCTCTGGCGCCCGACTGGCGAACAGTCACGAAAGTCGCCGGTTGACACTTCTGCAATCGATTACATAATCCCTTCCGAAGCGGTTCCACAGAATGAGCCGTGCAAGGGAGGAGTACCGGTCATGTGCGTCAGCGCCGCCAGTTCATCCGTCTTTTCCGGCCGTGGCAGCGATGCCGCCCGGCTGCGCTGAGCGCGGTCGCGAAAGCCCTGGCCATGGTCCAGATCGGCTTCAACCTGCTGACGGTTGGCGGCTTCATCGACGAAGCGCATCTGCCTTTGTGCGAGCGCATCCGCGAGATCGGCTATGACGGGGTCGAGATCCCGGTGTTCGAGGGCGATGTCGGCCACTACGGGCGGCTCGGCCGCCACCTCGACGAGATCGGCCTCAAACGTACCACCGTCACAATCGTTGCCGAGGACAGCAACCCGCTTTCGCCCGACCCGGCCATCCGCCGACAAGCGCGCGAGCGCCATAGCTGGGCGGTCGACTGTGCCGCGGCGCTGGGCGCCACCGTCATCGCCGGGCCCTATCACTCACCGGTCGGCGTCTTCACCGGCGAGGGACCGCGTGAGGACGAGCTCGCCCATCTCGCCGAGGCGCTGCATGCGATGGCGGACTACGCCAGCAAGGCCGGGATCGCGCTATCACTCGAGGCGATCAATCGCTTCGAATGCTACGCGCTCAACACCATGGAAGCGGCGAGCGCTCTCCACGCGCGGGTCGGACATCCGAACTTCGGCTACATGTACGACACCTTCCACGCCAATATTGAAGAGCGCGACCCGGTCGGCGCCTACAGCCGCTACGCGTCCGAGATCAACCACATCCACCTCTCCGAGAACGATCGCGGCATCGTCGGGCGCGGCCATGTGCCGTGGGCCGAAACCTTCCGCGCCATCCGCGCCACCGGCTACGACAGCTGGTTGACGGTCGAGGCTTTCGGCCGGGCCTTGCCCTCGCTCGCGGCGGCGACGCGGGTCTGGCGCGACCTCTTCCCCGATCTCGACACACTGCTCACCGAGAGCCACGGTTTCATCCGACAGGGCTGGGCGGAAGCCGCCAAGGCCGGTGCCGCATGAGTGCGAGTACGCCGGTCCTTTCGATGCGCGGCATCGGCAAGAGCTTCACCGGCGTGCGGGCGCTCGACGATGTCAGCCTCGATTGCCATTCCGGCGAGGTCCACGCTATCTGCGGCGAGAACGGCGCCGGCAAGTCGACGCTGATGAAGGTGCTGGGCGGCGTCTATCGCCCCGACGAAGGCGAGATCCTTCTGGCTGGGGAGCCGATCGCGTTCAGGCATCCGGTCGAGGCACGCCGGGCCGGGATCAGCATCATCCACCAGGAGCTCAGTCTGCTCCCTGAACGCAGTGTCGCCGACAACATCTTCCTCGGCCTGGAGCCGACCCGCGGCGGCCTGCTCGACCGCGCCGCGATGCAGGACGGCGCCCGCAAGCTCCTGGAGCGCGTCGGCGCCAGGGTTCATCCGGGCGCTCTGGTGAAATCGCTCTCGATCGCCGAGCAGCAGCTGGTCGAGATCGCCAAGGCGCTGGCGCTCGATGCCCGCATCATCGTCATGGACGAGCCGACCGCCGCGCTCGACGAGCGCGATGCCGGCCGGCTGCTCGAACTCGTCGCCACCTTGCGGAACGAGGGCGGGGCGATCCTCTACATCTCGCACCGCATGGCCGAATTGAAGGCCATCGCCGACCGCATCACCGTGCTGAAGGACGGCAAGCTCGTCGCAACACGCCCAGCTGCGGCACTGACGCCGGCCATGACCGTTCGGCTGATGGTCGGGCGCGACCTCGCCGATTTCTTCCCGCCGCCCGGTGATCCAGCTCGGCTCGGCCCGGTCGTCCTGTCCGTCAAAGGCGCCGGCAACGCCGTGCTCTCCAACATCGCTCTCGATCTACGGGCCGGCGAGATCGTCGGCGTTGCCGGGCTTGAAGGGTCGGGCAAGGGCGCGCTCGGGCGAGCCTTGTTCGGCGACGAGCCCTTCACGCACGGCAATATGATCGTCGATGGGCAGGACGGCTTGATCTCGTCGCCGCGAGCGGCCATCGCCGCCGGCATCGGCTTCCTCTCCGACGACCGCAAGAAGGAGGGCATCGCGCCGCAGCAATCGCTGCGCGACAATGTCCTGATGACCCTGCGCGCCTTCGCGCGGCGCCTGCTCCCACCAGGTTCGGGCGATATGGCGCGCGCCGCCGCCGACCGGCAATTGACCGAGGTCGACGTCAGGGCGGCCGGCTTCGCACAGGAGATCCGCGAGCTCTCCGGCGGCAACCAGCAGAAGGTCGTGATCGGTCGCTGGCTGGCGCGCGATCCCAAGGTGCTGATCTTCCTTGAGCCGACCCGCGGCATCGACGTCGCCGCCAAGGCGGCGATCTATCAATTGATGCGCGGGCTCGCCGATCGCGGTCGCGCCATCCTGATGATCTCCTCCGACCTGCCCGAGATCATTGGCGTCAGCGACCGCATCCTCGTCATGCATGAGGGTGGCATCGCTGGCGAGCTTGCGCGCGGCGCGGGCGAGGAAGACGTGATGCACCTCGCACTCGGCACCGGGGCGACGGAGGCCGCGGCATGAGCGCCAGCGCCGACATCGCCACCGCCCGCCCGGCACGCGAAGTGCCGGTCGCGCCGCTGCTATTCGCCGGCTCGCTGGCGCTCTATGTCGTGACCGCGCTCGCGACCGGACAACACGCCTATCTCACCGGCGAGGGCTTTGTCGGCCTGACCCAGCGCATGGTCGCGCTCGGCATCGTCGCACTTGGGCAGACGCTGACGATTCTCGTCGGCTCGATCGACCTCTCGGTCGCCAACCTGATCAGTGTCTCCGCCGTGCTCGCCTCCTTCATCATGAAGGGCGAGCCGGCGATGATAGCCCCTGCCGTGCTCGCGGTGCTTGCGCTCTCGGCAGCGGTCGGCCTCGTCAACGGCCTCATCATCGCGAGGCTCGACGTCAACCCGCTGATCGCGACGCTCGGCGTCGGGCTGATCCTACAGGGGCTGCTCTCGGCGAGCTTCAGCAATTTCGCCGGTTCGGTCCCATCCGCCTTCCAAGCCTTTGCCTATGGCCGCATCGGCCCCTTGCCCTGGTCGGTGCTGCTGCTGTTCGTGCTCGCGCTCGCGATCTGGCTGATGCTGACCCGCACGCGCTTTGGCGCCCATCTCTATGCCACCGGCGGCAATCGCGACGGCGCCCGCCTCGCCGGCATCCGTACTGAGCGCGTCATCATCGGCGCGCATGTGCTGTGCTCGCTCATGGCCGGGCTGACCGGGCTTTATCTCGCCAGCCGCCTGCGCGCCGGGGCTCCCTGGGTCGGCCGCGACGGCATCTATGATCTGGAATCGATTGCCGTCGTGGTGATCGGCGGCACGCTGCTCGCCGGTGGGCGCGGCGGGGTCTGGGGCACGCTGGCCGGCGTCTTCCTGTTCGCCACGCTCGACGCCGTCTTCAACATGACCGGGATCGACGCCTTCCCGAAGCAGGTGCTGCGCGGCGCGATCGTCATCCTTGCGGTCGCCGTCTATGCGGTGCGCAGCAAAGGGCATGTCGCATGAGTGCCATGGCCGCCCAGCCTGGACCGTCGGCAGCGCGGCGCTTCGCGCGCGGCCTCAATGTCGGGCTCGCCGTCTTCCTCGTGCTCTACGGCACGATCGCGGTGCTGCAGCCGAGCTATTTCGAGGTCGAGGGCTTCCTCAACTTCCTGCGCCGGGCCGCGCCGCTGATCATCCTCGCCTGCGGCCAGCTCTTCGTCATCGCCGGCGGCGGCTTCGATTTGTCGATGGGCTCGCTGGTGACTTTGACCGTGCTCGGCGGCTCGATGCTCGCCGGCGGCAACCCCGAGAACACCTGGTGGACGATCGGCGTGCTCTACCTGATCGGCCTCGGCGTCGGGCTGGTCAACGGGCTGGTCGTCACCCTGCTCAAGGTGCCCTCGATCATCGCGACGCTCGGCATGCTGCTCTCGCTCAACGGCGCGGCGCTGATGTGGTCGGGCGGGGCGCCGCGCGGCTATCTGCCGGAGAATTTCCGGGCACTCGGCCGCCTCGTTTATCGCGACGTCCCGCTGACCGGGATCATGCCGCTCTCGGTGATCATCCTCATCGGCTTCGTCGCGCTCGCCGCCTGGCTGCTGCACGCAACCGTCTTCGGCCGGCAGGTGCTGGCGGTCGGCGACAATCCGCGCACGGCCGAACTTTCCGGTGTGCCGGTCGGCGCGACGCGGGTGTTGGTCTTCGTCATCTCGGCGCTGTCGGCGGTCACCGCCGGCATCCTGCTCGGCGGCTTCGCCGGGGTTTCGACCGCGGTCGGACAGGGGCTCGAACTGCAGGCGATCGCCGCCTGCGTCATCGGCGGGGCACAGTTGCTGGGCGGGCGCGCCAGCGTGACCGGCGCCGTCGCCGGCGCGCTCAGCCTGTTCGCTCTGTTCACTTTGCTCAACCTGATGGGCCTGCCGCAGCCGCTGCGCGAGACCGTGCAGGGCCTGATCCTGATCGCCGCGGTGGCGTCGAGCGCCTGGCGCATGCGGCGCGCCTGAGACTGAGAGTTTTCGGAAGCGCGTGATCCCACGCGCTCAGCCAGAGGCCGCCAGCAAGGCGGCGCGACAGAGGGAGGTGAACATGAAGACGCAGATCGGTTTGACGGCGCTGCTGGCAGCACTATCGACGGGCGCCATGGCGCAGAACTTCAACGACCCCGCCGAATTCGAGCGCCAGAAGGGCCTACTCACGGTCGCTCCGCAGGGGCCGGATGGCAAGCCCTGGGAGCAGAACCTCGGCGGCGAGAAGGTCGACACCGCCAAGTACAAGAAGCCCGGCCCCTACAAGCTCTGCTTCTCCAATGCCGGCGTGAACAATCCCTGGCGCGTCGTCGGCTTCACCAACATGCAGGCCGAGGTCGACGCCAACAAGGCCGACATCGCCTCGTTCACCCATGCCGACGCCGAGGGCAAGGACGACAAGCAGATCTCGGACATCAACGCCTTCGTCAACAGCGGCCAGTGCGATGCGCTGATCGTCTCGCCGAACACCACGGCGGCGCTGACGCCGGCGGTCGAGGCTGCCGCGAAGAAGCTGCCGGTCGTGGTCTTCGATCGCGGCGTCGACAGCAAGGCCCCGGTCACCTTCATCAACCCGATCGGCGGCTATGGCTTCGGCATCCAGGGCGCGAGCTTCATCGCCGAGAAGATCCCGGCCGGCGGCTCGGTGCTGGCGCTGCGCATCCTGCCGGGCGTCGACGTGCTGGAGAACCGCTGGGCTGCGGCCGAGCGCATCTTCAAGGAGAAGGGCATCAAGGTCGTCGGCGCCGAATTCACCAATGGCGACAACGCCAAGACCAAGGCGATCGTGGAGGACTATCTCAACCGCTTCGGCAAGATCGACGGCGTCTGGATGGATGCCGGAGCGACGGCGGTCGCGGCGCTCGAAGCCTTCGAGGATGCCGGCAAGCCCTATCCGGTGATCAATGGCGAGGACCAGCAGGACTTCCTGCAGAAGTGGAAGAAGAACAAGCTCACCGCGATCGCGCCGACCTATCCGACCTATCAGTGGCGCACTCCGGTGATCGCGGCGATCCGCATCCTCAAGGGCGAGCCAGTCACCGGCCCGACCTGGAAGCTCCCGCAGCCGGCGATCACGACCGAGACGCTCGACAAATACGTCAACGACAAGATGCCGCCGCTGCACTATGCGCTCTGCGGCTGCGAGCAGATGACGAATTATCCGGCCCGCTGGGGCGGCAAGTAGCTCGGCAAAGTAACGACAACCTCGGGCGCCCGCACGATGCGGGCGCCCCCTGCCCTGCCGGCAGCGATTGCGGCATGATGGGCGTCCTGCCTCGTCCTGCCGATTCGCTGCCGCCTTCCAGATCATTGGCCTTGCAAGACACACCCATAGCCGCCCCGACCATCGCCGAAGTCGCGCGCCTCGCCGGCGTCTCGACGGCGACGGTATCACGCGCGCTGGCTCAGCCGGAGAAGGTCAAGGCGCGGACCCGCGAGCGCGTCCTCGATGCGGTCAAGGCGACGGGCTTCATCCCGAATGCCCAGGCCCGCAATCTCAGGCTCCAGGCGACGCGCACGGTGATCCTGCTGGTGCGCGACATCAGCAACCCGTTCTATCTTGAGATCTACAAGGGCGTCGAAGAGGCGGCTATCGATGCCGGCTACAAGGTGCTGATGGGCGATGCCCGCGACGATGACGAGCGCATCCTGCGCTATGTCGACATGGTCAGGGAACGCCATGCCGACGGGCTGATCCTGATGGTCGGCCGCTTTCCCGAGGCGCTTGCGGCCCGCGGCCGGCTGCCGCCGATCGTGGTCGCGCTGGAGATGCTGCCCGGGCTGAACCTGCCGACGGTCAAGGTCGACAACCACGCTGCAGCGCGCGCGGCGGTCGCCCATCTCGCCCGGCTCGGCCATCGCCGCATCGCCCATATCGCCGGGCCGATGCCGGACCCGATGAGCGTCGACCGCCGCGACGGCTATCTCGCCGGCCTCGCCGATGCCGGCATCGCCGCTGATCCGCGGCTCGTCGTCGAAGGCGATTTCGGCCTCGCCGCCGGACGCGCCGCGATCCGCACCCTTGACGCCGGCGGCGTCGACTACACCGCCGTCTTCGCAGCGAGCGACCAGATGGCGGTCGGCGCGATGGGCGAGCTTCGCGCCCGCGGCCGCAACGTTCCCGACGACGTCTCGGTCGTCGGCTTCGACGATATCGTGCTGGCGGAGGCGGTCGAGCCGCAGCTCACTACCGTGCATCAGCCGCGCCGCGAGATCGGCCAGGCGGCGATGGTTCTGCTGATCGCGCAATTATCGGGACAGGGCGATCGCTCCGACCTCGTGCTGCCGACCAGGCTCGTCGAGCGCGCTTCGACCGCGGCGCCGCGCAAAGAAGGCGGAAAGCCGGGATAAGCCTCAGGCCGCCGCCGCCGTGGTGCGTCGTGCCATCGCCCCCGAAACTGCCTTTTCCAGATCCGCCTGCCAAAACGGCTTGCTCAGGCGCAGCACGCCAGCCCCCGCACCCGCAGGCAGGTCGGCATAGCCGGTGGCGAGGATGACCGGCAGGGCTGGCCAGCGTTCGCCGACCACTGTGATCAGTTGCGCACCGGTCATCTGCGGCATGGCGTGATCAGTGATCAGCAAATCGATCTCGTTGCTCTCCAGTACGGAAAGCGCTTCCCGTCCCGAACTTGCCTCGATGACCTTGTGGCCGAGATCCTCGAGCAGCGCGGTGGTGTTCATCAGCACGAGCGCGTCGTCGTCGACCGCGAGGACGGTGAGCGGGCGCGTCGCTGTATCGAAAGCCGCCGCGGGAGCGAGCGCTAGCGCGGCGTCAACGGCCGTCGCTCCCGTCGAGGACGGCAGCCAGATCTCCACTGTCGTGCCTTGCCCCAGGATGCTGTCGAGCTGGAGGCGGCCGCCGAGTTGCTCAGCCATGCCATGCACCATCGAGAGACCCAGCCCCGTGCCCTTGCCGACCCCCTTCGTGGTGAAGAAGGGCTCGGTCGCCTGAGCGAGCGTCTTCACATCCATGCCTGTGCCGGTATCAGCGACCGAGATGCGAACGTAATCGCCCTCCGGCAAGCCGATCCTATGCCCGCCGCTGACCCGCTCATTGCTACCGCCGATCCGCAGCACGCCGCCCTCCGGCATGGCGTCCCGCGCATTGAAGGCAAGATTGAGCACGGCGGTTTCGAGCTGGTTAGGATCGGCCGCGGCCATCACGAGATCGGCAGGGAAGTTCGTCTCGATCTGTATCAGCGGCCCCAGCGAGCGCTGCAGCAAATCCCCCATCTCGGCGACGAGCACGTCGGCCGCCACAGGCTGCAACTCGAGCTCCTGCTTGCGGGCGAAGGACAGCATGCGCTGCGTCAAGGAGATCCCCCGGCTCGCCCCCTTGATCGCATTGTCGATCAGGCCGAGCTGGCGTTCGTCGCTGATCTGGCGGCGGACCAGTTCGAGGCTGCCCATGACGGCGGTGAGCAGATTGTTGAAGTCGTGCGCCACGCCGCCGGTGAGCTGGCCTAGCGCCTCGATCTTCTGCGCCTGGAACAGGGCCTCCCGCGCCGTCTCAAGATCGGCTTCCACCTTGCGGCGCTCGGTCAGGTCCCGGGTGATCTTGGCGAAACCGATGATCTCGCCGGCATCGTCTCGAATCGGATCCATCACGACATGCGCCCAGAACGCTTCGCCGTTCTTGCGCAGGCGCCAGCCCTCCTTCTCGAAGCTGCCCTTGTCGATCGCCGTCTGCAAGGCGCGCTCAGGCTCGCCATTGGCCCGATCCTCCGGGCGATAGAACAACGAGAAATGCCGGCCGACGATCTCGTCAGGGCAATAGCCCTTGATCCGCTGCGCTCCGGCATTCCAGTTCGTGACCAAGCCATCGCGATCGATCATGTAGATCGCGTAGTCGGTGACGCCCTGGACCAGCAGGCGGAAGCGTTCTTCGCTGCGCCGCAACGCCTGCTCGGCCTCGCGACGTTCGGTCAGGTCTCGCGTGACCTTGGCGTAACCGAGCACCCGGCCGGTCCCAGGATTGAGGATCGGATCGATGACGACATGGGCCCAGAAGCGGGTGCCATCCTTGCGGACGCGCCAGCCCTCCTTCTCGAAGCGGCCCTCCTCCGCGGCCATGCGTAGGGCGCGTTCCGGCAGGCCGGCGGCACGATCCTCCTCCGTGTAGAAGCGCGAGAAGGACTGGCCGATGATCTCGTGATCCTCATAGCCCTTGAAGCGCCGTGCGCCCGGGTTCCAGCTGATCACCGTCCCCTGCGGATCGAGCATGTAGATGGCGTAATCCGTGACGGACTCCACCAACAGCCGATAGCGCTCGGCGGTCACCGGACCTTCCGCAATCTGGAGCACGTTTGGAACCTTGGCATGTGACATGTCGAACGCGCTGAACCCGGCGCCATGCAAAAGGTTCCCGGTGGGACCAAAGAAAAAATGACCCAGGGTCAGCGCACAGGCTTGGGCGAGACCAGAATCGCGCCGGAGGCCGCGACGACGAGCACGAGACCGAGCCAGTCGCTCATCGCCGGGCGCTCGCCGAGCAGGAGCACCGAACCGAGCGCTCCGACCGCCGGAACCATCAGCGTTCCCAAGCTGGCGATGCCGGCCGGCAGCCGGGCGATCACGGTGAACCAGAGGAAATAGGCAAGCGCCTGCGCGCCGAGGATGTGGAAGGCGAGCGCTGCGGCGACCGGCAGTGACAAGGCCTTGGGAATGGGTAGGCCTTCGAAGATCAACATGCCGATGCCGGCCGTGGCGCCGCCGATCAGCAATTGCCAGGCGGCGATCGCCAGCGTCGGCGCCGCGACCGGCCAGCGCTTGGTGACAATGGTGCCCAGCGCCCAGCTCAGGCTGGCGAGCAAGGCGAGAGCGAGCCCCGGCGAGAACTGGCCCGCCCGGATCAGCGGCAAGCCGAGGCAGAGCAGTCCGGCTATGCCCAGCCCGAGGCCGATCAACCTCGGACGATCGAAGCGCTCGCCCAGCACCGGCCAGGCCATCAGCGTCGCCCAGACCGGCATGGTGAAGGTCAGGATGGCAGCGCGCGAGGTCGGCGCCATCAGCTGCGCGAAGGCGAGCAGGATGTTAAAGGCGGCGATCGAGAGGATGCCGGCGACGACGAGCCTCGGCCACTGTGCCGTGGGCACCTTGAGGCTGACGCCGCGAGCCAGCGCGACCGCGACCAAGGCAAGCCCAGCGAAGGTCATGCCGCCGGCCCGCAACGTCCAGGGCGCGATCTCGGTCAGCGAGATCCGGACCGCCGGCCAGTTGAAGCCCCAGAGCAGCCCGAGCAGCGGGACGAGCAGGAGCGAGCGGGCGGGAGCGGACGGCATGAGGCGACTATGCGGGAGGATGCGCTGGCAGCGTCATGCCATTTCGATGGAAGCTGGATGCACGACAGGCGTGCATCCAGCCTGCCTCGTTCAGCCGGCGACCGGCTCGACGCCGCACCATTCGGCGACGAAGAGCGCCATGGTACCAGTGATGCGCTTCAGCGAGGCCAGGCTGACGCGCTCGTCGAAGGCATGGATGTTCTGCGAGATCGGCCCGTAGCAGAGTGCCGGCACCTTGTCGTAGAGCGCATAGACGCGGGTATCGAGATAGCCGGGAGTCATGAAGCTCTTCAGCGTCTTGCCGGTCGAGCCCTGATGGGCGCGGCTGAGCACGGCCTCCGCCTCGCTGCCGGGCTCGAGCACATAGCCCTCCGACCAGAAGCCATTGAAGACGACCTTGGGCGGGTTGTTCGAGGGGAAGTTGTCGGTGCGGGCGAAGGCCAGAACCTTGGCCTCGATGCGCTGGCCGAGCTCTTCGGCCGACATGCCGGGATAAAGCCCGATGCGGCAATCGACCCTGCACCAGCACGGTACCGACGACGCCCAGTCGCCGCCCTCGATCTTGCCGATGTTGAGGTTGATCGGATGGGCGACGTCCTCGAAATGCGGCCGGCCGATCTTCTCGCGATTGAGTTCCTCCTCGAGCTCGCGCAGCGCGCCGACGATGCGATAAGCCGCATCGATGGCGTTAGCGCCGATGCCCATCTCGCGGACATGCACCGGCTCGCCGCGAACCTCGAACTGGAACCAGAGCACGCCGGTATTGGCACGCACGAGCATCTCCTCCTCCGGCTCGGGGATCAGCACGGCGTCGGCCTTGTAGCCACGCAGATGCGTCATCAGCGCACCGTTGCCGGTCGATTCCTCCTCGACCACCGACTGGACGTAGACGGTCGCAGCCGGCTGCAGGCCGATGCGCCGGAGCGCGTCGAGGCAGAAGAGGTTCGCCGCGCCGCCAGCCTTCATGTCGGCACCGCCGCGGCCATAGAGCCAGTCGCCGTCGACGACCGGGTCGAAGGGCGGATGGGTCCAGAGCTCGGCCGGGCCGGTCGGCACCACGTCGACATGCGCCTGCAGGATCAGCGAGCGCCCTTTCTCCTCGCGCGGATGATGGATGCCGACGACGATCGGTGCCTCGGAATGCGTATCCGAAAACGGCGCGCCACCGGGATGGTTGGCGATCGCCTCGCGGTCCATGGCGAAACGATCCATGGTGAAGCCGCGCGCTTTGAGGGCCCGGAAGACAAAGTCCTGGACGGTGTGCTCGTCGCCGCGCGTCGAGGGGAAGCGGATCATCTCCTGGGTGAAGGCGATCTGCTCGGCAAAGCCCGCCTCGACGGAGGCGAGGATGCGGTCGCGCAAGGCGAGGTCGAGCGGCATGGCTGGGGTCTCCGATACATAGGCAAGCGTTTGGCTAGCTCGTCATGGTCGGGCTTGACCCGACCATCTCGGAAACCAGCTATCTGGTCACGAGATTCTCGGGTCTCCGCTACGCTGCGCCCGAGAATGACGCATGGGCTCACCGCCCGAAACGCTCCCCGCCAGGGACGGCGGCGAGCAGTTGGCGGGTATACTCGTGCTGCGGGGCGGCGAAGAGCGCGGCGGTCGGACCGCTCTCGACGATCCTGCCGCGCTGCATCACCGCGATCTTGTCGCAGATCTGCGCGGCGACGCGCAGGTCGTGGGTGACGAACAGGATGGCGAGGCCGAGCCGCTGCTGGATGTCCTTGATCAGCATCAGGATCTGCGCCTGCACGGAGACGTCGAGCGCCGAGACCGCCTCATCCGCGACGAGCACGTCGGGTTCGAGCGCGAGCGCCCGGGCGATGCCGATGCGTTGGCGTTGGCCGCCGGAGAATTCGTGCGGGTAGCGGTCGATCGCATTGGCCGAGAGTCCGACCAGTTCGAGCAGTTCCTTGGCCCGCGCCAGCGCGTCCTTGCGCGAGACGCCGTGCGCGACCGGCCCGTCCGAGATGATCCGCCCGACCGTCTGGCGCGGGTTGAGCGACGCGAACGGATCTTGGAACACCATCTGGATGCGCTTGCGGTGCGGGCGCAGCGCCGCGACGCTGAGATCGGTGATGGCGAGATCGCCGAGCATGATGCGGCCGGAATCCGGCTCGATCAGGCGCAGGCAGCAGCGCCCGACCGTCGACTTGCCCGAGCCGGATTCGCCGACCAGCCCGAGCGTCTCGCCTCTGGCCAGCGTGAAGCTGACATCGTCGGCCGCCCTGACCTCGCGGCCAGGACGGAAGAAGGCGCGCTTGCGATAGACCTTGCCGAGGTTCTCGACGGTAAGCACCGGCTTGCTTTCCGGCAGCGGCGGCCGGTCCGGCGGCGTCAGCGAGGGCACGGCGGCGAGCAGCTTCTGGGTATAGGGATGGCGGGGTGAGCCGAGCACCTGATCGACGGTGCCCTCCTCGACCAGGACGCCCTTCTCCAGCACCGCGATGCGATCGGCGATCTCGGCGACGACGCCCATATCATGGGTGATGAAGAGGACGGCCGTGCCGTGCTTGTGGCGGAGATTGTCGAGCAGCTTGAGGATCTGCGCCTGCGTGGTCACGTCGAGCGCGGTCGTCGGCTCGTCGGCGATCAGCAGCTTGGGTTCGAGCGCCAGCGCCATCGCGATCATCACGCGCTGGCGCTGGCCACCGGAGAGTTCGTGCGGATAGGCGCGCGCCAGTCGCTCGGGCTCGGGCAGGCCAACCTCGGTCAGCAGAGCGAGCGCCCGCGCATAGCGCTCCGGCTTGCTCAGCAGCCGATGCGCCTCGAAGGTCTCGACGATCTGGTCGGCGACGCGCATCACCGGATTGAGCGAGGTCATCGGCTCCTGGAAGATCATGCCGACCTCGCGGCCGCGCACGTCCTGCATCGCGTCTTCCGAAAGAGCCAGCAAGTCGCGGCCGGCGAGCCTGATCGCGCCTGCGACCGGTTTCACCGCCCTCGGCAGCAGGCCCATCACCGCATGGGCGATCATCGATTTGCCGGAGCCGGATTCGCCGACGACGCAGAGCGTCTCGCCGGGCGCGATGCTGAGCGTCACATCCTCGACCGCGAAGGCGCGGTCGGCCAGCGACGGCAGAGCGAGCTTCAGGCCTTCGATCGCAAGAACGGGACCGGCCATCATTCCCTCTCCCGGGCGAGGCGCGGGTTCAGCGCGTCGTTCAGCCCCTCGCCGGCGAGGTTGAGGGCCAGCACGGTCAGGAAGATCGCAAAGCCCGGGAAGAAGCTGATCCACCAGGCGTCGAGCAGCCGCGTGCGGCCGGCGCCGACCATGTAGCCCCAGCTCATCAGGTTGGGATCGCCGAGGCCGAGGAAGGAGAGCGAGGATTCCAGCAGGATCGCCGAACCGATCATCAGCGAGCCCATGACGATGATCGGCGCGATCGTATTGGGCAGGACCTGGCTCCAGATGATGCGCGAAGTCGGCTGGCCGATGGTGATCGCGGCCTGGACGTATTCGCGCGTCTTCAGCGAGAGCACCTCGCCGCGCACCAGCCGCGCCACCGGCGGCCAACTGACCACGCCGATCGCGAGCACGATCGAGCCGAGCTTGGGTTGCAGGATCGCGACCAGCACGATGGCGAGCGCAAACGACGGAATAGTCTGGAAGAACTCGGTGAAGCGCATCAGCGCATCATCGACGATCCCGCCGGCATAGCCCGCGATCGCGCCGAGCGGCACCCCGATCAAGAGCGCGACAATCGTCGAGACCAGCCCGATCGTCAGCGAGACGCGGGCGCCATGTGCCAGGCCGGAGGCGATGTCGCGCCCGAGCGTGTCGGTGCCGAGCGGGAAGCGCTCCATCACGAAGGGGGCGAGGAAGGGCCGCGCCACCGTCCGCCAGGGCGATTGCGGATAGAGCGAGGGCGCGAGGATGGCGAAGAGCACCACCGCGATCAGGATAGCAAGGCCGATCAGGGCGCCGCGATTGCGAGAAAAGCGCTTGAGGAAGCTCATGACACCGCCTCGATGCGCGGATCGGCCAGCCGGTAGACGATATCGGTCAGAATGTTGAAGCCGACGACCATGGCCGAGGAGATGAAGAAGACGCCGAGCAGCACCGAATAATCGCGCTGGACGAGCGCGTCGAACATCAGCCGGCCGATGCCGGGCCAGGCGAAGACGGTCTCGGTCAGGACAGCGCCGCCGACCAACTGGCCGGCCTGCAGCCCCGCCAGCGTCACGACCGGCAGGATGGCGTTGCGCGCGACGTGTCGGCGCGAGATCACGCCGGGACTGAGCCCCTTGGCGCGGGCGGTCTTGACGAAGTCGGCGCCGGCGACCTCGAGCATAGAGGCCCGCATCATCCGCGCATAAAGCGCGGTGAAGAACAGGCCGAGCGTCAGAGCCGGCAGGACGAGATGGCTGGCGATGTCGAGCGCACGAGCGAGCCCTGTATAGTTCGCGCCGATGCTCTCGTAGCCGACATTGGGTACGAGACCGAGCTTCAGCGAGAAGACGATCTGGCTCATGAGCGCGACCCAGAACAGCGGCGTCGCATAGAAGACCAGCGCCAGCGTGGTGATGACGCTGTCCTGCCAACGGCCGGCGCGGCGGGCGGCGAGCGCGCCCATCAAGGTCCCTAAGCCGAGCGAGACCAGAAAGGCGGCGCCGGTGAGCAGCAGCGTTGCCGGCAAACGGTCGAGGATCAGGCTCAGCACCGTCTGCTGCTGGCGGTAGCTGAAGCCGAGATCGAAGGTGAGATAGCCCTTCAAATAGACCCAGAGCTGGGTCAGCAGCGGCTGGTCGAGGCCGAAGCGCTCGCGTAGCTGGATCAGCAATTGCTCGTCGGCGGCACCGGCCTCGCCGGCCAGCACCTGCGCCGGATCGCCCGGCGCGGCACGGATCAGGAAGAAGTTCAGCACCGCGATGGCGAAGAGGACGACGATCCCCTTCGCGAGCCGGCCAGCGAGGAATTGCGCGAGGTTCATTCAGGTTACCCGGCTGGGCGCGCACCCTTCTCCCCTTGCGGGAGAAGGTGGCAGCGCGCAGCGCTGACGGATGAGGGGTCTCGCGACGATTGCCGCGTCGGCGGATGGCATGGTCGAGGTTCGGAGAGGGCAGCGCGACCCCTCATCCGGCGCTGCGCGCCACCTTCTCCCGCAAGGGGAGAACGGAAGGCGAGCAAGCCCCTTCACTCCTTCCAGGCATCACGGAAACCGTCGTCGACGCCGATGCCGGTGGTGACGAGGTTCTTGACATTGCAGCGATAGATGGTCGGGAAATCCATCTCGAGCAGCCAGAGCACCGGCAGCTCGTCGGCCAGGAGCTTCTGCACCTTGGTGTAGAGGTCCTGGCGCTCCTTATCGGTCGGCGCGATCGCCGCCTCGGCGAAGAGCTTGTCGACCTCGGGATTCGAGTAGCCGCCGACATTGGCGAAGGGATTGCCCTTGGCGATGTTGCTGGTGATGTAGCTGCGCGCCACGCCCATGGCGGGGTCGCCGAGCTGGTAGAGGAAGTTGAAATTGAGGTCGAAGTCCCAGTTGCTGGCCTTCTGCGTCCAACCCGGCACGTCGGTGTTCTCGACCTGCACCTTGACCCCGACATCCTCGAGGTTCTGCTTGATCGCCTCGGTCCAGCGGGTCCAAGTCTCGCCATAAGGCAGGTTGAGCAGCCGGATCGTCTCGCCCTTGTAGCCGGACGCCTTGATCAGCTCCTTCGCCTTGGCCGGATCGAAAGCGTATTTCGGCACGTCGGCCGAATAGAACTTGGTCTTCGACGAGATCGGACCGGTCGGCAGCTTGCCGAGCCCGCCCCAGACCACCTCGCGGCCGAATTCGCGGTCGATCGCGTACATCAGCCCCTGGCGGAACTGCTTATTGCCCAAAATGCCGTTGCGGACGTTCGGCGTCAGCCAGGCATGAGGGGCGAACATCTCCCAGCCCTTGGTGGTCATGCAGGTGTTGGGCAGCTTGGAGAGCCGCGCCACGTCGTAGACGTCGACCGAGCCGCCGGTCAGCACGTCGACCTTGCCGGTCTCGTAGGCGACGGCGCGCGCCGCCGCGTCCGGGATGATCTGCCAGTAGATCTCGTCGAGGTTCGGCTTGCCCTTCAGCCAGTAGTTCTCGTTCTTGACGAGGTGGATGTAGGAGCCCTTCTTCCACTCCTTCAGCTTGAACGGGCCGGTGCCGATCGGCGTATTGTTGGCCGGATTGGCCCGATAATCGGTGCCGTCATAGATGTGCTTGGGGATCATCGGCGCGGAGGCGACCTCCTGCGTCATGATCAGCGGGCCGAAGGGCTGCTTCAGCGTGATCTTCACGGTGAGGTCGTCGACCTTCTCGATTGTCTCGACCTGGGCATTGACGATCGGGCGCCAGCGCGGATGGACCTCGCGCAGGAACTTGTCGAGGGTGAAGACGACATCGTCGGCCGTGAACGGCTTGCCGTCATGCCAGGTCACGCCCTCCTGCAGCTTGAAGGTGTAGACCTTGGCGTCCGGCGAGATCTCCCAGCTCTTGGCGAGCGAGGGCTGCGGATTCAGCTTCTCGTCATAGCGCAGCAGGGATTCGTAGATGTTGCCGGCGACCATGTTGGTCGGGCCGTTCTGGTTGAGCCCCTGCATCAGCATCGGCGGCTCGGGCTGGACGACGACGTGAACGGTGCCGCCCTTCTTGGGTGTCTGCGCCTGGGCCACGCCGAGCGCCAGGACGGAGGCGGCGAGCGCCAGGCCAAATCTCAATCCGGTCATCGTCGTTCTCCGTTCCCAGCGCCGGGATCCGCAGCACGCAGCGGCCCAAGCGTCCCCGTTTTTCATTCACCGGCCAGCTGAGGCGGATCGCACCCGATCAGGCGCCCGTTGGCAAGCTCTGCCGTCATGAAAGCGAGAGACAAATTCCGTGTCAAGGATTGACATGCCGTGTTATTAGGCGACACGCTCAGCAAACGAACATGGCGCAGCCTTCAGGTGCAATGAATCAGGAAGATCGGGACAGGGCCGCACAATTGCCGCCAGGCGTTCCCATCGTCAGGGCTGTCGATCGCGCCATCGCCTTGCTCAGGGCCTTCCGCCCGGAGCACCCGCGGCTCGGCCTCAGCGAACTGGCGCGACAAGTCGGCCTCGACAAGGGCACGACGCGGCGCCTCCTGCTTACGCTCCAGCTCAACGAGCTGGTCGAATACGACGAACATGCACAGAGCTATGCGCTGGCCGTCGGGCTGATCGAGCTCGGCAGCGCCGTGACGACCGGCCGCGAATTACGCGACATCGCCGGTCCCTATCTGACCGAGATCGCCGAGAAGACCGGCGCAACCGCCTTCCTCTGGGTCCATATCGCCGGGCGAGGGCTCTGCGTCGACCGGGTGCGCGCCTCGCTGCCGCATGTCGATGCCACCTGGTTCGCGGTCGGCGGGCAGGCGCCGCTGAACTGTGGTGGCGGCCCGCGCGTGCTGCTGGCTTTTCTCGATGACGATCAGCGCCGGCTGGCGCTGTCGCTCGATCTGCCCAAGCGTGCTCCAGCGAGCCAGACTGATCCCAACCTGCTCTGGCGCGAGGCCGAGCGCATCCGCGCGCAGGGCTGGGAGCTTGCCGCTGACGATTTCTTCATCGGCCTCACCGGCGTCGGCGTGCCGATCTTCGACCGAAGCGGCGCGCTCGCCGGGGCGCTCAGCATCTCATCGCTGACCTCGATCGTCGCGCCGGAAGGCCATCCGGTGCATCTCGACGCGTTGCGCGATGCGGCAGCGCGGATCGGCGCGCGCGTGCTGCCGGCCTGAGCTAGCGCTCGATCCGGGTCGACAGGATGATCGAGGACATGGTGCGTTCGACGCCTTCGAGCGCACCGATCCGGTCGATCAGCCCGTCGAGCTCGCCGATCGAGGGCGCGACCACCACGGCGATCATGTCGAACTGGCCACTGACCGAATGCAGCGTCCTGATTTCGGGAATGCGGCGTAGCTCGGCCTCGACCCGGGCCGCGAGCTTCGGCAGGGCGGTGATCAGCACATGCGCCTTGACCTGGCCCTTCTCATAATCCTCCGAGAGCCGCGCCGTATAGCCGGCGATGACGCCGCGACGCTCCAGCCGCTCGATCCGGCTCTGCACGGTGGTGCGCGACAGGCCGAGCTTGCGGCCGAGTTCGGCCACCGGAGCGCGGGCGTTCTCGGTGAGCAGGGTCAGAAGCTGGCGGTCAGTCTGGTCAATCGGCATAACGCCGAGACCTTACGGCGTTTCGCTGAAAAATCCCATATGAATCGTCGCGTCGCCGGCTTCTAACCGACGAGACCTTGGGTGACTCTGTCTTTCAGAAACAGATTCATCGGGGGAACCATGAAAAACGTGGTCGTCATCGGCGCCGGCAAGATCGGCGCAACCATCGCCGACCTGCTCGGCGCCACCGGGGATTACCGCGTGGTGATCGCCGACCGCTCCAACGAACAGCTCGCCGCGATCAGGACCAGCCCGACGATCTCGACCCGCAGGGTCGACATCACCGACGACGCCGAGCTCGCCCAGGTCCTGAATGGCGCCTTCGCCGTGCTCTCGGCCGCCCCTTACGATCTGACGACGCGGATCGCCGAAGCCGCCGCGGCGCAAGGCGTGCATTACCTCGACCTGACCGAGGACGTCGCCTCGACGCGGCGCGTCAAGGAGCTGGCGCTGACCGCCAAGGCGGCGCTGATCCCGCAATGCGGGCTGGCGCCCGGCTTCATCTCGATCGTCGCCGCCGACCTCGCCCGCGATTTCGACCAGCTGGATAGCCTCAAGCTCAGGGTCGGCGCGCTGCCGCAATATCCGTCCAACGCGCTGAACTACAACCTGACCTGGAGCACGGACGGGGTCATCAACGAGTATTGCGAGCCCTGCGAAGCCGTCGTCAACGGCGAACGCGTGCTGGTTCCGGCGATGGAAGAGCGCGAGGAGTTCTCGCTCGACGGCATCACCTACGAGGCCTTCAACACCTCGGGCGGGCTCGGCACGCTATGCGACACGCTCGCCGGCAAGGTGCGCACGCTGAACTACCGGACGATCCGCTATCCCGGCCATTGCGCGATCATGAAGGCGCTGCTGCAGGATCTGCGCCTGTCCGAGCGCCGCGACGTGCTGAAGGACATCTTCGAGAACGCCCTGCCGAGCACCCTGCAGGACGTGGTCGTGATCTTCGTCACCGCCAGCGGGCGCCTGAACGGCCGGCTGACCCAGCAGACCTATGCCAACAAGGTCTACAGCGCCGTGGTCGGCGGCGTGATGCGCAGCGCCATCCAGATCACGACGGCCTCCGGCATCTGCGCCGTGCTCGACCTGCTCGCCCAGGGCAAGCTGCCGCAAAAGGGCTTCGTCAAGCAGGAGGATATCGGCTTCGACGCCTTCCTCGCCAACCGCTTCGGCCGCGCCTATGCCCGGCCCGAGGATCTCGGCAACGCGCCCGGCGAGAGCCACGCGGCGCGCGCCGCCTGACCGGCGCCAAGCATAATCCTCCCCTGCCCGCAAGCGGGCGAACGCAAGGGGTGCATGAGCGGGTGCGGGCTGGCAGCGGCCCGCTCCCGCGCTAGAACAAGAAAAATAGTTCCATAGGGAACGTTTCCGGGGGAATGACCAAACGATGGCCAGACGCGTCCTGATCGCGGAATTCATGCACGAGACGAACACCTTCAGTGTTCAGCTCACCGATGAGGCGGTGTTTCGCCATCACGGCGTCTTTCGCGACAACGAGGTGCCGGCCGCTTTCCAGGGTACGCGCACCTCGATGGGCGCAGCTTTCGAAGCGGCCGAGAAATTCGGCTGGAGGCTCGCCCATCCGCTGGTCACCGGCGCCAACCCGTCCGGTCGCGTCACCGAGGCGGCCTTTGACGTCTTTGCCGGCATGATCCTCGCCGCCTGCGAGCGACTTGACGGCGTGCTGCTCCACCTGCACGGCGCCATGGCGACGGAAAGCTCCGATGACGGCGAAGGCGAGCTCCTGAAGCGCATCCGCGCCAAGGTCGGTCCCGATGTGCCGGTCGTCGCGGTGCTCGACCTGCACGCGACGCTTACTCAGCTGATGGCCGATAACGCCAATGCGCTGATCTCCTACAGGACCTATCCGCATATCGACCAGTATGAGCGGACCTGGCAGGCGGCGGAGCTGCTGGAACGGGCGATGAAGGGGCAGATCAAGCCACGCGTCGCGGTGGCGCGTCGACCAATTCTCTACGCTCTCGATGGCGGGCGCACGACCTCGCCGCCGTTCATGGAGCTGCTACGCCGGGGCGACGCACTGGAAGCGGCGGGCGATGCGCTCGTGGTCAGCGTCCAGGCCGGCTTTTCCTCGGCCGATGTCCACGATATCGGCCCCTCCATCGCCGTCACCCACGACGATCGCGGCAAGGCGCAGGCCATCGCCGAGCAACTGATGGACTATGCCTGGGAGCAGCGGCACTTCTCCTCGATCCACTTCACCCCGCTGAAGGAAGCGATGGCCAAAGCCAAGGCGGGCGAAGGCACGCTCGGGCCCGAGGCCAGCGGCAAGCCGCTGGTGATCTCCGACTATTCCGACAATCCGGGCTCCGGGGCCTATGGCGACGCGACCAACCTGCTGCGCGCCGTGCTCGATGCCGGCCTGAAGAATGTCGGCTTCCATGCCATCCGCGATCCCGAGGCCGCGCTCGCGGCGCAGGCGGCCGGCGTCGGCAATCGGCTCAAGCTCAAGCTCGGCGGCAAGGTCGATCCGAACACCGGTGGCGGACCGCTGGAGCTCGACGCCCATGTCGTGGCACTGACCGACGGGCATTTTATCTGCTACGGGCCGATGGCCGGCGGCGTCTGGCGCAATTACGGCCTCTCGGCCCTGCTGCGGGTCGACGATGTCGAGATCATCGTCATCACCCATAACGGCCAGGCGACCGACCTTGCCCAGTTCACCTCGCTCGGCGTCGACCCCACGCGCAAATCGACTGTCATCGTCAAGTCGATGCAGCATTTCCGCGCCGCTTTCGAGCCGATCGCCCGCGAGGTGGTCGAGGTCGACACCGGCGCACTCTCGACCAAGAATTTCAAGGAGCGCCCCTACCAGAAGGTGCGCCGCCCGATCTTCCCGCTCGACGACATCTGAGCGAGGTTTGAGCCCCGACGAGACGACCGGCCAAAAAAGGCGCCGGCGGCGACAAGACTGGAGGACGCCTCGATGGCGAGGACGACGGAGACAGCGGTATGAGCGTCAAGGCCGATATCGTGCTGCGTGGCGGGCCGATCTGGTGTGGCCGTGAGGAGGGCGTGGTCGAGGCGCTGGCGCTCTGGGGCGACAAGGTGCTCGCCACCGGCAAGGAGGCGGAGATCGCCGAACTGGTCGGCCCGTCGACCCGCGTCATCGACCTCGCCGGCCGGCTGGCGACGCCGGGACTGAACGATTCCCATCTGCACCTGATCTCGGTTGGCCTGACCATGGACTGGGTCGATGCCCGGCCCGCCGCGGCGCCGACGCTGGAGGCACTGCTCGGCCAGATCGCGGCCCGTGCGGCGAAGTCGAAGCCCGGCGAGTGGGTGCTGGCGCGCGGCTACGACCAGACCAAACTCGACACCGGCCGCCATCCCTTCCGCGAGGAACTCGACCGCGCCTCCCCGAACAATCCGGTGATGCTGGTCCGGACCTGCGGCCACATCTCGATCTGCAATTCGAAGGCGCTGGCGCTCGGTGGCATCGACGAGACTTCGCCGACGCCGCCGGGCGGGTTGATCGAGCAGCAGAACGGCCGTCTCACCGGCATGCTGGCGGAGAATGCCCGCGCCCCGGTCAAGGCCGCGATTCCGGCACCGAGCGAGGAGCAGCTCCTCGCTGCGATCGAGCGCGGCGGGCAATATCTGCTATCGCTCGGGATCACCAGCTGCATGGACGCAGCGGTCGGGATGGTCACCGGCTTCAACGAGATCGCGGCCTACCACAAGGCCAAGCGCGATGGCCGTTTGCCTGTGCGCACCTGGCTTGCCCTGCTTGGCGACGAGGGTCGCTCGATCGTGCCGCAATGCCATGATGCGGGGCTGATCTCCGGCACCGGCGACGAGATGCTGATGATCGGGGCGGTCAAGATCTTCTTGGACGGCTCGGCCGGCGGACGCACCGCCTGGATGAGCGAGCCCTATCGCGGCGAGGACAAGACCACCGGCGTCCAGATGCTCTCGGACGAAGATCTGGAGCGCCAGGTGCTGGATGCCCATGCCAAGGGCTACCAGCTCGCCTGCCATGCCATCGGCGATGCGGCGATCGAGCAATTGATCACCGCCTATGAGAAGGCGCTGGCGGCCCATCCCGATCCCGACCGGCGCCACCGCATCGAGCATTGCGGCTTCTCGACGCCGCAGCAGCACGAGCGCATGGTCAAGGCCGGCATCTACCCCTGCCCGCAACAGGTCTTCATCCACGATTTCGGCGACGCCTATATCAAGGTGCTCGGCGACGAGCGGGCGCTGCCGAGCTACCCGTTCCGGACCTGGTTCGACCTTGGCCTGAAGCCGGCGACCGGCAGCGACGCGCCGGTCTGCGATCCCGACCCGTTCCCGAACTTCCACACCATGCTGACGCGCCAGACCTGGCGCGGCACGGTGATGGATGAGCGTCAGCGCGTCTCGATCGAGGAAGCCCTGCAGGCCTACACCGAATACGGCGCCTTCTCGCAGAAGCAGGAAACTGTGAAGGGCAAGCTCGTGCCCGGCTTCCTCGCCGACGTCGCCGTGTTCTCGCGCGATCTGCTCTCGGCCGCGCCGGAACATATCCTCAGGGATACCCGCTGCGACCTCACCATTCGCGGCGGCAAGGTTGTCTACGAGCGTTCGGGTGCCTGAACGCGCTGCACAATCGAAACAAGAAGACAGGGCGGAAAAGCCCGCTAAGGTCTCAGATGGAACGAATATCGGCGCCGGCCAACGGCGCCGACCTCAAAAGAGTTCACCAACAAATTGGGAGGTTTCAACGTGTTGAAAAAGCTTGCCTTCACGACCGCGCTGACATTCGCGGCGTTCACCCTGCAGGCGCAGGCCCAGGAGCCGCGCCGCGGCGGCACGATCCGCTTCACCGCGCCCTACGGCGCGTCCTTCGTCAGCAATGACAGCCATGTCTCGAACCAGATTCAGGACGAGATCTACGGCTATGCGCTGCACGGCATGCTCTACAAATGGGACGCGAAGAACAGCAAGCCGGTGCTCGACATCGCCAAGAGCGTCGAAGTCTCGGCCGACGGCAAGACCTACACCTACAAGCTGCGCGATGAGGCGCTCTTCCACAACGGCCGCAAACTGACGGCCGACGACGTCATCTGGTCTTACACAAGGATCATGGATGGTTCGAAGAACTATCCCGGCGCGCGCTATGTCGCCCGTATCGTCGGCGCGACCGAAGTCCAGAAGGGCCAGGCCAAGGAAATCTCCGGCCTGAAGAAGATCGACGATTCCACCTTCTCGATGACGCTGACCGACAAGGCCGATCCCGGCTACTTCCTGTTCCAGGCGCAGACCGCGATCCTGCCGGCCAAGGAAGCGCAAGCCGCCGGCTTCTTCGACAAGCCGATCGGCCTTGGGCCCTTCAAATTCGTCGAACACGTGCCGGGATCGCGCATGGTCTTCGAGCGCTGGGAGAAATATTATCTGGCCGGCAAGCCCTATGCCGACAAGCTCGTGATCTCGCCGATGGGCGAGGCGGCGGCGCGCGACGTCGCCTTCCGCAACAAGGAGGTCGACGTCTCGATCCTGGGCTCGACCCAGTACGTCGCCTATAAGGCCGATCCTAACCTGTCGAAGGGCATTCTGGAGGTCGCCGAGGTCTTCACCCGCAATATGGGCATGAACCCGACCTTCAAGCCCTTCTCCGACAAGCGGGTGCGCCAGGCGATCAACTACGCCATCGACAGCGAGCTGATCATCAAGCGTCTCGTCCGCGACAAGGCCTATCGCGCCGCGAGCTGGCTGCCGCTGTCCTCGCCGGCCTTCGACAAGGACGCCAAGCCCTACGCCTTCGATCCGGAGAAGGCCAAGAAGCTCCTGGTCGAGGCCGGCTATCCCGATGGCTTCGAGTTCGAATGGGTCGCGACCCCGAACGAGAGCTGGGGCGTTCCGATCGTCGAGGCGACGATCCCGATGCTCGCCAAGGTCGGCATCAAGGTGAAGGTCAAGCCGGTCGAGACTTCGGCGCTCGGCGGCGTCGTCGTAGGCGGTGACTTCCAGGCCTATATCTGGTCGAACACCTCAGGCCCGGACACGCTGACGGCGCTGAAGTGCTTCCACTCCTCGACGCCGCGCTCGTCCTGCAACTACACCACCTTCAAGAACGCGGGCTACGACAAGCTGATCGACGACGCCTCGAACGAAGCCGATCCGGCCAAGCAGCTCGACCTCCTGAAGAAGGCCAATGCCCTGCTGCAGGAGGAAGCGCCGGTCTGGTTCTTCAACTACAACAAGGCGGTGCTGGCCTATCAGCCCTGGCTGCACGGGCTTCAGCCGAACTCGACCGAGCTCGCGCTGCAGCGCTACGAGGACCTCTGGGTCGACACCACCTCGCCGGCGGCGAAGTAAACTCATCCTGAGCCCCCGCCGTCACATGACGGCGGGGGCTTGCCCGCCTCCGCCCGTCGGTCACGACCCGCGCTAGCGGCCTCAGGAGCCTTCTGTCATGTTGCCTTACGTCTTTCGCCGGCTGCTGCAGGCCATTCCGATCCTGCTGGCGGTCGCGGCGCTGATCTTCGTGCTGTTCAGCGTCATCCCCGGCAATTTCGCCACCAGCCAGATGGCCGACGGGCGCAGCAATATCGACGCCGCGACCATTGCCCGCATGAACGAGCAGTTCGGCCTCAACGACCCGCTGCCGCTGCGCTTCGCAAAATATGTCGGCGGGCTCGCGACCTTCGATCTCGGCGATTCCTTCCGCACTCGCCAACCGGTCACCAACCTGATCGGCGAGCGGCTCTGGCCGAGCCTCCAGCTTGCGCTCGCGGCGATGTTCTTCGCCATCGTCATCGGCGTGCCGCTCGGTTTCCTGGCTGCGCTGAAGCCGGGAAGCTGGGTCGACATGTTCTCGATGGTCTTCGCTGTCTCGGGCCTGTCGCTACCGATGTTCTGGCTCGGCCTGCTCCTGATGTACTTCTTCGCGCTGACGCTGAACTGGTTCCCGAGCTTCGGCTATGGCGATGGCGATCCGCGCTACATCGTGCTGCCGGCGATCGCGCTCGGCGTCTCGCCATTAGCCCTACTCGCCCGCACCTCCCGCGCCGCCGTGCTCGAGATCCTGCACGCCGACTTCGTCCGCACCGCCCGCGCCAAGGGCGCCAGCGCCTACCGGGTGATGCGCTGGCACGTCGCCCGCAACGCACTGGTCATCGTCCTGACCACGCTCGGCCTGCAGTTCGGCTCGGTCCTCGGCCAGGCGGTCGTCGTCGAGAAGCTCTTCGCCTGGCCGGGACTCGGCTCCCTCCTGGTCGACAGCGTCACCTGGCGCGACATCCCGGCGGTGCAGGGCTGCATCCTGACGATCGTGCTCTTCTTTCTCGTCGTGAACATCGCCGTCGACGTGCTCTGCGCCGTCGTCGATCCGCGCATCAAGTACAGCTAGGCCGCTCCGATGAAGTTCCGTGCCAACCTCTGGATCGGCGCCACCTGCTTTGCGCTCGTCGTGGCAGGCGGCGTCTTCGCGCCCTGGCTCGCCCATACCGACCCGGTCATGGACGCCAACCTAATGAACGCCGAGGTCCCACCGGGATCCGAATTCTGGTTCGGCACCGATGCGCAGGGCCGGGACATCTACAGCCGTGTGCTGCATGGCGCGCGCATCTCGCTGACGATCGGGATCGTCTCGCAATTGATCAACACGCTGATCGGCGTCGCGCTCGGCCTCTCCGCCGGCTACTGGGGCGGCTGGTGGGACGATTTCGTCAACGGCCTCACCAACATGATGCTCGCCATCCCCTCGCTGATCTTCGCATTGGCGATCATGGCGATCCTGCAGCCGGGCCTCACCAGCCTGCTGATCGCGCTCGGCCTGACCAACTGGTCCTTCACCTGCCGCCTGACGCGGGCAGCGACCCTGTCGGTCAAGTCGCTCGGCTATGTCGAGGCCGCCCGTTCGCTGGGCTACGGCACCTTCCGGATCATGTTCACGCAGATCCTGCCGAACATCGCCGGCCCGATCATTGTGATCGGCACGCTCGGCATGGGCGGCGCGGTGCTGGCCGAAGCCTCGCTCTCCTTCCTCGGCCTCGGCATCCGCCCGCCCTTCCCGAGCTGGGGCTCGATGCTGTCGGATGCGCGCGACCAGATCTCGACCGCGCCCTGGATCTCGATCTTCCCGGGTCTCGCCATTTTCCTGACCGTGCTTGGCCTCAACCTGCTCGGCGACGGCCTGCGCGACATCCTCGATCCGCACTCGCAGACCCGCAAGGCCTGAACTCCCCCTTCCGACGAGAGCCTATCCCGTGACCACCACCGACCTCGACGACGGCCCGCTCGAAACCATCAGCTTCATCGGCCTGAAACCCGGCCCAAAACTGATCGTCACCGGCGCCGTCCATGGCAACGAGCCCTGCGGGCCGGCCGCGATCAGGCGCGCCATCGAGGATTGCCGGGCGGGGCGGATCAAGATCCTGCGCGGCGAGGTCACCTTCCTGCCCGTCACCAACCCCAAGGCCTTCCGCCAGAAGACGCGCGAGGGTGATCGCAACTTCAACCGCGACCTGCGCGAGCGCCCGCTCGCAGGCGACTACGAGGACCGGATCGGCAACCCTGTCTGCGCGCTGCTGCGCCAGCACGATGTGCTGCTCGACATCCACTCCTTCCGGCAGGAGGGCGAGCCCTTCGTCTTCTTCGGACCCGGCAATAATCGTGGCGCGCTCGAACCCTTCGCCAGGGCCGAAGAGGAAATGGCGCTCGCCTCATGCCTCGGCGTCGCGACCGCGATCCATGGCTGGCTCGACAATTACGCCCGGCTGCTCGACATCCGCGCGCGCCTGCCGGTGCCGAAGCTCAATGTGACCGAGGGCTATGGCACGACCGAGTTCATGCGCTTCTGCGGCGGTTATGCAGTGACGCTGGAATGCGGCACGCATGACGATCCGAAGGCCGCCGATATCGGCCATGCCGCGATCCGCAACACGCTGGCGCAATTGCAAATGGTCGACGCTGCCCTCCCACCCGCAGCGCTCAGCGACGTGATCGAGATGGTCGAGGTCCTGCTCTGCGAGGCGGAAGGCGACCGCGCCGAGACGGGCTGGCGCACCGGGGACGCAGTCAAGGCCGGCGCCGCCCTCGCCCATCGTGCCGACGGCTCCAGGGTGACGGCATCGCGCGACGGCTACATCATCTTCCCGAATACCGCGCCCAAGCTCGGCGAGGCGATCTGCCATTTTGGCGTCGCCAGCAGCCGACGCATCGGCGGCTGAGCTTCGGCCCCGGAACTCGATCTTGCGCCGCGGCTCGATAGCGGCAACATGCCGCCGCGATCTCAGGAGCTTTCCATGTCCCGCCTCGTCTACGTCCTCAACGGCCCGAACCTGAACCTGCTCGGCAAGCGCCAGCCGCATATCTACGGCTCGGAAACCCTGGCCGATGTCGAGGATGCCTGCCGGGCACTGGGCAAGGAGCTCGACCTCGAGATCCGCTTCCACCAGTCGAACCGCGAATACGAGATCATCGACTGGATCCATGAAGCCCGCGAGCAGGCGGTCGGCATCGTCATCAACCCCGGCGCCTTCACCCACACCTCGGTCGCGATCCTCGACGCGCTCAACGCCTTTGACGGCACGGTGATCGAGTGCCACATCTCGAATGTGCACAAGCGCGAGAGCTTCCGGCACCATTCCTATGTCTCACTGCGCGCCGACGGCGTCATCGCCGGCTTCGGCACGCAGGGCTATCTGCTCTCGCTGCGCCGGGTCGCCAAGCTCGCCGACGAGAAGAAGGCCTGAACCGCCCATGACTCCGGTAAAGCTTGCCGTCATCGGCGCCGGGCTGATCGGCCGGCGCCATGCCGAGCATGTCGCGGCCGAGTCGCGCGCCGTGCTGTCGGCGGTGGTCGATCCGACAACGGCGGGACGTGCGGTCGCGGCAGCGCTGGGCGCACCCTGGTTTCCGTCCTTCGCCGAGATGCTGGCGGCCGATCAGCCCGACGGCGTGATCATCGCGACGCCGAACCAGCTCCATGTCCGCAACGGGCTGGAGGCGGTCGAGGCCGGCATCCCGGCCATCGTCGAGAAGCCGCTGGCCGATGACCTCGCCGAGGGTGAGCGCCTGGTCGCGGCGGCAGAGAAGGCCGGCGTGCCACTGCTCACCGGCCATCACCGGCGCTACAACCCGATGATCCGCAAGGCCAAGGAGATCGTCGATTCCGGCCGACTCGGCCGTGTGCTGGCGCTGAGCGGGCACTTCTGGCTGATGAAGCCCGATGATTACTTCGAAGCCGACTGGCGGCGCGAGAAGGGCGCAGGGCCGATCCTGCTCAACCTGATCCACGATGTCGACCTGTTCCGCTATCTCTGCGGCGAGGTCGTCTCGGTGCAGGCGCACGCCTCCAACGCCGTGCGCAGCCATGCGGTCGAGGAGACCGCCGCCATCCTCCTGCGCTTCGCCAATGGCGTGCTCGGCACGGTCACGGTGTCCGACTCGATCGTGGCGCCGTGGAGCTGGGAGATGACGACGGGCGAGAACCCGGTCTACCCGCAACAGGACCAGTCCTGCTACCAGATCGGCGGCACGCACGGCTCGTTGACCATCCCGCAGCTCGAAATCTGGTCCAACCCGGTTAAGCGCAGTTGGTGGGAGCCGCTGGTACGCGAGCGGGTTCCTGTCGTGCAGGAAGACCCGCTCCGGGTCCAGATCAGGCATTTCTGCGACGTCATCCGCAAGGGCGTGACACCGATCGCTTCGGGACGCGAAGGCCTGAACACGCTGAAGGTGATCGCAGCCGTGCAGCGCTCTGCCGAAACCGGCGCCATGGTCGAGCTCGGCTGATAGCTAGTAGTGGAAGGTCCAGAGCAGGCTTTCGCTCAAGCCCTTCAGCGCCTCGACCGCATCGGGGCGCTCACGCGCCAGCGTGGTGATCAAAGCGTCGGCCACAGCGAAGGCGGCGGTCGGCGAGTTGGGCAGGAAGCTGTTGCGGGCCGGGGCGTACAAGGTCATGTCGGCCAGCGGAACCAGCGGCGATGACGGCCCGTCGGTCAGCGCGATCAGGATGGCGCCGCGCTTCTTGGTGAACCTGGCGAGCTCCAGCGTGGCGCGCGAATAGCGCGGCAGCGAGATCGCGATGACGACGTCCTTCGGTCCCGTCGAGAGCATGTGGCGGACGGCGCGCTCCGGCCCGCCGCGCGAGGAGGCGAAGACGACATCGGCGTCGAGATAGAGCGCGAGCCCATCCTCGAGGAAGGCGCCGACGTAATGGCTCGCGCCCGAGCCGACGATGAAGATGCGGCGCGCCTTCAAAAGCAGGGTGATGGCGCGGTTGACCGTCTCCTCCTCCAGAGTCGCGATCGCCTCGTCGAGATTGGCGGCCTCGCCCTTCAGCGTCGTCGTCATGGTCGCGAAGACCGAACCGGCCGCGGCGCGGGCGTCGGCGAGGCCCTCCACCGGTCCCATCGCGACCTTCAGCGCCGTCGACAGCGCCGCGCGGAAATCGCCATAATTGCGGTAGCCCAGCGCCCGGACGAAGCGGGTCACGGTCGCGGTCGACGTGCCGCTCTTTTCGGCCAGCCCTTCGATCGTCACGGTCGCGGAATCGAGCGGGCTCTGCAGCACGAAGTCCGCCACCTTGCGATGCCCCTCGCTCAGCGACGGGTAGACCTGGGCGATGCGGTTGGCGAGGTCCGTCGTCGGCTTCAGGGCGCGTGACATGGCTCTCCCACAGATTGACGTCGGATCATTTTCATGTTTGCTACCGCGTGAAAATAAAGCTGTCAAAACGACCAGCTACGGGAACGGAGACGGACTGATGCGTCAGCGTGTGCTCATCACCATTCTGCTCGGCGCCAGCATGCTGAGCGCGCCGGCCATGGCGCAGAGCCTGCGCATCGCGCTCGCCTCCGAGCCGACCGCGGTCGACCCGCATTATCACGACCTCACCCCCAACAACGCGCTCGCCCAGCACATCTTCGACAATCTCGTGCGGCAGGACGAGAAGCAGGCACTGCAGCCGGGCCTCGCCACCTCCTGGGAGAATGACGGCAAGAACCGCTGGACCTTCAAGCTGCGCCAGGGCGTCAAGTTCACCAACGGCCAGACCTTCGGGGCGCAGGACGTGGTCTTCACCTTCTGCCGCACGCTGAAGAATGAGACCAAGGTCTCCGATTCCTTCGCCGACATCACCGGCAATTTCGCCAAGGTCGAGACGCCCGACGCCAACACCTTGATCATCGAGACCAAGGAGCCGGAGCCGCTGCTGCCGACGCTGCTGTCGGGCCTGCCGATCCTCTCCGCCTCGATCGTGCAGCACGACACCATCAGCTACGATATCGCCAAGAACTGCGGCGTCACCGGTCCCTGGCCGGCGGTCAACAACTTCAATGACGGCTCGATGGCCATCGGCACCGGGCCGTACAAGCTGAAGTCCTATGTGCGGGGCTCGTCGATCGAGCTCGAGCGCAACCCCGACCATTGGGGTGGGCAGCAGCCCTGGGCGAGCGTGCGCTTCCTGCCGGTGACCAATGCGGGCCCGCGCCTCGCCGGCCTGCTTGCCGGCGATTACGACGTGATCGAGAACCCGGCCGCGCGCGATCTCGGCCGCATCAAGGGCGACAAGCGCTTCGGCCATGTCATCACGCCCTCGACCCGGGTGATCTATTTCCAGCTCGATGTCGCCCGCGATGAGAGCCCCTTCGTCAAGACGCCCGACGGCAAGAATCCGCTGAAGGATGCGCGCGTGCGCAAGGCGATGTCGCTCGCCATCGACCGCGAGGCGATCGTCAAGCGCATCATGGATGGCGCCGCCGAGTCGGCCTACCAGTACCTGCCGACCGGCATGTTCGGCACGCTGCCGAACCCGCCCAAGCTCGCCTATGATCCCGCCGCAGCGAAGAAGCTGCTGGCCGAGGCCGGCTATCCCAATGGTTTCCAGCTGACGCTGTCCTCGACCAATGACCGCTACATCAACGACAGCCAGATCACCCAGGCGGTCGCGCAGTATCTGACCCAGATCGGCATCAAGGCCGAGGTCGACGCGATGACGCGGGCGATCTACTTCCCGCGCCGCGCCAAGAAGGAGTTCAGCGTCGCGATCGGCGGCTGGGGTTCGGCGACCGGCGAAGCCGCCTCCTTCCTGCGCCAGTGGCCGCCGACCCCGAACGAGGCCAAGACCCTCGGCGGCTCGAACTATGGCGGCTACAAGAACGATGAGTTCGACAAGGTGATCCGCGCCGCGGTCTCGACGCTCGACGACAAGAAGCGCGCCGAATTGCTGCAGCAGGCGATGAAGCTCGTCCTCGACGATGGCGCCTTCATCCCTCTCCACTTCGAAAGCGGCATCTGGGCCTTCAAGTCGGAGCTCGCCGTCGCCGGCCGCGCCGACCAGTTCATGCTCGCCATGTCGGTGAAGCCGGCGAAGTAAGCCGGCGATCACCCCTTCGAGGTTCGATGCATGACCGCCTATGTCCTGCAGCGGCTGATCCAGAGCGTGCTCGTGCTGCTCGCGGTCTCGGTCGTGGTCTTCTTCGCCGTCTACGGCATCGGCGACCCGATCGAGCTCCTGGTCTCGCCCTCGGCCAGTGCGGCCGAGCGCGAGGCGCTGATCCGCCGCCTGGGGCTCGACCTGCCGGTCTGGCAGCAATACCTGACCTTCATGGCCAATGCGTTGAAGGGCGATCTCGGCCGCTCCTTCGTGCATGGCGTGCCGGCGCTCCAGCTGATCCTGGCGCGCTTGCCGGCAACCTTCGAGCTCGTCCTGCTGGCAATGACGCTGGCGCTCGCCGCCGGCATCCCGCTCGGGCTGATGGTGGGCTTGAATCCGGACAGCCGGCGCGCCCGCATCGTCATGGCCGGAACCGTGCTCGGCTTCTCGCTGCCGAGTTTCTGGAAGGGCATGATGCTGATCCTGCTCTTTGCCGTGCTGCTCGGCTGGTTGCCGACGGCCGGGCGCGGCGAGACGGTCTCACTCCTCGGCGTCCAGACTAGCCTGCTGACCTTGGACGGGCTGCATCACATCGCCTTGCCGGCGCTCAACCTCGCGATTCCGAACCTCGCGCTGATCGTGCGCCTGGTCGCCGCCGGCACCGCCGAGACGATGACGCAGGACTATGTGAAATACGCCCGGGCCAAGGGCGTCCGGCCCAAGCGCATCGTCAACCGGCATGTGCTGCGCAACATCCTGATCCCGGTCGTCACCGTGGTCGGCGTCGAATTCGGCAGCCTTGTCGCCTTCTCGACCATCACCGAGACCGTCTTCGCCTGGCCGGGCATGGGCAAGCTGCTGATCGACTCGGTCTACCAGCTCGATCGCCCGGTGGTCGTCGCCTATGTCCTCTTGGCGACGCTGCTCTTCGTCACCGTCAACTTCCTGGTCGACGTGCTCTATGCCGCGCTCGACCCGCGGGTGAAGCTCGCCGGAGAGCAGGCATGAGTCTCGACGCTCCCCGCCTCGCCGGCCCCGCGCAGGCCGATACGCCCTTGCGTGAGAAGGTGCTGCGCCGCCTGCGCAACCGCCCGACGACGCGCGGCGCCGTGATCCTGCTGGGGATCATGGTGCTGCTCGCCTTGCTCGCGCCGGTGATCGCGCCGCAGAACCCGCATGACCTCGCCTCTCTCAGCGTGATGGACAACCGGTTGGCGCCCGGCGAACAGGGCATGGCCGGCTTCAGCTACTGGCTCGGCAGCGACGCACAGGGCCGCGATATGCTCAGCGCCATCCTCTATGGCCTGCGTACCAGCCTGCTCGTCGGGCTTGCCTCCACGGTTGGGGCGCTCACCATCGGCATCATGGCCGGGCTCGCCGCGGCGCAGTTCGGCGGCGTGGTCGATGCCGTGCTGATGCGCATCGTCGACTTCATGCTCGGCTTCCCCTCGATCCTGGTCGCGCTGGTCCTGCTCGCCTCGATCGGGCGCGGCGTCGACAAGGTCATCCTCGCCATCGTGCTGGTGCAGTGGGCACAGTATGCTCGCCTGATGCGGGCGGCGGCGTTGGTCGAGCGGCGCAAGGAATATATCGAGGCGGCCGTGAATTTCGGCCTGCCGACGCGGCACATCATGCTGGCGCATCTCCTGCCGAACTCTGTCGGCGCCGTGCTCGTCGTCGCCTCGATCAGCATCGCCTCGGCGATCACGCTGGAAGCGACGCTCTCCTTCCTCGGTGTCGGCGTGCCGGTGACGCAGCCCTCGCTCGGCCTTTTGATCGCCAACGGCTTCGAGTTCCTGCTCTCCGGCGAATACTGGATCGCCGTTTTCCCCGGCATCGCGCTGGTGCTCCTGATCATGTCGCTCAACCTCGTCGGCGACCGCCTGCGCCGCAGCTTCAACGTGCGCGCATGAGCCAAGCCCCTCTCCTTTCCGTACGCGGCCTCAAGACCGTGTTCCATGCGCAGGACGGCGCCTGGCCGGCGGTCGACGGCGTCGATTTCAGCGTCGCCAAGGGCGAGGTGCTCGGCCTTGTCGGCGAGTCCGGCTCGGGCAAATCGGTGACCGGCTTCTCGCTGGTGCAACTGATCGACCCGCCGGGCGAGGTCGTTGCCGGCGAGATCCTGTTCGACGGCATCGACCTGCGCGCCGCTTCCGAGGAACGCCTGCGCCAATTGCGCGGCGACCGCATCGCGATGATCTTCCAGGATCCGCTGATGACGCTGAATCCGGTGCTCAGCATCGGCGAGCAGATGAGCGAGGCGATCCTCGAGCATCGCGACTGCAGCCGGCAGGAAGCGCTCGCCAAGGCGGCGAAGGCGCTGGCGCGGGTCGGCATCTCCTCGCCTGAGACGCGGTTGAAACAGTTCCCGCACGAATTCTCCGGCGGCATGCGCCAGCGCGTCGCGATCGCGACCGCGCTCCTCAACGACCCCGACCTGATCATCGCCGACGAGCCGACCACGGCGCTCGACGTCACCATCCAGGCGCAGATCCTCTATGAGGTGCAGAAGCTCTCGCGCGAGACCGGCGCCGCCGTGATCTGGATCACCCACGACCTCGCCGTGGTCGCCGAGCTCGCCGACCGGGTGGCGGTTATGTATGCCGGCCGTATCGTCGAGATCGGCGAGGTCGAGACCGTGCTCGACCGGCCGCGCCACCCCTATACGCTCGGCCTGCTCAACTCCTCGGCGACGATGGTCGAAGTCGGCGAGCGCCTGCATCAGATCGACGGTGTCGCCCCGCGCATCGACTCGCGCCCTTCAGGCTGCCCGTTCCGGCCGCGCTGTGAGCGAGCTTTGCCGGTCTGTGCCGACAGCGATCCGCAGCCGCTGCCGCATGACGGCCGCACCCTGCGCTGTCACAACCCCGTGCCGGACCGGGTGGCGGCATGAGCGAGCCCCTGTTCGAACTGCGCGGCGTCCGCAAATACTTCCGCGGCAAGGCCAATCTCGCCGAGCGCATCCTGACGGCCGTCGGCCGGCATGCGCCACCTTCGACCCTGAAGGCGGTCGATGGCGTCGATCTCAGCGTCAGGAAGGGTGAGGTGCTCGGCCTCGTCGGCGAATCCGGCTGCGGAAAATCGACGCTGGCGCGCATCGCCACCGGCATCCTGCCGCCGACCGAGGGCGAGGTCTTCTACAAGGGCCGCTCGGCCGCGGCCCTGAAGGGCAAGGAGCGGCTCGATTATCTGCTCAAGGTGCAGATGATCTTCCAGGACCCTTACGCCTCACTCGATCCGCGCATGCGGGTCAGCCGCATCGTCGGCGAGGCGCTTGCGGTCCACAAGCTCGTGCCGAAGGCGGAGCTCGACGGCGCGGTCGACCGGGCGCTGACCGAGGTCGGGCTCGATCTCGCCTATCGCGAGCGCTACCCACACCAGTTCTCCGGCGGCCAGCGCCAGCGCATCGGCATCGCCCGCGCGCTCGCGGTGAAGCCCGATTTCCTGGTCTGCGACGAGCCGGTCTCGGCGCTCGACGTCTCGATCCAGGCGCAGGTGATCAACCTGTTCATGGATATCCGCGCGCGACACGGGCTGACCTATCTTTTCGTCAGCCATGATCTCGGCCTGGTCCGCCATATCAGCGACCGCGTCGCGATCATGTATCTCGGCCGCATCGTCGAGATCGGCAGCGCGACCGCGATCTTCGCCGAGCCGGCGCATCCCTATAGCGCCGCGCTGATCAAGGCGATCCCCTCGGCAGAGCGGCGCAAAAGCAGCTTCCAGCCGCTCAAGGGCGAGTTGCCTTCGCCGCTGGCCCCGCCGCCTGGCTGCCCCTTCCACCCGCGCTGCGAGCACGCCATGGCGGTCTGCCGCGAGGTCCGCCCGGAGCTCACGGAAGTCGCACCCGGCCGCAGCGCCGCCTGCCACCTGCACAGCATCGCGAAGGCCGCATGACCACACTCGTTCTCGATCCGCCGCAGGGCCGAAGCGCCCTGCCTTTCGTCGACGCTCGCCATCCGCAGCGCCCGCTCGAGGTCAACTTCTACCGGCCGGCGCGGCACCGCCCGGACGACGAGGTCGTCTTCGTCCAGCACGGCATGCTGCGCAATGGTGACGACTACCGCGACTTCTGGATCGACGCCGCCGAGACGCACAACCTGCTGATCGTCGCGCCAACCTTCGGCAACGAACATTTTCCGCAGGCGGAGGGTTACAATAACGGCCTGCTCCTCAGTGAGGACGGCGCAATCGCCCCGCAGGACGGCTGGCTCTACGCCGTGCCGGCCCGCGTGCTGGCGGCGCTGCGCAAGGCCGGCGTCATCAAGCGCGACAAGGTCAAACTGTTCGGCCATTCCGCAGGAGGCCAATTCGTCCACCGTCTGCTGGCAACGCAAGAGCACACGCCGTTCGAGACCGCCTTTGCCGCCAATTCCGGCTGGTACACGCTGCCGACGCTGGAACGGCGCTTCCCGGAAGGGCTCGATGGACTCGGGCTCGGTGAGACGGAACTAGCGCGCTGGCTGGCCTGGCCGATGGTGATCTTCGCCGGCGACCAGGACATCGTCACCAGCGATCCGAACTTGCCGGCGCAAGCAGAGGCGCTGGCGCAGGGACCGATGCGCTATGCCCGCGCCCATTTCATGCTCGACTTCGCCAAGGCCGAAGCGGCCAAGCGGGGCCTGCCCTGCAACTGGTCGCTGATCACCGTGCCGGGCATCGGCCATGACGGAGCCGCGATGTCGCGCGCCGCAGCGGCCTGGTGGTACGAAGGCCGCATCCCGTCGGTCGAGGAGCTGAAGCCGGAGGCGACTGCCGTCGCCTGAGCCACCGAGCTGAAGACTGTTCGTAGTTTACATTTACTATAGTATAAAACTGAGACTGCGCAGTGCATACCACACTCCTGGCAAGCAAATCCGGTAGACACTTTCGGGCTTTTCGGTAAGAAACAAAGCATCGGCCGGCTCAAGCTGGCCGATGCTTCAGCTTCCACCGAAACTCGATATCATGATCCGCTCCAGCACGCCTTTCTCCGCCGGGGTCCTCGCCGGTGGCCTCGCCCTCGCATTGCTGACCTCTCCCGCGCTCGCCCAGCGCGAGCCGCCAGCGACCGAACAGGTCGAGGAGACCGAGCCGCAGGCTGAGCCGACGCCGCGGGCTCCGGCCACCCGCCCGGCTCCTCCTGCGGCACGACCTGCCCCTGCGGCTCGCCCGGCGGCAACCAACCCACCTGCGCGTCCCGCCAGCCCGCCCACACGTCCCGCCACAGCGCAGGCGCCGGCCGCCGCACCGACCGTGAGCCAGCCCGCCGCCCCAGGCTCGCAACTGCCGAACGGCGCTTCGGCGGTGAACGAGGTCTATGGCGACTGGACCGTCGACTGCCGCATCAATGATGGCCAGAAGCTCTGCGTGCTGACCCAGTCGCAAGGCGACAGCCGCACCAATCAGCGCGTCTTTGCGATCGAGCTGCGCGCACCGAAGGATGGCCGCGCCGAGGGCACGATCCTGATGCCGTTTTGGCTCAAGCTCGAGAACGGCGCCGTGCTCAAGCTCGACGAGAGGGATCTCGGCCAGGGCCTGCGCTTCTCGACCTGCACGCCCTCGGGCTGCCTGCTGCCGATCTCGTTCCCGACCGTCGCGACCAACGCGATGAAGGGCGGCAAGACGCTGACCGCAGCCGCGCTCAACCTGTCGAACAACGAGATCGTCTCGTTCAACATCGCGCTGAACGGCTTCGGCCCGGCACTCGACCGGCTGGTGCAGCTGGCGAATTGACGAGCAAATCGTCGCGGCGCCCTACGCCGCGACGGCTTATGATCATGCTAGAGCGCGGTGCGACTACCGCCCCGAGCCATTGGTGCAGTTCATGAACGCCATGTGCGCGGCCGTGCCAACCCGGGCCGATCGCCAGACCTTGCGACCAGGGCGACCGGGATCATCAATGACCCGCCCGCCATTGCTCAGTGCGCAGTTGCAGGAGCGCTGATCCCTCATTCCACGGCATTCCGAATTGACGCCTTGCGCCGATGCAGGTCCAGACGAACCCAAAGCGATCAGCGCGGCACCGCCGAGCAGAAGAGCAAGACGCATATCAAATCCCCCAAGCCGCAGCTCAGGGTTGCATGGCTTGGAGGCACGCGTCCATAGCCTTCACAAGGCTCGTTCCGAACGGGCGGCCTCTCAATCTCGCTGATCGATCAGTTGCCGGCGTCTCAGAGCTTCGCGCGAGGATCGTGCTTCGCCAGGCGGCCGAGCAGGTAGTCGACCTCGGCCTTGGCCGCGGCGGTGAGGCCCGGCCCCGGCTTGCGCTGGGCGTCGCTCGCCAGGATGCCACGCTTCATCATCACGTATTTGCGCACGGCGAGGCCGACGCCCTGCTGCTGCTCATAGCGCAGCAGCGGCAGGTGCGCGTCGAAGATGTCATGCGCGTCGTCGCGGCGGCCGGCCTTGCTCGCCTTGACCACGTCGATCAGCAGCTCCGGGAAGGCATAGCCGGTGTTGGCGCCGTCGGCGCCGCGCTCCATCTCGAAATCGAGGAAGAGCCCGCCATTGCCGGTCAGGATCGCGACCCGGCGCAGGGAGCCCTCGGCCTCGAACTTGCGCAGCGTCGAGATCTTCTCGAGGCCCGGCCAATCCTCGTGCTTCAGCATCACGCAGGACGGGTTGTCCTGGATGATCTTGCGGATCACGGCCGGCGTCATCACCACCGAGAGCGTCAGCGGATAGTCCTGGATGACGAAGGGGATGTCGGTACCGATCGCCTCGACGGCCTGCGCGTAGTAACCCGTGATCTGGTCGTCGGTGCGCAGGTTCGTCGGCGGGGCGATCATCACGCCGCCGGCGCCCAATTCCATGACCTGCCGCGCCAGCGAGCGCATCGCCGCAAAGCCCGGCGCCGAAACGCCGACGATGATCGGCTTGCCGCCCATCTTGGCCACGGCGCGCTTGACCAGGCCGAGCGATTCCTCCGGCTCGAGCTTGGGCGCCTCGCCCATGATGCCGAGCACGGTGACGCCGTCCGAGCCGATGCCGTGATAGAACTCGAAGAGCCGGTCGGCCGAATTCCAGTCGACGCTGCCGTCCGGATTGAACGGGGTCGGCGCGATCGGGAAGACGCCGGAGGCTTCGGTGGTCAGACGCATGTTAGTTTCCTTAAGCCAGCCGGATCAGACGATCCTGGTGCGGACAATGCCGACACCCGCGATCATGCCTTCGAGCAGATCGCCCTTGACGACGGCGGCGACGCCCTCCGGCGTGCCGGTCATGATCAGGTCGCCGGGCGCCAGCGTGACGAAATTGGAGAGATACGCGATCGTTTCCGGCACGTTCCAGATCATCTTGGCGAGATCGGAGCTCTGGCGCACTGCGTCGTTGACCTTGAGCTCGATCAGCCCCTTGTCGGGATGGCCGGCCTTGGCAGCCGGAACGATCTCGCCGATCGGCGCCGAGGCATCGAAGCCCTTGCCCATATCCCAGGGTTTGCCAGCCTTCTTGGCGGCGCCCTGCAGGTCGCGGCGGGTCATGTCGAAGCCGGCGGCATAGCCGAAGACATGGGAGAGCGCGTCGGCTTCGGCGATGTCCTTGCCGCCCTTCCCGATCGCGACGACGAGCTCCATCTCGTGATGCAGGTCGGCGGTCTTGGGCGGATAAGGCATGTCGGCGCCGCCGGTCAGCACGGCGTCGGATGGCTTGGTGAAGAAGAACGGCTCCTCGCGATCGGGATCGCCGCCCATCTCGCGGGTGTGCTCGGCGTAGTTGCGGCCGACGCAGAAGATGCGGCGCACCGGGAAGAGCCCGCCCCCGACCACCGGGATGACGGCAACCTTCGGCGGATCGATGACATAGCTGGACATGGCGGCGCCCCGTTCGAGAAATACGGGAGCGTTCATGCGGGAGCTAGGCTGCTTCGGCAAGGGTCTTACGCCGCTTGGTGGGGCTGCGTTGCGGTCATCTGCGGCGGCGACAATAGAAGCGCGGGATCCCTCTCCTCTAAGGAGAGGGTAGGGTGAGGTGTAAGCGGCTCGACCAGCTTCACGAGCGCTCACCGCCCGGTCGGCTTCCGGCTAACGCTTCAAGTCCGAACGCCTCACCCCTGCCCCTCTCCTTCCAGGAGAGGGGTTCCCCGCGCCCTATTCGTCGATCACAGCGCCTTCGGCAGGTCCGGCACCTTGTAGGCGGTGGTCGCCTTGATCCGTTCCATGGCAAAGCGCGAGGTGACGTTCTTGAGCGGAATCGTCTCGATCAGCTTCTTGTAGAAGGTGTCGTAGGCGGCCATGTCGGCGACCACGACGCGCAGCATGTAATCGACGTCGCCGGCCATCCGATAGAATTCGATCACCTCCGGCATCGCTGCGACGCTCTGGGCGAACTTCTCCAGCCAGGGGCCGGAATGATCGGCCGTCTCGATCTGGACGAAGACGGTGAGCCCCAGCCCGATCTTCTCGGGCGCCACCAACGCGACGCGCTTGATGATCACACCGGTCTGCTCGAGGCGCTGGATGCGCTTCCAGCAGGGTGTCTGCGACAACCCGACCCGATCGGCGAGCTCCGCGATCGAGATATTGGAGTCTGCCTGCAACACAGTCAGAATCTTGCGATCAATGGCGTCCATCTCTCGATCCATAATGATGGAGAAAATTCCTTTTGCCAGAGTTAGGCAATGGAGAATTTTCTTCTTTTTGAAGGGCTCAGCTTGTATTTAGATAGAAAATCCTTTTATCAAACGTCAATAGGCTAGATATCACGCGCCATCTGGGGAAATACGATTATGGATCGCCGCCAGTTCCTGCTCGCCGGCTCTTCGCTCGCCGCCGCGATGCCCTTGGCCGCCGCGCCCTTCACTGCGGCCCGCGCTCAGGAGGCCGTCCCCGCCCGCATCGGCTACATCCCAGTTATCGGCACGGCGCCGATCTTCGTCGCCAATGGCGAGGGCTGGCTGAAGCAGGCCGGCATCACGCCGACGTTCACGGTGTTCGAATCCGGCCCGAACATGATCCAGGCGCTCGCCTCGGGCACGATCGACCTTTATGTCGCCGGCGTCGCCCCGCTCGCCGTCGCCCGCTCGCGCGGCGTCGACATCCGCGTCGTCGCCTCGACCGCGACCGGCGAGAACGTCTTCGTCGCCGCCCCGGCCCTGGCGAAGTTCTTCACGGCAGGAACGAGCGCCGCAGCCGCCTTCAAGGCGCACAAGGCCGCAACCGGCAAGCCGGCGCGCCTCGCCACCCAGCCGGCCGGCTCGGTGCCCAATACGGTGCTGCAATACTGGCTCTGGGAGGTTGCCAAGGCCGACAAGGCCGATATCGAGGTGGTGCCGATGGGCATCGACGCGACGCAGCAGGCGGTGCTCGCCGGCGCCGTCGAGGGCGCGATCGTGCGCGAGCCGGCACTGACCATCATCCAGACCCGCAATCCCGGCATCAAGCTCATCGCCGGCGGTGAGGACGTCTTCCCAGGCCAGCCCGGTACGGTCGTCGCCGTCTCCGGCGCCTTCGCCACCAAGAACGCCGCCGCCGTGCAGGGGCTGGTGTCCGGCCTGGTCAAGGCCGCCGAGGTGCTGGTCAAGACGCCCGCCAAGGCCGCGCCCCATGTCGGCGCCGCGCTCGGCAAGGGCATCGTCGACCCAGCCCTGATCGAGAAGGCGCTGGTCTCGCCGGCGACGAGGTTCGAGATCGACCCGCGCAAGATCATCGAGCCGGCGCGCGCCATGCAGGCCTATCAGGTCAAGCTCGGCTCGCTGGAAAAGGAACTTCCGTTCGACGGCCTGTTCGAGACGCAGTATTACGAGCGCGCGATCAAGGGCTAACGGGGCTACAGACTTGCGTTCACTGCGGGCTCCGGCCCTCGCCCTGACGGGCCTCGTCGCCTTCCTCTTGCTGTGGGAGGCGATTCCTTATTTCGGCCTGGTCAATCCGGCCTTCCTGCCGGGGCCGAGCGCCCTGCCGAACGCGTTCCTGCGCGAAGTGAAGTCCGGCGCCTGGCTCACGGCCATCATGGGCTCGCTCGGCCACTACTTCATCGGCCTCTTCACCGGCGCGGGCCTCGGCATCGCGCTCGGCGTGCTGACCGGCATGTCGAGGATCGCCGAGGAGACGACGGCCTGGGTTGTCCGGCTGCTGCGTCCGATTCCCGGCCTCGCCTGGGTGCCGTTCGCGATCATCTGGTTCGGCGTCAACCCGCAGGCAGCGGTGTTCATCATCGCGATCGGCGTGTTCTGGATCGTCTTCTTCGCAGCACAGGGCGCGATCCGCGGCGTCGACCGCGACCTGATCGAGGTCGCCCACGCCTTCGGCTTCCGCTCGCCGCTCCAGCGCCTCACCAAGATCCTGCTGCCGGCGGCGATGCCCGGCATCCTCGTCGGCGTACGCACCGCGCTTGGCCAGGCCTGGATGGCGGTGGTCGCGGCCGAGATCTTCGGCGTCGCCGGCGTCGGCCAGCGCATGATGCAGGCCTCCAGCCTGCTCGCGACCGATCTCGTGGTGATCTACATGCTGACCATGGCGGCGCTCTACGGCTTGCTCGACACGCTGTTCGTCGCCTTCCAGGGATGGGTGCTGCGTTGGAAAGCGTGATCGACATCAAGGAGCTGTCGCTCACCTTCACCCGCGACGGCGAAGCGACCGAGGTGTTGCGCAAGCTCGACCTCAAGGTCACGCGCGGCGAGTTCCTCGCCATTGTCGGCCCGTCGGGCGTCGGCAAGTCCACCCTGCTGCGCGTCATCGCCGGCCTCGCTCGCCCGAGCGGCGGCGACGTCGTGATCAACGCCAAGGACAATACGAGGCGACCGGTCGCGCTGGTCTTCCAGGATTCGCGGCTGCTGCCCTGGCGCAAGGTGATCGCCAATGTCGGCTTCGGCCTCGAAGGCCAGAAACCCAGGGCCGAACGCTTCGCCAAGGCGCAGGAGACGCTCGATCTCGTCGGCCTCGGGCCCTTGGCCCAGCGCTGGCCGCACCAGCTCTCCGGTGGTCAGCGCCAGCGCGTCTCGCTGGCGCGGGCGCTCGCGGTCGAGCCCGAGATCCTGTTGATGGACGAGCCGTTCTCGGCGCTCGACGCCCTGACGCGCGAGACCCTGCAGGATGAACTGATCCGGGTCTGGCAGCGCACGGGCAAGACCGTGCTGTTCGTCACCCACGACATCGACGAGGCCGCCTATCTCGCCGACCGGGTCGTGGTGCTCTCGGGCGCACCGGGCCGCATCATCGCCGAACATCGGATTTCCGCTCCGCATCCGCGCCGACGCGGAGCCGAGACGGAAGCCGAGATCGTGCGGGCGGTGCGCGTCGACCTCGGCGCGGACATCGTTGCCGACGGCGCGGCTATCTAAAAAACGGCCTCCCGATGCGGGAGGCCGATGAGGGCGTTGCCTGTCGGCGCGGATTACCCGCCGAAGCCCTTCTTGATCTGGGCGACGGCGAAGTCCTGGGCTTCCTTGGCCTTGGCGACCACGGCATCCATGCCGAAGAACTCGTGCGTCACCCCGGCATAGAGCTGATGGGTGGTCTCGACGCCCGCTTCCTTGAGCTTGGCGACGATCATGTCGCCGTCAGACTTCAGCGGATCGATCTCGGCATTGATCACGGTCGTCGGCGGCAGGCCCTTCAAATCAGCCGCAACGAGGTGCAGTCGCGGATTCTGCCTGTCGGCATCGCCGCTGACTACATGCTTCACGAACCAGGCCAGCATCGGGGTGTTGAGCGGCTTGGCATTGGCCTGCTCCTTCTTCGACGGGGTCTCGAGGCTGGTCGTCGCGACCGGATAGACCGAGATGATCGCGACAGGCTTGGCCAGTCCCCGGTCGCGGGCGGCGATGGCGGTCGCGATCGCGAGATTGCCGCCGGCGCTCTCGCCGACCAGCGCGATCTTGCCGGGATTATAGCCCCAGCCCTGTGCGTTCTTCAGCACGTACTTATAGGCCTCGACCGCCTCGTCATGCGCTGCCGGGAACTTGTTCTCCGGCGCCAGCGGATAGTCGACCGAAACGACGGCGGCGCCGGTCTTCTTTGCCAGCGCCGACGGTGTGGCATCGTAGACATCGAGATCGGCGATCACCCAGCCGCCGCCGCGGAAGTAGACGATGATCGGAAGGTTCGACTCTTTCGTCGCGGTCTCGGGGACGTACCAGCGCAGGCGCAGATTTCCCATATCGGCAAGGCGCTGGTTCGAGACCTTCAACCCCGCGTGCGGCTTCACGTCGAGCTTCTTGTCCTTGATGAGCTTCATCACCGCGTCGGTCGGTGTCGGCTGCTTGCGTGCCTCGCCCGGCTCCAGGCTTTCGATCGGCTTAGGCTCCAGTGAGGCAAGCGCAGCAAGTACCTCGGCCATGTCGGCGTCGGGTTTGGACACCGTCGGCTGAACTGCCGGCGAGGGTGCCGGCGCAGTCTGCGCGTGTACGGGAATCATGGCGCTCGTGGCCAGGAACGCAGACACGGAAAGGGTTTTCAACAAGCTGGGAAGGGGTTTCATAGTCAGTCCTCGGTTTCGTCGCTGGTGACCGAACCTTCGACAGCTCCCGTAGTTCCGATGCTGTCACCGCGTGGACGGATAGGCGGCCGAGCGCGAGCCCCTGCGCGCCTGCTGCCCTCCGTTCCCCAAAGGAAAATTCGTTCGCCTTTACGAACGTAATCGACGGTGATATTCCCCTTGTCCGTTATATAGAACGAAATAGGCGGCAGATCATGGCAATCGAAGCGGCAGATACAGCAGCGCTCCACCCCGAAACCCGGCTCGTCCATGCCGGCACGCTGCGCTCGCAGTTCGGCGAGACGTCGGAAGCGTTATTCCTGACGCAGGGCCATGTCTATGACAGCGCCGAGCAGTGCGAGGCGCGCTTCCTCAACAAGGATCCGGGCTTTCAGTACGCCCGCTTCTCCAATCCGAGCGTGACCATGCTGGAGCAGCGCATGGCTGCTTTCGAGGGCGCCGAAGCCTGCCGTGCGACAGCGACCGGCATGGCTGCCGTCACCGCGGCGCTGTCGAGCCTGGTTCGGGCCGGCGACCATGTCGTCGCGGCGCGTGCCCTGTTCGGTTCCTGTCGCTACATCGTCGAGGACCATCTGCCACGCTACGGCGTTGAGTCGACACTGGTCGACGGCACAGACCTTTCCGCCTGGCGCGCCGCCATCCGGCCGAACACCAAGGCCTTCTTCCTGGAAAGCCCGGCCAATCCAACTCTGGAGGTGATCGACATCGCCGCCGTCGCCGCGATCGCCAAGGATGCCGGCGCCAAGCTGATCGTCGACAATGTCTTCGCGACACCGCTGTTCCAGCGTCCGCTCGAACTGGGCGCCGACCTTGTCGCTTATTCCGCCACCAAGCATATCGATGGCCAGGGACGCTGCCTCGGCGGCCTCGTGCTCGGCTCGAAGGAGCTGATCGAGGGCGAGATCCAGACTTTCCTGCGCCAAACCGGGCCGGCCATGTCGCCGTTCAATGCCTGGGTGATGCTGAAGGCGCTGGAGACGCTACCCCTGCGCGTCCGCCGCCAAGCGGAGAGCGCGACTGTGGTGGCAAAATGGCTCAAGGGCCGCAAGGAACTGCCGCATGTCGCCTTCATCGGCGATCCCGACCATCCGCAGGCCGAGATCATCGCCAGGCAGATGAGCGGCCCGTCGACGCTGATCGCCTTCGAGGTCGCAGGCGGCAAGGACGCCGCCTTCCGCTTCCTCAACAAGCTCCAGCTGATCCGGATCTCCAACAATCTCGGCGACGCCAAGAGCCTGATCGTGCATCCGGCGACGACGACGCATCAGCGCTTCACGCCGGAGGTTCGCGCCAGCATGGGCGTCAGCGACGGGCTGATCCGCCTCTCGATCGGCCTGGAGCACGCCGACGACCTGATCGCCGATCTCCAGCAGGCGCTGGCGGCCTGATCTGAACCAGAACCGCGACCGCGCGTTTGAACCTCGGCAACAACCGAGGTTCACATGCTCCGCAAAACCGCCTGCACGACTGCGCTGCTCGCTTTCCTGGCCGCTCCGGCGCTGGCCCAGGACGCCTCACCGGCTTCTCCTGCGCCAGTCGAGAAGCCGGCCTCGCCCGAACTCGCCGCCTGCAAGTCGACGGCGATGGCGGCGCTGACGGCTCGCGAGCCCGAGATCAAGGACATCTTCATCGATGAAGACGGGCTGACGATCGCGGTCGCAGAAACCAAGGTCGAGACGACGCCGATCACCCGTATCATCATGGGTGAGGCCTATTTGAAGACCGACAAATCCGACAAGCCGCGCCGCTTCCTCTGCCTCATCGGCGAGAAAGGCAAAGTACTGCTGACTTTCTTCACCCAGAGGTGATGCGCCGCCTCAACCGCCGTCGACGATCCGGGTGTTCGGCCGGTCACGGCCATCAGCCAGCTCTTCATGCCACTCGCCCCGGGCGTCCTGATAGACGATGCCGTCGGTGACACCCGGCCGTTTCTGGCGGGCAGCGGCCTTGTTGGCCGCCTTGAGCGCCGCATCATGCGAGCGGAAGGTTTCGGAGAGGGCGTCGCCGACCTTATAGGCCCAGCCATCATCGTGCTGGACGATCTCGTATTTGACCATGACCATGAGCGTCCTCCGTGGCTCAATGGTCGAACCAGCGGGGCACGCGCCGGGTTCCACCGCCCAGGAGAATAGCCCCGCTGCGGGGACGGCGGAAGGGCTTGGCTGACTCAGTCGCCGTTGCCGGTATCGGCGGCGCGCAGCCCGTCCAACACGGGCATCGAGGTGATGTGATAGCCGGCATCGATATGGTGGACTTCGCCGGTTACCCCGCCCGAGAGGTCGGACAGATAATAGAGCGCCGAGCCGCCGATCTGCTCGAGCGTCACCGACTTGCGCAGCGGCGAGTTGGCGCGCTGCCAGGAATACATCGCACGCGCATCGGAGATGCCGGCGCCGGCGAGGGTGCGCACCGGGCCGGGCGAGAGCGCATTCACCCGGATGCCCTTGGGTCCATAATCGGCGGCGAGGTAACGCATGCTCGCCTCCAGCGCCGCCTTGGCGACACCCATGACATTGTAGTTCGGCATCACGCGGGTCGAGCCGCTATAGGTCAGCGTGATCATGCTGCCGCCCTGCGGCATCCGCTCAGCGGAACGCTTGGCTGCCTCGGTGAAGGAGAAGCACGAGATCACCATGGTCCGCGAAAAATTCTCGCGGGTGGTTTCAGCATAGAGCCCCTTGAGCTCGTTCTTGTCCGAGAAGCCGATGGCGTGGATCAGGAAATCGAGCGTATTGCGCTCGGGATCGCCACCCCAGGCTTCGTCGATCGCGGTGAAGGTGGCGTCGAGTGTCGAGACGTCCTCGACGTCGCATGGAAGCACCAGCTTAGAGCCTATGCTCTCGGCCAGCGGCTTGACGCGCTTGCCGAGTGCTTCGCCCTGATAGGTGAAGGCCATCTCGGCGCCATGCGCATGCAGGGTCCGGGCAATGCCCCAGGCGATCGAGTTCTGGTTGGCGACACCCATGACGAGGCCGCGCTTGTTGTGCATCAGGGGGAGCATGAGCCTGTCTCGGGCGGATTTTCCGGAACGCGGAAAGGGATGGGAATTCTATGGCGCGGTTAGAAGCGCTCTCCAACCATTAAGCGGCGAGCACGCTTGCTACAAATGCTTCTTCACCGCTGCCGCCGTATCCTTCGAGGCCGCGAGCGGCACGATCTCGAAGCGGGCGAGGTCGCCCCAGGCCAGCACCCACTCCTGCAGCTTGGTGACATCGTCGCACTGCATAATCTGGAAGCAGCGCGCGAAATCGGCCGAGATCCAGCTGTCGATATAGGTCAGGCCATCAGGCATCATCCGGCCGCGTTCATGAAAGCGGGCGTAGATTTCCTTCACCCGCGCCTGATCGAAATGTTCGATCACCATGAAGAGCATTGCGAACTTCCTCCAAAGCGAACCGCGCGGGCAGGCGCCCCTTCTAGGAAAGGGTAGATCAACAATCAACGCCCACGATATCTCTAGATGTTAGGCCCAAACACAAAAAATCGACGCTTGTGATAGATTGCCGGCACCAGTCGAGCATCACCGACTCCGATCAATACAAACAGATCATTCGCACTCAAGAATCTATCTCTCGATTTGAAGCGACGATCGTGTTTTCTATCATAATCATCCCAACAATCGATCGCTGCATCCAATCTTTCGCTTAATATTGAATATTGTCTATTCAGACCCTCCAAAGAGCCTGAGGTCTCCTGCCAAGTTTTGTAGACGAGATACTCGTTGCGATTCAAACTCAGGCTAGATGTCTCTAACCCCTTTCCACGATAAGGATCGAGTTCACTCAGGCGTTGCCGTGTCCGATCGAACTCGGACGGACCAACTATTGGCTCATCCACCACCTCGAACTCAGCCACAAAACCGGCGAAGAAGCCGCAGCCAACGGCAAAATGCAGAGTTTTTCCGAGCTTAAACGGTTGCGGGACTAACTCGCGCACCTCTCGTTCTCGAGGCGCAAAAAACAGCTCATAGCTGTCGAACAGTAGGTAGAGTGGCAACACCAATCCGAGCGCGAGTCGGAGTAAAATCTGCACCGGCCACCGCCAAAACCAGCTTGCCACTGTTCTCCTCACATCAGCGGAGTAAGCTTGGAGATCGCTAAATCTCCCGAAGCAAGCCTCTATGCCTCCAGCCGCTTCATCACGATGGTCGCGTTGGTGCCGCCGAAGCCGAACGAGTTGGAGAGCACGCAGCCGAGACCGGCATTGTCGATGCGCTTGCGCACGATCGGCATGTCGGCGAAGGCCGGGTCGAGCTCCTCGATATGGGCGCTCTCGGCGATGAAGTCGTTGTTGAGCATCAGCAGCGAGTAGATCGCCTCCTGCACGCCGGTGGCGCCGAGTGAATGGCCGGTCAGCGACTTGGTCGCCGAGATCGGCGGGCTCTTCTCGCCCGCGCCGAAGACGGTGCGGATCGCCTCGATCTCCTTGGCGTCGCCGACCGGGGTCGAGGTGCCATGCGGATTGATGTAGTCGACCTTGGCCTTCACGCCCTGCAGCGCCATGCGCATGCAGCGCTCGGCGCCTTCACCCGAGGGGGCGACCATGTCGTAGCCATCCGAGGTCGCGCCATAGCCGACGACCTCGCCATAGATGCGGGCGCCGCGGGCCTTGGCGTGCTCGAGTTCCTCGAGCACGACGACGCCGGCGCCGCCGGCGATGACGAAGCCGTCACGCTTCGCGTCATAAGCACGCGAGGCGACCGCGGGCGTCTCGTTGAAGTCGGACGACATCGCGCCCATCGCGTCGAACAGCACGGAGAGCGTCCAGTCGAGCTCCTCGCAGCCGCCGGCGAAGATCACGTCCTGCTTGCCCCACTGGATCAGCTCATAGGCATTGCCGATGCAATGGTTCGAGGTCGCGCAGGCCGAGGAGATCGAATAGTTGACCCCCTTGATCTTGAACCAGGTCGCGAGCGTCGCCGAAGCGGTCGAGGACATGCCCTTGGGCACCGCGAACGGGCCGACCTTCTTGGACGAGCCGCTCTCGCGCGCCTTGTCATAGGCATCGATCAGCGCGCGGGTCGAGGGGCCGCCCGACCCCATGATGATGCCGGTGCGCTCATGGCTGATTTCTTTGTCTTCCAGCCCGGCATCGCGGATGGCCTGCTCCATCGCGACCTGATTCCAGGCCGAGCCACCGCCATGGAAGCGCATGGCGCGGCGGTCGAGCACGGTCGCGGGATCGAGCGAAGGCACGCCGGCGACCCGGCTGCGGAAACCGTGCTCGGCGAAATCCGGGACATAGGAGATGCCGGACTTGGCCTCGCGCAGCGAGGCCAGCACTTCCTGCGTATTGTTGCCGATGGACGAGACGATGCCCATCCCGGTGACCACAACGCGTCTCATGCTGCTTCTCCGGCTCTTTGGTGACAGGCCGGGAGGCCAGCCCCGGACCCTCGTTCAGTCGATACCTGCGCAAATGGACCGCGCGGACGGCGAACGCAAGACACCTCGATCACGATGATTCCGGACAAGAACGGTCCAAAATCGCAAACGCCATCGATTCTAATATTTTAGAGCGGAGTTCCTGCGGCAAAGCGGCTGCCACTTTTCCGCATCCCGCTCAGGCCGCTTTTGCTCAGGCCGCTTCGGGTTTGAACAAGCCGACGCGCATATCCGAGACCGTATAGATACGCTTGCCGTCGGCTTCGAGCCAGCCATCAGCGATGCCGAGGACAAGCTTGGACTTGAAGACGCGCTTGAAATCGACGCCGTAGACGACGCGCTGGACGGAGGGCAGGACCTGGTCGGCGAACTTGACCTCGCCGACACCCAGCGCCCGGCCACGGCCCGGCAGGCCGAGCCAGCCGAGAAAGAAACCGGTGAGCTGCCAAAGCGCGTCGAGCCCGAGGCAGCCCGGCATGACCGGATCGCCCTTGAAGTGGCAGTCGAAGAACCAGAGGTCCGGGCGAATGTCGAACTCGGCACGGACGAGGCCCTTGCCGTGCGGACCGCCATCCTCGCCGATTTCGACAATACGATCGAACATCAGCATCGGTGGCAGCGGCAGTTGCGCATTGCCCGGCCCGAAGAGTTCACCGCGCCCGCAAGCGAGGATTTCCTCGTAGCTGAATGACGATTGCCGCTCCATATCCGACTTCACTCCATTCCGGCCGCCATGCGTTCGGCTGCCAACCCCCGATGCAATGTGCCTAACACAGCGTCGCTGCGGAACGGAAGGGCGCAGGGCCGGCGCGGCCGTGGATGATCAGCCGGCGACACTGTGGTAGTCTCTGGCAGGTCCTGGCGGCGGCGCCGCGATGCTTGCGGCCAGGGGATCGCCGCGATGCTTGCGGCCAGGGGATCAAAGCCTTACATCGAATCTAAGCTGACGCTTTCCCGTTCCGGGGAGGCATGAGGAGTTGACGCAAGGCATGGACCGCCTGACGCAGGACGAGGGCAATGGAGCGGATGCGCGGCAGGGCTGCCCCTTCCACGATGTGCGCCAGAAGCTGCGCCGGGTAGGCCTGAGACCGACCCGTCAACGCGTCTCGCTCGGCTGGCTGCTCTTCGCCAAGGGAGATCGGCATGTCAGCGCCGAAATTCTTTACGAGGAAGCGATGAAGGCGCGCGTGCCGGTCTCGCTCGCGACCGTCTACAACACGCTGCACCAGTTCACCGAGGCCGGCCTGCTGCGCGAGCTCGCGATCGACGGCGCCAAGACCTTCTTCGACACCGACAACAGCGACCATCACCATTTCGTCGTCGACGGCGAGGACAAGGTGATCGACATCCCCGCTTCTGCGGTCGACGTCGCCGAACTGCCGCCCGCGCCCGAGGGCTACGAGATCAGCCGGGTCGATGTCGTCGTTCGGTTGCGCAAGATCGCCGACTGACGCCCTCCGACGTTCGACCGAACGCCGGAGCGCTACTGCACGGTCTCGTTGGGATAGACCCCCAAAGCCGGTCCTGCCGGATATACCCCGACATCTTGCTGACCGTGACACGGCACCAGGCGCTCTGGCAGGACTGCACATTGGCGATGACGCCGGGCTCGAGTGTCGCGACCACGGCCCCGCCCTCGTTCGCAGAATCGCGCAGAGAGAACGTCTCGCCCTTGTTCTTCGACCAGGGCGAGACCAGGACAGTGCGCCGCCCCGAGAGCAGGCTATGCAGCACCCAGCCTTCGGTGCCATCGGCGTCGCGCACACGTCGCCAAGTCTCGAATTCGGCCGTGATCTCGACGGGCAAGCCGGCGCGCTGGAAGACCCAGCTGGTGCGATGCTCCTTCGACGGGCCTTCGCGCAGATTGACCCGGTCCGACTTCAGGCTGACATAACGCGGCAGCGGCAGACCGGAGACGGGCCCGGCGGCGACCTCTTGCGCCGTGCTCCGCGTCGCCAGCAGGGCCAGGCCCACCGCCAGCAGAAGGCCGGCTGCGCCGCGCATCGTCTGAACCGTCATCCAACCCACTCCTCGACCTGACCGCCGCCGCTACGCGCCAATGGGTCAGGTTGTGTTCCGCCGCAACGCTGCTAGACAACGAAACGGCCGCTGATCGCCGAAACCAACCGACTCATTCCTGAAGCGCCTCGGTTAATGGCGGGTTGAGGCGGAATGGCGACGAAGCGGCCACGGTGTCGCGCCTAGCCGGCGCACACCAGCAATATCGGAGCCTGAGGGGCCTGTTAGGGAGCCATCCATGTCGAAGAAGAAGCCCCTGGTCGTCGTCACGCGCAAGCTGCCGGCCGTGGTCGAGACACGGATGCGCGAGCTCTTCGACGCCAGGCTCAACCTCGACGACACGCCGATGAGCCAGGCCGCGCTGGTCGAGGCGATGAAGACCGCCGACGTGCTGGTCCCGACCGTGACCGACAAGATCGATGCCGGCTTGATCGCCCAGGCCGGCGAGCAGCTGCGCCTGATCGCCAATTTCGGCAATGGCGTCGACAATATCGACGTCGCCAGCGCCGTGCAGCGCGGCATCACCGTGACCAACACGCCTGGCGTGCTGACCGACGACACCGCCGACATGACGATGGCGCTGATCCTCGCCGTGGCGCGCCGCATCGCCGAGGGCGCGCGCATCATCACCGACGACGAATGGGGCGGCTGGTCGCCGAACTGGATGCTCGGCCGCCGGATCACCGGCAAGCGCCTCGGCATCGTCGGCATGGGCAGGATCGGCCAGGCGCTGGCCAAGCGCGCCGCCGCCTTCGGCCTGTCGATCCATTATCATAACCGCCGCCGGCTCGACGCCCGCATCGAGGAGGCGCTCGACGCGACCTATTGGGATTCGCTCGACCAGATGCTGGCGCGGATGGACGTCGTCTCGGTCAACTGCCCGCATACCCCGGCAACCTACCACCTGCTCTCGGCCCGCCGGCTCAAGCTGATGAAGCCGGACGCCATCCTGGTGAACACGGCGCGCGGCGAGATCGTCGACGAGACGGCGCTGTCGCGCATGCTGGAAGCCGGCGAGCTCGCTGGCGCCGGGCTCGACGTGTTCGAGCACGAGCCGGCGGTCAATCCGCGCCTGCTCAAGCTCGCGCGCAACCATCGCGTCGTCGTGCTGCCGCATATGGGCTCAGCCACGCATGAGGGCCGCGCCGACATGGGCGAGAAGGTCATCGTCAACATCAAGACCTTCATGGACGGGCACAAGCCGCCGGACCGCGTCCTGCCCAGCATGCTCTGAGACTTCTACCGGGGCGGCCGCCGCCAGGCATATCCTCGTTCAGGCCGCCTCGGAGCGCTCGCCCGGGCGGTAGCGGCACTCGGACAGGGTGTCGAGCTCGCCGAGATCGGCGGCATGGCGGCGGCCCCAATCGCACAGCGTCGCGATCACCGGGGCGAGGCTCTGACCAAGCGGCGTCGCCGCATAGTCGACGCGCGCCGGCACCTGCCGGAAGATCTCGCGGCTGACGAGGCCGTGCTCCTCCATCTCACGCAATTGCTGGATCAGCACCTTCTGGGTGATCGGTGGAATGCGCTTCTGCAGCTCCGTCAGGCGCTTGGGGCCGTCGAAGAGCTGATAGAGGATCACGGCCTTCCAGCGGCCGGAGATCACTTTGAGCGCCCGCTCGACCGGCAGCATCGGCAAGCGCTTCATCGGGTCGGCCATGCTCACCTCTTGGTCTGCAGCGAACAAATCGGTGTGTAGTCACCGCGCGTCATCCTAGCCCAGAACCCGCCTCACGCTCATCCCCTTCGCATGAGGCCCGCCATGAAAGCCATCCAGTACAGCCGCTTCGGCGGCCCCGAAGTGCTCGATACCGTCGAGATCGACCAGCCCTCGCCCGGCCCTGGCGAGGTGCTGATCGCGGTCGGCGCCGTCGGCGTCAATTTCTTCGAAGTGTTGATGCGGCAGGACCGCTATGTCGTGACACCGCCCCTGCCCTTCAGTCCCGGTGTCGAGATCGCCGGCACCATCGCGGCGCTGGGCGAAGGCGTCGCGACCTTTTCGGTCGGCGAGCGTGTCGCCGCGGCCCTCTATCTCGCAGGCGCGCAGAGCGGCGGCTATGCCGAATATGTCGCGGTCAACGCGGATGTCGTCGTGCGCCTGCCGGAGGCGCTGCCCTTCGCGGCTGCTACCGCGCTGCAGGTGCAAGGCCTGACCGCGCTACACCTGCTGCGCGGCAACCCGGCGGCGGGGCGCAATGTCCTGATCAGCGCCGCGGCCGGCGGCGTCGGCAGCCTGCTGGTCCAGTTGGCGAAACGTGCCGGGGCGAAGCGCGTCATCGCCATGGCGAGCTCGAACGAGAAACTCGCGCTGGCACAGGGCATCGGCGCCGATGCGGGCGTCGACTACACGCAGCCAGACTGGCCGGAACAGGTCCGCGCCCTGACAGATGGTGCTGGTCCGGATCTGATCTTCGATGCGTCCGGCGGCGACATTCCGGCGCAATGCCTCGCTCTGCTCGCGCCGTTTGGGCGCCTCGTGCTCTACGGCCCGCTCTCGATCGCCGATTTCCGGCCGGATGCCGAGGAGTTGAAGGCGCTGATCTTCGGCAATCGCGCGGTCGCCGGCTTCTCGCTCCTGCCGAATCTGACGTCCGAGCGCCTCGCGCACGATCTCGGCGAGCTGTTCGCGCTGGTCACCGCTGGCGAACTCAAGCTCCTGCCTGGCGGCAGCTTCCCGCTGGCGCAAGCGAGCGCCGCCCATGCCGCGCTGGAAAGCCGGCAGAGCGCCGGCAAGCTGGTGCTGGTGCCGTGACTAGGCTCAGCCGCCGGCGCGGGCGGTGTCGAACTGGCCGGACTTGCGGAAGCGCCAGAGATAGGCGGGTACCTCGGCCTCGGCCGAGACCGGGGCGATGCCGAGCCCGCGCAGGGTCCGGCCTTCCTTCTCCGCCGTCGTCGACACGACATTGTCGCTCTCGAGCAGATTGACCTGGTCGCGCGTCAGGATGAGCTCCTTCGGCATGAGGCCGAGCGTCAGCATGTCCGTGATCTCGAGAATCTGACCCTGCAGGCGGGCGAGCCCGAACGGCATCGGCGCGATCAGGCGCCTGCGGCCAGTGACCTCGCAGACATAGTCGATCAGCTCCCGCAGGGTCTTCACTTCTGGACCGCCGAGCTCGTAGACCTTGCCGCCATCGAGCTTGCCGTCGACGGCACGCGCGACCGTCTCGGCGACGTCGCCGACGAAGACCGGCTGGAACTTGGTCTGCGCCCCAGCGAGCGGAAGCACCGGCAGCATGCGCACCAGCGAGGCGAAGCGATTGAAGAAGGTGTCCTCCGGACCGAACATCACCGAGGGGCGCAGCACGATAGCCTGCTTGACCAGAGCGTGAACCGCCGCCTCGCCCTCGGCTTTGCTGCGGGCATAGACCGATTTCGATTCGGCACTGGCGCCGAGCGCTGAGACCTGGATCAGCCGGTCGACGCCGAAAGTCGCGCAGGCCTGCGCGACCGTGCGCGCGCCCTGCGCCTGCACCGACGAGAAGTTCTGCCGGCCCTTCTCCTGCATGATGCCGACGAGGTTGATCACCGCATCGGCGCCCTTCACGGCAGCTGCGACCGAATCGGGGTAACGCAGATTGGCCTGCACCGCGGTGATCTGCCCGACAGTGCCGAGCGGCTGCAGGAAACCCGCGAGATCCGGGCGGCGCACCGCAGCGCGAACACGATAGCCGCGCCGCGCCAGCGCCCGCACGACATGCCGCCCGAGGAAGCCCGAGCCGCCGAAGACCGTGACGAGTTGCGAAGCGGGAGGCAGGACCGTCATGATGACGCGAAGCTCCGTTTGGAAGCGCTGAAAACTGGGATCGCTGCGCCTGTCCTAGTGCATCGCAACGCGGCTGTGAAGGCAGCGAGGCGTTGCCGGGGGACGGGCAGATGCAGTGTTGTCAATAAAGCCGGCTTCGCCCGTTGACAGGTGCGTTCGGCCCCCGTAAACGAACCGCCGTTGCCCAGGTGGCGGAATTGGTAGACGCACCAGCTTCAGGTGCTGGCGCTCGCAAGGGCGTGGAGGTTCGAGTCCTCTCCTGGGCACCACTCAGCTACCAGAGTGGTGGTTTGTCAGCACCTTAGCTGATATCGAAGGCATGCATCGCCCTGATGGGCGTTCAAAGCGAAAGTGGCCCGGCGGCCCACACATCGCGCCTCTACGCCAGTCATGACCTGATATGCGGCTAGCGCTTCGATACCTGTCGCCGATCGGATCGGCGACGCCTCGTGTAAGGGCTAGCTGCCAGCGCCCGTAGACCGATGGTGTGCCACAAGGGCGTTGGCGTGCCCATGCCCCATCCCGTGCTCCGACTTCAGCACCGCAATCATCTCCGCGTGCTTCTTGTCGCCGAGACCGGCGAGGACCGCGAGCCAGTGGCCGATCGGCTGTCCATAGGTCTTTTCGATGGACGGAAAATAGGACGCGGGGCCTTTTACTTTTTCGACAGTCATCCGATGCCTCCTTGGTCCCGCGGCTGCCGGAACGAACAACAGCTCTTACCTGCGGTATCGAGAGTCCGGCAACGTTCCGTGATCACGCTTTGCGTGGCGCCGATGTGACGAGCCAGATGCCGAGAACGATGATGGTGAAGCCTGCGAGGTGGAACCAGGCGATCTGCTCGCCGAGCACGATGAAGCCCAGCGCAGCGCTGGTCGGCGGCAGGAGATGCATGAACATGCCGGTCCTGCCGGGGCCCAGGGCGGCGACCGAGCGGTTCCAGAAGATGTAGGCCAAGATCGAGGGGAAGAGCGCGAAATAGATCAACGCGCCGGCGGTCGCCATGGTGAGCTGGAAGCCGCCCTGCGCTGCGTACTCCCAGGCGACGGCCGGCAGATGGAACAGGACGCCGAAGAACACGGTCACGCCGAGGAACGCCATCGCTGGCAGCCCTGCTGGCCGCCAGCGGATCAGCACGGTGTACAACGCCCAGCAACTCATGCCGGCGAAGACCAGAATATCGCCCCGGTTGAGCGCGACGTTCAGAAGCATCCTTGGGTCCCCGCGGCAGATCACCAGAACCGCCCCGCAGAGCGAAAGCGCGATCCCGGCAAGCTGCTGCCGCGTCAGGCTCTGCTTCAGGATCAGATAGGCCAGCAGGAAGGTCACGACGGGGAGCAGGGAATTGACCAGCGCTGCGTTGGCGACCGGCGTGTAGTGCAGCGCCGCGTAGACGAAGCAGTTGAATGCGGTGACGCCGATCGCGCCCAGCAACGCGAGGAATGGGATATTGCTGCGGATGCGCGGCCAGGAAGCGACGATCGGCCGCCAGCAGAACGGGAGCAGGATGAGAAGGGCGAGAGTCCAGCGCCAGAACGACATCTGCACGGGCGGAATCGACTCGCGCATCAGCCGTGCGACCAGGAAATTGCCCGACCAGAACAGCGGCGGCAGCATCGCCAGCCAATAGGCCGCGCGCGGGATAGCGACCTGCTGCTTCGCAGCTGGGACAGTCCCGCCGACAGGTTCAGTGCGCATCCGAGGGGCGCCCGGTGCTACGCAGCTCCGTATAGCGCCCGAGCACCACGTTCACGCCGACGGCCAGCAGGAAGACGACGATCAGCAGCGCGTACATGCGCGGCATGTCGAAGGTCGCATAGGTCTGGATCACCGCGTAGCCCAGCCCCTGATTGGCGAGTTTGGTCTCAGCCAGCAGCGTGCCGATGATGGCGACGCCGAGCCCGATGCGCAGGCCGTTGATGACCGGTGCGCGCATTGCCGGCAGGTAGATCTTGGAGATCATCTGCCCGACATTGAGCCGGAAGCTGAGGCCGACCCGGATCAGCACGGTGTCGATCTCGCGCATCGCCGCGGCGACGCTGATCGCGACCGGAAAGAACGAGGACAGCGCCCCCATCGCGACCTTGGAACCCGGCCCGACGCCGAACCACATGATCAGCAGCGGAAAGAAAATGATCTTCGGGGTTGGCCCGAGATAGTGCAGCAGCGGTTCATAGGCACGCTGCAGGAAACGGTTGGTCCCGAGCAGAATGCCGACGGCGACCCCACCGCCGCCGCCGATCAGGATCGCGAGCGCGACCTCGCCGGCGGTGACGCCGAGATTGGCGTAGAAGGTCGGCTCGACCAGGAGACGGGCGAGCGCGCGCGCGATGAGGAGCAGCGACGGCACGACGTCGCGATAGAGCAACCCCGAGCGCGCTGCGACCTCCCAGATCGCCAGAAGTACCACGACGATGCCGATCCGCGTGATCAGCACTGCCCGTGCCTGGTCCATCTTCACCGGCCGGTTTTTTGTCCGGCCGAGGGTCGTTGTCGTCATCGCGCCGTCACTCCAGGTCGATGAGGCCGTCGGTGCGCAGGCTCATTTGCGCGGCGGGATCTGGATCAGCTCGGCGAGCTGTTCCTTGGTGAGTGGCTGGGCCGTATATTTCAGCGCCACCGCGTCGGGGACAATGGTGTCGAGGCCAACGATCTTGTCGGGGTCGAGCGCCTCCTTCGGGAAGAAATCATCTCGCGTGCGCCTGGCGATGGCCTCCGGAATCCCGACGAAATCGGCATAGGCCTTGATCGCCGCGTCGCTGGCATACATCGCGTCGATGGTCTCGCGATAGGCGACCATATAGCGATCGATCACGGCCTTCTTGTTCTGGAGCGCGCTGGTGTTGGTGATCAGCAGGCGGACCGTCTGGCTCCTGAAGGCCTGGGTGTCGTTGCCGGTCGCGACGACGCGGATCTCGCCCTTGTCGAGCTGGGGCAGGCCGAAGGGCGGTGCCGCCCAGCCGACATCGATCTGGCCGGACATCACCTGGGTCAGCGTCGGCGCCGGGCCCCCGGTCGCGGTCGGCCGGATCTTGAGGCTGTTCTCCTTGATGAAGGCGTTGACGACGCCATGGGTCGACGAGCCATTGGTCGAGAAGGAGACCGTGTGGTTCTGGAGGTCCTTGAGCGCCTTCACCGGGGAGTCGCTTTTGACATACCAGTAGAGATCCTTCGCCCCGGTGGTCTCCGCGCCGATGATGCGGATCGGCGCGCCCTTCGAATAGGCCGATAGCGCGCCCATGATGCCGCCGGCGACGCCGATGTCGACGCTATTGGAAAGCACGGCCTGCTGGGTCTCGCCGCCGCCCTGGGTGTAGAGCATCTCGAGCTCGAGATTGTGCTTCTTGAAGATGCCGAGCCTCGTGCCGACCTCCGAGACCGAGGTATCCCAGTTGCCGCGCTGGCCGATCGCCAGCTTGAGCTTGTCCTGGGCGGCTGCGTCCTGCGCGATCGACAGCGCGAAGCCAAGTGCCGCGAGCGTCGACATGACCGTCTTGAATGTCGTCATCCTGTCCTCCCTGTCGCCAGCTCGGTGCGGCTGGCCTTCGTCGTCTTTCCTTCGTCGCCTTGCCTTCGCTTCTGTGGCGAAGTGGAAAGTCCGCAAGGTCTTCGGCTCCCTCAGATCTTGAAGGCCTCCAGCGTGCTGGAATGGAAGAGTTCCTCGACCGAAAGCCGTCGCGAGGACAGCCCCTGGCTGTGATGGGCCTGGAGGAACGCCTCCAGCGCGTGGCGGTTCGGGCCGACACCATAGGACCAGAAATCCTGTCCCATCAGGCTGCGCGCCGCCTGCAACTGCTCCTCGACGAAGGGCAGCGTGATCTTGGTGGCGGAGGTGTCCGCGAGCTTGGCGAGGGCAGCGGCCTTGGACTGCTCGAAGGCTTTCAGCAAGGCGGCCGGCAGCCAGGGCTGGGTCTCGACGATACTGCGCCGTACGCACAGCACATGCATGATCGGGAAGATGCGGGTGCGCCGATAATAGTCCGAGGCGGCGGCGGTCGGATCCGGAAACAGACGCGCGATCTTGGGGTGGCCGGCCTCGAAGGCCGGCGGGGACCGCGGCCCGATATAGGCGTCGATCTCGCCGTCTATCAGCATCTCGTTGAGCGAGCGGTCGGCCGGGGCCGGCACGACCGTGATCTCTGGCGGCAATTCGATACTGATCTTCTCGGCGCGGCCGGGCTGCTCCAGGCCACCCCGAACCCAGGTCACCTCCGAGGGTTTGACGCCATAGTCGTTTTCGAGGATCGCGCGGATCCAGACACAGGCGGTGAGCTGATATTCCGGGCAGCCGATACGCTTGCCCCTGAGATCCTCGGGCCGGGCGATGCCGCGATCGGTCCTGATGAAGATGCCGGTGTGGCGGAAGGCGCGCGACAGGAAGGCGGGAACGCCGACATAGGGGCTGTCGCCACGCGCCGTCTTGAGGGTGAAGCTCGAGAGCGAGGCCTCGCAGACGTCGAATTCAGCATGGCGGAAGGCGCGGAAGAAGATTTCCTCCGGCACCAGTTTCATGAAGACGGGGTCGACTCCATCGATCTGGACCGCCCCGTCGAGCAAGGGGCGATTGCGATCATAGTCGCCGATGGCGATCGACAGGCGCAGATCGGACACGCAATTCCTCCCGGCCGGCACGTCGGGCGCGCCATCATTTTGCGGCAGAGTGCGCCGCGCCGGCGGAGGGCACAAAGACTTCCGCGAAATGAGAACAAGACGTAGGCCGTATGGGAGGCGATCAGGAACCGACGCGTCGGGCGAGCGAGCCCAGCGATTCCAGCAGGTGTTCGGTGACCGAGGCGAAGAAGCGGTCGACGGCCTCCTGCTGGCGGAAAGCCGGCGCGTTGCCGGGCCTGATCAGGTAGAGCGTCCGCTTCGGCGGCTGGTCCGAGATGCGCTGCATGGCGAGCTTGCCGGCGCGCAGCTCCTCGATGGCCGTGCCATAGGGTATGACGCTCGCCGCCACGCCGCGCACCACCAGAGCACGCATCGCGGGGATGGATTGCGCTTCGTAGACGATACGCAGCGGCAGCGAGAATTTCTCGGCGGCGGCCTTGAGCAGTTGCTGGACCATGTCGCGCTCTCCGGCCTGCACGAGGTCGTGGCTCAGGGCCTCGGCCAGGGTCACCGTCTCCGGCAGCGGCCCGTCGGCGATCGGCCGGATGAGCACCAGCTCCTCTTCGAACAAGGCCGTCCGCTCGATGCCCGGGCGCGGCTGGTCGATGCCATAAGCGAAGGCCGCGTTCAGCTCGCCGCGCTCCATCGCAGCGATGAGACCGTGGCTCAGCTCTTCGACCAGGGTGAGCGAGACCGAGGGCATCTTGTTCTTGGCGTCGATCAGCAGATCGGGGCCGAGCTGGAGCATGATGCTCGGCGTCAGCCCCATCGTCAGCATTTCCTGGTCGTTCCCGGCGAGCGCTTTGACATCGCGCCTGGCGTCCTCGACCTCCTTCAGGATGCGTCTTGCGCGCTCCAGCAGCAGTTCCCCTGCCTGCGTCAGCACGACGCCACGCGAATGGCGCAGCAGAAGTTCGGTCTGGAGGTTCTGCTCGAGCTGCCGGATCTGCAGGCCCAGGGCGGGTTGCGCGACGTTGAGCTGCTCCGCTGCCTTGGTGATGTTCCCGACTTCGGCGATCCCGACGAAATATCGAAGCTGGCGGAGATTGATCGCGGCCTCCCGGGCATGTTGTCTTGGAGGCCATCATGCGGCGCTTCAGCAGCCGCGACAAGGCACGGCCGGCCGCTACCGACCGGGCCGGAACCAGCGTTCCATGCGCTCGAGTGCCGCGAAAATGACGACGCTGACGAGAATGACGAAGACGATCGTCGCGAAGACGCCGGCGAGGTCGTAGCGCTCCGCGAGATCGTTGATCAGCTGGCCGAGCCCACCGAAATTGATCAGGAACTCGACGCCGATCAGGTTGATCAGCGCGAAGACGAGCCCGAGGCGAACGCCGACGAAGATCGTCGGGATGGCGGCGGGGAATTCGATCTTCCAGAACTGCTGCGAAGGCGTGAGATTATAGCTCAATCCGACATTGATCAGGCTCTTCCTGACGCCTTTCAGCCCTTCCAGCGTCTTGAGGATGACCGGCGCCAGACCGGCCACGAAGCCCATCGCGATGATCGTGGCGGCGCTGCGCCCGAAGATGACGAGGAAAAGCGGATAGGCCAGCACCACCGGCGCGGCCGCCACCGCCGCCACCCAGGGCTCGGTCGCGAGCGCGAGGATCCGGACCTTGTAGAGCAGCACGCCGAGCGAGATGCCGACGATCGAGACGAGGACGCTCGCGGCCAGCGCCTCGCTGCCCGTCATCATCAACCGCTCCAGCAACTGTTCCTCGGCGAACAGCCGGCCGAAGCTGCCGAGCACCGCCGAGGGCAACGGGATCACGAACTGGTTGAGGAGGCCGAGCAGCAGCAGGATCTCGACCACTCCCAGGACGAGGCCGACCGTGGCGAAGCCGATCGCAAGCGGCGGGATCGCAGCGAGCCGCATGGCTCAAGCCTTCCCGCGGCGGGCGCCCGCCTCGGATTCGGCCATGCCGCGCGAGGCCTCCTCGCGCAGATCGTGCCAGATCTCGGCGACATGGCGGCCGAAGGCCTCGCTGCCGACGACATCGCCCGTGCGCGGCCGCGGCAGGCGGATGTCGACGATGCGCTTCACCTTGCCGGGGCGGAAGGTCATGATGATGACCCGGTCGGAGAGCTGCACGGCTTCGGTGATATTATGGGTGATCAGCAGGGTCGTCTGCTTCAACGCCTCCTGGATCTTCAGGACCTTGTCGCCGAGCAGCAGGCGGGTCTGCTCGTCCAGCGCGGCGAAGGGTTCGTCCATCAGCAGGATCTTGGGCTCGAACACCAGCGTGCGGGCGATGGCGACGCGCTGGCGCATGCCGCCTGAGAGCTCGGCCGGGTAACGCTGTTCGAAGCCGTTAAGGCCGACCATGTCGATGAAGTGTCGTGCCCTCTCATGGCGCTCGGCCTTGCGCACGCCCTTGATCTCGAGCGGAAAGGCGACGTTGTCGAGCACCGTCCGCCAGGGAAAGGTCGACTCCTCCTGGAAGACCATGCCGATCGAGGGATGCGGGCCCGAGATCACGTCGCCGCCGACGCTGACCTTGCCTTCGTAGCCGCGCACCAGCCCGCCCAGGATGTTGAACACGGTCGACTTGCCGCATCCCGACGGGCCGATGATCGAGACGAACTCGCCGCGCTCGACCGAGAACGACATATCGTCGACGGCGGTGATGGCGCCTTCACGTGTCTCAAAGCGCATCGTCACGCCGTCGATGACCAGGTCGGCCTCTTTCACGGTCTCGGCAAGACGCAGTTTGGCGGCCGAAGCGGGCATTGCGCGCTCATCCCTTGGCTGGCCGTCGCTCATCGCCCCCACCCTCGTCCAGCTGCGACAGCAGCTGGATGGCGCGCGACGCTGGCGCGCCCGGAGCGGTCGAGGCCCGACTGAGTCGGCGGCATGTCATCCTTCCCTCGCGCGGCCGTCTTCGCTTCCGTTCGCGGCCTACGCAGCCACCACGTTAGTGAGGCGGCGCGGGCAAGGTCCAAGATTATCTTGCTTGGCCAGTCAAACTTTTCAGGATGGGCAGGTGCGGGCGCTATCGAGAGCGCGGTTGCGGCCTATACTGGCCTCGGAGGCGTGAGCGATCGTGGCGACGACAGGGGACGAAAACGGTGGGCGGGCCGGAGCGCTGGACGACCTGCCGTTCGAGAGCAGTGTCGGCTACCAGCTGCGGATGGCGAACCGCGCGACACAGCGCTATCTGCAGAGCAAGATCGAGCCGCACGGCGTCACCACGGGCATGTGGTACTTTTTGCGAGCGCTCTGGCAGGAAGACGGGCTGACCCAGCGCGAGCTGTCCCGCCGGATCGGCACGATGGAGCCGACGACGCTCGCCGCACTGGCCGCCATGGAGAAGGCCGGCCTGATCAGCCGCGAGCGCGACCTGCATGACAGGCGAAAGCTGCATGTGCTGCTGACGCCGAAGGGCCAGGCGCTCAGGGCCGAGCTCCTGCCGATGGCGCAGGAGGTGGTCCAGCAGGCGACCGCCGGCTTTACGCCGGAGGATAAGGCCCGTTTCCTCGGCTATCTCGCGGCGGTCCAACGCAATCTCGCCGATGTGCCGGACGTCGCTGACTCTGCCGGAGCCGCCTGAACAGTCCCGCGGCGCTCAGCCCTTCGGCGTTTGCCCGGCATGGCGTGTCATGCCGGCCGCCATCGCCGGATTATAGCCCGGCATGACGCGGGCATCGATCAGGACCGAGGCGCCGGCCTTGGCTGCCTTCACCGCCTCGACCACCGCGTCACGCAGGGCATCGACCGTTCGGACCGGGCCGATGCCCGTGAGACCCTGCGCCCTGGCGATGGCGGCGATATCGATATCGGGCTCGTCGATGCGCTGGCCGATCCACTTGTTCTCGACAGGACGCTGGCGCTGCTTGGCGACGCGCTCCTGATGGATCTCGTCATTGTAGAAGGAGCGGTTGTTCGAGACGATCGCGACGAAGGGCAGCTTGTAATGCGCCGCCGTCCATAGTGCGGAAGCCGCCATCATGGTGTCGCCGTCGCCCAGGACCGCCACCGGGAGCCGGCTCGAGCCCTTGAGCGCCAGCGCCGCGCCGATCAGCATGCCCGGCCCCGAGCCGATGCCAGCGCCACCGTCGATTCCGAGATAGTCGAGCGGGTGCCGGAAGTGCCAGGCCTCGGTGGCCCAGCCGAGCGGCAGGCGAACCAGGCTGACCACCTCGTCCCGCAGCGCCTCGCCCATAGCTGCGGCGAGCGAAACGACGTCGAGCGGGCGCTCGCCATCAAAGGCCAGCGCCGGCAAAGTCGGGCGGATGGCCGGGGCCGTGCCGTGGCCGGCTCCCAAGGCGTCGGCGATCAGGTGCATGGCCGCATCCGGATCGGCGGCGAGATGCAGATCGGCCGGGGCGAGCGCCTGATGGTCCAGGCTCCAGCCATTGTGCAGATGGTGGTCCAGCGAGACGCTGATCACGCGGGCGGACAGGGGGCTATCGGCCTGGCGCAGGGTGCCGCCGAGATCGACCCAGTCGAAGGCGAGGATGACGTCAGCGGCCCGGATGGCATCGACCGCCTGCGCATCGAGGAAGAAGGACGGCTTGGCTGCGTGCAGTGGATGGTCCGTCGGGAAGACGGCCGCAGTCTTGATGTCGGTGAGGACGGAGGCGCCGAGATGCTCGGCCAGCGCGACACGGCGGCCCCAGTCGCCCTCCGAGCGCGACATCCGGCCGAACAGGATGAGCGGCGCCTTTGCGTCCCGTAGCAGCTCCGCCGCCCGGTCGATCTCGGCGGCGGCGGGGACGCTCGGCGAAGCAACGGCGAAGCGCTTGGGGTCCGGCAGAGGCGGCATCTCCTCGAGCCGCTTCTCCTGCATCGAGACGTCGAGGCAGACATAGGTCGGGGCCTGCGGCGCGCTGCGCGTCAGGTTGGTCGCGCGGATCAGCGCATCGATCGTGGCCGCCACCGAGACGGGCTGGTCGTCCCATTTCACATAAGGCCGGATCAGGGCGCCCTGGTCCTTGGCGGTGTGCAGCCAGTCGATCCAGGGCCTGCGCTCGGCGGCGTCGACCGGCCCGGTCGCGCCGAGGATCAGCATCGGCACGCGATCGCACCAGGCGTTGTAGATCGCCATCACGCCGTGCATCAGGCCGACATTGCTGTGCAGGATCACGCCCATCGGCTTGCCCGTCACCTTGGCGTAGCCATGGGCGACGGCGACGGCATGCTCCTCATGCAGGCACAGCAGCATCTGCGGCTGCTGGTTGCCGAGATGATTGACGAGGCTGTCATGCAGGCCGCGGAAGCTGGAGCCGGGATTCAGCGCGAGATAGGGGATATCGAGCGCGCGCAGCATCTGCGCGACGACGTCGCTTCCCCAGATGCCGTTGTCGCTCGAGGCGACGGGCACGTCGATGCCGGACAGCGTCAGGTCGTTCATGGCGTTTCCCCGGATGGTTTTCGGACGACGATGCTGGCTGGGGCAGCGATCCCCGACCGTCCCTGACGCGTCAACCCGGCAGTTTCAGGCTGACATGGATGTTCTTTTCCTGGGTGAAGGCGATGAGCTCGCCGAGGCACTCCTCGCGGCCGATGCCCGACTGCTTCCAGCCCCCGAAAGGCGTGCCCAGGAAATGCTTCGCGACCTCGTTGATCCAGACAAAGCCGGCCTCCGCCGCCAGCGCGGTGCGGTGCGCCTTGACGAGATCATTGGTCCAGATCGAACAGGTCAGCCCGTACTCGACGCTGTTGACCGTCTCCAGCATCTGCGCCTCGTCGCTCCAGGGCATGACCGAGAGAACCGGACCGAAGATCTCCTCGCGCGCGATCCGCATCTGCGGCGTCACGTCGGCGAAGATCGTCGGCTCGATGTAGAAACCTCCGGCGAGCCTAGGGTTGTCCGGTACGCAGCCACCGCAGATCAATCGGGCACCTTCGGCCTTCGCCGAGGCGATGAAATCGAGGATGCGGGCATGCTGGGCCGCACTGACGATCGCGCCCATGGTCGTGGCCTCGTCCGTGGGAATGCCGGGCACGAAGCCGGACAGCTTTTCCGGCAGCCGGGCGAGCACGGCGTCATAGATGTCGCGGTGGATGAAGGCCCGGCTCGTCGAGCCGCAGGACTGGCCACACCAGGTAAAGTTCATGCCGCCGACAACCGCGGCGGCGACCCGCTCCGGATCGGCGTCGGCGAAAGCGATCAACGCGTTCTTGCCGCCGAGCTCCAGCAGCACCGGCTTGATCGTGTCGCTCGCCGCCTTCATCACGGCGCGGCCGGCCTGGACGCTGCCGATCAGTGCGACCTTGTCGACACCGGGATGGGACGCGAGCGCCGCTCCCGCTTCGCGCCCGCCGGGCACGATGCTGAGGACCCCCTCCGGCAGCAGGCCGCCGATGAGTTCGGCCAGTCTGAGCGAGGATAGCGGCGCCTGCTCCGGCGGCTTGATGATGACGGCGTTGCCGGCCGCCAGCGGCGCCGCCATCTTGCCGGCGCAGAACATGAAGGGGTGGTTGAAGGCAAGGATGCGGGCGACCACCCCGAGCGGCTGGCGCACCGTGAGGTTGATCGCATCAGGCCCCATCGGGATGGTGTCGCCCTTCATCTCGGTGACGAGGCCGCCGAAGAAGTCGAGCTGTGCTGCGGCGATCGCGGCGTCGCCGATCATTTCGCGCACCGGATTGCCGCAATTGGCGGCGTCGAGCGCAGCGAGTTCGCGGGCGTTCTCGCGCACGACCGCGGCGATCGCCTTCAGGATGCGCCCACGCTCGAGCGGCAGCACCTGGCGCCACGTCCTGAAACCCGTCCGCGCCGCCGCGACCGCAGCATCGACATCGGCCGCGGACGCCTCTGCGACATCGCAGATGAGCTCGTTCGTGCCGGGGTTGAGGGTTGGGGCATAGCGTCCGGACAAAGGGTGACGCCAGCTTCCGCCGATGTAGAGGCTGCGGCCGGTCGGCGCGGGCTTGTCGAGCATGGCTGATCTCACGGCAGGGTGTGCGCGTCGGCGCGAACACTCGCGCACGTACAGGCTGCGTTCAAAGACTTTCCCGCTTTGGCCGCGATGCCGAAAGACTACTTCGCAGTTGCGAGACGTTGCCGGTTAGCCCCGCGCAGCCGCCATCTCGGCTTCGGTCTCGTCTTGCTCCATCCCGTCGAGCACCGCGACCTCCTCGTTCGACGCACCGAGCTTGCGCCAGTCCTCGCTCTTGGGAACGATGCCCTGGTAGGAGCGCAGCTTCGCCTGCGGGATATGCGGCTGGATCAGGCCGATGGCCTCGCTGCCGGCGGCATGCTTGCGCGCGGCATCGATCATCACGCGGCGGAACTGGACGATGGCGATGTCGCTGGCGCCGAGGCGCTCGCTGGTGCGGTCGGCGATCGGCCCCATCGATTCCCACATCATGATGTCCTGGTTCGGGATCCCCGGCACGCCGGTGAAATCCCCCAGCTTCATCGCCTTGCGGTCCTGCAGGTAGTTGTTCGCCTTGTTGCGCAGCATCGGCTTGTAGGTCTTGTCGAGGTCGATGCCGACCTGCGCGACGCAGAACTTGCGCCAGCTCTCCTGGTCGATGCAGTCGTCATTGCCCCAGGCGATGAAGTGGAAATAGCTGGATACGTCGTCCTTGGGCACGATCACCGTTGCGACATTGTAGGAGGCATTCGGCGGGATCAGCGCCGCGAACGGTGCGACGAAGACCGTCAGCCGGATGTAGTCATGCGTCTGCGCGTTGACGATCGGGCGCCGGATCGCGGCATAGCGGAAGCCGTAATTCGTCAGCTGAACCTGGATGCGCGGATTCTTGTCCGTCGACGGCCGCGTCCAGTGCGTCGCCGTCGTGCCCGCGGTGGTCACGCGGGCGGGTTTCATGTCGGATGAGTGCAGGCTGGAGGAATGGGCGGAATCGATCTGCCCTTCCATGATCTGCGCCCAGTTGCACGGCAGGTCGATCTTCACGATCGAGACCTTGGCTTCAGGCGTTGGGGCCCAGGGCGGCGGCTCGAATTCCGGCATCAGCTCCTTCGGCCCCATATAGACCCAGATGAAGCCGCCGGCCTCCTGCGTTGGATAGGCCTTGTGCTGGACCTTCTCGGCGAAGCCGCTTTCGGCCGGCTCGGAGACCATCTCCAGCACCTTGCCGTCCACGTCGAACTTCCAGCCATGGTAGAGGCAGCGCAGCCCGCATTCCTCGTTCCGCCCGAAGAACAGCGAGGCCTTGCGATGCGGGCAGAACTCACCGAGCACGCCGATGCGCCCGTCGGTGTCGCGGAAAGCGACGAGATCCTCGCCGAAGAGCCGGACGCGAACCGGCGCCCCGTCGCTCTCGACGAGCTGCTCGGAGAGGAGCGCCGGCACCCAGTGCCGCCGCATCAGCCCGCCCATCGGAGTGTCGCCCTCGACGCGGCAGAGCAGTTCGTTCTCTTCGCGGGTGAGCATGCGGACCCCTCCCAAAAAGCGCTTCGGACTAGCCAGCGCTAAATTACTTAGGTATCTAAGTGTGAGATTAGTCCGGTTCGAAACGCTTGTCGAGAGCGGCTCGCGGAGGGGAACATGAGCGAGGAAGCAGCGACCATCCGGGTCACGATCGCGGACAAGCAGATGGTTGCGCAGGACATCTGCCTGTTCGAGCTGCGCCCTGCCGACGGGAAGGCGCTGGCGCCGTTCACGCCCGGCGCCCATCTCGGCGTCAGGGTCCCAAACGGCGAGCTGCGGAAATACTCGCTCTGCAACGATCCCGGCGAGGCCGATCACTACGTCATCGCCGTCAAGAAGGAGCTCGGCGGGCGTGGCGGCTCGATCAGCCTGATCGACAGGACGCATGTCGGCGACGAGATCGCGATCACGGCGCCGCGTAACGATTTCGCGCTGAAGCCCGGTCCGTCCAGCTATATCTTCATCGCCGGCGGCATCGGCATCACGCCGATCCGGGCGATGATCAAGCATCTGCTGGCGACGCGGGCCAAGCCGTTCAAGCTCTATTATTTCACGCGCAGCCCGGAGATGATGGCCTTCCGGGACGAGTTCCTGACGCCGGAATTCCGCGGCAAGGTGGTGATCCACCATGACGGCGGCGATCCGGACAAGGCTTATGATCTCTGGCCGATCCTGGAGGAGCCGAAAGGCGCCCATCTCTATTGCTGCGGGCCGCGCGGATTGATGGAGGCGGTGCGGGACATGACCGGGCACTGGTCGTCGGCCGCCGTGCATTTCGAGGATTTCGGCGCGGCCAGGGCCCGGCCGGAAGACAATGCGCCGTTCACCGTCGTGCTGGCGAAAAGTGGAGAGCGCTTCGAAGTGCCAGCCGACAAGTCGATCCTGGAGCTGCTGCGCGAGGCCGGCAAGGTGCTGCCCTCATCCTGCGAAAGCGGCACCTGTGGCACTTGCCGGACACGGCTCGTCTCGGGCGATCCCGACCATCGCGATCTGGCGCTAGCCGAGCACGAGCGCGCCCGTAACATCATGATCTGCGTATCGCGGGCGAAATCCGCCGAACTCGTGCTCGACCTTTAGGATCCCTGTGATGACTGAACCGCTACGTCTGGGCGTCGTCGGATTGGGACGCGCCTTCATGTTGATGCTGCCAACCCTGGCGCATCACCCCCTCGTGCGGCTAGTCGCCGCCGCCGACCCGCGTGAGGAGGCGCGCCGGCAGTTCGAGAGCGATTTCTCCCAGGCGGGTTCACCGGCGCGCAGCTATGACAGTGTCGAGAAGCTCTGCGCCGACGATGCGGTCGAGGCGCTCTACATCGCTTCGCCGCACCAGTTCCATGTCGCCCATGTCCGCCTCGCCGCGGCCCATGGCAAGCATGTCCTCGTCGAGAAGCCGATGGCGCTGACCATCGCCGACTGCCAGGCGATGATCGAAGCGGCTGATGTCGGCGGCGTGCATCTCCTCGTCGGGCACAGCCATTCCTACGACGCGCCCTATCTCAGCACCGCCGAGCTTATCCGTTCGGGCCGCTTCGGCCGCGCCCGGATGATCACGGCCTCGAACCACACCGATTTCCTCTACCGGCCGCGCCGGCCAGAGGAGCTCGATACCGCGCAAGGCGGCGGCGTGGTGTTCAGCCAGGGCGCCCATCAGGTCGATATCGTCCGGCTGCTGGGTGGCGGGCTGGTCTCGACCGTGCGCGCCACAACCGGCCGCTTCGACCCGGCGCGCCCGACGGAAGGCGCTTATCAGGCACTCCTCGTCTTCGCGGACGGAGCCAGCGCGACGCTGACCTATAGCGGCTATGGTCGCTATGACAGCGACGAGCAGCTCGGCTGGATCGGCGAGATGGGCCAGCGGCGCGACCCCGAAAGTTACGGCACGGCGCGGCGCGGGTTGGCTGGGGTTTCGACGCCCGAGGAAGAGGCGGCGCTCAAGAATACCCGCACCTATGGCGTGGCGAAAAGCGCTATCGCGGCGCCAATGGCGCCCCCCGGGCACAATCATTTCGGGCCGATCACGGTCTGCTGCGAGCTGGCTGACCTTCGCCCACTGGCCGAGGGTGTGATGGTCTACGCCGACGATAGCCGTTGGCTGGAGGCGCTGCCGGCGCCGACCGTTCCCCGCGCCGAAGTCATCGATGAGCTTTATGCGGCCGTCAGGTCCGGCATCGCGCCATTGCACTCCGGCGCCTGGGGAATGGCGACCCTCGAAGTCTGCCTCGCGATCCTGGAATCGGCGCGTTCGGGCCGCGAGATCGCGCTCCAGCATCAGGTCGCGCCGGACTGAGCCGGTGTGACGACCCGCTACCGCCGGTTGGCCGGCTCCTCCGGAGCGGGATTGTTGGCGTTCGAGGCGAGGATCGCGATCGTGTCCTGTTCAGCCGCAGCGGCGCTCTTGTAGCGGGGGGCCGTCGTGACCAGCGGACGTTCTGCGTCCGCCGGATAATAGATCTCGATCGCGAAGCGGCCCGTGGCGTGATCCTCGACAGGCTCGATGCGAATGAGCGGCATGGCGAATTCTCCGATGGCGCTGGCGGATGCGCCTCTCGCAGGACTAGACCGTGCGCCGTATGCCCGGTCCAAGACAAAAAGACTTCTCCTGCCAAGCATTTTCGTGCCGGGCGGGCGCAGCGCGTTCATGCCGAGACCACGACAGCCCCGACGAGCCAGCCCGGCAAGCGGGCGGGTGCGACACCTGTGAGAGCAGCCTCGATGCAGTCGTCGAGGGTGCCGAGCCTCACCACGCAGCCAGAGAGCCCTGGCCCGTAATGGGCGTATTTGCCGGAGGTGGTCAGGACGACCTTGGCCTGCTCAGGAAAGACCGGGCGCGTGATCGAGCACCAGCAGAGGTCGGGAATGATGGCGACGCCGCTCTCGCGCAACCTCGTCATCGTGCCATCGGCCTCCGCTGCGGCCACGACCTCTCTCCCGGCCGTGATGATCACGGCGATGGTCTTTGCGAGGGGGCGGCCATCGAGCCGTTGCGCAACAGCCCGGCATTCGTCGAGGGAGGCATGAGGGCTGCCGATGGCGACGAGATCGACATCCGAGGGACCGCTGCTCAGCTTGAGCCAGCCGGCAGCAAGGTCTTCGCGCGTCACCAAAATCTCATCCTCGGTAGTGCCGCCGAGGCTTTCCGCTTCCGGCGTGATGCCCTCGACATGCAGCATGGCCGCGGCGGAGGTCGTCCCGAAGGCGGCGCAGAGCGCCTTGAGATCGTCTCGTGTCGGCCGTGTCTTCGCGAGGCCCTTGATCAGCGGGATTCGATCGGGCGAGGCGAGGCCGGCGAGATAGCCGATCAAGGGCCAGGCCGAGGCATCCGCGCCATCCGGCAGGTCGACCCGGACCACGCGGCGCGCCCGCCTGCCCTCGTCGAGGAAAGCCCCGGCGCGCGGTGCCCGGCCGGTGATGGCGATGCAGAAATCCAGAAAGTCCGGATGCTTTGCCGTCCGGGCTCCGAGCACGGAATTGGCGAAGATCACCGCATTCGATTCCGACCAGCCGATCGCCTCTCCGAAACCCGGCGGATCCGGCAGGGAATAGGGCGCGCAGGTGAAGCTTGCCTGGCAGCCCATGCGGACATAGGCGTCGGCGAGGCGCGTCGCAGGTTCACCGAAATCGCGTGCCACGCCCTGGCGGCGCCAGTTCGCATGATCGATCGAGATGGCGTTCATCGTCGTTGGGACGCGAGCGCGTGCTCCGAGCTCCTCCATCTTTTCGGCAAAGATCAGATTGGCCGGGCCGGCATAGATGCAGCCGTCGACATGAGCCCGCGTCACATCAATGAGGTCGGCCGCGCCCTGTTGGCGAGCCATGGCGCAGATGATGCGCATCGCCTGCCGGGCGGCGATCCCCTCGGCCCCGGCGAGCATGCGATGGTCGGCAGGAGAAAGCTGCAGGTCGTCATGGGCTGTCGCGGAAAGGGGGATCCGCGCGCGCCCGCCATCCGCCGATATGCCGTCCGGTGCGATCGTCGCGTCCGTCGCTGCCGCCAGAGCGGCAAAGGCCGCTTCCGAAAGACGAATGACGGGGATGCGTCGCCCGAACATCTCCGAGGCGACGATCGCACCTAGCGTCAGCGTGTCTTCCGGACCGGCGAAGATCAGGGCCGCGGGATTCCTGCCCGAGAGCGCGAGTTCCAGCAGCACGCCCGAACCGGAGCAGGAGCCTCGGCTGCTCGGCATCATCACGACCGCACCGGCGAGTAAGACGCCATGCGAGGGATGGTGCACGTCGATGACCACTCCCGTGGCGGGATCGACGCCGCCCCAGAAGCTCAGGGCCTCGCTCAGGACGACGACCGGCCCGGCGGCGTCGCCAGGAGCGACAGCGATCCCGTTATCATGTCGTGCGGCAGAGTTCATGTCACTGATCAACGAAAACGCTGGGGAGCTAGAACGGAGTCGGCGGGCGAAGCCCTCTTCCGGCAAAGCTGATATCATCGAATGGCAAGTGCGTATTGAAGCCCGCCCTTCGTCAAGGCCTGAACGAGCACATCGTAGCCGCCGGGGCAGGAGCTCATCTTCCATGACGCTTCGATCGTTCGCGCGCCGCTCGCCTTGGCGTGGGAGCGATCGAAGCCTGGACCGAGAGCGGCGCGCTAATTGAGTGACAGCGACCGGGGCAGCCACAGCGCCAGATCCGGCCAGGCCAGCAGCATGGCGATCAGCATGAAGGGTGCGACCAGGAACGGCACGACGCCGCGATACATCGCGCCGAGGCTGATTTCGGGCGCCTGGGTGCGGATCACGAAGAGGTTCATGCCGACGGGCGGGTGGATCAGCCCGATCTCGACGACGATGACCAGCAGCACGCCGAACCAGATCGGATCATAGCCGGTCGACAGCACCAATGGCAGCAGCACGGGCACCGTGACCAACACCATGCCGATGCCCTCGAGGAAGCAGCCGAGGAAGACATAGAAGGCGATCAGCAGCAGCATCACCGTCAGCGGCGACAGGCCGAGCGCCGTGATCCCCTTGACCACCGATTGCGCCATGCCGGTCTGCACGACGAAATACGCGAAGATCGTCGATCCCAGCACGATGAGCACGAGATTGGCGGTGATCCGCGTCGTCTCGGTGAAGGCGGTCGCGATATCGCCGCGGGCAAAGCCCTTGCGCAGCAGGCCGAGCAGCAGTGCTCCGAAGGCGCCGACGGCGGCGGCCTCGGTCGGGCTGAACCAGCCGAGATAGATGCCGCCGAAGGTGACGAGGAAGAGCGCCGCCACGTCCCAGATGTTGAGGACGAGCCGCAGCGCCTGCATCTTGCTCTGGCTCGGCAGCTTCGGCGCGGCCTCGGGCCGCAGCCGCACCCAGATCCAGACCGTGACGAGATAAAGCGCGGTCAGGACGAGCCCGGGGATCAGGGCCGCGGCGAAGAGCTTGATGATCGAGAGCTGGGCAATGATGCCGTAGATCATCAGGATCAGCGAAGGCGGGATCAGGATTCCGAGCGTGCCGCCGGCGGCCACCACGCCAGCCGCCAGCGCCGGCGAGTAGCCGGCCTTCAGCATTTCCGGGATCGAGATCCGGCTCATCGTCGCGGCAGTCGCCAGCGACGAGCCGCAGACCGCGCCGAAGGCGGCCGAGGCGCCGACGGCCGCCATGGCGAGCGAGCCGCGCATGCCGGCAAAGACGGCATTGCTCGCCCTGAACAGGTCGCCGGACAGGCCGGCCATGGTCGCCAGCGCGCCCATCAGCGTGAACAGCGGCAACACCGAGAGCGCATAGGCGGAGGAGAGTTCGAGCGGGACGGCGCCGAAGACGAGGCGCGCCTTGGCGAAGCCGTCGATGGCGGCATAGCCGACGAAGCCGACCAGGCCGAGCGCCACGCCGACCGGGATACGCGCCATGATCATGCCGACGAGCGTTGCCATGCCGATCAGGCCGATGGAGGTCGCGCTCATGACGCTGCCCCGTTGTTGCCGTGCAGCTCCGCAGGAGGCGAGGCGACAGCGCCGGCAGAGCGCGGGAACGTGCGGACTTGCCCGATTATGCGACCGAGCACGACGAAGACCGAGACGACCAGCGCGAACTCGATCGCCAGCAGCAACAGGAAGACCGGCACCGGCAGGTCAGGCTTCTGGTCGCCGAAGCGGTAGGCGTCGGCGAGCGGCTGGATCAGGGTCACGGCCAACAAGGCGAGGAAGGCGAGTGTCGCGATCTCGCCCGCGAGCCGCATCAGCGCCAGCGTCCGTGGGCGGACTATGGTGTCGAAGAGATCGACCTTGATCTGCTCGTCGCGCCGGAAGCATTCGGGCAGGGCGAGGAAGGCGACGAGCACCAGCGTGACCTCGACCAGGTCGAGCGTGCCGTGCAGCGGCTTGTTGAAGGCGAGCCGGGCGGCGATGTCGACCATCGTCCAAAGCAGCATCACGGCCAGAGCCAGCGCGCCGGCAGCGGTCAGGAGCCGCGCCGGATCGAAGCGGCGAAGCTTGCCGGCGCTCATTTCGCACCGGTTACGGCAGCGCGTAGCTCGTCGTAGAACGGCTTCGCCTTGATACCCTTGGCCTCGACCCTGGCGATGAAGCTCGCAGTGATCGGCTTGGCGAGCTCCTCGAAAGCTGCCCGCTCCGGTCCCGTGAGTTCCGGAAGCTCGGTGTTCGCGGCGCGGAGGTAGGCGCGGCCCTCTTCCTCGGCCAGGTCGTAGATCGCACCGACCTTGCGGGCGGCTGCCGGGCCGGTCGTCTCGTCGATCAGCTTGCGCAGGTCGTCGGGCAGGGATTTGTACTTTTCCGCGTTCATCACCAGCGCGAAGGTGCCGGCGGCCGCATTGAGCTGCGTCACCGACTTGACGCTCTCGGCCATCTGGAAGGACTTCGCCGCCTCGTAATTGAAGAACATGCCGGCGATCGTGCCCTTGGCGAGCGAGTCGGACAGCTCCGCCGGCGGCACGGCAGCCGGCGTCGCGCCCCAGGCTTCGAGAATCGCGGAGGCAATCGGGCCGTTATGGCGCATGCGCAGGCCGCGCATGCCGGCGGGACTCCGCACCGCCGGCCTGTTGAAGAACAGGCTGAGCGTCGGCGTCGCGATGAAATAGAGCAGCTTGGTGCCCTCGTGCTCGGCCGCGAGCTTGCCGGATAGCTCGGTCAGGATGCCGGAGGCCTCGGCCGTCGTGAGCGCCTTCGCAGTGGCGCCCTCGCCGCGGTTGAACGCATAGGGCAGATGCGAGATCTCGGTCAGCGGGAAGCGGCCCGGCAGCGCGCCGTGCAGAAAGAAGGCGATGTCGGCGACGCCGGTGCGGGCGAGGTCGTATTGCCGCGGCATCGGCCCCATCTGCGCGGCTGGGAAGATGCTGAGCTTGAGCCGGCCGTCGGATCGCTTTGCCAGCTCCGCGCTCCAGGCTTCCAGCTGCTTGTGCATCTGGTGGTTGGGCGGCAGGTAATGCGAGACCTTGAGCTCGACCGTCTGTGCCACGGCTCCGAAGCTCGCGAGCGAGACCGCAAGCGCAGCGCCGATCAAGGCACCGATGACTCCCCATTTCATGTTGTCCTCCCCGGTTTGTTGTTCTGATTGTTAAGCCGCCGTAGCTGGAACCTGCGCCGCGGCCGCCTTCGTCGTTCGGCCTGTCACATGGGCCAGTAAGGCCTCGCAATCGGCCGGAAGTGCATCGCCGCGCCAGGCGACATGCTGGTCCGGCCGGATCAGTGCGAAGCGCGCGCCATAGCGCGCTGGCAGTCGCTGGTCACCCGGCAGCAAGAGCTTCAGCGGCAGGCCGAGACGGGCGGCGGCGGCGTTCAGCGGCGCAGCCTCCGCTCCGTCCCCGGAGGTCGCAAGCAACGTGAAGCCCTGCCCGAAATGGTCGTAAAGCGAGGAGCCGTCGGCGAGCCAGAGATGCGGCGCAAGGCAGCCGGGATGGGCCGAGGGCACATAGAGCATGAAGTGCTCGACCGGCGGCTCGCTGCCATCCGGCACGATGATCGGCGAATCCTCGTAGCGCGAGCCGAGCACGATGCCGAGCGTGCGGAACTCGCGCAGCTTGGTCGCCTCGATGATCTCGCCGACCTCGCGCCGCGTCGCCTCGCCGAGCGGGCCAGGCTGCTCGAGCCCCGGGCGGACGAGCTGGTTGCCGACCGCACCGTAATTGATCACCGCCTCGGCGATGGTGCGTTCATGCACTTTTCGCCGCTCGGCCGTGTAGCTCGCGAGCAGCTCCGGCCCACCCCAGCCCTGCAGCACCGCGGCCAGCTTCCAGCCGAGGTCGACGGCGTCGCCAATGCCCATGTTCATGCCGAAGCCGCCGAAGGGTGGGTGCAGATGGCAGGCGTCGCCGGCGAGGAAGACGCGGCCCTTCTCGTAGCGGTCGGCGACAAGGCGATGCGCTACCCACGGGTCTAGGCCGACAATCTCGATCTCGAGATCGGCGAGCCCGGTGCCGGCGCGGATCAGTTCGACCGGATCGACGCTCGCCGGATCGACATCATTGGGCAGCTTGGTCGCCATGAAGAACCAGAGGCCTTCGCTGTCCATCGGCCCGAGCAGCGACGGCACCTCCTCGTTGACCATCCAGTACATGATCGCCGGACCATGGGCATGGCTGGTTGCCAGCGCGGGCGCCCGGAAGATGATGTTGTAGTTCTTCGAAAAGGCGCCCTCGCCCTGCATTTTTGCGCCGATGGCCTGGCGCACGGCGCTGCGGGCGCCATCGGCGCCAATCAGATAGGCGCTGGCGACTTCCCGGACCGCGCCGCTCGCGACATCCTTCAATTGCGAGACCACGCCGCGGCCGTCATCGGCGAAGGAGGCGAGCTCCGTGTTGAAGGCGACGGTGACGCCGGGCAGCGAGGAGGCGTGCTGGCGCAGCACCTCCTCCAGCACATATTGCGGCACCCACTGTGCCTCCTCTGAATAGAGGTCGTTGCGGGCGCGGCTGCCGTTCAGCGCATTGGTGAAGCGGGCGAGCTCGGGACCGTTCATCCGCGTCGCGAAGACGACATTGGAGGGATAGTCCGGCGGGATCGGCGAGGCCTCGCGCAGCTTGTCGGCAATGCCCCAGCGACGCAAATGCTCGCGGGTGCGGACATTGGTGGTCTTGGCGCGCGGCGAATAGCCGACGCGGTCGTTGCGCTCGACCACCAGGCAGCGGATGCCGCGCTGGCCGAGCTCGATCGCGGCCGCGAGGCCGACCGGCCCGGCTCCGGCGATCAGGACGTCGATGTCGTTGCCGCTCTTGCTCACGATGCTCGCTCCGCCAGGTGCCGGGGTCAGGCCGCGGCCCGCTTGGCCTCTTCCTGCGCGATCGGGTTGACCAAGAGGCCTATGCCCTCGACCTCGACCTCGCAGACATCGCCGGGCTTCATGAAGAGCTGCGGCTTGCGCGCGACGCCGACGCCGGCCGGCGTGCCGGTGACGATGACGTCGCCGGGCTCGAGCGTGATCGCCTCGCTGATGATCGAGATCAGGGTCGCGACGTCGAAGACCATGTCGTCGGTGCTGGCGCTCTGCACGGTCTCGCCGTTGAGCCTGGTCGTGAGCTTGAGGCCGCGCGCGCCCGGCGGGAGCTCGTCCGATGTCACCAGCGCCGGGCCGAAGGCGCCGGTGCCGTCGAAGTTCTTGCCGACGGTCCATTGCGGCGCCTTGAACTGGTAGTCGCGGACCGAGCCCTCGTTGAAGACGGCGTAGCCGGCGACATGGTCGAGCGCGCTCGCCTTGGGCACATGCGTGGCGCGCCGGCCGATCACCGCCGCGATCTCGCCTTCATAGTCGAGCTGGTCGGAAAGGTTCGGCCGGATCAGTGGTGCCTTGTGGCCGATCAGGCTGGTGGAGAAGCGGCCAAACAGCGTCGGATAGTCCGGCTGCTTGAAGCCGCTCTCGGCTGAGTGGTCGGCATAGTTCAGGCCGACGCAAATGATCTTGCCGGGGCGCGGCACCACCGGCAGGAAGGTCACGGCCCGCGGGTCGAGCAAGGCCGCGGCCGGCGCACTGTCGAGCGCCCGGGCGATTGCGCTGCGAGCCTCGGCGCCACCTTCCAGGAAGGCGATCACGCTCTCCGGCAGGCCTGAGCCGGCTTTGGTGAGATCGATCAGATCGGTGTCGCGATAAGCGGCGAGAGCGGGCTTGCCGTCGCGAAGGATGGTGGCGAGACGCATGGATCTTCTCCTCTTCGGACGCCTCCAGCCACTGCAGCGAGGCGATGAGTGTCGTGGATCGTCAGGCGGCGCCGAACAGCACCGAAAGGCGCCGCTCGGCGAAGAGCCAGGAACCGTCCGGCTCCCTGGAGTAGCAATCGGCGTATTCGGCGATCAGCAGCGGCACGGCCTGGCCTTCGCCCGGCCCGTCATGGCGGTAGAGCGTCAGCGCGACCCAGCCTCGCGCCGTCTCCGGCGAAAGCGGCTCGATCAGGACATTGCTCTGGAGATGGCGCGAGCGGCGCTCGCTCAAAGCGGCGCGCTGCCGGCCCCATTCGGCAATCGCAGCACGGCCGAGCTTATCGGGGCCGATGCCATAGAGCGCCGCATCCTCGCAGAAGAGCTCGCCGATCCGGTCCGCCGCGCCATGATCGATCAACCAGGCATGGCGCTGGATCAATTGTTCGATCGCCGCGCGATCCTGTGGATCGAGCCTCGACGCCGCGATCTGCGAAGCGCCCGTCACGCCGGCAGTCCGAGATCGGGCGTGCCGGCGGGCTGATAGTCGCCGCGGCGCATCGCGGCGTGCAGGTCGTCGAAGCTCTGGCCGGCCTTGTGATCCTGGTAGACCCGCTCCGGATCGAAGAAGGTGCCGATCGGATTCTCGGCGAAATCCGGCGAGGAGCGCATCCACTCGCTCGACTGCTTCCAGTCGCCATAAGTATCGGACTGGAGCTCGACGAAATTGCCTTCGGGGTCCTTGTAGTAGATCGAGATCGTCATGCCGTGGTCGAGGCTGAAGGCGGGCTGGATGCCCTCGTCGCGCAAGCGGGCATAGGACGACATCAGGTCGGCGAAGCTCTCATACTCGAAGGCGCTGTGGTGCATGCCGTTATGGCTGCGCTTGTCGGGGTCGTCGCCGAGCCCGGGCGCCGAGAGGAAGGCGACGCGGTGATTGGCTTCGTCATTGGTCGTCCAGGCATTGTTGGCATCCTGGAAGTTCGGCCTGGCGCCGACGACCGTGCCGTACCACGCCACCATCTCGTCGAGCCGGCTCGTCTTGAAGGTGACGTGATGGAATACGGGCTTGATGATCTCCATGCCTTCCTCCCGAAAGGGCCATCTCCCGGTTCCCCGGGGCGGCCGCTGCCTTGTTCGTGAGGAATGGCTAACGCCGGCACAGATACCTGAACAGATGTCAAAATTGCAGGAGCGATAGCAAATCGGTATCGATAAGCTGCGTTGCGAGGCTGAGCCGATGAAGCTGGATCATTTCGAGGAGGTGGTGGCAATTGCCGAGCGTGGCAGCATGCGCGCCGCGGCCCGGCACCTGCAGATCGCCCAGCCGGCCCTGACACGCAGCCTCGCCTTGCTGGAACGCGAGCTCGGCGCCCCCTGTTCGAACGCCGCGCCCGCGGCGTGGTCGCGACGCCGCTGGGCGAGGCTTTCGTGACCCGCGCCAGGTCGATCCTGACCGAGATCAGGCGCACGCGCGAAGAGGTCGAGCAATTGCGTGGAGCGGGCACGGGCACCGTGACAGTAGGGCTTTCGATCGCGGCCCATCTCGCACTGCTGCCGCCGAGCCTGCGGCCGTTCCGCGCGCGCTATCCGGACATCAGGCTGCATATTATCGAGGGCTTTTACCCCACTCTCGAAGAACGCCTGCGCGACGGCACGGTCGACTTCTACATCGGCCCCGATGGCGGTGCGCAGCCCGTCCCCCAACTCAGCCGGGAGGTGCTGTTCCACAACCGCCGCATCGTGCTGTGCCGCGCAGGCCACCCATTGGCGGCGGCGACCTCATTGCGCGAACTCGTCGGCCAGGACTGGGTCACGACCTCGATCACCGCCGATGCCAGCGACGAGATCAACGCCTTCTTCGCCCGCCACGGCCTGCCGCCGCCGCGGCTCGCCGTGCGAAGCCAATCGGCGCTGACCTTGCTGACCTGCCTCGCCAACAGCGACCTCCTGGCAATGGTCCCGGCGCAATGGGAGCGCTTCGAGATGACCGGGAAGGCGCTGACCACGATCCGGGTCGGGGAAGAGCTGACGGCGCCGCCGCTGGTCCTGGTCCGGCGTGCCGACCTGCCATTGACCCCCCGCCGCCATGCATTTGCTCGACCTGATGCGCCGAGCCACGTCTCGGCTGACGACCGGACGCTAGGCTCTGCGCCCAAGGCCTGATGCGTGGGAGCCGTAGGTCCGCCCAAGAGCGCCGAACAGGTGACGCCGAGCACGCCCGGCATTCGGTCGTGGACGCTTTACGCATCGCTCACGATTATACTCGTATAAGTTGTATAACATGAGATACGCCATTAATTTGGACGCAGACGCGCCTGGTCCATGATGAGGCAGGTTACGATGTCCGGTTGCCCCATCCTCACATCGAACCCACCCCGCGGTCCGATCCTGACGATCGCGGTCTAGATGTCGCTACTCGAACCGCAAGCTCCTGTCGGCGAGCGCCCCTCACGCAAGGGAGCGGTCAGGCCGATGCGATCGCCCGATGTACCGGCCGTCGCCCGGTTGTTTCTGAAGATCTTCAGAGGAGCCGACAAACCGGCGGATCCCGAGCTTCAGGACTACCTGCGAACTTTGACTCTTGAGTCTCCGTCCTACGACGAGACGACGGGCACGCAGGTCTACGAGCAGCAGGACGGGCGTATCCGGAGCGCGCTGCTGGCCGTGCCGATGCGTTTCGTCGCCTGCGGAAACGTCCTGCCCGGAAGGCTTCTCGGCGTCTTCATGACCGACACCGACAAGGGGGCGGTCGGAGCGGCGCAGCTTATCCTCGCTTTGCGGCCGAGGCGTGCCGATTTCGCCTTTTGCGACAGCGCCTCGCCGACGAGCTGCAACCATCTCCTCGCGATCGGCGGCAAGCCCATCCCCCTGCAGAATCTCGAATGGGCCCGCAGCTTCCGCCCTGTCGGCGCCCTGTCCGGACGCTTCGCCGCGCGCTTCCTGCGCGGCAAGCGTCTCGGCCTGCCTGTTCTCGCGCGCCCTCTCGACAGCCTGCTGCGGCGTCTGCTGCCGGGAGAGGGCGCAGCGGGAGCCCGGCGCCGCGCGCGTCGTGGAGATGTCCGTTGCGACCTTCCTCGCGCATGCGCCGCGGCTGATCGCGCACTATGCGGTGCGGCCTCTCTGGGCAGAGGAGGAGCTCTCCTGGCTGGTCTCGCTGGCTGCGCAGAACACCCGCCTCGGCGCCTTCACGATCCGCTCCGTCGTCGACCGTAACGGAGGGATCATCGGCTGCTTTGTCTATTATGCGGCGCCGGGGCGAACCGCGCATGTCCTCAACATCCTGTCGCTTTCCGGCCGGGAGTCCGTCGTCCTTCGCGCAATGTTTCGTCATCTCGACGATACCGGCCATGTCGAAGCGCGCGGCCGTGCGCAGTCCGCCTTGATGGCCGGACTCTCGCTACAGCGCTGGCTGGTCTTCCGGCATCGGGCTTTCGCCTTCGTGCTGACGCGACTTCCCGAGATCAACGACGCAGTCGCACGCGGTGATGTCTATGTCGGTGGCCTCGCCGGTGAGGACTGGAGCCGGCTCCTCACCGATTTCCACTAGAGCAGGATGCGAAAAAGTGGGAACCGGTTTTCGCAGAAATCCTGCTCTGAACTCTTAGAATCGATCACGTTCTGTGATTTTGGATCGATTCGATCCAAAATCGTCGTGATCTAGGCGTGTGCGATGGCGGTGTCGGTCATCCTGAAGACACTCAACGAGGAGGCGCGGATCGGCAGCGCCATCGAGAGCGTCCTGGCGGCGCTCGAAGGGATCGGCGGCGAGGTCATCGTCGCCGATGGCGGCTCGCGCGATCGCACGCTCGCCACCGCCGCAGCCTATCCCGTCCGTGTCGTCCAGCTCGAGTCGGCCATTCGGCCGAGCTGCGGTATCGGCCCGCAGCTCGGCTTCCAGTACAGCCGCGAGCGGCTCATCTGCCTGATGGATGGCGACATGCTGCTCGATCCCGGCTTCCTGCCTGAAGCCTTCGCCTATCTCTCGGCCAATCCCCGCGCCGCCGGCGTGACGGGCCATGTCGAGGAGATGAACGATACCAGCCTCGAATACATCAGGCGCGGGCGCCGGATCTCGCCGGAGAAGCGGACGGGCGCGATTGACCGAATGAACGGTGGCGGCCTCTATCGCAGGGAGGCGATCGAGCAGGCCGGTTATCTCTCGGACCGCAATCTGCACGGCTACGAGGAATTCGACCTCGGCGTGAGGTTGCGGGCGCGAGGCTGGACCCTGCATCGTCTCGACCGCCGTTTCGTCCGCCATTTCGGTCACGCGCTCAACGCCTATGCGCTGCTTCTGCGACGTTGGAAGTCGGGCTATCTGCGCGGGATTGGCGAGCTGCTGCGCGCGGCGCTCGGCAAGCCGCAATGGCGGCGCCTGGTCCAGGACCTGCCGGAGCTGAAACTCTGGGCTGCGGTCTATCTCTGGCTGATTGCGATGATCGTGCTGCCCTTCGCGATGCCGAGCCCGGCACTGGGGCTCGCGCTCGATGCTATCCTGACCTCCGGCATCGTCGGCATGATGAGCCTGCGGCAGCGCAGCCTGTCGCTCGGGCTGTACGCGGTCGTCGCCTGGTTGTTCCACGCCGCCGCCTTGCCACTCGGCTTCGTCCAGGCGCGGAAGGCACCGGACGCCTGGATCGAGAGCCGGATCGTCAGTGACGGATCATGAGAGCAAGGGACTTGCTCGGGCCAGCTCATCCGCCTGCAAGCGGCTGCGTCGTGCGAAGCGGAGCAGCACGAGCCACGCGGCCACGACGATGGTGCCGTCGATGGTGTAGAGCGCGATGAAGGTGCCGATCGGCGCCGCCAGCCATGTCGCCCCAGCGATGAGGACACTGCCCAGCAAATTGGCGCCGTTCAGGATCCAAGCCCTCGCATCCTGACGCCCCGAAGCGCCCAGCAGGTCGATCGCGGCCGCCCAGGCACCGACGAGGATAATGGTGCCCGAAAGGCAGCGCACGAAGAACGGAAGATCGTGATAGTCACGGCCGAACAAGGCCGGAAGCCAGGGCGCCAACATGAACAGGATGGCGAACGTCGTCATGCCGAGGGCGAGCGCCGCGATCAGCGCCCGTTTGGCCGTCGGCAAGGCGAGATGCATGCCGCCGCGGCTCTCTCTCGCCAGGCGCGGATAGATCAGCCGGTTGAGGGCATCGATTGAGAGATAGCTGCTGTCCATAATCCGTCTGGCAACACCGTAGCTTCCGACCGTCTCGATTGGGGTGAACAGACCGATCACCAACAGGTCGACATTGGAACGGACCGCCCGCACGACGAATTGCGAGCTGAAAAGCAGGCCAGCTTGCAGCTCCTCGCGCAGAATCTTGAACCGGGGCCGGCCGAGGGGCGAGAGCCATGCAGCCCCGACCAAGGCGTAGAGAAGATTTCCGCCGCACTGCCAGAGCGCCCATTCCGACAGGCTCGAGACCTGGAACGCCAGGCAGGCGAGAGCCGCGGTGGCCATGCGCGCGACAGCGAAGCCGACGACCGCATGATTGGCCGCATGAACCCGGCCGAGGCTGAGGAATACAGTCTCGACGAGGAAGATCACCCGCACGAGAACCACATTGCCGAAGAACAGCAACGTCAGGGTCAGCGCATCGACAGCGGGGCCGGAGCTCAGGCGGATCCAGGACGACATCGCCGCAATACCGCCGACGACGAGGACGGCACCACTGAGGCCAATCAAAAGAAGATTGTGACCAAGCAGGCTCGCATAGCTTTCGGGCTCTCGCGAGACCGTGCGCAGCAGGCAGTCGGAGGCGCCAAGGCCACAGAGCTGGACCGCCACGGCGATCACCGCCGAAACCTGGACGAACAGGCCGAATTCGGTCGGCCCGAGCGAGCGCGCCAGAAGCGCGAAGGTCACGAGCTGTGACAGGCTGGCCATGGCCAGGGAGCCGCTCGACAGCAGGTAGTTGACGAGGATTGGACGGGCGAACCGGGTTCCTCCGCCCACATTCTCTTCGCTGATTGCCAAGAAATCCCCCGATTTGCGGAAGTACCAGGGCACCTCGACACCGACGCGAGGACCTCCCGGTAGGGTTAACGTTTAATTGAGATAACTACCTAAGGTTGTGTTTTCTTAATGATCGGAGATTATCACAACCTATAGATGTAGTCCGAGAAAATTCGCGGATATGGGGAGAGACATGGTCACGATTGCGGCCGTCAGGCTTATTCCGATCCCCCACGCGGCAGGTGACGCAAACGCATCGGAGCAGGCGCACGTATCTGGCCGCCCCCGTCACTTCGAGAGACCGCGGCATTTCTTCTCGGCTCTCGGAACTCGGTCTGCGTGGCCCGAACAAAGCTCCGTGATGTCCAAGGCAAATGCACACTCACACTGACGCAGGCCGAGATGTACCTCACAACCGACAGCAGCAAGATGCGGCGCGAGGATGAGGCTCCTTTTCGACGAGCTGTCGAATTGGCGGCCCCGCCCGCCCGGGCGATCAGCGCTACTCAAGCCCTAGGCTGGCTACTGCGCGGCTGGCTCTGGATGCTGGTCGCAGCGCTCGTCGGCGCCATCGCGGCCGTGGGCGTCACATTTCTGCTGACGCCGCGCTTCAAGGCGACGACGGAGCTGACGATCGCGCCGTCCAACCTGCTGATCGCTCCGAACGACCTCTACGCAACGAATATCCAGAGCGACAGCCAGATCCTGGATGTCGAGAGCAAGATGAGGATGATCGCCTCGGGGAACGTCTTGCGCCGGGTCGTCGACGAGCTCGCTCTGAAAGCCGAGCCGGAATTCACGAGCAAACCATCCCTGTTCAGCTTGTGGGGTGCTTTCGATCAACAGTCGCCTGCCGACGGGTCCGATCTCGCCGCCATCCTGGCGAAACGCATCACCTTTGCCCGGCAGGAGCGGTCCTATGTCGTATCCCTGTCGGTCTGGGCGAGCGAGGCGGCCATGTCGGCGCGGCTCGCGAATGCCGTCGCCGAGACCTTCCGCGAGGAGGTCGTGCGGGCCGATGCGGAGCGGGTCGGGCGTGCGGCGCAAGGGCTGACCGCCCGGCTCGGCGAGATCAAGGCCGCAGCGACCGAGGCGGAAGACCGGGTCGAAGCTTTCCGCCGCGCCAATGGTCTCCAGCAGGGTTCCTCGAAGCAGCCACTCAGCGGGGAAGCCCTGGAGCAGATGAGCGCCAAGCTGACCGATGCCAAAGCACGGCTGGTCGAAGCGGAGACACGCTACGACGAGGTCACGCGTGCGGTCTTACAGCACGGCGCACAAGGCGGTGGCGTCCAGTCTCAGACCCTGGCCGGATTGCTCGCCGACGAGGCAGCCCTGCGCCGGCAGGTTGCGGCGCTCGGCAAGACCCTGGGGCCGCGCCACCCCTCGCTGGTGAACATATTGGCCGAAGCCGATGCCCTGGCCAAGGCGATCATATCCGAAACCGAGCGACTTCGGCGCGCCGCCCGCATCGACGTCGACCAAGCCAGAAAGGCGCTCGACGCGCTGACCGGGGAGACGCGCACGCTGCGCGGGAGCGTCTCCGTCGACGATCAGGCCCAGGTGAAACTGCGGGAGCTCGAGCGTGACGCAAGCGCCAAGACCGCGCTCTACCAGACCTTCCTGACCCGGGCGGGCGAGGCCGCCCAGCGACAGCAGATCGACGCGACAGATGTCCGCGTCATCACGGCCGCAGCTGCTCCATCGCGCTCGACCTGGCCGCCTCGCCCGGTCGTCGCGGCTGCGGCGGGCATGGCGCTGGGCCTACTTCTCTCAGCGAGCGCGCTCATGGCCCTTGGCTATCTCGGCAAGCTTCGGCCCGGCAGGAGCGCAGTGCCATGATCCAGACGCAAGAGAGGCGCGAGCGGTCGACTACCGGCACCCTTCGGGCGCTGCTCTTCACGGCGACGCTGCTGTTTTACCTGGTCACGCTGACGCCGTTCATCGACCTGTCGGCGGCCGGCACGAACGACGCCGCGACGGCTAAGTCAAACACGCTCAACCAGGTCATTTATCTCGGCCTGACGGCGGCCCTGTGGCTGACGGTCTTCTGTTCGCCGGCGCGCCACCTGGTCGCGCGTCCGCGCGGCATCCTGATCGTGCTGTTCCTCTGGTTCGCGATCGTCTCGGCCGTCTCGTCGCAACCCGACCTCTCGTTCAAGCGCGTCTTCCTGGCGACGCTCACCATCGTGAATGGCAGCATCCTGCTGCTGCTGCCGCGCTCGGAACGCCAGTTTGCCGGCATGCTCACCCTCTGCTGCCTGGGTGCCCTGGGGCTGGCCTATCTCGGCGTCGCGCTGATGCCGCGGCTTGCGATCCATCAGGCCAGCGAGATCCGCGAGCCAATGAACGCCGGGCTCTGGCGCGGCCATTTCGCCCACAAGAACGTCGCGGCCGCGGCGATGGTGATCATCAGCTTCGTCGGACTTTATCTGTTCAGCACCGGCCGCCGGATCGTCGGCGGGGTGATGACGCTGCTTGCGGTCGTTTTCCTGAGCCATACCGGTGGAAAATCCGCCATTGCGGCCCTGCCTGGCATTCTCGCCATCGCCTGGATTTTCGAGCGGTGGCGGGCCATTAGGATCCCGATGGTCGTTCTGGGGATCGCCGCCGTCAACATCCTGACGATCGGCTGCTCGGTATCACCAGCCATGCGCGATCTGGTCGCGCAACTCGGCATCGACCCGACCTTCACCAACCGCATCGATATCTGGAAGATCGGCGCCGCCGCCGCCATCGACAACCCGCTGACCGGCTACGGCTTCCAGCTGTTCTGGCAGACCGACGACATGGTCCATAAGGGCGGCGCGGCGACGAGCTGGGCCTTCGCCGCCTTCAACGGCCACAACGCCTATCTCGATATGGCTATCACCACGGGCCTTCCCGGTCTCGTCCTGACGCTGGTTCTGCTCGTCTGGCTGCCGCTGCGGGACATAGCCCGGGCGGAGGCCACGGCGAACGATCCGGCGTTGACGCGCCTCTTCGTGCGGATCTGGCTCTATGGAATTCTGGCGGGTTGCGTCGAGAGCCTGTTCTTCCAGTCGGGCAGCCTGATCTGGTTCATGCTGGTCATCGCGATCTTCGGCCTTCATCTCCAGGCAAACGCGCACGAAATCCGGGAACCGGCACATTATCGCCGCGGCATGGAGGCTGCCCATGCCTAGCGCGGCCACGTTTCCCGCCCTGTCCGAACGCACTGCCCGCTTGCCGGCGCTGATCGATCAGTACGCCAGCCGCCTCGAGAACCGGCTGATCCGGGCCGCGCCGTGGCAAGTCATGGAGGTTCCCACACGCGAGCCGATCGTCTCCTTCACCTTCGACGACGTGCCCGCTTCCGCTCTCGATCTGGGCGCGGCGATCCTCGAAGCGGACGGCGCGCGTGGCACATTCTACATTTCCGGTAGCCTGGAAGGGCGCATCGAGCCGGATCGCACCCTGATCGATCTGGCGGGCTGCAGGGAGCTCGCGGCGCGCGGCCACGAGATCGGCTGCCATAGCTATGCGCACCGGGACCTGCGGCACGTCGACAGTAGTGCCCTCGTCGAGGATCTGGCTCGCAATGCGCGCTACCTCGACGCGATCGATCCACAGCCGGGCCGGCGCAACTTCGCCTACCCCTTCAACAGCGGTTCCTTCGGCAAACGGGGCATCCTCGCCAACGCCTTCCGGACCTGCCGTGCGGCAGGCGAAGGGATCAACCGCGGGCCGACGGACCCGACTTTCCTTCGGGCGGTCGAAATCCGGCAACCGCAGCAGCATGTCCTGGGACTGGCTCGCTGGATCGAGGCGCTCGTCGCCAACCCCGGCTGGCTGATCTTCTTCACGCACGACATCTCGCCGAGGCCGACGCCCTATGGCTGCACGCCGCCCAGCTTCCGGCTGCTCGTCGGATACGCGCTCGCTCGCGGCTGCCATGTGTTGACCGTCGACGCGGCGCTCGAGCGCATGGGACTGCGGGAGCAGGCGAGATGACGCGCCCCCGGCGGCTCCTGGCCATCAACAACTACTTCTATCGACGCGGCGGCGCCGAGAGCGTCTTTCTCGACCATATCGACCTGTTCGAGGCAGCGGGCTGGGACGTGGTGCCGTTCGCGATGCAGCACCCCGCCAATCTGCCGAGTCCCTGGTCCGACTACTTCGTCTCCGAGATCGAATATGGCGGGGCGGGCGGGCCGCTCACGAAGGCGAGGCAGGCCGTCAAGATCATCTTCTCGCTGGAGGCCCGCCGGAAGATCCGCGCCCTGACTGGGCGGGTACGTCCGACAGTGGCGCACGCCCACAATGTCTACCACCACATCTCGCCGTCGATCTTCGGCGCGCTCAAGGCCGAGGGCGTGCCGCTGGTGATGACGGCCCACGATCTGAAGATCGCCTGCCCGGCCTACAAGATGCTGAGCCAGGGCCGCGTCTGCGAGCGCTGCCATGGCGGCCGCATCCACAACGTCCTGCTCCGTCGCTGCGTCAAGGATTCAGCCTTGGTGAGCGGACTCGTCCTGTTGGAGACGCTGGTTCATCGAAGCTTCGGCCTCTATCGCGACACGATCGACCGCCTGGTCGCCCCGAGCCGCTTCTACCGCGACAAGCTGGTGGAGTGGGGATGGGACGCAAGCCGCATCGCCTACATCCCGAACTGCATCGACACGAGCCAGTATGCGCCTGCGTCTCAGGAGGGCGACTATCTCGTCTATGCGGGGCGGCTCGCGCCGGAGAAGGGGCTGGCCACGCTCGTGCGTGCCGCCGCGCTGTCGGGCCAGCGACTGGTCCTGGCCGGCACCGGCCCCGAAGAGACGACCCTGCGCCATCTGGCATGGGATCTCGGCGCCGATGTCGCCTTCACAGGCCATCTCGACAAGCTCGAGCTGAAGCGGCTGATCGGCGAGGCTCTGGCGCTGGTTCTCCCCTCGGAATGGTACGAGAACGCGCCCATCAGCATCCTGGAGGCTTATGCGCTCGGGCGCCCGGTCATCGGCACGCGGATCGGCGGCATTCCGGAACTGGTCGCGGATGGCGAGACCGGCATCCTGGTGGAACCGGGCAATCCCGCCATGCTCGCCGAGGCTCTCGCCACCCTCGCGAGCCTATCGCCCAGCGCACGCGCCGGGTTGGGCGCGGCCGGCCGCGCTTGGGTCAGCCGGGAGTTTTCGCCTGCCCAATACCGCGAACGCACCACGGCTCTCTATGAGGCGCTCGGCTGATGTACACCCTGATCCCGCCAATCAGCGCGAGCCCGCCCGAACGGAAGGTCATCTTCGTCGGCTTGCGCGGCGTCCCCGAGATTCAAGGAGGGGTCGAAACCCACGTCGCTGCGATCTCGGCGCGCCTGGCGGAACGGGGCTGGCAAGTCGAGGTGCTCGGCCGTGCGCCGTATCTTCCCTCGCAACGACCCTATACTTGGAAAGGCGTCACGGTCACGCCGGTCTGGGCGCCGCGATCGCGGAGTTTTGAGGCGCTGGCGCATACCGCCTTGGGTCTCATCGTCGCGGCCGGGCGGAATCCGGACCTCGTGCATATCCACGCGATCGGGCCGGCGCTGCTGACCCCGTTCGCACGCCTGCTTGGCCTCCATGTCGTGGTGACGCATCACGGCTTCGACTACGAACGCCAGAAATGGGGGCGCCTCGCCAAGTCCATCCTGCGGACCGGCGAAGCAATGGGGATGCTGTTCTCCCACGCGAATATCGGCGTCTCGAAAGTGATCGTCGACAGCGTCCGCCGAAAGTTCAGCGTGGGCGCGATCTTCATCCCCAACGGCGTCGAAAACCCGTTCCCAAAGCTGGATACGTCCTATCTCGACCGCATCCAGCTCATGCCGGGTCGCTATATTCTGAGCGTCGGCAGGATTGTCGAAGAGAAGCGCCATCTCGATCTGATCAACGCCTTTGCGCGCCTGAACGATCCCGGCCTCAAGCTCGTCATCGCCGGCACGGCCGATCACGCCGGACCCTATCAGCGTGCCGTCGAGGCCGCGGCCGCAGCGACGCCCGGCGTGGTGATGGCGGGCTTCCAGCGCGGCGAAGCGTTATCCCAACTTTATCAGCACGCGGCCCTGTTCGTCCTCCCCTCGAGCCATGAAGGCATGCCGATGGTGCTGCTCGAGGCCCTCAGCTACGGGGCGCCCTGCCTGGCGAGCGATATCGATGCCAATCTCGCGCTCGACCTCGGGACGGCCAGCTATTTCCCCTTGGGTAGAATCGACGCGCTCGCGGATGCGATGCGGTCGAAGCTCGCCGCGCCCAACACCGCCGAGGGCGCCGAGCGCGCTGCCCGGGTCCTCGATTCCTTCGGCTGGGGCGCGATCGTCGAGCGCACCATGGACGTCTACGAGAGCGCGCTCCTCGGCTGGCAGCCGGACAGTGTGCGCCGTGGCGGTGCCGGGCTGCGGACACGCATCGAATTCGGAGGCCGCTGATGACGCCTGCCTTGCGAAACCTCGAAATGACGATCCTCGGCCTCGGTTTCCTCGGCCTGGCCTGGGGCAAGAACAAACTGCACGGCTACACCACACCGAACCGCGTGGAGAAATCAGATGAGGAGGGCAAGGTCGCCTATCTCATCGACATCTTCGCCTCGCTGCGCCGCTTCCTGCCGCCGCATGTCGATCTGCGCGGGCGTGACGTGCTGGAGCTGAGCCCCGGCGCCTCGCGCGGCAACGGCGTGCTCTTTCTGGCGCTCGGGGCGCGTTCCTATCACGCCATCGACGTCTTCGACCTCGCCGACGGCGAGGACTCCGCCGTCTACGACAAGCTGCTCGATCGCTTTCTCGAAGGTCGTGAGGCCGACAGGGACCGCGCCCGGACCATCGCCCGTACCCCCGACGCGCGCGAGTTCGGCTATGCCGTTGGGCGGGATTTCGACATCCCGCGCCTGGCGCAGGGGCGGAGCTTCGACCTGATCGTCAGTTGCGCTGCCTTCGAGCACTACGACAACCCTGCGCAGGCCATCGCGGGCCTGACGCAGGTCGCCCGGCCCGGCTGCGACAGCGTCCACATCATCGACCTGCAGACGCATTCGCGCTGGATCCGCGAGCGCGATCCGAACAACATCTATCGCTACCCGGAGACGATCTACCGGCTCTTCCGGTTTCCCGGTCAGCCGAACCGGCAGCGCCCCGCCGATTATGTCCGCAGCTTCGAGGCCGAAGGCTGGAGCGATATCCGTTTCGTGCCGTCGCGAACGATCGGTTCCACGCTTCGTGAGGCTTCGCTGCGGGGCTTGGCCGCGCCCTTCGCGGACCGGGACGACATGAGCATTCTCGATGGCGCCCTGACGGCTCGCTATCCCGGACCGCGCGGCAGCTGGGAGGCGGCGTCATGACGAGCCGCCGATCCGTTCTCGGCGACCTCGGCGGTATCGCGACGCTCGCCTTTTTCGGGCCCCCTGCCAGCGGCAAGTGGACCCGGCAGCGACATCCCGTTGTTTCGCCGCGGCATCGGCGTCTCGCACGCTTGGGGATGGGCTGATGTCGGCGCCGAAGGTTCCTATGGCGATGCGCCATTCGCGGCGCCGCGCTTTCGCTTCGATCAGGTGCAGCGGCAAGCGATCCGCGCTGCGGGCTTCGATTTCGTGCGCCTGGCCGTCGATGTCGGCCCGTTCCTGGCCTTCTCCGGCACGGCTCGCGACCGGCTCGACGAGCGCCTCATCGGCACGGTTCACGACCTCCTCGGCGCCGATCTCGGCGTGATCGTCGACCTGCATCCGAGCGCGATGAATCCGGTTTACCGGCCCGCTGCGCTGACGGCGGGCGTCGATACGCCGAACTTCCGGGCCGTATTGGCCTTGCAGCAGCGCCTGGCCGCTCGCCTGGGGCAACTCGCACAGGACAGGGCGGCCGCCGAGGCGCCGCGGCTTGCATTCGAGCTCATGAACGAGCCGGAGCTGCCGCAGGCAGCCTGGCAACCCATGCTCGAAGCCGCCTACAGAGCCGCGCGTAGCGGCTCGGCGACGCTGCCGCTCGTGCTGGGCGGCGGCTCGATGAATTCGGCGACGGCGCTGGCTGCGCTCGATATGCGCCCGTTCGCAGGTGATGCGCGCCTGATCTACACCTATCACGACTACTCGCCCTGGCAGTTCACTCACCAGGGCGTGCGCGGCAATCCCGCTTTTGCACTGAACGCGATCGCCTATCCGGCGCCGCGATCAACCGAAGCGATGATCGCGGCGACCCAACGGCGGATCGGCAGCCTCGACCTCGACGGCCCCGCTTTGGAACAGGCACGGCAGGCGAAGCAGACATTGGCGCGCTATGCTGGCTTCGATCGATCGGCTCTCGAAAGAACCTTTCGACAGGTGAGCGCCTGGCGCATCGCGCAGCGCCTGCCCGCCCATGCCATCCTGCTCGGCGAGTTCGGTGTGCACAGGACGCCCTATTTGCGCACGCCCGAGGGAGCGGCGGCGCGCGAGAACTGGCTGCGCGACATGCGCGAGCTCGCCGAGGCGCACGGCTTTGCCTGGGCCTGCTGGACCTATGCGGGAACGGGCGGGTTCGCGCTCGCCGAGAACGAGACCGGGCCGGGTTTCGACGCGGCGACCCGCCGCGCACTGGGGCTCCTGACGCCATGAGCCCCGCCACGACACCACAGCGCTACGCCAACCTAGACGCGCTGCGCGCGATCGCGGCCCTCGCCGTGATGGTCGAGCACATGTTCGGCGACCTGCTCAGGCAGGCCCCGTCCGCAACGGGCCCGATGAGCACGCTCGCCCAATCGGTCGTCCAGAATATGAGCCTCGGCCGGTTCGGCGTGGCGCTGTTCTTCCTGATCAGCGGTTTCGTCGTGCCGTTCAGCATCGGCGGCGAGCGACCGCTCCGGCGTTTCGCCGTCTCGCGGCTTTTCCGGCTCTATCCCGCGCTCTGGCTGGCGCTGGCGGTGCTGACGACGACGGCCTGGCTCGCCGGAGAAACGCCACGGACGGCAACCGTGCTGGCCAACATGACCATGGCGCCGCCGCTCTTCTGCCAGCCCTGGCTCTCGCCGATCCACTGGACCTTGTTCGTCGAGCTACTTTTCTATGTCCTCGTCGCGCTGCTGTTCTCGACGGGTGCGTTGAAACATGTCGGCGTCCTGCTCGCGCTGAGCCTGGCCCTGATCGCTGCGACTGTTCTGCCCGTCCAGTTGCGCATGCGCGGCGTCGTCAACCTGCCGATCCAATATCTCGGCATGCATCTGTCCTTCCTTTTCCTCGGCCTGTTGCTGCGGCTATGGCTGGTCGAGCGGATGCGGGGCGCGCGCCTCTCGGCCCTGGTTCTCGTTCTCGTGCAACTCGCCGCGCTGCTCTCGGTCTCACCGTTTTCGCTGGCGCGCGGTGATAACTTCGTCATGGAGGGATTGAGGCCCGTCCTCAGCGCCTACATGCTCGCTTTCGTGGTCTTCCTCGCTGCAATCCGGCTGGACCGACCGCGGTCTCCCCTGCTCGCGGGGATCGGGCTGACCAGCTATTCGATGTACCTGTTCCACGGGACGGTCAACGCTGCCGTCTATCGCGTCCTGCCCCTGACCGGAGAACTCCGCGACATCGCCACGATGCTGGTCTGCACGGGCTCGACCCTGCTGGTGTCCTGGTTCGTCTATCGGACGGTCGAACGCCCGATGATCAGCCTCGGGCACAGGATATCGTCGAAGCGCAACGCCCTACCCGTTCCGTCTTCGCGGTTTGCCGATACCTGCCATAGGCGAGCGGAGTGGAACGGCGCGCTCATTGCCGCTCCTGTCGCCATCCAGGGCGCGCCGCCTCATCCGTCACCGGATTATCGCGCCGTCAGGCTTGGCGATGGCCGTTCGCCTGAGAGCGAGCCGAGCTCGCCGCTACTGTCCGATATTGCCGGCGAAGCCGCCCGGGAGGCGTCCGTCAGCGACAATCTCGTCAGCGCGATCCTCGGGACTGCGATGGTCGCCGTCACGCTGAGCTGGTTCGCGCTACTCGGATATGTCGGCTGGAAGATCGCCGAGTCGTTGTGATCCTGACGCAGCTAGCGTCTCGCACCACCGGGCTCATTGTGCTCTGGCGGCGGTCTCGATCGCATCAGACATAATTGCGAGACCGTGGTCGATCTCGGCGTCCGAGACCGTCAGCGGCGGCGCGATGCGGAAGACGCCGCCCATGCCGGGGAGCTTGACGATGTTCATGCTCAGGCCGCGGTGCATGGCCTCCTCCATGATCCGCGCCCCGAGCTCGAAGCCCGGCGCCTTGGTCTGCCTGTCGCTGACGACCTCGAGCCCAAGCAGCAGCCCGCGCCCGCGCACGTCGCCGACGCATTCGTATTTCTGCTGAAGGGCGAGCAGCCCCTGCTTCAGCCGCTCGCCGCGCTCGCGTGCCTGGGCGACGAGACCGTCGCGCTCGACCACGTCGAGCACGGTGACGCCGACCGCCGCCGTGAGCGGATCGGAGACGTGCGTAGTGTAGAACAGGAAGCCGCGCTCGAAGGCCTTCTGCTCGATCGCCTCCGTCGTCATCACCGCCGCCAGCGGCAGGCCGGAGCCGAGGGTCTTGGACAGCGTCAGGATGTCCGGCGTCACGCCGTCACGCTGGAAGGCGAACATGTGCCCGGTCCGGCCGACGCCGGTCTGGGCCTCGTCGAGGACCAGAAGCATGCCGCGCTCCTCGCATTTGCGCTTGAGCGCAGCGAGGTAGCCGGGCGGCAGCTCCAGGATACCGCCACTCGACAGGATCGGCTCGGCGATGAAGGCGGCGAGGTTACCCGTCGACTGGCGATCGATCAGCTCGAACGCATCGTCGAGCTCGGCCTGCCAGTCATTGCTGCCATCGGGATGCTTGAAGCGCGGGCGGTAGGAATTCGGCGCGGGGATTACGAAGGACCCCGCCGCGGCGGGCCCATAGCCGCGCCGGCCGGCGCTGTAGGTTGCCGAGGCTGCCGCACCGGTCATGCCATGCCAGCTCTGGGCGAAGGCGACGACCTCGTGCCCGCCGGTCACCAGCTTCGCCATGCGGATGGCGGCCTCGTTCGACTCCGCTCCCGTGGTCAGCAATTGTACCCGGTCGAGCCCGGGGGCGAGCCCAGCCAGCCGTTCGGCCAGTGCCGCGACCGGGCGCGAGAGCATGCCGCTGAACAGATGCGCCACCGAGGCCATCTGCCGGTTGACCGTCGAGACGATGTCCGGGTGAGTGTGACCGAGCACAGCGCTCATCTGGCCGGAGGTGAAGTCGAGGATGCCGCGACCATCGGCATCGTAGACGAAGGAGCCCTCGGCCCGTTCGACGATGATCGACTCGAAGCTGGGCCCATAGCGCGTCAGGTGCCTGTCGGCGACGGCCCAGAAGGCGGGATCGGCATTGAGTGACATTCTCATTCCCCTTTCGGCAATCTCACCAGCAATTGCCGTTCCAGAGCGCTACCTATGCTTGCCTCAGCAGGCAAATTGATACTTCTTCAATCCGATATCGATCGGATTGATAGCTCGTCTATGCTCGACCTCGTATTGCTCAGGAACTTCGCCGTCATTGCGCGCACCGGCTCGATCAGCCTCGCCTCGCTCCAGATCGGGCGCACGCAGTCGGCGCTGAGCATGCAGATGCAGCGCCTCGAGGAACTGGTCGGCCAATCACTGCTGCATCGCAGCGGTTCCGGCGTGCAGCTGACCACGGCCGGCCACAAATTCCTGGCGCAAGCCGAGACCCTCCTTGCAGTCCACGATGAAGTTCTCGCGGAGATACGCGAAACCGGGCTCAAGGGCGCGTTGAACCTGGGCTGCCCCGAGGATTATTCGATCGCCTTCCTGCCGGATCTGCTGCGCGGCTTCTGCGCCCTGCACCCGGATGTCGAATTGCGCATGGTCTGTGCACCGACCTCGGAACTACGACCGCTGCTGCATCGCCGCCAGATCGAAATGGCGCTGGTCTCGCTCGCCGATGCCGCCAGCAAGGAGGTCATCCGGCAGGAGCGCTTCGTCTGGGTGGCCAACGAGGCGCAACCCGCCATCCTCCACAATGCCAGCCTGCCTCTGGCGTTGTCCGCGCCGATGACCCTCGATCATCGGGCCGCGTGCGATGCGATGGAGGCGGTCGGCCGGCGCTATCGGATCGCCTTCGCCAGCAACAGCCTTGCCGGGTTGATCGCAATCGCCCGCTCCGGACATGCGATCAGCGTCCTGACCGAGACGGCCGTGCCACCCGATCTCCATGTCGTGCATGTCGGGCTGCCGCCGCTCCCCTCGATCGGCATCGCAGTGGAGTTCGCCGATCAGCGCCCGTCGGCGGCCGCGAAAGCCCTGGGCGAGCATATCAGAGCAGAACTGCCGAGGCTTTGAGCCCGCCGATTGACACCGCGCCACCAGAACTGATTAACATGATAATTAATTGATATGGCGCAATGCTCGTGAAGGGTCCATCCAGAAGCTCTGGAGCGAGCGCCATGCGTAAATTCAGCGGCTCATCGCCTCGCCAAACATGAGGACGCGATCCCTTGACCTCAAAGTTCGTCAGTTTCTGTCATGGCGATGAAGCGCGCTACGGCCTGATCGTTGCGAACGGCATCGTCGACCTGTCTGCCCGTTATCGGACGCAGTGGCCGACGCTGCAGCACGTCGTGGTCGACGGGGCTTTCGAAACCCTGGCGGAGACAGGCGCGGCGTTCGCTCCGGATCTGCCGCTCGACGGCGTCCGCTACGAGATTCCGAGCCTCGCGCCCGAGAAGATCATTTGCGTCGGCGTGAATTTCCCCGACCGCAACGCCGAGTACAAGGACGGGCAGGAAGCGCCACCAAATCCGTCGCTGTTTCCCCGGTTCCTGCGCTCGTTCACAGCCCATGAGCAGCCGCTGATCAGGCCGCCGGAGAGCGAGCAACTCGACTACGAGGGCGAGATCGCGATCGTGATCGGCAAGGCGGGGCGTCGCATCGCCGAGCGCGACGCGCTCGGTCACATCGCCGCCTTGACGCTGTCCAACGAAGGGACGCTCCGCGACTGGGTGCGCCACGCCAAGTTCAACGTGACCCAGGGCAAGAACTTCGATCGCTCCGGCTCGATCGGTCCCTGGCTGGTGCCCTTCACCGACGAGGCGCAGATCGCCGATATCGCCTTGACCACCAAGGTCAATGGCGAGCTGCGCCAAAGCGACCGGACCAGCCGCATGATCTTCTCGTTCAGGAAGATCATCAGCTACATCTCGACCTTCACGACGCTCGTTCCGGGCGACATCCTGATCACCGGCACACCGACCGGCGCCGGCGCCCGCTTCGACCCGCCGATCTGGCTGAAACCCGGCGATGTTGTCGAGGTCGAGGCCGAGGGCATTGGCCTCCTCCGCAACACCATCTCCGACGAGGCCTGAGCGATGCTGTCCGCCGACGAGATCTCAGCCGCCGCCCTCAGCCTGGACGAGGCCGAAAGGACACGCCAGCAGACCGGCCTGATGTCGCTGCGCTTTCCGCAGATGACGATGGATGACGCCTATGCGGTCCAGGCCGCCTGGGTGGAGCGAAAGCGCGCGGCCGGCCGCACGATCATCGGCTGGAAGATCGGCCTGACCTCGAAGGCGATGCAGTACGCGCTCGACATCGACACGCCCGATTCCGGCGTGCTGTTCGACGACATGCGCTTCGACGACGGCAGCAACATCCCCAAGGACCGCTTCATCCAGCCGCGCATCGAGGCCGAGATCGCCTTCGTCATGAAGGGCGACCTGCAAGGGCCGGGCGTCACGGTCTTCGACGTTCTGAACGCGACGGACTACGTCGTCCCGGCGCTCGAGATCCTCGACACCCGCATCCTGCGCGTCGACCCGCAGACGAAGAAGGCCCGCACCATCGTCGACACGATCTCGGACAACGCCGCCAATGCCGGCATCGTCACCGGCGGGCGGGCGATGCGCCCGGACCAGGTCGACCTGCGCTGGATCGGCGCCATCGTCTCGCGCAACGGCCAGGTCGAGGAGACCGGTCTCGGTGCCGGCGTGCTCAACGACCCGGCGCGCGGCATCGCCTGGCTCGCCAACCGGCTCGCGAGCTATGGCGGAGAGATCAAGGCGGGACAGATCGTCTTGGCCGGGTCCTTCATCCGGCCCGTCGAAGCCCGCCACGGCGACACGATCACCGCCGATTACGGCCCGCTCGGCACCGTGAGCTGCTTCTTCGAGTGAGCCGCGAGCAATAGCTCGCCCGGCGGAAAGACTTTGTGCGACGTCACACGAAGGCGAGCGGCCGGCCGCCGTCCGGATGGGGCATCACGCCGACTTCAATGCCATAGATCGCCCGCAGGATATCGGGCCGCACAATCTGCTCGGGCATGCCACGCGCGACCAGCCGGCCGGAATGGAGCGCGACGATCTCATCACAGAAGCGGGCGGCCATGTTGACGTCGTGCAGCACGACGACGATGCCGAGACCGGCCTGATGCGAGAGCTGCCGCACCAGCGTCAGCACCTCGACCTGATGCGAGAGATCGAGCGCCGCGATCGGCTCGTCGAGCAGAAGGCATTGCGCATCCTGCGCGACCAGCATCGCCAGCCAGGCGCGCTGACGCTCGCCGCCTGAAAGACTGTCGGCGAGGCGATCGGCGAAGGGCTGGATATCGGTCAGCGCCATCGCCTGCGCGACCTTGTCGCGGTCGCGCTGCCCGAAGCGGCCGAGCGCGCCATGCCAGGGATAGCGGCCGAGCGCGACCAGCTCCTTGACCAGCATTTCGGCCGCGGGCGGCGTCTGCTGCGGCAGATAGGCGAGCTTGCGGGCGAAGGCGCGACTGTCCCAGCTCTCGATCGGCTGGCCGGCAAAGCGCAAGGAGCCGCGCGAGGGCCGCTGCTGGCGCGCCAGCAGCTTCAGCAGCGTCGACTTGCCTGAGCCGTTATGGCCGAGGATGCCGATCACCTTGCCGGCACCGAGGTCGAGCGTCAGCGGTTCGAGCAGAACGCGGTCGCCGACCGAGAAGCCGACGCCCTCTAGCGCGAAGAGCGGCTCGCTTGCCGAAGGCGCGTGGTCGGCTGCGCGATCAGGCGATGCGATGGCGATGAGATCGGCTGGGCTGGACATGGTTTCAGTCTGCATCAATCACCGTGGTCGTGGACATCGGCGTGGCCTTTGCGCCAGTAGGCGGCGACGAGATGCCGATCCTTCGGCAGCTGCCGCTCGCTGCGCAGATGTTTGCGGATCGCGCGGGCCGTCGCCTGCTCGCAGCCGGCGAAGACGAACGGGCTGCCCTGCTCCGGCAGGGCGATGCCGCGCACCGCCTGCGCCAGCAGATCGGTCGAGCCGGCCGGCGCGCCCTTGCGGTGCAGCCAGGTCACCTCGATCGCGGCCTTTGAAGCAATGTCCTGCTGCTCGGCGGCATCAGCCACTTCGATGACGATGCTGGCGCGAGCGGAACTCGGCAATTCCTCGGCGATGCGCGCGATCGCCGGCAAGGCGGTTTCGTCACCGCAGAGCAGATACCAATCGGCCGGGATCACGTCGCCGCCGCCCGGCCCGAGCAGCCCGATGCGGTCACCGGCCTGCGCCTCGCGTGCCCAGATCGAGCCAACGGAATCGTCGTGCAGCACGACGTCGATATCGAGCTCGCCGCGGGCATGATCGATCGAGCGGATGGTGTAGGTGCGCTTGGCCAGCGTGTCCTCGCCCTGCGGCCAGATCACCCTGCTGTCGGGGCCGACGCTCGGCCAGACCGGCGCGCGCCCGCGCGGCGGGATCAGAACGCGCACATGCAGGCCGCCGCTGGTGAAATGGCGGGGGTCGTCGCAGGCGAGCGTGACGCGCCGCATCGCCGGGGTGATGTCGCGGGCGCCGCGCACCATGACCTCGCGGAAATAGGGGATGCGCGTCTGCGCGGGAGCATTGCCCTGCCAGCTCAGCGAGACGGTCTCGCCCTCCGCGAATTCGAAGAGATGCTCGGCGACCGAGGACTTGACGACAAAGAGCCGGCTTTCGTCAGGGCAGGTTACGGCGATGCGCAGCACGCCATCATCCGCGGTCAGATCGACCGAGCCGAACGGGCCGCCGAGCCGGGCACCGCCGTCGCGGCGGGTCACCTGGCCATGCTCGACGAAATGGCCGCAGAGGCGCTCGAGCATACCGGCCGGGTCCGCCAAAACGACGCTTGCGGTGGCTTGCAGCTCGGTCTCGTCAGCCATGCCGGTTCCCCGTGCGGTTCAACAGCCAGATCAGATAGGGCCCGCCGATCAGCGCCGCAAACAACCCGGTCGGCACCTGATAGGGGAAAGCGACGAGGCGCGCGAGCCAATCGGCCAGGATCATCACGCCGCAACCGATAAGGGCCGAGGCGGCGAGCTGGTCGCGACTGCGCGCAAAGCCGGCGAGGCGGGAGAGATGTGGCGCAATCAGCCCGACCAGGCTGAGCGGGCCGGTCAGCAGCGACGCGACAGCCGTCGCGAGGGCCGCGACAGCAGCGAGGATGAGACGGCTGCGCTCGACGCCAAGGCCGAGGCCGCGGCTCGTCGCCTCGCCAAGCGGCATCAAATCGAGCCAGCGTACCGCCAGGAAGAGCGGCGCGATCAGGACGACGCAGCCGATCAGGCCGATCCAGACCTCGAACTCGCCGGCGCGATTGGTCGAGCCCGACAGCCAGGTCAGCAGCACATAAGCGCGCAGATCACCCTTCGCGAGCGCGATCGAGACCAGCGCCATGCAAAGCGCGCCCATGGCGATGCCCGCAAGCAGCAGGCGCTGCGAGCCGATGCCCGGACGGCCCGCCAGCACCAGCATAATGAGGAGCACGGTGAGCGAGCCTCCGGCGATGCCGGCGAGCATCGAGAGCGGGCTGAAGGGCAGCAGCGCGAGCGCGAGCGTCAACCCGACCCCGCCGCCGGCGCTGACCCCGAGCACTTCCGGCCCAGCCAAGGGGTTGGCGGTGAGGCGCTGCATCAGGCAGCCGGCGGCGCCGAGCAGGGCGCCCGCCGCACCGGCGGCGACCAGGCGCGGCCCGCGGAAGGGGAGCAGGTCGGCGAAGAGCGCGCCCGTCGCCAGCCCCCAGCCCTGCGGCCCGCGGCCGAGGACAAGGCCGAGCACGGCGACGATCGCTATCGCCGCGGCGAGCACCGCCAGGATGAGGAATGGCCGTGCGATGCGGCGCGTCGGAGCCGTCGCATCGACAGTCTGCGCGGCCGGGGCGGGAGGCACGCGGCGCATCAGCCAGAGCAGCAGCGGCCCACCGAACATGGCGGTGGCGGCGCCGGTCGGAGCGAAGTCGTTGAAGCCCGAGCCGAGCAATTGCACAGCGCTGTCGGTGATCGAGAGCAGGAGTGCGCCGAGCGCCGGCGCCGCCAGCAGGAGCTGGCGTTGCGTCCGCGCGCCGAACTCGCGCGCCAATGTCGGTGCGGCGAGGCCGACAAAGCCGATGACGCCGACCTCGGCGGTGACGCTGGCCGCAAGCCAGACCGCGACGCCCAGCACCGCGAACCGCACAGCGTGCAAGGCAAGGCCGAGATTGCGGGCGACATCGTCGCCGAGACCGAGCAGGCCGAGCGGGCGCAGCAGCAGCGCAGCGGCAATGCCGCCGAGGAGCAGGCGCGGGCCGAGCGCCAGCGCGGCATCCCAGCTCTGCTGGTTGAGCGAGCCGGCGCCCCAGATGAACAGCGAGAGGACATAGTCGCCCTTGGCGAGGATGACGGTCGCGCTCAGCGCCGCCGCGATCAACGAGACGACCATGCCGGAGAGGATCACCGTCATCGGGTCGAACCCGCGCCGCCAGCTGAGGCCGAGCACGAGCGCGACAGCGGCGACGGCCCCCGCCAGCGCGACACCTTCGCGCGAAAAGACGATCAGCGCCGGCGCGTAGGCGGTCGCCACAGTCAAAGCGAGCTGCGCGCCGGAGACGACACCGAGCGTCGAGGCATCCGCGACGGGATTGCGCAGGACGCGCTGCAGCAAGACGCCGGCAAGACCGAGCGCTGCACCGCAGATCAGCGCGGTGACGCTGCGCGGCACCAGGCTGTGCCACAGCAGGATGGATTGAAGCGTCCGGGTCAGTTCGCCCGAGGCCGGCAGCGGCGAGCGTGTCGCCACTACGGCAGCAAAGAGCAGCGCAGCCGCCAACGCAGCGAGGAACCAGAGGCCGAGATCGCGATGTGGCAACCGCCGCAGCTGCAGGGCGGTGTCAGCCACGGCTCGCCTCCGCCGCCAGAAGCGCTTCAGTCAGAAGCCGGGCGAACCGCCGCGCCGACGGCAGGCCGCCATAGGGATTGATCGAGGCGAGCTGCAGCAGCCGGCCCTCGCGCAGATTGGGCAGCGCGTTCCAGAAGGCGCTCCTCGCGAGCACCTCCAATGCGCCAGGCGGTACCGGCGGAATCAAGGCGATCCAGGCGTCAGGCACACGCGCCAGCGCCTCGAGGCCGACCGGCGCCGTGGCGGAGTAACTGGTATCGTCGGTCCAGGCATTGGCGAGGCCGAGCCGCTTCAGCACTTCGCCGAACATGCTGTCGGCGCCGAAGACGCGGAAATGCCTGCTGTCGCCGAGATTGATCGGGATCACCGGGCGCGCCGCATGCGGCTTCAGGCGCTCGCGGAGGAGAGCGAACTCGGCTTCGGTCTCGGCGAGATAGCGCTCTGCGACGCCGCCGATGCCGAGACGCGCGCCGATGCTGCGCATCATTGCGGCTGCCGGCTCAAAGGGCGGTCGGCCCGGCGCATAGATCGAGAAGCGCTCCACCGGCGCGATCCGCAGCAGCCGCGGCTCCGAGCTGGCATAGAAGCTCGACGAATAGATCAGCTCCGGCCGGGAGAGCAGCAGCAGCTCGAAGTTGACCGTGCCGCGCAGGCCGAGATCGGTAACCGTTCCCGGCACCTGCGGCTCGACCGCGACCTCGCGGAACTGCAGGAGCTCCGGGGCGGCGACCGGCGCAACGCCGAGTGCGAGCAGGGTCTCCAGCACCGACCAGTCGACGGTCGCGATGCGAAGACCCGCAGCCTGCGCCGGCCGTAGCATCGCCGCCGCCGCCAGCAGGGCGAGCGTGGAGCGTCGGGTCGGGAACACCATCGGGTCAATCATATCAGCGGTCTATCACAGGCGAAGGCCGCAGCAGGCGCTGCGCCTTCATACTGGGTGGGACGCCTCTACCAGCGATAATTGGCCGAGACGGTGACGGTGCGGGCATCGCCATAACCGCAGCCGGACTGACCGTTGCAGCTCTTCACATAGGCCTTGTCGAACAGGTTGGTGACGTTGAGCGCCATGCCCCAATTACCGATCTGGTAGCGGATCGCAGCATCGACCAAGGCCGCCGACGGCACCTTCAGCGTGTTCTCGGCATTCGCATAGGAGCTGCCGACATAGCGCACGCCGGCGCCGAGCCCTATGCCTTTGAAGAAGCCCTCCGGCACGGTGTAGTCGAGCCAGGCCGAGGCGGTGACCTCGGGCACGACGACCGGCGTCCTGCCGACCAGCAGCGGGCGGGTATCCTTGGTCGTCTTCAGGTCAAAGGCGGTGAAGGAGGCGAGCAGCTTCAGGTCCTTGGTGATGTTGGCCTTGGCCTCGAACTCGAAGCCGCGCGAGGTAACTTCGCCGAGCTGCTGCTGGGCGAACGGGTTGAGCGCGGTCGGGGCCGGGTTCAGCACGTTCTGCTTGGTGATGTTGAAGACCGAGGCGGTGAACAGCGCGTCCATGAAGGTCGGCTTGTACTTCACGCCGGCCTCAAACTGCCGGCCCTCCTCCGGGCGGAAGGGCTGGCCGGGTCCGCCGAGCAGATTGGGCACGGCGTCGAAGACCGGGGTGAAGAAGGTCGCGGCGCTGACATAGGGGTGAGCCCGTTGGCGAACTCGTAGCCCAGGCCGGCGCGGCCGCTCCACGACGCTTCCTTCTTGTCATAGGTCGGCGAGAACAGCAGGCCGGCCGGGCTGACCGACTTCTTGTCGACATAGTCGTAGCGGCCGTTCAGCGTCAGCAGGAAGCCGCCGCCGAAGCGGATCTGATCCTGGGCGTAGAAGCCGATCTGATGATGCTTCAGGTCCTGGTTGAGATAGACACCGGTCGGGCCCTGCTGCGCCCCGTAGGCAGGATTGGTGACGCTGATCGTGGTCGCGCCACCCGAGGCCTGGGTGTGGTCGATGTTGAAGTACTTGTAGTCGATGCCGAAGAGCAGCGAATGCTCGAGCGGGCCGGTGACGACCTTGCCGTCGATGCGGTTGTCGATCGTGAAGGTCCGAACCCGCGTCTTCTCCTGGAAGCCGATGCGATAGAGCTGGTAATCGGGCCCGAGCGGCTGAAGCCGATCGCCGAAGGGCGCATCGGGGCCGGCATAGCCGAAGCCGTAGGGGCCGAGCTGCGAGCCCTTCATCGCGCCGTAGCGCAGATTCTGGGTGAAGTTCCAGTTGTTGGCGAACTGGTGCTGGAATTCGTAGCCGAGCAGCGTCTCGGTGCGCTCCTGATCGTCGATCGCGGGCTCGCCGAGGAAGGCTTTGCGCCGGATCTTGCCGAAGGGCGCGTTCACCACCGTGCCGACATAGGGCAGGAAGCCGCCGCCGACATGGATCTGGTCGAGCGCCGAATAGACGCCATAGGCGGTGATGCGGGTGGCGCCGGTCGGCTGATAGGTGATCTGCGGCATGATCGTGCCGCGGAAATCCTTGGCGACGTCGGTGTACTGGTCGCCACCGGAGAGCTTGCCGGTCAGGCGCGTGCTCCAGACTCCCTGCTTGTCGCTGAGGCCGACGTCGATGCCGAGATAGGCGTTGCCGAAATTGTTGATGCCGGCCTCGACATAACCAAAGTTTTCGCCGTTCGGGCGCTTGCTGACGAGATTGACGATACCGCCGGGTGTGGAGCCGCCATAGAGCACCGAAGCCGGGCCTTTCAGCACCTCGACGCGTTCGAGCAGGAACGGATTGATCTGGAAGCCGCCGAAGCCGTAGCCATAGAGCTGCAGCCCGTCCATGAAGACGCCGGTCTGCGTCGCCTGGAAGCCGCGAATGAAGATCCAGTCGGTATCGGGATCGGGGCCGAAGGCCTGGGCGGCGACGCCGGCGGTGTAGCGCAGAGCCTCGTCGACCTTGAGCGCCTTGCGGTCGTCGATCTCGTCACGACCAAGTACCGAGACCGCCTGCGGGATCGCGGTGATCGGCGTGTTCGCCTTCGAGCCTGTGGTCGAGCGCGTCGCAACATAGCCGTTGACCGGCCCGGTGGCGCCGCCCTCGCCCTCGACCGTGATTGTGTCGAGTTGGACCGTGGGAGCGGGCTGCCCCTGCGCCCAGGCCGTCCCGGCACAAAGCAGAGCAAGCGACGCAGTCGAGCCAAGAAGAAACCTAGTCTTCATCACCAGCAAGTAGCACATTTTCGATCCCGGCCCCAATAATTTCTGCCACTTCAGAACTGATCGAACTTAGAACTGTTCAAAAGCAGCATTCAGCTTTCCGTTGGGCAATATCAGTATCGCGTGAGGCGGGATTGATCGTTCCTGTCATGCATTGAATGTTCTTGGCCGCGCGTCTACAATTGCGCTGATCACGTTGCATTTTTGAACACGCGCCGAGGCGCGATCATCCGGCTCTGCGGAGGCTAAAGATGGGTTTCCAGCCGCGCATGCGCTCGGTCCGCGAAGGCATCAGCGTCATCGGCTCGCTGAAATACCGGGTATGGAATGGTGTCGTCGCCGATCTCTGGCAGGCCGAATGCCAGGCTGGCGCCAGCGGCGAATACGTCTCCGAGCATCCGCGCCTGTTCGTGGTGCTCGACAAGGTCGGCGGCAATTTCGAGACGCGGCTCAATCCGAACGAGCCCGGAATCTCCAGCCGGGCCCGCGCCAACGCGATCAGCTTCATGCCGGCCGGCTTACCCGTCTGGGGACGGACGCAGCAGCGCATGCGCATCCGCCATCTCGACCTGCATTTCGATGCCGCCACCGTCAGCGAGCGGCTCGGTGAAGCCTTGTCGCCCGAGCGGCTGGCGCAGCCGCGCATCGCCTTCTCGAACGAGCGCATCCTGACATTGGCGCGTTTGATCGCCGGCGAATGCGCCGAGCCGGATGCGCGGCACGATCTTTATGGCGACGGGCTGGTGCTCGCGGTCCTGATCGATCTCTTCGGCGTGCGCGCCAACGCGCCACGCCAGCGCGCGCCGCTGAGCAACTGGCAGCTCAAGGCGGTGACCGATTACATCAGCGAGCATGCCGCCGGCACGATCCGGCTGCAGGACCTCGCCGAGCTCGTCGGCATGTCGCAATCGCATTTCAGCCACGCTTTCAAGGCCTCGACCGGCCTGCCGCCGCATCAATGGCAGCTCAAGGCGCGAATCGAGCGCGGCCAGCGCCTGCTCGCGGCGGGCGATCGGCCGTTGACCGAGATCGCGGCCGATGCCGGCTTCTCCGACCAGGCACATTTCACCCGCGTCTTCCGCCGCATGGTCGGCGAGACACCAGCCGCTTGGCGCCGCGGCGCGACAGAGCGGCCATGAGCTAGCCAGGCCCCACCGCGCCGTCGCCCTTCCGGATGGGTGGTTCAGGGCGACGCGGCACGCACCCCGAGGAATCGTCGCGAGCTAATCGGCTCTGCCACGGGCCTCGACGGGCCACAGCTCGATCAGCCTGTCGCCCCTGACCACGTGCAGGATATCGTGCAGGTTGATCGTCGGGTCGCAATGCGGGACCGTGCATTCGACGACCGTGCCGATCGGCAAGGTGCCCCGCCCTTCCAATGGTAGGATGCGGCCGAATTCGTCGCCGCACCACTCGATCCGCCCGACCAATTCGCCGTTCAGGAAGACGCGCGGCGGCGGACCGTCGAGCGCAAAGCTCTTGCTGCCGCCATCGGTGATCGCAAAGCCAAGCGAGCTATGTCCGATCACGGTCACCGCGATGCGCAGCGCCGGACGAAACTCCGGCCCACCACGGCCATGCATGTCGACGCTGTCATAGGCCTCGTCCATGAAGACATAGGAGCCGGCCTGGATCTCGGTCAGCAGGCGATCCTCGCCGTCGAGGAGATGGCTGCCGGTGCCGCCGCCCGAGACGATCTCCGGCGCCAGCCCGGCCTCGCGCAGGGCTTCCAGCATCAATGCGAGCTGCCGGCCCATCTCCTGGTTGGCAACGCGGCGCGCAGCGAAATCGTCGATGTGCTGGACGCGGCCCTGATAAGCCTGGACGCCGCGATAGCGCAGGCCGGCCAGCCCCGAAACGAGCTTTGCCAGTTCGACCGCTTCAATAGGCATCGCGACGCCGCTCCGCTTCAACCCGACATCGAGATCGACGAAGACGTCGAAGACGGTGCCGTGCCGCCGCGCAGCCTCGGCATAGGCGGTCGCAAGATCGGCCCGGTCGACCACGACGCCGATGCGCCCGCCGGCCGCTGCGGCGCGTGCCAGGGCGTCGATCTTCGCCGGACTGGCGATCGGGGCGCTGAGCAGGAGGTCGCGGACGCCGCCCTCGAACAGCGCCAGCAATTCGCCCGGCTTGGCGCAGCAATTGCCGAGCGCCCCGGCCGCCATCTGCCGGCGGGTGATTTCGGCGCATTTATGCGATTTCGCATGCGGCCGGAGATTCAGCCCGGCCTTACGGCAGGTCTCCGCCATCAGCGTGATATTGTGCTCGAACAGATCGAGGTCGAGCACGGCTGCCGGCGTCTCCAGCCGCGCCCGGCTACCGGCTCCGCCGACAAGCGTCTGGTTGAGCGCGGCCGCTCCGAACAACGACATGGTCATGATCTGGCTCCCGCAAGCTCGGCGCGTCGACGTGTCGTGGCGGCCTGATCGACACTCACGCCGGCGGCATCAAAGACCACGCCATAGTCACGCGCGGCCCCCGCCACCGTAACCTTGCCCTCGCGCAGGTCGTCGGCGACGCGGATCGGATCGCGTTTCAGCGCATCGCCATAGCCGCCGCCGCCAGCTGCAATGAGACGGAAAACGTCTCCGGCCTGGGCCGCGAAACTCTCCATCGGCATGGTCGGCAGCTGCCGCTGGGTTCCATCGGCCCTGATCAGGATGTGGGCCGAGGGCGCGCCGGGGCTGCCGCCTTCGAAACCGAAGGGCGGATGATCGCGCCGATCGCCACGCAGCACGAAACGGACCGGCGCCAGGAAGCGGAATTCGCGGATGAGCGAGAGCCCGCCGCGGAACTCGCCCGGCCCACCCGTATCGGGCAAGAGGCCATAGCGCAGCACTTCGACCGGCATGTCGGCCTCGATCATCTCGACCGGCTGGTTGGAGAGATTGGCGGCAGGGTTGGAAATGCCTTCGATGCCGTCCTTGCCGGCGCGCGCGCCCCAGGTGCCGACCACCATCTCGTTGAGCACGAAGGGCCGCCCCTCATGCGTGCCGCCGGCGGCCAGCAGATAGGGCCCGCCCTCCGAGCCGCCCATGGCGCGTTCCGGCACGATCTGCGCCAGCGCCTGCATGATCGCGTCGAAGACGCGGTAGCCGACGACGCCGCGCGCGCCGCAAGCCGCCGGATAGCGCGGATTGACCAGGCAGCCCTCGGGCGCACGGACCGTGATCGGCCTGAGATAGCCCTCGCAGTTCGGGATGTCCTGCTGCGACAGGCAGCGGATCGCGCAGAAGGAGGCCGATTCCGGCAGCGAGATCGGGCAGTTGATCGAAGCCGCGATCTGGCCGGCGGTACCGGTGAAATCGATGTCGATCGTGTCGTCGGCGACGGTGACGGTCGCGACGATCGGTAGCGGCTCGGGATTCTCGCCGACGCCGTCGATATAGTCGGTGGCGCGGTAGACGCCGTTTGGCAGAGCGCGGATGACATCGCGCATCATCGCCTCGGCATGGTCGTGCAGCGCGTCGATATAGGCATCGAGTTCGTTCGCGCCATAGCGACCGATCAGCGTCTTCAGACCCTCCTCGGCGACATTGCACGCGGCGATCTGGGCGCGGATGTCGCCGAGCACCTCGACCGGCGAGCGTGTATTGGCCTCGAGGATGCGGAAGACCGCCTCGACCGGCGAACCGGCCTCGTAGAGCTTGAGCAGCGGAATGCGGAGGCCTTCCTGCTGGATCTCGGTGGCGTAGATCGCGACCGAGCCGGGCACGATGCCGCCGAGATCGGTGTGATGCGCGACGGTTGCGGCAAAGCCCGAGAGCCGGCCAGCGACGAAGATCGGCTTCAGGATATAGATATCCGGCAGGTGCTGGCCACCGGAACCGTAGGGGTCGTTGGCGATCAGGACGTCGCCCTGCTTCAGCCCGTCGCCATAGCGCTCCCGGACGAAGCCCATGATGCGCGGGAACGAGCAGAGCTGGATCGGCAGGGTCAGGCCCTGCGCAATCACCCTGCCCTTCGCATCGCAGAGCGCCGTCGAATAATCCATGATGTCGCGCACCACCGGCGAATAGGCCGAGCGCATCACGATCAGCGCCATCTCGTCGGCGGTCGAGGCGAGCGCGTTGCGGATCACCTCCAGGGTGATCGGGTCGATCTCGCGCATGCTCATGCGGCCTCCAGGGCGATGTCGATATTGCCGGCCTCGTCGAGCCTGGCGCTCTGGCCGGGGCCGATGACGCAGGTGCAGTCGTATTCCTCGACGACGAAGGGGCCGCGCCGCGCCGTACCATCGAGGTCGGCCCGGCTGATCACGGCGATCGAGGCTGTGGCTCCGCTAGCGTGAAAGGAGACCGGCCGGTCGGCGCGCCGCATCGGCGCCTCTGCCGCGAACTGGTGGCGCGGAGCGATCAGCGGCAGACGCACCGTCAGACGGGCGTTGACGAGATGGATCGCGTCCTTCTGCGAGCGGTGGCCATAAGTGCGCTCGTGCTCGCGGTGGAACAACTCGTTGAGCTCAGCGATATCGAAGCGTTTCGCGGGTACGGTAAGCTCATAGGCCTGGCCGACATAACGCAGGTCCGCGGCATAGCGGAATTCGGCCAGCGCGAGATCATAGCCTTCGAGCGAAAGGATGCTGCGTGCGTCCGCGCCGAGCTCGGCGAAGAGCTGCTCCAGCCCGGCATCGTTGAGCTCGCCGGGGCGATGGCGTGACGGCCGCACGAACTCCTGCTCGACATCCGACCGCAGCAGGCCGAGCGCACTGAAGACGCCGGCGGCCCGCGGGACGATGACACGGCGGATGCCGAGCGCGCTCGCGACTTCCGCGGCGACCACCGGGCCATTGCCGCCGAAGGCGACCAGGGTCGCCTGGCGCGGATCGCGACCGCGATAGGTCGAGACCGCCTTGACGGCCCGCGTCATGGTGGTGACCGCGAGCGTCAACACGCCGCGCGCCGTCTGCTGGAGGTCGAGGCCGAGCGGGCGCGCGACCTGATCGTTCAGCGCGGCGCGGCCGGCATCGGCCTGAAGCGGAAAGCTGCCGCCTGCGAGCGCGACATCGTTGATGTAGCCGAGCGTCAGGAAAGCGTCGGTCAGCGTCGCCTGCTTGCCGCCGAGGCCATAGCAGACCGGGCCAGGCCAGGCGCCGGCGCTTTGCGGGCCGACCGAGACCTGGTTCATCCTGTCTATCGCGACGATGCTGCCGCCGCCCGCGCCGATCTCGGAGACGTCGATGAACGGCATCTTGATCGGATAGCCGCCGCCCTTGACCAGCTTGCTCGACAAATTGATGCCCGCTCCGACCTCGTATTCGGTGGTGCGCGCCGGCTCGCCATGCTCGATCAGCGCCGCCTTGGCGGTGGTGCCGCCCATGTCGAAGGAGATGATGCTGGGCTCGTCGCTCCCCGAGACCAGCCGTGCGCAGGCGATGACGCCGGCAGCCGGGCCGGATTCGACCAGCGAGGCGGCGCGCTTGACCGCCGAGCCCAGCCGCATGATGCCGCCGCCGGAATGCATCATCTCGACCTGGCAGGTGACACCGATCGAGGCGAGCCGCGCCGTCAGGGCACTGGCATAGTTGCGCACGACCGGGCCGATATAGGCATTCACCACCACGGTCGAGGTGCGCTCGTATTCGCGGATCTCGGGCAGGATTTCCGAACCGCGGCAGATATAGACGCCGTCGCCAAGCTCGGCGCGCAGGATGTCTTCAGCCTCGATCTCGTGCCGGGGATTGGCGTAGGCGTGCAGGAAGCTGATCGCGACCGCCTCGACCTCCTCCTCGCGGAAGCGCCGTGCCGCCGCGACGACATCCTCTTTCGAAAGCGGGACCCGTACCGAGCCGTCAGCAGCGAGCCGCTCGCGCGCCTCAAGCCGCAAATGCCTGGCCGCGAGCGGCTTCGGCTTGTCGTATTGCAGGTCGTAGAGCACCGGGATGCGCAGCCGGCGCATTTCGAGCACGTCGCGGAAGCCCTCGGTGGTCAAAAGACCGGTGCGGGCGCCCTTGTATTCGAGGATGGCATTGGTCGCGACCGTGGTCGCATGGACGATGCCGGTGACGCGGTCGGGCGTGGTCTGGTAGTCCTCGACCAGCGCCTTCAACGCCTGGGCAATGCCGCGGCTGTAGTCGTCCGGCGTCGAGGGCACCTTGCGGGTCTCGATCAGCCCGTCGTCGCGCGCGACGACGACATCGGTGAAGGTGCCGCCGATGTCGATGCCGATCCGGTAGCTATGCTGCGCCATGGATGTCTTCCCGGGTTTCTGGAACCGCCACGCCGGCACGAACCGGCAGCGGGGTGCGCCGGCCGGCGAGGCCCTTCGGCACGGCGGCGATGAGGGCTTGCGTGTAGGGGTGCTGCGGCTGGTCGAGCACATCGAGGCAGGGCCCCTGCTCGACGATCGCGCCCTTGCGCATCACGACGATGCGGCTGCACAGCGTGCGTACCAAAGCGAGGTCGTGGCTGATGAAAAGGAGCGTCAGGCCGAGCTCGCGGGTCAGCCGCGACAGGAGGTTGATCACCTGCGCCTGCAAGGAGACGTCGAGCGCCGAGACCGGTTCGTCGGCGATCAGCACCTCCGGCTTCATCGCCAGGGCGCGCGCCAGGCCGATGCGCTGGCGCTGGCCGCCGGAAAGCTCGTGCGGCAGGCGCGGGCCGATCTCGGGACCAAGCCCGACCAGCGTCAGCAATTCGGCGATCTCGCTTTCGCGCTGCGCCTTCGGCACACCGCGCAATGCCAATGTCTCGCCAAGGCAGCGCGCCACGCTCTTGCGCGGATTCAGCGCGCTGCTCGAATCCTGGAAGACCATTTGCACGCGCCGGCGCCACGGCCCGGCATGGTTGCGCATCAGCTCCGCCATCGGGGCGCCGTCGAGCAGCACCTCGCCGGAGGTCGGCCGCGCCAATCCAACCGCGAGACCGGCCAAAGTCGACTTGCCCGAGCCGCTCTCTCCGACGATGCCGACAACGTCACCACGCATGACGTCGAGGCTGACAGCGTCGAGTGCGACGAGCCGGCTGTCGCGCCCTAGCAGACGATCGAGCAGCCCTCCTTGCGGGAAGGATTTTGTGACGCCGCGCAGCGAGAGGATCGGGCCGGTCATCGCGGCCTCCAGCAGGCGGTGCGATGTCCGGCCTCTGTGACGAGCGCCGGCATCTCGACGGCACAGGGCTCGATGGCGTCGGGACAGCGTGGCGAGAATGGGCAGCCGACTGGGAGGCGGCCGAGCCGCGGCGGCGCGCCCTCGATCGCGGTCAGCGGGCCAACCGGACCGGAGAGGCTTGGCACGCAGGCCTTGAGCAGGCTGGTATAGGGGTGGCGTGGCGCAAGCTCGATCGCCTCGACCGGGCCGTCCTCGACGACCTTGCCGCCATACATCACGACGACGCGATCGACGATCTCGGCGACAAGTTGGAGGTTATGCGAGATGAAGACGACGGCGAGACCAAGCTCCCGGCGCAGTTCGGCGATCAGGTCGACGATCTGCGCCTGCACGGTGACGTCGAGCGCGGTCGTCGGCTCGTCGGCGATGAGGAGGCGCGGCCGGCAGGCGATCGCCATCGCGATCAGCGCGCGCTGGCGCATGCCGCCGGAGAATTCGTGCGGGTAGGAGGCGAGGCGCCTGTCCGCATCGCGGATGCCGACGCGCTCCAGCGCCTCCGCCGCGATGCGCCGCGCCTCCCCGGACGAGACGCCGCGATGCGCACGGACCACGTCGGTGATCTGGCGGCCGATGGTGAGCGCCGGATTGAGCGAGCTCTGCGGGTCCTGGAAGACCATGGCGATGTCGCGTCCGCGCAGCGCCCGCATGCGGGTCTCGTCCACCGCGAGCAGATCCTCGCCGTCGAAGATCACGCGCCCGCCGGTGGTGCGCGCCGGTGCGCCGAGCAGGCGCATCACCGCGAGCATGCTGAGGCTCTTGCCCGAGCCGGATTCGCCGACGATGCCGACGGCTTCACCGGGCGCGACGGAAAAATCGACGCCCCGGACGGCCTCGACGATGCCGCCATCGACCGAGCGGAAGCCGACGCGCAATCCCTCGACGCTGAGCAAGGCGGGGCTCATGCGACCAGCGTCCTGGCTTCGCTGCGCGGATCGAACAGCTCGCGCACTGCATCGCCCAGCAGGTTGAAGCCGATCACGGTCAGCGATATCGCCAGGCCGGGGAAGACCGGCAGCCACCATTCGCCGGAATAGATCGCGCTGCGGGCGTCGGACAGCATGGTGCCCCAGCTCGGCTGCGGCGGCTGCACGCCGAGGCCGACGAAGCTGATCGAGGCCTCGATGACGATGCCGATCGCGACCAGCAGCGTGCCCTGCACGATGATCGGCGACAGGCAGTTGGGCAGCACATCGCTGGTCACGATGTCCCAATGCGCGGCGCCCTGCAGGAAGCGGGCGCGGACATAGTCGGCGCCGGCGATGCGCCTTGCCACCGCATAGGTGACGCGGGCGAAGACCGGCGAGAACAGGCAGCCGATCAGGACGACGATCTTGACCTCGTTGGGCAGGAGCAGCGGGCCGACCGGCAGCGGCCCGACGCCGAGGATGCCGACGATGGCGATCGCCCAGACCAGCAGCGGGATCGAGGCGACGCCGTCGACGATGCGCATCACGATCTGCTCGCCGAGCCCGCCCTTGTAGGCGGCGTAGATCCCGGCGGAGACGCCGATCGCTGCGCCGATCAGCACCGCGCCGATACCGACGGAGAGCGAAGCGCGGGCGCCGAAGATGATGCGGCTGAGCACGTCGCGGCCGCCCTGGTCCGTGCCGAGCCAGTGCTTGATATCGGGTGCGGCGAGCCTGTCCTCGATATTGAGCGCGAGCGGATCATAGGGCGCGATCAGCGGCGCGAAGATCGCGGCGAGCACGATCAGACCGACGATGCCGGCCCCGAGCCAGCCGCTCCAGTCGAGACCGCGGAGAGCTTTGGCGAGACCGCTCATGCCGCCGCCCTCTGGCGCGGGTCGAGCAGGCGGTTGAGCAGGTCGGCGCCGAGATTGGCGAAGACGAAGATCGCGGTGAACAGGAAGACGATGCCCTGCAGCAGCAGAAAATCGCGCTGCGAGATCGCATTGAGGAGCGCGCGCGACAGGCCGGGGATGTTGAAGACCTGCTCGATTATCAGCGCCCAGCCGAACATGTAGCCGAAGGAGAGCGCCGCGAGGTTGATCACCGGCGGCAGCGCGTTGACCAGCGCGTAGAAGACCACCTGCGACGATGACAGCCCCATGGCACGAGCCGTGCGGACATAGTCTCCGCGCAAAGTCTCCTGCAGGCTTGCCTGCGTCATCCTTGCGAGTACGGCGATGTAGTAGACCGCCAGCGAGACCGAGGGCATCAGGATGCTCTGCAGGTGCAGCGACAGCCCGGCCGAGAGCGGAAAATAGCCGCCGGGGGGCAGCCAGCGCAGATCGACAGCGAGAAAGCGGATCAGGACGATGCCGAGCCAGAAGGCCGGGATCGACAGGCCGAGCACAGCGGCAAAGCGGCTGAGCCGGTCGAAGGCCCCGCCCGGCCGAAGCGCGGCGAGAACTCCGATGCCGACGCCGCAGACCAGCGCGATGGCGAAGGCGAAGAGCACGATCGACAGCGTCACCGGCAGGGCGCCCACAATGTCGGTCGCAACGTCGCGACCGGTAACGAAGGACTTGCCGAAATCCCCGCGCATGACGTCGCCGAGCCAGGAGGCATATTGCGACAGGAAGGGCCGGTCGAGGCCGTGGGTCTGCTCGAACTGCGCGATCTGCTCGGTGGTCGCGTCGGCCCCGAGCACGATCCGGGCCGGGGAGCCCGGACCGGAGCGTGTCAGCGCGAACAGCGCGAGGCCGACGAAGAGCAGCGTGCCGATCGAGGAGAGGATGCGGCCTGCGACGAGGCTGAGCATGGCAGGCTCGCTCAGACCTTGATCTCGCCGGGGGCGATGGTCAGGCCCTGGTTGACCTTCACATCCTGGAGCGCCTGGCGCCAGAGATTGGAGGCGTGGACATAGCCAAGCACGCCGATCGGCGCGTCGCGGGCGGCGAGCGCCTGCAGCTTGCCATAGGCCTCCTTGAGCTTGGCTTCCTCGGTCTCGGCGAAGGCCGCCGCGAGCGTCTGGTTGAATTCAGGATTGTTGTAGCCGGTGCTCTTCGACAGCACCTGCTCGGGCGTCAGGCAGACCTGCATGATGTAGCTCGGCTCGCCCGGCGACATGAAGACCTGCAGCGCTGCCTGGTGCTCGCCGCGGATCGCCTGCTGGATCAGCACCGAGAACTCGTAGACTTTGAGGTTGACCTTGATGCCTATCTTGGCGAGCTGCGCCTGCACAAAGATCGCCGCATCCTTGGTGTCGAGCAGATAGGGCTCGGCCTGGATGCTGAGGTCGAACTCGGCACCGGTGGCGTATTTCGACTTGGCGAGCATGGCTTTCGCCTTGTCGATGTCGAAGGCGAGCTCCTTGTCGGCCTCGGCGTTGAACCACCAGCCGCGCGAAGGCGCCGGCACGGCCGAGGGCTCGAGCAGCCCGTAATAGACCTTCTCGCCGATCGTCTTGCGGTCGATGGCGCAGGAGACCGCCTTGCGGAAGTTCACGTCGTCGAAGGGCGCTTTCAGGTTGTTGGTGTACATCAGGAGCGCCCCGCCCAGCGTCGGACGAGAGGCGCCGGTGACGCCGGGCATGGTCTTCAGGCGATTGAACTCGCGCGGCGGCGGGGCGCTGATCAGGTCGACCTGACCGGTGAGCAGATAGGCGACGCGGGTGGCGTCTTCCGGGATCATCTTGACGACGAGCCGGTCCCAATGCGGCAGGCCCTTGCGCCAGTAGTTCGGGTTCTTCCTGAAGCTGATATAGTCGTTCGGCTTCCACTCCTCGAAAACGCCGAAGCCGGTACCGACGCCGGCGGGGCGCGACTTGAAATAGTCGTCGCCATGCTCCTTGCGCGAGCCGGCCGGGTAGATGCCCATGTATTTGGTCAGGAAATAGAGCCAGGGCCCATAGGGCTCCGACAGCTCGAACTGCACCTTGAGCGGATCCAGCACCGTGACCTTGGTGATGCGGGTGAAGAGCGAGCGGCGTGCCGCCTTGTTGGCGGGGTCGAGCAGATAGTCGAAGGAGTATTTCACGTCCTCCGCCGTCATCTTCTTGCCGTTGTGGAAGGTGACGTCGTCGCGCAAGTCGAAGGTGTAGGTCTTCTTGTCGGCCGAGATCACCGGCAGCGCCTTGGCAAGCTGCGGCTTCAGCACGCCGTCGACATCGTATTCGACCAAATTCTCGAACACGGTCTGGCCGAGCACCATGGCATCGTGATTGAGCTGGTTTATCGGATCGATGGTGATCGGATTGCTCGGCAGGACGATGGTCAGCGTCTTGCCACTGGTCGGTTGGGCGTGGAGCAGGCTCGCGGGCAAGAGGCCGCCAAGGGCGCCGCCTGCTGCGGCTGCAAGAAATGCACGGCGATTTGTCGGCACGGTCAGCATCGGAGTCCCCCTTGTTTTATGGCAATGCCTTGGCGGCGCCGGAGGCCGGCGCCGCGCCGAACGAGGGAAAGCTAGAGCGCCGGGGCGGCGAATAAAAATAAGAAGTGCTTGCTGCTCGATTGTCTCCGGCTATCGTCTTGGCGATGCGCTACACCTTTGGTCAGGCCGAGGCGTTCTACTGGGTCGCCCGATTGGGCGGCTTCCGCGCTGCCGCCCAGCATCTCAACCTGTCGCAGCCGACGGTCAGCCTGCGCATCAAGGAGCTCGAGCGCATCCTCGGCGGTGAATTGTTCGACCGCTCACATTATCGCCCGGTGCCGACGACACTGGGCAATACGATCTATGCCGATATCGAGCGCATGCTGGCCCATGCCGAGCAGGTGCAGCGCCACAGCAAGGACGGGCTGCGCGGGCGCGCCCTGTTGCGCATCGGCGCGGCCGATTCCTTCGCCGCCGCCATCCTGCCCTCTTTGCTGGCGGCATTGGCGCAGCGCCATGCCGAGCTGCAGGTCGATGTGACCGTCGATTTCAGCACGAAGCTCGAACAACTCCTGCTCGATCGCTCGATCGACATCGCCTTCCTATCGCAACCGCGCGCGCATCAGGGGATCACCATCGTGCCGCTCTGGCTGATCGATCTCGTCTGGGTGATCGGCGAGGGTCTGCCCTTCCCCGGGAACGTGGCGACGCCGGAGAACCTCGTCGATCTGCCGATTTTCACCAACGGCTCGCCATCGGGCCTGTTCACCACCATCCAGATGTGGTTCGGGGCGCGCGGGCTGAGACCGCGCCGGCTCAACACCTGCAATCCGCTGACCGTGATCGCCCGTCTCGCCAGTGCCGGCACAGGCGCCGCGATGATCCCGCGCGAGATGATCCACCTCTCCGGCGAAAAGCTGTCGCTGCGGGTGCTGGAGGCCGATCCGCCGATCCCGGCGCATAATCTCTGCGCGATGTGGTGGAACAACGAATCCGCCGACGAATGCGGCTATCTCGCCAACCTCGCGCGCGAGATCGCGGCTCGCAGCACGCAACCACCCAATCCTTGAAACCAGACCAGTTCGAATATCCGGTATACGCGCCTGACGTGTGCCCATAATATCGGCAGGAGAGCAGAGTCGGCTCGTCAGCGAGCGGGGTGTCCGGCGTGAAGACAGGTCTGTCCCGCAGAGGCTTCCTGAAGGCCGGAGCCGCCGGCGTCGCCATCAAGATTTCACTGCTGCCCTCGGCCACCCAGGCGGAGCTGATCGAGACACCGCCGCGTCCCGGCGTCGATTGGCTGACCGGCGGCAAGCCGAAATACCGGCTCGACGCCATCGCCAAGGTCACTGGCGGCAAGACCTTCACCCGCGACTATCGCGCCCGCGATCTCAACGGCTGGCCGAAGGAGCAGGCGCACGCCTTCATGCTGCATGCGACGCGGGCCGACCGCGTCTTCGATAGCGTCGATCTCAGCCTGCTCGGCGAGGAGTTGAAGCCGGACCGGCTGGTGCTGCAGGAGGACCTCGTCGCCGACGGCGTCGCGATGCCGGCGCCGTGGCCGGGCTTCTATGGCGACGTCTTCTTCGTACCGAAGGGCCAGACGGCCCGGCTGCTCGGCCAGCCCGTCGCGATGCTGATCTATCACGACTTCGCCCGCTATGACGCGGCCAAGCGCAAGCTGCGCTTCAACGACAAGGTCGTGCGCTACGGCGCTGAGGGGCCTTCGACTACGCCCGGCCCCTATGGCGCGGCGCGTTATGTCCGGATCGACGGCGGCAATCCCGATGCCGAGGACCGTTATTCCGCGCTCAAGGACACGACGATCCGCGCCGGCTTCAAGGGCACCGAGCCGCAATGGCCCGCTCCCGGCGACAGCGACGCCGTGGCGCGCGGCATGGCGGCGGCGGCCGAGATCGAGCGCGAGATCGCCAATGCCGGCGATGACGCGCTGGTGCTGCGGCGCTCCTATTCGACCCAGTCGGTCGATGCCTCCGCCATGGAAGCCGATAACGGCAATGTCTGGTACGAGCGCGGGACCGGCGTCCTGCATGCGCTGATCGCGACGCAGTCGCCGCACGAGGTCGCCGAGATGGCGGCCCATATGCTGTCGAAGTCGAAATTCCCGCTCGGAAGCATCGATTTCAAGATCGGCTACACCGTCGGTTACGGCACCAAGGACCACGCGATCTTCCCGTTCTTCTGCGTGCTCGCCGGCCTCTACGGCGAGGGGCGCCCAGTCCGGCTCGCCAATGACCGCTACGAGCAGTTCCAGACCGCGCTGAAGCGCCATGCCTTCCAGATGGAAAAGGTCATGGTCATCGATCGCAAGACCGGCAAGTTCCGGGCGATGACCGGGCGCTACCGCAACGACGGCGGCGGGCGCGAGAACTTCTCGGTCTCGGTCGGCACTGTCGGCGCAACCGCGGCGCAGTCGATCTATTACCTGCCGAAGAGCGACTTCTCCGCCGCGATCATGTCGTCGCGCGCGGTCGATGCCGGCTCGATGCGTGGCTACGGCACGCTCCAGACGATGGCGGCGACCGAGATGATGGTCGACGAGGCCGCCGAGGCGCTCGGCCTCGATCCGATGGAGTTCCGCCGGCGCAATGCGCTGAAGTCGGGCATGAAGAACTCGCAGGGCGCGATTCCCTCGGGGGCGCTGCGCCATGACGAGATCCTGGCGAAGGCGGAAAAGCATCCGCTCTGGGCCAACCGCCAAAAGCGAAAGGCCGAATTCGAGGCCGCCAATCCCGGCAAGAAGTACGGCGTCGGCTACGGCCATGTGCATAAGGACTATGGCACCGGTGCCGAGGCTGCGCTCTGCGCGCTCGAATTCGATGCGAGCGGGCGCCTCAAGCTGTCGCATGTTGCGCACGAGATCGGCACGGGTGCGACGACCTCGCAGGCGGTGATGGCGGCCACCATCCTCGGCAAGCAGCCCGACGAGACCGAGTTCGGCAAGGTGCGCTGGCCGCAAATGCCGCTCGAGACCAGCGACGAGCCCTATACGCTGTCGCAGGAGGAGGAAGACAGGCGGATGGCCAATCCGCGCTGGACGCCGAGCTTCACCTCACCGATGAGCGCTTCCAACAGCGTCTACTATCTCGGCCATGCGACGCGCGAAGCCGCCCGCGCGCTGGTCGATCTGGCGATCTGGCCGGCGGCGCGCTCGCTCTGGTCGCGCGGCATCGGCGGCGGCCAGCTGGCACCCGAGGCGGTGCGCCGCGAGGATTTGCGCATCGTCCGTGGCACGATCAACGCGGCCGCCATGCAGCCCCTGTCCTTTGCCGAGGTCGCGGCCGAAGCGCATCGGCTCGGCCTGGTCACCGGCATCACCGTGCACAGCTTTAACCGCTGGCAGTGGGCGGAAGCGGAGTTCGAGCTGCCGGGCGCCGGGCGGCGGCGCTTCGCCATCGACGCGCTGGCGGTGAAGTATGGAGAGGGCGCGCCAAGCGAGCGCAAGGCGCTGATGACGCAGGGCGGCTGGCATTTCGTCGAGCGGACTTCCGTCTCCTATCCGCCGGCGCAGCGCAACAATGCCGGCGTCACCTATTACGCGCCGATGGCGACGCTGGCCGAGATCGTCGTCGACACCGGCAGTGGCGAGGTCAGCCTGCTCTCGCATCACTCCATCCTCGAATGCGGCAACCAGATCGTGCCGGAGCTGGTTGCCGGCCAGATCCAGGGCGGGCTCGCCATGGGCATCGGCCATGCCCTGAAGGAGTACCTGCCGCTCTATGAGGATGGGCCGGGCAACGGCACCTGGAACTGGAACCGTTACGAATTGCCGACTTCCAGAGATGTCGCGGTCTGGAAGCAGACGGCGGAGGTGCTGCCGCCGCTCTCCGACACCGATCCGCCCAAGGGCATGGCCGAAGTGGTGATGATCGCCATCGTGGCGGCGATCGTGAACGCCGTCGCCCACGCCATCGGCAAGCGCTTCTATACCCTGCCGCTCACGCCCGAGAGGATCCGAGAGGCGCTGGCATGACGATCGCGACCCAGAAGCTCTCCCTGACCATCAACGACAAGGCCGTCGGACCGATCGACGTGCCCGAGACGATGATGATGCAGGACTTCCTCTACGAGTACCTCAACCTGACCGGCTCGCGCATGGGCTGCGGCCAGGGCATCTGCCATGCCTGCACCGTGGTGCTGGAGAAGGCGGACGGCTCGCTCGAGGAGATGCGGACCTGCATCACCGGCGCGCACTGGTTCGCCGGCCGCAAGGTCAGGACGGTCGAGGGGCAGGCCAAGCGCGACGGCAATGGCGCGATCACCGAGCTCTCGCCGGTCCAGCAGGCCTTCATCGAGCATTTCTCGTTCCAGTGCGGCTATTGCACCCCCGGCTTCGTCACCGGCGCGACGGTGTTGCTCGACCAGCTCAGGCGCAATCCCGTCAAGCGCGAGGCGCTGGAGCAGGTGATCAGCGAGGCGCTCGACCGCCATATCTGCCGCTGCACCGGCTATGTCCGCTATTTTGAAGCGGTGCGCGATCTCGTCCTCAGGACCCCCGGCTTGGTGAAGGCGTAAGGCTGATGGCGAGGAAGCTGCTTCTGGCCGCTCTGGCGGTCGCTGTCGTCGGTGCGCTCGCGGCGGGGGCCGTCTTCCTTGGCCTGTTCGAGCGTAGCGTCGTCGCCAGGGAGATCGAGCAGCCGCTATCAGCCGAGCAGATGAAGGGCCTCGCCAAGCGCGGCGCCTATGTCGCCGTTGCGGCCGATTGCTATGCCTGCCATGTCGTCAAGGGCGGCGCGCCCTGGGCTGGCGGTCTGCCGTTCGAGACACCGCTCGGGACGATCTTCTCGACCAATATCTCGCCGGACAAGGAATACGGCATTGGCGCCTGGACGCGGGCCGAGTTTCACCGCGCCGTACGCGACGGCGTCGGCAAGCACGGCCATCTCTATCCGGCGATGCCCTATGCCTCCTATCGCAAGCTGACGGCCGAGGATGTCGATGCGGTCTATGCCTTCCTGATGAGCCGCGAGCCGATGAAGGTGGCGAACCGCGCCAACCATATGCCGTTCCCGCTCAACATCCGGCAGGGGCTGACCTTCTGGAACCTGGTCAACCTCTCCTCCGACACCAAGAGCGAGGTCGCCGGGCGCTCGGCGCTTTGGAACCGCGGCCGCTACCTGACCGACGCGCTCGCCCATTGCGGCGAGTGTCATACGCCGCGAAACCTCGCCATGGGCATGAAGCAGAGCGCCTATCTCCAGGGCTCGGAGCTCGAAGGCGTGATCGCGCCTGATATCACCAAGGCCGGGCTGACGCGGATGGGCTTCGACCCGCTGGTGTTCGCGGGCTTCATGAAGTCGGGCATCTCGGCACAGGGCGCGATGACCAACCAGATGTTCGAGGTCGTCCACTTCTCGACCCAGTATTTCACCGCCGAGGACCTCGCAGCGATGTCGGCCTATCTCTTCGACCTCGACAAGCTGCCGGAGAGTGTGACGCCGCCAACGCCACCGCAGCCGGTGGCCGTCTCCGCCGAGGTCGCAACCTCCGCTCGCGCCAGCTATCTCGGCGTCTGCGCCAGCTGCCATGGCGTCGAGGGGCAAGGCATCCCGCATGTCGTGGTGCCGCTGGCGACCAATGCCTCGCTGCGGCTGGCCGATGCGCGCAACCTCAACAAGGTCATCCTCGCCGGCATCCCGGCCCAGCGCTTCCCCGGGCTCGAACGCATGCAGCCCATGCCGGGCTTCGCCGGCCAGCTCTCGGATCAGCAGGTCGCCGACCTCTCCAACTGGCTGCGCGCGAACTGGGGCGGCCAGCAACCGAGCGTCACGGCGGACGAGGTCAAGCGGCTGCGCTGATCCGGGCGCGTAGTTCCGAAGCTTCACGGCCCCCGGCGCGAGGCAGCGCGGATCGCGCGCGCCAGAAGTTCGGTGCCGGGTCGGATCGGGCCATCTGCCCGCATCGTCAAGCCAACCGGGCCCAGCGTCTCCGCCGTGTCGACCGGCAGGGCGACCAGTGTCCCATCGGCGAGGTCGTTGGCCACGACGCCGGCCGAGATGATCCAGACCGCGTCATTCGCCCGCAGGAAAGCGCGCGCGAACGCATCCGACACGGTTTCGATCTGCCGGGGAACGGCATGCACGCCGTTGGCGATCAACAGCCGGTCGACACAGGGCCGGATGATCGAGGCTGGAGGCGGCATCAGCACGAGATGGTCGACGATCCGCTCCAGAACCGAGCCCGAGGCCCGCGACAATGGATGCCCAGGGCGCACGACAAAGCGGACGGCCTCCGAGTAGAGATGCTCGAAGGACAGGCCGACCATCAACTCGGTGGCCGCCAGCCGCCCGACCACGAGATCGAGCGCGCCCTGGCGAAGCTGTTCGAGGATCGCGGCGTTCTCGCCGGTGACGATCCGGACCCGCCGCTCAGGCTGATCCTGCAGGAAGAGCTCGATCGCGCGCGGCATGATCAGCGACGACACCGTCGGCAGGGCGCCGACGCGGATCGGTTGGAGCTCGCCGGCGCGCCCGTCCGAAACGGAATCCAGACCCTGCCTGACCGAGACGAGCGCCGCCCCGGCATGGCGCAGGAAGACCTCGCCGTGATTGGTCAACCGGATGCCCCGGCCTTCACGTTCGTAGACGGGGACGCCGAGGCTCTCCTCCAGCTCGCGCATCGTCTTGGTGACCGCAGGCTGGCTGACATGGAGCGCATGCGCTGCCTTCTGGACGCTCCTCTGCCGGGCGACCTCGACAAAGGCTTCGAGATGGCGGAGCTTGATTGGCAGGCTCAAATCATAACCTAATGGTTATTTCATACTCCAGAAATATCATTTTACATAACCAAACTGAAGCGTCATTTTTCGCGAAACGGGAGGATGGCAGCATCGTGTTCGCGCGTATCAACGGCGTTTGCCTGCACTATCGCCATGAGCCCGCGCCGGGCCGGCCTGTGCTGGTCTTCATCAATTCGCTCGGGACGGATTTCCGCATCTGGCAGGATGTCGCTGACAGGCTGGCCGGCCAGCTCGGTTTTGTATTCTACGACAAGCGCGGCCATGGCCTGAGCGAGCTCGGCGACGCTCCGGTCAGCATCGAGACCTATGCAGCCGACCTCGCAGCTCTGCTCGACCATCTCGGCATTACCCGCGCGACGCTGTGCGGGCTCTCGATCGGCGGACTAATCGCACAGGGACTCTACAAGGCGCGGCCCGACCTCGTCGACAGGCTGATCCTCTGCGATACGGCGGCGAAAATCGGCACGGCGCAGTCGTGGAACGATCGTATCGCGGCGACGCTGTCGACCGGGATCACCGGCTTTGCCGACGGCGTGATGGAGAAATGGTTCACGCCGGACTTCCACCAGCGCCGCAGCGCTGAGCTCGCCGGCTACAAGGCGATGCTCTCCCGGCAATTGCCCGCGGGCTACGCGGCAGCCTGCGCAGCGCTCCGCGATGCTGACTACTCGGCTGCTGCGGCTGCGATCGACGTACCGACACTGGTGGTCGTCGGCGATCAGGACGGCTCGACACCGCCTGATCTCGTGCGAGGCCTCGCCGATGCCATTCCGGGCGCGCGCTTCGCGATCATCGCCGGCGCGGGACACATCCCCTGCGTCGAGCAGCCGGCCGCGCTGTCGGCCCTCATCGCCGATTTCATGACGAGCCACCGCGGAGTGTAGGCATGACGCAACCGGAATCTCCTCGCTACCAGCAGGGCATGGCGACGCGGCGCTCAGTTCTGGGTGATGCCCATGTCGACCGCGCCGAAGCGAACAAAACCGAGTTCGACCTGCCATTTCAGGAGCTGATCACCGAGGCGGCCTGGGGTCATGTCTGGTCGCGGCCCGAACTCAGCAAGCGCGAGCGCTCGCTGATCACCATCGCGCTGCTGGCGGCGCTCGGTCAGGATGACGAGGTCGCGATGCATGTGCGCGCCACCGCCAATACGGGAGCGACGCGCGAGGACATCCGTGAGGCGCTCTTGCATGTCGCGATCTATGCCGGCGTGCCGGCGGCCAATCACGCGATCAAGATCGCCAAGAAGACCTTCGACGAGATGGATGCAGCCAGATCATGAGCAACATCGTCGCTCCCAACCGGCCGCCCGAGGCTGGCGCCTTCTTCCAGCGCGACCGCGACTGGCATCCGCCGGCCTTCACGCCGGGCTACAAGACCTCGGTGCTGCGCTCGCCGCGCCGGGCGCTGCTCTCGCTCAACAGCACGATCTCAGAGATCACCGGTCCGGTCTTCGGGCACGACATGCTGGGCGAGCTCGACGACGACATGATCGTCAACTTCGCCAAACCCGGTGAGAGCGCCATCGGCCCGCGCATCATGGTCTATGGAAGGGTGCTGGACGAGCGCGGCGTCGGCGTGCCCGGCGTGCTGGTCGAGGTCTGGCAGGCCAATGCCGGCGGGCGCTACCGCCACAAGAAGGAAAGCTATCTCGCGCCGCTCGATCCGAATTTCGGCGGCTGCGGCCGCACGATCAGCGGCGATGACGGCTCGTATTGCTTCCGCACGATCCAGCCCGGTCCCTATCCCTGGCCGAACGGGCCGAACGACTGGCGGCCGGCCCATATCCATTTCTCGGTCTTCGGCCACGGCTTCGGCCAGCGGCTGATCACGCAGATGTATTTCGAGGGCGATCCGATGATCTGGAAATGCCCGATCGTGAAGACGATCAACGATCCCCAGGCGATCGAGCAGCTCACCGCCGCCCTCGACATGCAGGCGACGCTGCCGATGGACATGCGCGCCTACAAGTTCGACATCGTACTGCGCGGGCGCCGCTCGACGATGTTCGAGAACCGGCCGGAGGGCAATTGATGGCCCAGAAGCTCGACCGCCTGAAGGAAAGCCCGTCGCAGACCGCGGGCCCTTACGTCCATATCGGCCTGACCCCGAACTTCGCCGATATCGGCGGCGTCTATCCTGATGATCTCGGCGCCGCCATGGTCAGCGACAAGACCAAAGGCGAGCGCATCACGGTGACGATGCGCGTCATCGACGGCGCCGGCACGCCGCTCAAGGACGCGCTGATCGAGATCTGGCAGGCCGATGCGGCCGGCCTTTACAACTCGCCGGCCGAGCGGCGCGGCGCCGCCGATCCGCATTTCACCGGCTGGGGCCGGCGCGCGACCGACATGGTCAGCGGCGAATGCGTCTTCGAGACGATCAAGCCGGGCCGCGTGCCCTTCAATGACGGGCGCTTGATGGCGCCGCACCTCACCGTCTGGATCGTTGCGCGCGGCATCAATATCGGCCTGCACACCCGCATGTATTTCGGCGACGAGGAAGCCGCCAACGCCGAAGACCCGGTACTGGCCCGCATCGAGCACAAGGTGCGCGTGCCGACGCTGATCGCGCAGCGCAGCGGCGACACCTATGTCTTCGATATCCAGCTCCAGGGCGACGAGGAGACGGTGTTCTTCGACATCTAAGCCGCGCGCTCGGGCGTGGTTCAGCCCGCGACCGTGGCGGCGGCCCGGAAAGCCGCGGACGGCTCGGCCGCCTGGCCGAGCAAGGGCGCGATGAGCTGGGTCGTGTCCGACAGGATCTGGCGGTAGTCCTCACCGGAGAAATTGTAGGGCAGTTCCAGCCGCAAGGTGTCGACCAGCGGCAGGACGGGATCGGCAGCGAGGCGCTCGATGATCTCGGCCGCCGTGCCGACGATGTCGGGGGCGAACAAGGTGCGGCGCTCGCCTTGCGGCTGCAGCGTGCGCGCATGACGACTGGCAGCGTAGTCGCGATAGCGCCGGCGCATGGCGCCATCGGCGCTGTCGAGCGGCACGATCACCCGGCCGACCGCGACCCTGGGCTCGCTTTCGCCGCGCCAATGGCTGCGGAAGCTCTCGATGTGGCGGCGCTGCGCCACGAAGAACTCGTCGGTCTCCTCGCCGGTGTTGATATTGCCGACGAGGAGGTGGAAGCCGTTCTCGGCAGCCCAGCGCGCCGAGCGCAGCGAGCCTCCGCCGTACCATAGACGTTGGCGCAAGCCCGGTGCATGCGGACGCAGGCGTGGGCGATGCTCGCCGGCAGCGGAGGTGATGCGGCTGTCGGCTTCACCGAGCCAGTCGCCGTCGAGATTGGCGGCGAGCCGGGCGACGCGGGCATGCGAGAAATCGTAAGTGGCCGGATCCGTATCGAAGAAGCGCTCGCCCAGGAGCTTGCCGAAGGGCGGTGGCCCGGCGCTCAGGCCGACATTGAGCCGCCCGCCGGAGAGCACGTCAACGAGCGACAGGTCCTCTGCCAGCCGGAACGGGTTCTCATAGCCGATCTGGATGACGGCAGTGCCGAGCCCGATCCGGCTGGTGCGCTGGCTCGCCGCCGCGAGGAAAGTCGCAGCGGAGGAGACGCCCGGCTCGAGATGGCGCTGGCGCACCCAGGCGCTGTCGAAGCCGAGCGCCTCGCCATATTCGAAGAGCGAGAGCGTTTCTTCGAGGCCGGCGCGCGGATCGGCATCGTCATAGTTTCCCGGTGTCAGGAAAGCGAGGTGCCGGATGGCGAGCGCGGACATGGCAGCTTTCAGTATTTCGGCAGGCCGGGCGGATTGGTCTCGGAACGGTCGAGCGCCTCTTCCTCTAGGCTCCAACGCGCCAACGACTGCCGGAACTTGCCATTGGCGATCAGCCCGTTAGTCGCGACGGTGAGCGCATCGACCAGGCCGCTGCCCTTGCGCGTGGTGATCGCGACATCCGACTTCAGCGGCCAGCCGGCACTGAGGGTGCCGACGCGCTTGATGTCCTTGTCGCGCGCCGCAATGAAGACGAGCTGCGCATGCGGCTGGACGATGACGTCGACCCGGCCCGAGCGCAGCGCGACGAGCCGCCCCGCCTCATCGTCGAAGAGCTGCAGCTCGATCGGCTTCAAGCCTGCGGCGACGTTCTGCTCGCTCCATTCGACCAGGATGCGTTCCTGATTGGTCCCGCCGCCGACGCTGACCTTGAGGCCGGCCGCATCCTTCGGCTCGCTGATCCCGGTGACCTTGCTGTCGGCCCTGACGAAGAAGCCGTGCAGGCCCTTGCGATAGGTCGAGAAGTCGAACTTCTCCTTGCGCTGCTCGGTAACGCCGACATTGGAGATGACGGCGTCGTACTTGCCCGAGGCGAGGCCGAGCGGCCAGTCGGCCCAGGCGATCGGCTGCAGACTGAGCTTGAGGCCGAGGCTGTCGGCGATCAGCTGGGCGAAATCGGCATCGGCGCCGACCACTGTCTTGGCGTCGGTGGCATAGGTCGCGAGCGGCGGCCCGCCGGGGCTGACCGCCACGACGAACAGGCCGGGCTCTACGAATTTGAAGCTCTTGGGCAGGGCGGCTATCGCCTCCGGCTGCCTTTCCGCCCTCACCCGGCCGGGCTGCTCCGGGCCAAGATCGAAAGGGACTTGGGCTAGAGCGGAATTCTGCGCCAGACCGAACGCGGTCAAGCCACCGAAGAGAAGCGCCAACAGGGCGCGCATTCGCAACATCATCGTCTCCGTCGTGCTCGATCTTGAAGGCGCCACGGTCAACCCCAGCGCCGATTGGCTCACTTGGCCGGCAGGCCGGGCGGGTTGGTGCGCGACTGCTCGATCGCATCGGCGGCGAGGTTCCAACGCCCCAACGCCTTGGCGTAGTTGCCGTTGCCGATCTGGGTGTTGACGGCATGGGTGATCGCCTCGGCGAGGCCGGCGCCCTTGCGCGTCGTCACCGCGATCTCGGCCAGCAGGGGCCAGCCGCCGCTGAAATTGCCGGCGAGGCGGGTCTTGCTTTCCTGCGCCGCCTTGAAGCTCAAAAGAGCGTTCGGGCCGAGATAGGCGTCGGCGCGGCCAGTCTCGAGCGCGAGATAGAGCACGACGTCGTCGTCATAGTACTGAACCTCGGCCGGCTTCAGCCCGTCCTTCACGTTCTGCTCGTTCCAGCGCAGCAGGATCTGCTCCTGATTGGTGCCGGAGCCGACGATAAGCTTGAGGCCGGCGACGTCGCGCGGCTCGCGGATCTGGATCTCATTGTCCTTCTTCACATAGAAGCCGAGCAGGTCCTTGCGGTAGGTCGAGAAGTCGAACTTCTCCTTGCGCTGCTCGGTGACGGTGATGTTCGAGATCGCCGCATCGTATTTGCCGGAGACGACGCCGAGCGGCCAGTCGGCCCAGGAGACCGGGACGATCTCGAGCTTGCGGCCAAGCGCATCGGCGACGAGGTAGGCGATGTCGGGCTCGGAGCCGACGATGGTCTTGGCATCGGCGGTATAGCCGGCGAAAGGCAGGCGGCCGGTCGCGTTGGCGACGGTGAAGACGCCGTCCTTCACGAACTTCGCGTCCTTGCCAATCAGCTTGATCGCCTGTTCGTCGCGCCCGGCGCGTGGCCGGCCGGCCTGCTCGGGCGAGAGGTCGATCGCCTGCTGCGCGAAGCCGAGCGAGGGAAGAAGCGTGCTGGCGGAAGCGGCGCCGAGCAGAGCGAGCGTGTTGCGTCGGGTGATCATGGTTTGCTCCTTGAAAAATGACTGTCAGAGGACCTTGGCGAGGAATTCGCGGGTGCGGGGATGATCGGGCTCGCCGAGGACGCGGGCCGGCGGGCCGACTTCGAGGATGCGGCCGGCTTCCATGAAGACGACCTCGTCGGCGACTTCGCGGGCGAAGCCGATCTCGTGGGTGACGATCACCAGCGTCGTGCCGGAGCGGGCGAGCTCCTTGATGACATCGAGCACCTCGTTGACGAGCTCGGGATCGAGCGCCGAGGTCGGCTCGTCGAAGAGCAGGACCTTCGGCTTCAGGGCAAGTGCCCGGGCGATGGCGACGCGCTGCTGCTGGCCGCCGGAGAGCTGGCGCGGATAGGCGTCGACCTTGTCGGCGAGGCCGACGCGGGCGAGCAATTCGCGCGCCTCGGTCAGCGCCTGCTCACGGGTGACGCCGCGTACCGATAGCGGCGCCTCGATGACGTTCTCGATCGCGGTCAGATGCGGAAACAGGTTGAAGCTCTGGAAGACCATGCCGACATCGACGCGGCGCTTCAGGATCTCGCGCTCCTTGAGCTCGTAGAGCGTGTCGCCATCCTGGCGGTAGCCGATCAATTCACCGTCGATGGCGATGAAGCCCTCATCGACGCGTTCGAGATGGTTGATCGAGCGCAGCAGCGTCGACTTGCCGGAGCCGGACTGGCCGATGATCGCGGTGACGCTGCCGGGGCGCAAAGCGAGACTGACATCGTCGAGCACCTTGAGCGGGCCGAAGCTCTTCGAGACATTGCTGATGCGGATCTCGCCGCCGCTGCGTCGCAGGCTTGCCAGCGAAGGTACCACCGCGGCGGATGAACTCGGCTGGGCCAGAGCAGCCTCGGTACGACGCGCCGCTGCGGCATCACGCGAGCGGCCGAAGCGCGCCAGTGCCAGGCCGATCAGCGAGGGCGGCGGATTGCGCAGAGCGCCGCGCGAATAATAGCGCTCGATATGGTGCTGGACGAAGGACAGCACGCTCAGGATGACGAGGTACCAGACCGTCGCCACCATCAAGAGCGGGATCACCTCGAGATTGCGCCGATAGATGATCTGGATGGTGTAGAACAGCTCGGGCAGCGCCAGGATGTAGACTTGGCTGGTGCCCTTCGCGAGCAGGATGATCTCGTTGAAGCCGTTGGGCAGGATGGTGCGCATCGCCTGCGGCAGCACGATCCGCGAGAATTGTCGGTGGCGCGGCAGGCCGAGCGCCGCCGCCGCCTCGTGCTGGCCCTGGTCGACCGAGAGGATGCCGCCGCGCACGATCTCGGAGGAGAAGGCACCGGCATTCAGCGTAAGCCCGAGCACCGCGGCGAAGAACGGCGTGATCAGTTGCGTCGTCGACCAGGAGGCGAAGGTGATGTCCGTGAAGGGAACGCCGAGCCAGACCGTGGAGTAGAGGTACCCCAGATTGTTGAGGACCAGCAGCAGCACGATCAGCGGGATCGAGCGGAACAACCAGACATAGGCCCAAGACAGCGACGCCAGCAGCGGCGAGCCGGAGACCCGCGCCAGCGCCAGACCGGTGCCGAGCAGGAAGCCGAGAATGCTGCCGAGCAAAGTCAGCAGCAGCGTGCGCGCCAGGCCCGCCAGCACCGGCTCGGCGAAGAACCATTCGGCGAAGACGTCCCAGCCCCAGCGCGGATTGGAGAGGACCGAGTTCGCGATCGCAAAGATCACGACGACAGCGAAGACCGTGCCGATCGTGCGGGCCGGATAGCGCGCCGGCACGATCCGGTAACGGCTGAAATCGCGCGCCGGTGGGGTGCTGGTGGCGTGCGTCGGCAGGCCCGCGAAATCGCTGGCGAGACTCATGGCTGGAACTCGTTTTCTGTTTGCTGGGCTAAATGGCCGCGATCAGGCGGCGCTGACAGGCAACTGCTCTGCTGGCGGTCGCAGTCTATAGGCCGCGATGGCCAGGTCCTTCTCAAAGGCGAGCTTCTTGTAGATTTCGGGATCGACGGCAGGGTCGAAGAGCGGCGTGTAGCCGGTGTTGAGGTAGAGATCCCTCGCCTCCGGCTGGCGGAAGCCGGTGGTCAGGAAGATCTTGCCGTAGCCCTGGCGCGCGGCCTGTGCCTCGAGTTCTTCGACGACGCGGCGGGCCAATCCCTGGCGGCGGAAGGCGGTATCGGTCCACATCCGCTTCAGCTCCGCCGTCTGCGCGTCGTAGCGCTTGAAGGCGCCGCCGGCGATGGCGCGGCCCTCGCGCAGCAGCAGCACGAAGTTGCCCTCGGGCGGCGCGAACAGCGAGGCCGGGTAGCGGCTCATCTCGGCGCCCGGCACCTCGCCGAAATAGGTGCCGTAGCGGGTGGCGTATTCCCAGGTGAGCTGCTCGACCAGAGGCTCGGCGAGCGGATCGAGCGGGGTGGTGTAGAGGAACTGGTCGGACATGGGTGTGGCTTCTCCGATTGTGGGCTCACCCGACTTTGCGCGGCACGGATGCCGGGGCGGAGCGGGCATAGCGGCTCTCGCGGCGCGGCAGGCCGAGATGGTCGCGCAGCGTTTCGCCCGGCAGGTTGCGGTCATAGACTCCGCGCGCCTCCAGCACCGGGATGACCAGCTCGACGAAATCGTCGAGCCCCTGCCCGATCACCGGGAAGCCCAGGATGAAGCCGTCGGCAGCCTGCTTCTCGACGCGCTCGATCAGGATATCCGCGATTTCTTCGGCCGAGCCGATCAGGTCGGCGCGCGGTGTCGCCGCTTCCAAAGCCGCTTCGCGAAGAGTCTGGCGCTTCAGCGCAGCAGTGCGCTTGATCCGATCGGTGGTCGAGCGGAAGCTGTTCTTGCCGATATCGCCAAGCTCCGGGAACGGAGCGTCGAGCGGATAGGCACTGAAGTCGTGATGGTCGAAGAAGCGGCCGAGATAGGCGAGTGCATCGTCGATCGAGACCAGATCGCGGATCGCCTGGTACTTGTCCTCGGCTTCCTGGCGGGTGTGGCCGACGATCGGGCCGGCGCTCGGGAAGATCTTGACGTCATCGGCCAGCCGCCCCTGCGCGATCGCGCTGGTCTTGATGCTGCGATAGAAGGCCTGCCCCTCCTCCAGCGAGACATGATTGGCGAAGACCGCATCGGCATGGCGACCGGCGAGGCCGATGCCGGCATCCGAGGCACCGGCCTGGAACAGCACCGGCTGGCCCTGCGGCGAACGCTGGATGTTGAGCGGGCCCTCGACCTGGAAGAAGCGGCCCTTGTGGCCGAGCGTGTGCAGCTTCTCGCGGTCGAAGAAGCGGCCAGCCTCGCGATCGCGGACGAAAGCGTCGTCGTCCCAGGAATCCCAGAGGCCCTTGGCGATGTCGAGATATTCGTGCGCGATCTCGTAGCGCAGGGAATGCTCGGGGTGCGGGCGACCATAATTGCGGCCGGAGCCCTCCAGCGGCGAGGTCACCGCATTCCAGCCCGCGCGCCCGCCCGAGATCAGGTCGAGCGAGGCGAATTGCCGGGCGATGGTGAAGGGGTCGCTATAGGAGGTCGAGACCGTGCCAACGAGGCCGAGTTTCTTCGTCGCCGTCGCCAGCGCCGACAGGATGGTCAGCGGCTCGAAGCGGTTGAGGAAATGCGGGATCGACTTTTCGTTGATGTAGAGCCCGTCGGCGACGAAGGCGAAGGCGATGCCGTTCGCCTCGGCCTTGCGGGCGTTGCGGATGAAGAAGTCGAGATTGACGCTGGCATCGGGCGGATTGCTGGGATGGCGCCAGGCGTTCATATGGCTGCCGGGGCCCTGCAGCATCAGGCCGAAGGTGAGGCGGGTCTTGCTCATGGATGACTCCTCTCGGCTCAGGCGGCCAGGGCCGGCGCGTCGCCGGCGAGCAGCGTGATCGAGGCGAGGCGCTGCGCCGTCGCGGCGGCGGGCGTGTCGATGACAAATTCGGCGATGCCGAAGCGGGCCGAAAGCGCGTCGAGTTCGCGCCGGACGTCGCCTGCGGTGCCGGAAAGGATGCTCGGGCGACGGATTTCGGTGGTGTAGGACGCCGCTCCAGCCTGGCGGGCGAACTCCGCGGCCTGCTCCTCGCTGCCGAGATTGACGCTCTGGCCGTTGTCCAGCGTCAGCCTGACCACACGCAGCGGCTCGGTCAGCGCGCGTGCGTCCTCGGCCGTCGCGGCAGCGAGGGCGGCAAGGCCGAACAACGGCGGCTGCTTGGCGCCGGCCTTTTCATAGGCACGGAGGCTGGCCTCGATCGCTTTCGGATCGCCGTTCAGCTGGCCGGCGAAGACGAAGCGCCAGCCGCGTTCAACCGCGAGCCGAGCGCTGTCCGGGCTGGCGCCTAGCAGGAAACGCTCAGGCGTCGCGGGCGGCTTGGGCAGGGCCTGCGTGCCGGCCAGCGGATCGCCCGCATCGAGCGAGCCCGAAAGGAAGCCGTCGAGCTCCGCCAGCAGCGCCTCGAATGAGCGGGCGCGCTCCGGATCGTGCTGGATGCGCAGGGCCTTGGTCGAGAGCGGCAGGCCGCCCGGCGCCTTGCCGATGCCGAGATCGATGCGATCCGGTGACAGCGCCGCGAGCAGGTTGAAGGTCTCAGCGACCTTATAGGGGCTGTAGTGCTGCAGCAGCACGCCGCCGGAGCCGATGCGGATGCGCCGCGTGCGGGCGATCAGATGCGCGACCAGGATCTCCGGCGCCGAGCTGGCGAGACCGGGAAAGCCGTGATGCTCGGCGAGCCAGAAGCGGCGATAACCCAGCCGCTCGGCGGCTTGCGCCAAGGCGATGGTGCGCTGCAAGGCGTCGACCGCAGTCTCGCCGTCTAGGATCGGGCTCTTGTCGAGCAGGCTGAGGGCGTAGGCCATGGGATGTCTCGCCAACCGTCAGATGCCGCGCAGGCCGCAGGCCGTACGCGCCTCCTCGGCCATCCAGCCGAGACGTTCGTAATCGCCGCGCCAGTAGACCAGCGCCGCATCGTCGCCACCGAGCCGGACCTCGCGGACACGGCCGATGACGATGGCGTGGGAATGCCGCTCGATCAGCTCTTCGACCTCGCAGTCGAGTGCGACCAGCGCACCTTCGAGCAGCGGGGCGCCAGTGACGCCTTCAGCCCAGCTCGCTCCGGCATAGCGCGCGTTTCCCTTCTCACCGGCGCGGCCGGCGAAGCGATCGGCGATCTGCTTTTGCGTGGCATTGAGAATGTTGACGCCGAAGCTGCGATAACGGGCCAACACCGGAAAGCTCGACGACGTCAGATTGACCCCGAACATCACGGTCGGCGGTTCGGCCGAGAGCGAGGACAATGAGGTCACGGTGAGGCCGGTGCGATCGTCGCCCTGCCCGGTCGTGATCACGCTGACGCCGCCGGCGAGATGCCGCAGCGCCGACCGGAAGTTCGGCGCCTCGGCAGGCGTCGCAATGCGGCCGAGCGGGCGGGAGGCTGCAGATGCAGGAGGGACGAGCGAGACAACGGTCATGGGGGCCTCGGCTGAAAAAAAGACGCAGCGCGGCGCACGTCGCCAGGTGACGACGCTCCTACCGGCCAGGCCGGCACGCGAAGACTGCTGGAAAGCGACAGGTCCTGCGGTCAGGCCGCGGGACGAGGGATCAGGAACATCGCAGCAAGGCCGCGAAAAGTTCGGGATCCGAAGTAATGCTCGACTTCATTCGCGTGTCTCCGCTCTCGGAGCCCACGATTTCATCGTGGTGCTTTTAGCGTTGTTGACGCGGCGCAAGCTGCTCCAGCAAATCCCGCGACATCGGCGATGGCATCGCTTCTGATGTCATGAATGATCTTCCACGCGGTCCGCCCCGTCAATGAAACGGCTTTTCAAAATTGCGCCCTCTGCTGGTAGAACAACCTTCGAAGATTTGCTCGGGCAGGCGTTTTACTCTCATGGGAGAGCACCTCATTTCGCCTGAAGGTGGGGGCGGATGATGGTGAGCATGCGCTTGGCCGACGTGTTCGGCGGGAAGAAGCCGAGATACTGGCCGGTCCGATCCATCACATAGACATAAGCCGAGTGGTCGACCGTGTACTCGTCCTTGCCGGTTTCGACCTTGTCGTAGAACACCTTGTAGGCGTCGGCCGTGAACCCTTGCCTCCGCTACGGCAGACGCGCCGCAGGCGCGAGACTAGCCGGCCGGCCGGAGGCAAGGTTTCCATAATTCAGCACCCGGCCAGGAGCAATCGTCTCCTCGCCGCACTAGGCGATGAAACGAAGCTTTCGTGTCCGATCAAGGCGCCGGTCGTCGGCAGCCGACTATTTGCCGGTCCCGAGCAGCTTGCCCTCCTCCTCGGGAGACAAGGGCTCGGCGCCGCGTTGGCTGAGAAACGCATCGGCGCTCGCATCGCCGCTCGCCGGCGTGTAGCCGGTCGTCGGCGGCGCCTTGGCGGCGAGGAATTCCGTGCGCCAATTGCCGCCGTCGCGGCAATCGACCGCGTCCCAGCCTGGTTCGGCAGCGCGCGTCAGCGTGTACTCCCGGCAAAGCCGCCCGTCGCCAAGCTTGTAGGAGGCGACCACGCGCAGCTTGCCGTCCGGCAGGCTGACTTCTCCGCCGCTGGCCGCCCGCGACAAGGCCGCATCGATGCCGCCGCGGGAGAAACCGGCCAGCGCTATGCCGGCATCGGAGCGCCCAGTGCTGCCCGCGAGATAGCCTGCGAGCCCCCAGCCATAATCAGGAAGCTGGCGGCAAGCGGCAAGGCCAGGCGCGGCCAGCGACGTGCCGAAGGCGCCTCGGGAACCGCAGGTTTTCCTCCTGCGATCACCGAGAGGTGCGGGGCGGCCGGCCGGCTGCCCACCGCAGCGATGGCCGCGGCGAGATAATCTGGCGCCACCTGCGCTTCCATCCCCTCCCCCTCCAGCAGGAAGCGGGTTTCAGCCAGGATAGCGAAGCGCTCGGCGAGATCGGGGTCGGCGACGATGCGCGCATGCAGGCGCTCGGCCGCATCCGGAGCAAGCTCCCCATCCGCCAATGCGACCAGTTCCTCGTCGGTCACAGCGAGGTTCGTCATGTCGGCTCCATTCCAAGTCTTTTGGCCAGGCCAAGGCGTGCGCGCGACAAGCGGCTCATCACAGTCCCGATCGGGATCGAGAGCCGATCGGAGGCATCGCGGTAGCTCAGGCCGTCGACGCAGACGAGCAGCAGCAGATCACGCTGCTCGGGTGGCATCTCCGCGAGCGCCTGCTGGACCGAACCGGCCGTCAGGGCCGTTTCGGTAACCTGCCTGCCATCCTCGCCCTGCAATCCCGGGTGCAGGTCCAGCGTCTCGCTGGCGCCCTCCCGCCGCCGCTTGCGCAACTGGTCGATCCAGAGATTGCGGGCGATGCTGAAGAGCCAGGCGTCGAGCCGCGTGCCCTCCTGCCATTGCGCCTGCGCGCGCAGTGCCCGCTCGCAGGCGGCCTGCGCCAGATCCTCCGCCTCGCTGGGCGAGCGCGTCAGCGTCATCGCGTAGCGCCGCAGGCGCGGCAGCAGCGAAATCAGCTCGGTCGCAAAGGGCGACTGCGCCGCTCCCTGCGAAGATACTGCATATCCCTGCTGATCGATGCCGGTCTCGTGCATTGTCCTGGCCCGCTTCCGTCACGGGCTGCAGGAGAGGCGGCCCCAGCCGAAGACCGGATCGTGCCCGGGCTCGCCGAGATCCCGCGCCGCCACCGACAGAGCGGCGAGCAAGGTGGACGGCTTGGCTGTGCCGTCGCGCGCCATCCGCTGTGCAAAGGCGAGCGTGACGAGCGGCGCCGCATAGGACGTGCCCGAGCGCGGCGCGGCTGGGCGCATCGCCTTGTCGACCATCTGGATGCGGACACCCGGTGCGGCGAACGCAATGTGGCTGCCGCGATTGGCACGTGCGTAGATGCGCTCGTCGCGGTCGATCGCGGTCACCGCGACCGCCCAGGGATAGGCGGCCGGATAGCGCGCTTCGGCGCCCGGTCCGTCATTGCCGGCCGCCGCCACGAGAACGGTGCCGCGCTCATGCATCGCCTGACCGATCCGCTCGACCAGCGCGTTGGCCGGCCCGGCGAGGCTCAGATTGGCGATGCGGACATTGCGCTGCGCCAGCAGGTCGAGCGCGCCGACGAGGTCGAAGCTATCGGCATTGTCGCCGCCGCCGCGCCGATGAAACGCGTCGACCGCAACGATCCGCGCCTGGCTACCAGCCTCGGCACCGCGTGTGAGCAGGATGGCGACATCGGTGCCGTGCTGCTTCAGGGCAGCGCGATGGCCCGGACCGCGGATCGTCTCGGTCTCAACCGGCCTGCCGGAGAGCGCGGGGTGATCGGTATCGACGCCGGTATCGACCATGCCGATGGTGCCGCTCGCCGAGCAGGTGCCCTCGATCCGCGCATCCTGCGCCACCAGCGAGAAGCACTGGTCGTCGGAGCAAGGCCTGGCGGCGCCGCGATAGAGATGGTTGAGGTCGACTAGCGCCGACGGAGCGAGCGCGCGAATCCGCTCGACGGCGCGCTGCATCGAGAGCCGCGCGGGCGCCCGCAGCCTCACGGTCAGGTTGGCGAAGAGGCCGAGACTGCGCTGCGCGACGACGCGGAAGCCCTCGCCGCTCAGGATGTCGAGCTCGGCCTGCGTCAGCCCGGCGGCGACGATCTCGCGTGACACGGCGACCGCTGCTGGACGTGGCGCGCTGCGCTGCGTGCGGCGGGGCTGGCTCGCCTCGATGCCGAAGAAGCGCAGCAGGCGCCCCGGGTTGATCCTCTGCTCCCCGCCAGTGCGGAAGCGGCTCGTGCTGCCACCGCCACCTCCGGGACCGCCGCCTCCACCACTGCCTCCGCCGCCACCATCACCGCCGTCGTCGCCATCGCTGTCATCCGCCAGCGCGGGCAGGATGCGGCCCGCGCCATCCGGCAGCCCGATGAAGGGCGCGCTGGCGAGCGCGAGGCCGAGCAGCGAGGCTCGCAGGGCGAAGCGAAGGCGGGCGCGGTTCATGCCGCCACCTTCTCGCGCCGAAGCCGGATGCCGACGCCGATCATCCGGATCGCGTCCTCGGCGGCGCGGCGCAGCAGCTTCTCCGATTCCGCGATCGCCTCCTCCAGCGTGCAGGGTCGCTTGAGGATGCTGGCGAACGCATCGATTCCGTGCTCGAAATTGATCCGCACCTTGCCGCGCCCGATCGTGCCGGCCAGTGCGATCACCGGGATACCGCGAGCCCGCGCCTGGCGCGCCACCTCGGCGGGGATCTTGCCGAACGGCGTCTGTTCGTCGAGACAGCCCTCGGCGGTGATGACCAGATCGGCGCGGCGCAGCATGGTATCGAAGGAAAGATAGCGCATGACGATGTCATAGCGCGGGTGGAGCGTTGCGCCCAACAGCGCGTACAACCCGGCACCGAGCCCACCGGAGGCGCCGCAGCCGTGAGCGGTCGAAACGTCCAAGCCGGTCGCCTCTTGCAGCCTGCCGGCATAGATCACGAGCGCTGCTTCCAGAATCTCGATCTGCTCGGGGCTGGCGCCCTTCTGTGGGGCAAAGACCCGGGCCACGCCCCGCGGGCCGAGCAGCACATTGTGCCAGTTGACCGCGGCGTCGATCCTGATGGTATCGAGGCGCGGGTCGCGCCGTGACAGGTCGATACGGGCAAGCCTGCCGAGCGCTGCGCCACCCCTGCCAATCGACGCGCCTTCGGCGTCGAGCAGGCGGATACCCAGAGCTTCGGCCATACCGGCGCCACCATCATTGATGCCGCTGTCGCCGCAACCGAGCAGGACGCGCTCCGCCCCGGCATCGAGCGCGGCTACGATCAGCTCGCCGACGCCATAGCTCGTCGTCAGCGTCGGATTGCGGCGGTCGCGCGGAACCAGCGCCAGGCCGGCCGCAGCCGCCATCTCGATCACCGCGGTCTTCAGTCCAGCTCCTCCGAGGAAGCCGAAATGCGCTATAACGGGCTCGCCGACCGGGCCCGTCACGATGCGCTCGTGCAGGAAGCCGCCAGTCACGGCGCAGAGCGCCCGGGTGAAGCCCTCGCCGCCATCGACCAGCGGCGCAAGCATCGTCCTGGCCTGCGGCATCGCCGTCTTGACCCCGGCGGCAATGGCCCGAGCGACGTCGCTGGCGTCTAGGCATTCCTTGAAGCCGGAGGGGGCGATCAGAATGTTGAGGGTCATTGCAAATCCTCTCGAAATCCCGAGGCCGTCAAACGCCTCTGCAGCTGAAAACGAGGGCCTGGGCGGCTTATTCCGTTGCCGGCTCAAATTTTTTTAGGAGCGCGATCAGCGCAGCGAAAGACCGGCCAGCGGCCAGATCCAGAGCGAGAAGACCAGCAGCAGCGCCCCCATCATCGGCAGCAACAGCAGCGACAGCCGTATGAGGTCACGAGGCCGATAGGTCTCGTGCTCGAGATCGGCATAGAGCGCGACGGGCTTGGCGCTGACCGGCAGGCTCTGGCAAAAGCCGGTCCCCATCACGATCAGGATGGCGATGGCGCCGAAATCATAGCCCAGCGCGGCCAAGGGCGGAGCCAGCAACGGGATCAGCACCGTGGCCCGGGCGCTGCGCGAGGTGATCAGAAGGTGCGACAGCAGGGCGACGGCGGTCACCAACGCGGCGACCGTCGCAGGATGCGCCAGGGCATCCGGCGGCCGTGCGGCGAGCCAAGGCTGCAGCAGGCCGCTCGCCGCGCAGGTCTCGATCAGCGCCTGCCCCATCAGCGTGGTCGCGGCGAGGAAGAGGATGAGCTGCCACTCGACGGATTTCACCGCCTGCTTCATCGAGATCGGTGCAAAGGGCTTCAGGGTCAGCCCGATCGCGCCGCACAGCGTCACCAGGGCCGCGTCGACGCCGTGCAGCGGCTGCGTGCACCAGCCGGCGACGACGAGCCCCACGAGCGCTCCCACATAGCGCTGCTGCCCTGAAAGCGGCTCTGCCGTAGCAGCCGGCAACCTGATGACCTGTGCACGCTCCACCGGGCTGAGGAAGGCGAACAGGATGACGAAAGCGGCTCCGAAGCTCGCCAGGATGGCGAGCGGCATCCCGAGCAGCAGCCAGCCGAGATAGCCATGGCCGGGGCCGCCACTGCGCTGGATCATCTCGATCGCGATCAGATGAGCACCGGCGCCGATCAGCGTCCCCCCGCCGAGAGCAGGATCACGGTCGGGAACAGCAGCGCGAGCGCCCGTCTGACGCGGTTGTCGTCTATGGCTGCGGCCAGAGCGAGATAGACCGGCAGGAGCAGCGCTGCGCGCCCCGAGGTCGAGGGCACGAAGAGCGCGGTCGCGACGATCACGCCGGTCGTGGCGAGGAACAGCGTGCGCACGGTCCGTGCGCGGCTCAGCACCACCGAAGCCAGGCGCTCGGTAAGGCCCGAGGCGCGCAGCACCGCCGCGATGATGAAGGCGCCGATCAGTAGCCAGGTGAGCTCGTTGCCGAGCGCCGCATGCAGATTGCGGGCATGCGTCAACCCGCACAGCACCAGAGCAGCGGCGGCCGCCAGGGCGATCAGCGTGTCGTCGATGGAGGTCAGACACCAGCCGACGATGGCGAGGGCGAAGACGGTCAAGGCCAGTCTCGCCCGGACATCGAGCGGCAGACCGAACCAGATGGCGGCGGCCAGGCCGATGGCGATCAGGATCGGCAGGCCCAGCCGGAGCGCTGCCCGGGCCAGGAGCCAAGGATTGGAACGAAGACCGCCGGCCATCGCGAGGTCGGCGGGCGAAGAGGAAGAGAGCATCGTCATGTCAACGGAAACGTCGCGCGGACGCGATTATTCCGGAGCGAACCAAAATACTCCGAAGCGGCCTCACGCTCCCTTCGACAGGCCTTCGTCGGCCGGCTCCGCAAGGAAGCGGCAATCCATACCCGCGCCCTGCTGCCTTAGGACGCTCAGCTCCTTCAAAAGCTCGGCGCAGCACGTCCCAAATGCTCGCCCGGATCTAGATTCTGAAGTCCTTGCCATCGCCGCGCGATTAGTCTGGCCGAGCTTTCGACTTGACGCTGTCGGCCAAGCCGCACACTTTTTGCGCGTAACAGGATGCCTCGCATGGATAAGAAACCGATTGGAGCAATCCACAGCGAGATCGGGCGGCGCATTAAGGAGCGCCGTGACGAGATGGGCCTCAATCAAACCGATATCGGAAGGGTGGCAGGCGTTTCCCAGCAGCAGATCGGAAAATATGAAGACGGAACCAATCGCGTCAAACTCGAGCGCCCGATTAATATCGCGAGAGCTCTCCAAGTTCAGCCCGGATATCTTCTGGATACCATTGCGCCAATGATCGCATCATCAAATTTGCCGATGCGGAGCAGGAGCGTTACGGGGCTTTGCCGGCCATTGCGCTACGCCGACAGCTGAACTCTGCCGTCGAGAAGATCGAGGACTTGGAAGACCTCAAGGCTCTTGCGCGCGTGGCGGAGGCTTTCAGAAAGAAAAACCCCGTTCAATAACCTGTCACCGCGCTCTGAGAATGACAAAGCCGGCGGCGCCGGGGCGGCCTGATTTGGCTGCCCCGGCGCAATGCTTGATCAGGCGACGAGGAAGCCGGCGTCGACTGGGTCGTCGCGGTTGATCGTCCAGCGCGCGGTGCCGAGCAGGCCCGCGGTGCCCTTCACGGTCGGGCGCACCGCGCGCGTGCCGTTCAGGCTGGTTTCGCCGATGAGGCAGCCCTCGAAGGTTCCCGAGCCGAGCAGGCCTTCCGAGCGGATCGGCTGCTGTAGCTTCATCAGACCGCGCGCTTCGTACATCGCCATCATCGCACTGGTGCCGGTGCCGCCGGGCGAGCGGTCGAGCTGGCCGGCCGAAAAGACGTGGACGTTCTTATAGAAGGCGCTCTCGATCGTCGGCTCATGCCAGAAGGTGACGAAGTTGAAGTTGTTGATGTGGGCCGAGGCCGGATGCTGAATCGCAACCTTCTGGCGAAGCTGCTCGCGGGCGATGATGCCGAGGCGGGAGAGCTCCGAACCGTTCTCCGGCGAGATCTTGAGTGAGGTGCCGCGCAGGTCGATGATGCCAAAGTAGTTGCCGCCCCAGACTATGTCGGCCTTGAGCGAGCCGACGCCCGGCAGATCGAACGGCACGTCCTGCGCCGCGACATAGGCCGGCACGTTCTCGAAGCGGGTCCAGAGCACATCCGGACCGTCATTGGCGACCTCGGCCGTGACCAGACCGGCGGTGGTCTCGAAGCGGATGACGGTGCGGCCGTTCGCGCCGCGCCGGACGAGGCCGAGGGCGACCATCGCCATGCCGACAGCGATCGTGCCGTGGCCGCACATATGGGAATACTGCGTGCCGTCGATATAGATCAGGCCGGCATCGTAATCCGGGCTCGACGGCGGCGTCAGGAACACGCCGAACATGTCCTTGTGCCCGCGCGGCTCACGCATCAGCGCGCAGCGCAGCCAGTCATAGTTCTCCTCGAGGAAGCGGCGCTTCTCCAGGATGCTCGATCCGGCCGGATACGGAATCCCGCTATGGATGATGCAGAGGGGCTCGCCCTCGGTGTGGGTATAAACGACATCGAAGACATTCTGCTGGCGCATATGCGGCTCCTTGAGATGAAGGGTAAAGGGATCAGCGGGGTCAGCGGCGCTCGGAGAGCACGTCGAGGCCAATGGTGAGGTCGAGCAGGACGATCACGATGGCGGCGACGATGATCGTCAGGCCGGACACTGCGGCGATGGTCGGGTCGATCGTGTACTGGACGTAGTTGAACAGCTTGACCGGGATCGTGGTCAGCTCGGCCGTCGTGTTGAAGATGCTGAGCTCGACATTGATCCAGGAGGCGATGAAGGCGAAGATCGCGCCGCTGACGAGCCCGCTGCGGATCTGCGGCAGCGTCACCAGGAAGAAGGTGGTCAGAGGCCGGGCGCCGAGATCGGCGGAGGCGTCCTCCAGGCTGCGCTGCTCATCGGTCAGCTGCGGCAGCACGGCGCGCAGGACGAAGGGCATGATGATCACGACATGCCCGACGAGCAGGGCCGGAAAGCTGCGCACGAGGCCGATCGCGCTGCCATATTGCAGCAGCGCCGCGCCGAGCACGACATGCGGCAGGATCAGCGGCGACATCAGAGTCTCCGAGAGAAGGCGGCGGCCGGTGAAGCGATAGCGGGCGATGGCGATGGCCGCGGGGACCGCCAGCAGCATCGCGACGATGGTCGCGGCGATCGCGAGCACGGTGCTGGTCGTGAAGGCCGAGACATAGGATGGATCGCCCAGCATCTTGCCGTACCAGGCGAGGGTGAGCCCCTGCGGCGGGAAGGCGAGGAAGCTGGTCGTGGTCAGCGACGCCCCGACGAGCACGACCAGCGGCAGGGCGAGATAGGCCAGCGCCGCAAAGGAGACGACCCTGACGAGGATGAGCGCGACCATCTCAGGCCCTCCCCGGTTCACTGAGGCGCCCGGCGATGGCGACGAGCGCCAACGTCAGCACCAGCATGGTGATGCTGAGCGCACCGCCATAGTTGAAGTCGAAGACCGAACTGTATTGCTGGAAGATCAGCATCGAGAAGACGGTGATCCGCCCGCCGCTCAGCAGCGCCGGCGTGACATAGGCACTGACCGCCAGCATGAAGACCATCACGGCACCGGCCATCAGCCCGGGCAGGCTGAGCGGGAAGAAGATCGTGCGGAAGGTGCCGGCCGGCGTCGCACCGAGATCGGCGGACGCATGCTCCAGAGCCGGATCGACCTTGGCGAGCGCATTGCCGACGGCCAGCACGATGAAGGGCAGCAGGATGTAGACAAGGCCGACCAGGATGCCGAGCTCGGTGCCGAGGAAGCGCATCGGCCGCTCGATGAGGCCGAGCCCGATCAGGCCGTCATTGACGAGGCCGTTGCGGCCGAGCAGCACCATCCAGCCAAAGGAACGGACGATGTTGCTGGTGAAGAGCGGTACGACCAAAAGGATCACACAGAACCGGCGCCAGGGCCGCCAGCGCACGGTGCGGACGAGATACCAGGCGAGCGGATAGCCGATCAGCACGCAGATGAGCGTGGTCAGCGCGCCGATACGGAACGTCACCCAGAGGACGTCCCAGTGATAGCTGTCAGCGAGGATGCGCAGATAGTGGGCGAAGGTCGGCTGGCCGGCCGGGGTGGTGAGGCTCGCAATCAGCACGACCACCATCGGCGCCAGGAAGAAGGCGACGAAGAACGCCGCCGGCAGGGCGCAGAGCAGCACGACCGGGCGCAGCGTCCGGCTCACGACACATCCCCCGGCACCAGGCGCAGGTCCGAGAAGCGGATATTGGCGAAGACCGCCTGGCCCGCTCTGAGGCCGGCCAGCGCGGATGGGGCGAGTCGGGCTGTCAGCGTGGTGGCGCCCACGGTGAGCATGACCGAGGCATGGCTGCCGACATGGACGATATCGGAGAGGACGGCCGGCAGGGCGAGGCGCTCGGCAACGGGCTCCGTTGCGATGAGGATGTCCTCGGGCCGCAGCACGCCGGTCAGCGTCCCTTGCGGCGCATCCGAAGCGGGAAGGATCACGGCGCCGCCGAGCAGTGACAGGCTGCCGTCGCCGCGCCGCTCGACCTCGAGCAGGTTGGCATCGCCGATGAAGTCGGCGGCGAAACGGGTCGCCGGGCGGGCATAGATGTCCTGGCCACGGCCGATCTGCTCGATACGGCCGCGATTCATCAGCACGATCCGGTCGGCCATGCTCATCGCCTCGTCCTGGTCGTGCGTCACGAACAGGAAGGCGATACCGAGCCGATGCTGGATCTGCTTGAGCTCGCTCTGAACCTTCTTGCGCAGCTTCAAGTCGAGCGCGCTCAGCGGCTCGTCGAGCAGCAGCAGCTGGGGCCGGTTGACGATGGCCCGCGCCAGCGCCACGCGCTGCTGCTGACCGCCGGAGAGCTGGGCCGGCAGGCGCTCGCCGAAGCCGGCGAGGCCCACGAGCTCCAGCGCTTCGCTCGCGCGCTTGCCCGCCTCGTCCTTGGCGACGCCCTGCCGCCGCGGTCCATAGGCGACGTTCTCGGCGACGCTCATATGCGGGAAGAGCGCGTAGTTCTGGAACACCGTGTTGAGCGGGCGCCGATAGGGCGGCAGCCGCGTCACATCCTCGCCCGCGAGCCTGACCGTGCCGGCCTCCGGCGTCAGGAAACCGGCGATACAGCGCAGCAACGTGGTCTTGCCGCAGCCCGAGGGCCCAAGCAGGGCGATGAACTCGCCCTGTTCGACGGCGAGGTCGATCGCCGTCAGAGCCGGCTGCCCGCCGAAATGCTTGGACAGGCCGTCAATGGCAAGGATCGGGGTGCTCATGCTGCGGCTCGTGATGTTCGTGGCTGTTCGCTCACTTGCGGGCGATCTGACGGTTCCACTCGTCGACCACGCGCGAACGCAGCCCGTTGATCTCAGCCCAGTCGAACAATTGCAGGTTCTTGACCGAGCCGGTCTCGCCCCAGGGCAGCTTGCGCGCCGTCTCGGGCTTGACCGTGACGTTCTTCACGGACGGGCCAAGATAGAGCTTCTCGGCGAGGCAGCCGGAGGCCTCGGGCGTCAGCGCCTGGTTGATGAACTTGGCCGCAGCCTCCTTCTTCGGCGTGCCCTTGACCAGATGCAGGCGGGCATCGGTCGCCCAGGCGCCTTCCTTGGGCACGACAAAGCCGATCGGCAGGCCCTTGTCGGCGAGATCCCAGGCGCCGACGTTGAAATGCGCGCCGATGATCGCTTCGCCGCTTTGGTAGGCATTGGTCGCGGCGCCCGAGGAATCGAAGAACAGGGCGGCTTTCAGTTCCTTGATCTTCTTGAAGGTCGGGGCGAGGTCGCCGGCCGGGCCACCCCAGATCTTCGAGAGGAACATGACGAAGGGCACGCCGGAGGAGTTCGCCGGCGAGGGAATGGTGACGGCGTCCTCGAACTCCGGCTTCCAGAGGTCGTTCCACGAGGTCGGGGCGGTCTTGACCTTCTGGGTGTTGTAGGTGAGCCCGAGCGAGTAGTAGCCGGTGCCTACGGCATAGGTGGTCGCGCCGCTCTTGTAGATCGCTTCCGGCAGCGTGTTGGCGAGGTTGGGGATCGCCGCCGGGTCGAGATTGTCGGTGACCTCAGCGGCGAGCGCGAGCTCGCTGATGCCACCATCCATCCAGGCGACGTCGATGGTCGGCGCGGACTTCTGCTGCTGCAGCTTGGCCAGGGTGACCGTCGACGTGCCGATCTCGGCATTCACCGCAATGCCGGTCGCCTTGGTGAAGGGCTCGGCGACGCAAGTCTTGAAGGCGTCGCCCCAATTGCCGCCATACCAGGCGACCGTGATCGACGAGGGTTGCTGCGCCAGCGCCGGAGCGGTGAGCAGAGTGGTGGCGAGCATGGCCGTGGCCAGCCGGACGGTTCGGTTCATCGTCGTTCTCCTCTGCCTGAGCGTCTTCGCGCTTCTGCAGGACATGTTGACGCGCAGTAAGCGAAAGGCACTAGAATTCACCGGCCCAAAATTTGAATAATCACGACATGAGCACCGCGCAGTTCCTTCAATCGGCAAGCGATCGGCCGCATGCAGCGCCCGACCCGGTATCGCGGCTGCGGATCGGCTTCGTCCTGCTCGACCAATTCACGCTCGCCGCCTTCTCGGGATTGATCGACGTGCTGCGGCTGGCGGCGGATCATGGCGGGCGCAGTCGCCAGCTGCATGCGAGCTGGACCGTGATGAGCCTCGATGGCGAACCGCGGCATTCGAGCTGCGGCGTCTCGCTCTCGCCGAATGCAGCCCTGCTCGACCCGGCCGGTTTCGACTATATCGCCGTCTGCGGCGGCAACGACTATCTCAACGATGCCCTGCCCGAGAGCCTGCTCGGCTATCTGCGGCGCACGGCGGCCTGCAATGTACGCCTGCTCGGCATCTGCACCGGCACCTTCGCGATCGCCAGGGCCGGGCTGGTCGGGCCGCGCCGGGTCTGCGTGCACTGGAACGTGCTGGACGCCTTCAAGGAGCGGTTTCCCAAGGTCTCGGCGGGGGTGGAGCGCCTCTTCATCGACGAGGGCGACCTGATCACCTGCGCCGGCTCGACCGCAGCGATCGATCTTGGCCTCTATCTCGTCGCGCGCCATTGCGGCCGCGACAAGGCCCAGCAGGCGATGCGGCACATGATGCTGCAGGACATGCGCCCGGCGGAGATGCCGCAAGCGCATTTCTATGCCGAACTAGCGCCCAATCTCGACGTCCGGGTGCAGCAGGCGGCGCAGTTCATCGAGCAGCGGCTCGACAATCCCCCGCCGATCGCCGCCGTCGCGCGCTATGTCGGGGTCAGCCCGCGCCAGCTCGAGCGCCTGTTCGGCGCCTCCTTGGGCCAGAGCCCGGCCGCCTTCCAGCGCAAGCTCAGGCTGGAGTATGCACGATGGCTGATCCTGAACAGCAAGAGCTCGCTCACCGACATCGCCATGGGGACGGGCTTCGCCGACAGCGCCCATCTGTCGCGGGATTTCAAGGCGGCTTTCGGGGAAACGCCGCGGTCGCTTCGCCAGAAGGGCTAACTGCACACGCGCGTGCAGCCAGGCATCCGCCCCGGCGTGAATTGGACACCAGCGTTGTCCCGCTGCCTTTCCAGCCGAGGCGCGGGCTGGGGCGACGATGCACCGCCCCGTTTCAGCATCGCGCGCGTCGCCGCGTAACGGTCCTTTTTAAGAGCATCGCAGCGCGCCTACGAGCGCAGTCAGTGCAGCAGGCTGATGCTGGCGACTGGGGTAATACATGAAGAAGCCGGGAATAGGCGGCGTCCAGTCCTCCAGCACTCGAATGAGGCGGCGCTCAGCAACATGCTCCGCAACCTGCTCTTCATATGCGAGCCCAAGGCCGGCTCCTGTGAGCGCCGCCTGAATCACCAGGTTGGTATCGTCGATTATGAGTGGGCCGCTCACACCGACTGTGACCGCCTTGCGTCCCTGCTCGAACTCCCACCGATACGGACCATTCGGAAGGCGCAGGTTCAGACATCGATGATCATTGAGATCCTTGGGCTTCCGAGGAATGCTTCGTGACGCAAAATAACCGGGCGATCCCACTACCGCCAACCGCAACTCCCCCGTGACACGAACCGCGATCATGTCCTTTTGAATATACTCGCCGAGTTGAATACCCGCATCGAACTCGCCCGCGACGAGATCTACGGGACCAGTAACCGTGGCAACGTCAAGAACGACGTCAGGGTAAGCCTCGGCGAATGCTGCGATCTTCGGCAACAATACCATCACCGCAGCCGACCGCGACATTGCAATTCTAAGGCGTCCCGAAGGTCGGTGGCGAACGCTTCGGGCTTTGTCGAGCGCACGCGTAATTTGCTCGAGCGCCGGAGACAGGTCCTTCAAAAGAGCGGCGCCCGCAGCGGTTGGCGCCACACTCCTGGTCGTCCGAGCTAGAAGCTGGAGCTCGAGTCGCTGCTCAAGTCTCCGGATCGTGTGGCTCAGGGCGGACTGGGAGACGCCCAGCTTCGCTGCGGCACGTGTAAAGCTTCGCTCACTGGCGACGATTGCAAACGTAGCGAGTTCAGTCAGCTCGTTTCCCATGATTTATGAATCTTGCTCACAACTCCATCCCGTGCAGCATATCTAGTCTCATAAGCGCCCCGTGTCCTAGGTTTGACCGACAAGGCGGCGAGGCGACGTTCTGTCCGTTTTGGGCTTGCCTGGTGCTCGTCGCGTGATTGCCGCGTGATGGATTGGTTGGACGTAACAATGAGGTGGCCCGTGGATACCGATGTTCGCGCCTTGCGCACCCTGGCGCAGACCTATTTTGACGCCGCCTATGAAATGGATGCCGACAAGTTTGCTTCCATATTTCATCCCTCGAGCTCCGTGACGAAGGTCGCCGACGACGGCGACGTGGGCGTGGCGCCGATTGCGACGTGGCTAGCAGTCGTCCGCAACACGAAAGCTCCCAAACAACAAGGCGCGGAGCGTGACGACGAGATCCTCTCAATCGACGTCGAAAGAGATCTCGCGCTTCTGAAGGTAAAATTGCAGGTAGCGCCACGCCACTTCACCGACCTCTTGTCATGCCTGAAGATCAACGGAACCTGGAAGATCGTTCAGAAGGTGATTACTTCGAAAGTATAATGGCTTCATTTCCGCACTAGAAAATTGAAGCACTCCGCTTGGCAGGTTACCTGTGAAATTTCTGTCTCAAAGCCCCAACACCATGGCCTGTGCTTCCGGATCATCGAAGATTTGGTCGCTCTCCGACGGATATGTCGACCTGCCGGCCCAATTGCTCAGATTCCAGAACGACAAGATGTGCACGCAGATGGCATCGCCTCAGCGGGAAGAGTCGCGCGTTCGACTGTCGGTGAATTGCTTCCTACTCGATCGCCCTGGCAGCGACCGCGTTTTGATCGATTGTGGAGCGGGGGGAAGCTGGGACCCGTCCATGGGCCACCTGGAGGAGGCCATGTGCGAGGCGGGCATAGACACGTCATCCATCACGATGATCGCCCTCACCCATGCCCATGGCGACCACATCAACGGTCTTCTCACCACTGACGGGCGGCGGGCATTTGGAAACTTGAGCAAGATCGTGATTGGGGAGGACGCCGTTGAGGATTTCCTCGCCGAGCCACGACTAGCGGATTTTCGGCCACTCCTGGCCCCGATTAACGGAGGAGACCGGCCGGGCGATCATTTGCTGGCGGTGGCGATACCCGGGCATGCTCCGGGTCATATGGGTTATCTCCTCAGCACTGGCGAGGATGATATCCTGTTCTGCGGCGACCTGATCCATGTTCCTGCTGCACAGTTTGCCTGTCCCGAGCTTACTTGGGCCTATGACGCCGACGAGGCCATAGCGAGGGCTAGCCGGATCAAGCTGCTCCAAGACGCAGCCGATGCACATACTTGGTTAGCCGGCGCTCACCTGGGACGACCAGGCATCGGCAGAATAGTCAAGCAGGGGCATGGATACGCGTTTATTTCGGCAGCGTAGCCGACAATTTCCGAAGGCGATCATGACCTTCCTGCAGCGCGGGGCGTAGCGGAATGTCCGGATTTTCGGCGCGCCAAGCGGCGATCATGACGAGATGCAGCGGCTGGGCGGCAGCGATGTCTGGTATCGCAGCTTCCCGCGCCCGACCTCTCCAGCGTTGTACTGGGTGAAATTCGGATGCGAAACCGCCTCGCGCCTTGGCTGAAACAGCTTGAGTGACCGTGCGCGCCGAGCCCAACTCCGCACTCGATAGCTCAGGAGCGCGCCTGCTCCACCGTCAGGGGAGATGCTGGTTCTCGAAGAAGCCATCCAGCGGGATTTGCGTGGTCTTCTCGAAATCGTCCATCGCATCGACCAGGCGCTGGCGGTAGTTCAGCAAAGCGAGCAGCAGCTGCGCCGCATCGCGCGACAGTCCATAGCGCGCCCAACTCTCCGCCGTCCGATCTTCCAGCCCGATCTGCTTGCCGAAAGCTTCGACCGTCTCGAAACCGAGGCCCCGGACGACATCGAGCAACTCGTCTGCCGACATACGCGGCTTGACGATATGGGAGTGGAGGCGCTCCAGCATGAGCCGGACATCGGACGGCCGGAAATGCAGCGAATTGCGGGCGAATTGCTCGAGATTGGTTGCCATGTCGTTCTCTCCCTATGCGCGAATTCGCTGTTCCGCGATTTTGTTCGACGCGCTTTTAGCTAGGAGCGCCTCAGCGGCGCTTTCATCGGTGATCAGGACTTTAGCATTGCTGGCCCGCAGGGCCGCGCGAATAGCTTGCTCCTTGTCGGCACCTCCCGCGGCGATCGCGACCAAGCCGATCCCCCTGAGATCGGTCGGGCTCACCGCCATGACCCGCCGGTTGACGGGGTGGTCGACGAGTTGCCCTTCGGCATCGATGAAATGGCAGACGAGGTCACCGACCGCTCCGGCCGCCTTCAGGGAGGCCAGATCCGATTGCGGCAGCAGGCCCTCGCGAAACAGTGTCGAGCCGGCAACGACATCACCGACGCTGACCAATGCGATATCGGCGGCCTTGGCGCGGTCACCCAGCTCACGCAGCGTCGGCTCGCGCCATAGCGCATCCCGCAGTTCGGCATCCGATACGAAGACCGGCGCCGTGAGCTGGAAGCAGTCGGCTCCGAAGAGATCGGCGACGCGCCGCGCGACCGCGGACGGATTGATGCTGCGGGAATGGGTCAGCCCGCCGAGCAGGGACACCACCGACATCGCCTCGACCTGACGTGGCTGGATGCCGCGGAGCGCCTGGCTCAGCGTTCGCCCCCAGCCGACGGCGAGCGACATGCCGTCGACAATCCGGTCCGACAGCCAAAGGCCAGCGGCGTAGCCTACCAGAGAGGATACGTTCGCCGGGTCGCGTGCCGCCGGGACGACCACTGCCTCCTGGAGTCCGAGCGTGGTGACCAGCCCGCGTTCCAACCCGGCCTGCCGTGCCGAACGCGCGTCGATCCTGATCTTGACCAGACCATCGTTGCGCGCCGCGGCCAGCATCCGGATGACCTTGACCCGGCTCAGTCCGAGCGCTTCGGCAATCTGCTCCTGAGTCAGGCCCTCGACATAATACAGCCAGGCCGCGCGGACTTTAGCATCCGCGACCGGCCCCTCCCCGTGAGCAATTCCGCCGTCGAATGCTTCCTGCACTGCAATCCGCCAATCCGTCCGCCGCATCCTGCACGAGCATCGCAGCATCGGCACAGCAAACGCAACCGCGCTGAACATATGCGCTATTGACAGCATAAATGTGATGTTCTTTTGTACATCACAAAGAACATATGTCCAAGGAGCGCTCAAGGATCATGGCCGCCATTCACTCGCAGCCGCCGTTTGGCGCGCCGGCAGCCGGGCTGTCCCTCGCGGAGGCCCTCGATCTTCGCGAGAAGGCGGGCAAGCGCGTCCGCGTCGGCCTGATCGGCGCCGGCCAGATGGGCACCGACATCGTCGTGCAGATCTCCCAGATGACGGGCATCGAGATCGCGGCCGTGGCCGATATTGCGCCGGATCGCATTTCGGACGCCGCCGCGCTCGCCGGGCGCAAGGGCGAGGTCGATACGGTCTCCGACGAAGCTGGGCTCGACGCCGCCTGCCGCAAGGGCCACATCGCCGCTACCTCCTCGCTCGATCTGATCTGCCGCTCGCCCTGGGTTGACGTCATCATCGACGCCACCGGCAACCCGGAGGCCGGCTCGCGGGTGGCGCTGACGGCGATCGCGGCGCGCAAGCACATCGTGATGATGAATGTCGAGGCCGACATCACCATCGGCTCCTATCTCGCCGTCGAGGCCGCCAAGGCCGGCGTGGTCTACACGCTGGGCGCCGGGGACGAGCCGGCCGCCGCGATGGAGCTGATCAACTTCATCCGCGCCATGGGCTATCCGGTCGTCGCCGCCGGCAAGGGCAAGAACAACCCGTTCCGCATCGACGCGGTGCCGGCCGATTATGTCGAGGAGGCCAGGCGACGGAACATGAACCCGCGCATGCTCGTCGAGTTCGTCGACGGCTCGAAGACGATGGTCGAGATGGTCGCCATCGCCAATGCCTGCGGCTTCATCCCCGACATCCCTGGCATGCACGGCCCCGCCGCACCGAAGGACGAGCTGCAGAACTATTTCTGCCCGAAGGAAGAAGGGGGCCTGCTCTCGCACAAGGGCGTGGTCGATTTCTCGGTGGCCAAGGGCGTCGCGCCCGGCGTCTTCGCGATCGCGGAGATGCGCCATCCCCGGGTGCGGGAGCGGATGAGCGACCTGCATCTGGGACCTGGGCCCTATTACTCCTTCTTCCGGCCCTATCACCTGACGAGCCTCGAAGTGCCGCTTTCGGCGGCCGCTGCCGTCATCTTCAACCAGAGCCATATGCGCCCGCTGCCGGTGCCGACCGCGGAGGTCGGCTGCGTCGCCAAGCGCGACCTCGCAGCAGGCGAGACGCTCGATGCCATCGGCGAGTACGGCTACCGCGGCTTTGCCCTCTCCCGCGCCGATGCCCAGGCCCGCAAGGCTCTGCCGATCGGCCTCGCCCAGGGCGCGACCATGACCCGCCCCGTCCGCAAGGGCGAGCTGATCACTTTGGCCGACGCCGCTCCCGACGAGCGGCTGAAGATCGTCGAGGTGCGCCGCGCCCAGGACGCGATGATCGCCGCGCTGACCTCCGGAGCCCAGGCATGAGCGCACGCAAGACAGACGAAATCGCCGGAGCCGGGCTGAAGCCCAACCAGCGGCCCGAGCTCGCCGCGCTCGACGACGAGACGGTCGCACGCGCGCTGACCCGGATGCATCTGATCCGCAAATTCGAAGAGGCCGCCGAGGCGAGCTATATGCGCGGCCTGATCCACGGCACGATGCATCTCTCGATCGGCCAGGAAGCGAGCGCCGTCGGCACGACGCTGCCATTGGAAGCCCACGACTACATTCTCTCGACCCATCGCGGGCACGGCCACTGCATCGCGCGCGGCGCCGAGCCGAAGCTGATGTTCGCCGAGTTCTTCGGCAAGGAGACGGGGTACTGCAAGGGCCGTGGCGGCTCGATGCATATCGCCGATGTCGAGGGCGGCAATCTCGGCGCCAACGGCATCGTCGGCGGCGGGCTGCCGATCGCGGTCGGCGTCGGCATGAGCATCAAGGCGCAGAAGAACGGCCGCGTCTGCATGGTCTTCTTCGGCGACGGCGCCTCCAATGAAGGCGCCTTCCACGAGGCGCTGAACATGGCCTCGATCTGGAAGCTGCCGGTCGTCTTCGTCTGCGAGAACAACAAATACGGCATGTCGATGGACATCGGCCGCGCGATGGCGGTGGCAAATGTGGCCGACCGGGCGAGCGCCTACGCCATGCCCGGCCACTGCCTCGACGGCAACGATCTCGCCGGCGTTGCGGCGGTGGCGCGGGAGGCAATCGCGCAGGCTCGCTCCGGCGGGGGGCCTTCGCTGATCGAATGCAAGACCTATCGCTGGCGCGGCCACTCCAAGAGCGACCGCAATCTCTACCGGACCAAGGAGGAGATCGAGGAGTGGCGCTCGCAGGACCCGATCCGGCGCCTGGAGGCCGAGCTCAAGGCGCATGACCGCTTCGACGCCGCCGCGCTGATCAAGCTGGAGGAGGATGCCCAGCGCGAGATCGACTCGGCGGTCGAATTCGCCCGCACCTGCCCGGACCCCGATCCGAAAGACCTGACCCGTGACGTCTATGCCCTCTGATACGCTCGAAGCCCCGGCCGCTATCCGCGAGCTGTCCTATGCCGAGGCGGCGCGCGAGGCGCTGGCCCAGGCGATGGAGGCCGACGAACGCGTCTTCCTGTTCGGCGAGGATGTCGGCGTCTATGGCGGCGCCTTCGGCGTCTCGGGCGACCTCGTCCACCGCTTCGGCACGGATCGCGTGATCGACACGCCGATCAGCGAGCTTGGCATCGCCGGCGCGGCCGTCGGCGCTGCGATCACCGGCATGCGGCCGGTGCTGGAGATCCAGTTCTCGGATTTCGTCACGCTCGCCATGGAGCAGATCGTCAACCAGGCCGCCAAGATCCGCTTCATGTTCGGCGGCAAGGCGAGCGTGCCGATGGTGGTCCGCCTGCCGGGTGGCTCGGGCACGGGCGCGGCCGCCCAGCACAGCCAGAGCCTGGAAGCCTGGTTTGCGCATGTGCCGGGCCTCAAGGTGCTGCAGCCGAGCACGCCGTACGACGCCAAGGGCATGCTGCTCGCGGCGATCGACGACCCCAACCCGGTGCTGATCTTCGAGCACAAGCTGCTCTACAAGACCAAGGGCCATGTCCCGGCCGAGGCCTATCGCGTGCCGATCGGCCAGGCGGCTATCCGCCGCGAAGGCGCCGACATCACCATCGTCGGCTCCTCGATCATGGCGCTGAAGGCCCAGGCCGCGGCGGAACGGCTGGCCGCCGAAGGTATCTCGGCCGAGGTCATCGACCTGCGCTCGATCCGCCCGATCGACTTCACCACCATCGCCGAGAGCGTGCGCAAGACTCACCGCCTCCTGGTCGTCTACGAGGGCGTCAAGACCATGGGCATCGGGGCGGAAATCTCCGCCATGATCGCCGAAAGCGAGGTCTTCGATTTCCTCGATGCGCCGATCATCCGGCTCGGCGGCGCCGACGCGCCGATCCCCTACAATCCGGTGCTGGAAAAGGCGGCCGTCCCGCAGGAGGACGACATCGTCGCCGCGGCCACCAATCTCGTTCGCCGCGGGGAAGCCTGATGCCGGTCGAGGTCATCCTCCCCAAGGTCGACATGGACATGGAGACCGGCACGATCGAGGCCTGGCATGTCAAGGAAGGCGACCTTGTCCGCCAGGGCGACACGATCTTCGAGATCGGCACCAACAAGGCGGTGATGGAGGTCGAGGCTCCTGCCAGCGGCGCGATCCGGAACATCATGACGGAAACCGGCGTGCCGATCAGCGTCGGAACCCCCGTGGCCTGGATTTATCTCGACGGCGAGGCCGGCAACAAGCCGCCCGAGCCGGCAGCCACTGCGGCGCCTGTAGCTGCCGTCGCCTCTCGCCCAAGGACCTCTGCCCTCGCGGCGACCGAGGCGCCAGCTTTCGCGACGGCTTCAGGCCTGCGCGCCACGCCGCTGGCCCGCCGCATCGCACGCCAGCACGCCCTCGACCTTGGCACGGTGGCCGGTACGGGGCCACGCGGGCGTATCGGCGAAATCGATGTGAGGCGCCATCTCGATCAGCGGTCTCGTTGTGCGCCGGCTGAGCAGGCACGCTCCGCACCGACCCCAATCGCGAGCACGTCCGAAGGCCGGCTGCAGCCCTTCTCGGCGATCCGCCGTATCGTCGCGAGCCGGCTTTCGCAGAGTATGAGCACCGCACCGCATTTCTATCTCACCTCCGAGATCGAGATGAGCGCGGCGCGCGATCTGCTCGGCCGCCTCGCCGCCCGCCATGAGCGCATCGGCGCGCCCAAGCCCAGCATCACCGTGCTGATCGCGCGGATCGCCGCCCGAGTGCTGCGCGATCACCCGGTCATCAATGCCTCCGCCGAAGGCGAGGCGACGCGCTTCCATGAACGCATCAACATCGGCATCGCTATGGAGCGCGACGGGGACCTCGTCGTGCCGGTGCTGCGTGACGCAGGCAGCATGGACATGCCGGCCATGACCCGCGAATTCGCGAGATTGCGCGATGGCATGGCCAGGCGCACGCTGACCCCGGCCGAGCTCGGCGGCGGCACCTTCACGATCTCCAATCTCGGCATGTACGGCGTCGACAGCTTCACCGCGATCATCAATCCGCCGCAGGGCGCGATTCTCGCGGTCGGCCGTACGGTCGACAAGCCGGTCGGCCGAGATAGCCAGATCGTGCTGAGGCCGATGGCGAATTTCACGCTGTCTTCGGATCACCGGATCGTCGACGGCGTCGCCGCTGCCCGCTTCATGGCCGATCTGCGCGAGGCGCTGGAAAGCCCCGAGGTGCTTTTGTGATTGAAGGGCATTTGAGACCGGGCAAGGCCGTGAGTTGCCGGCTATAGACCATCAGAATGCAAGATCGACCGCCATAACGGCGCAAAGGTCGACGGCTTACAACGGAGGAGAAGAAGCGATGACCCAGACGAGACGCGCATTCATGATGGCAGCAGCCTTCGGCGCGCTGCTAACTGCCGCCCCGGCCTTCGCGCAGGCGCCTTCGGGCAAGCTCGTGCTCTACACCTCGCAGCCGGAGAAGGACGCGGCCCAGACCACCGCCGCCTTCAAGAAGGCCTATCCCAGCGTCGAGATCGAGATCTTCCGCTCCGGCACGACCGAGGTGATGGGCAAGCTCGCCGCCGAAATCTCGGCCGGCCAACCCGGCGCCGACGTGCTGCTGATCGCCGATGCCGCGAGCATGGAAATCCTGAAGGCGCAAAAGCAGCTTCTCGCCTATCCCGGCGCCAAGACCGAGGGCCTGCAGCCCGGCTCCTTCGATGCAGACAAGACCTATTTCGGCTCGAAGCTGATCACCACCGGCATCGCCTACAACACCGGTGCCAAGGAAAAGCCGAGCTCCTGGGCCGATCTCGACAAGCCCGGCTACAAGGGCCAGATCTCGATGCCGAGCCCGCTCTATTCCGGCGCCGCTGCGATCATGCTCTCGACCATGACGGCGCGGCCCGATCTCGGCTGGAAGCTGTTCGAGGGGCTGAAAGCCAACGAGGCCGTGGCCGTGCGTGGCAACGGTGCCGTGCTGCGTTCGGTCGCCACCGGCGAGAAGGCCTATGGCGTGCTCGTCGACTTCATGGCCTACAACGCCAAGAAGCAGGGTTCTCCGATCGACTTCGTCTTCCCGAAGGAGGGCGCGCCGGCTGTGACCGAGCCCGTCGCCATCGTGAAGTCGACCAAGAACGAGGCCGCCGCCAAGGCTTTCGTCGACTTCATCCTCTCCGATGACGGCCAGAAACTTGCTCTGGCGATGGGCTACATCCCCGCAAAGCCCAGCGTCGGCTCGCCGGCCTGGTTGCCGGAGGGCACCAAGATCAACGTCATGCCGTCCGATATCGCGGCCGTGGTCAAGGCGACGGAAGCGGACAAGGCCCGTTTCGCCACCATGTTCGGCAACTGAGCCCGGACGGGTGCGCATGTCTCTCGCCGATACCGCGACGCTGCGCACGCGCGTCGAGGAGACGGGCCTCCTCTGGGGGCTCGTCGGCCTCGTCGCGCTGCTCTCGCTGCTGCCGATAGGGCGGCTGCTCATCGAAGGGCTGGCGCCTGGCGGCCAGCTTTCGGCGACGGCGCTCGGCAAGGTGCTCGCCAGCCAGGCGACCTGGACTGCGACCGCCAACAGCCTGGTCACCGCGATCGCCGGCACGGTGCTTGCCGTGCTGATCGGCGGCACCGTCGCGCTGCTGGCGACGCTGACCGACATCCGCGCCCGCAACGCCTTCACCTTCTGCTTTGTCCTGCCATTGATGATCGCGCCGCAGGTCACCGCATTGGCCTGGCTGCAGCTTTTCGGGCCGTCGAGCACGCTGCTCAAGCTGATCGGCATGGCGCCGCCGCTCGGCAGCCGCAATCCGCTCTACTCGCGCGAAGGCATCATCCTGCTGCTTGGCCTGCAATACGCGCCATTGGTCTTCCTGACGCTGCGGGCCGGCCTGCGCGCGCTGCCCAAGGAGCTGATCGAGGCCGGCCTCGCCGCCGGCGCCAGCCCGTTGACCGTGCTGCGCACCGTCGTGTTGCCATTGATGACCCCGCCGCTCGTCGCCGGCATCGCGCTCTGCTTCGTCTCATGCCTCGGCAATTTCGGCATCCCGGCCTTCCTCGGCATCCCCGGCAACTTCCTCGTGCTGCCGACGCTGATCTACCAGCGTCTCGCCGGCCTCGGCCCGGGCGTGCTGTCCGAGGTCGCCATCCTGTCGCTGTTGATCGGCGTCATCGCGATGGCCGGCATCCTGCTGCAGGACTTCATGATGCGCCGCCGGGATTTCCGCATCACCACGACCTCCAGCGCTGCCCGTCCGTTCGAACTCGGCCGCTGGCGGACGCCGGTCGAGGTCGTACTCTGGACCTTCGCCATCCTCGTGCTGGCGCTGCCTTTCCTCGGCCTGCTATCGACCTCGCTGATCCCGGCTTTCGGCGTGCCACTGAACGCGACTACGGCGACGCTGGGCAACTATGCCTATGTGCTGCTGGAACATGCGGCGTCGAAGCGTGCCTTCATCAACAGCTTCCTGATGTCGGCCGGCGCTGCGATCCTGATCGTGCTGATCTGCGTCCCGCTCGGCTACTTCATCGTCTGGAAGAAATCGCGGGTCCTGCGCCTGCTCAACCTGGCGGCGGAGCTACCCTACGCCATGCCGGGCGTGGTGCTCGCCATCGCGGCGATCCTGCTCTTCCTCAAGCCGCTGCCGCTGTTCGGCGTCTCGCTCTACAACACGGTCTGGATCATCATCTTCGCCTATCTCGCGCGCTTCCTCGTGCTGGGACTGCGCCCCATCGTCAGCGGCTATCTCCAGATCGACCGGACGCTGGAAGAGGCCGCGCAGGTCGCCGGCGCCGGCCTGCCGCGCCGTCTCGTCACCATCATCTTCCCGCTGATCGCCCCCGCGGCCGTGGCGGGCGCGCTGCTGATCTTCCTGACCGCCTTCAACGAGCTGACGGTCTCGGCGCTGCTCTGGTCGTCCGGGGCCGAAACGCTCGGCGTCGTCGTCTTCTCCTTCGAGCAGGGCGGCGATTCCACCTACGCCTCGGCGCTGGCCGCGATCACCGTGCTCGTCACCGTCGGGCTGATGCTCTCGACCACCCTCTTCGCCCAGAGATTGCCCCAGGGAGTCCTGCCGTGGCGCGACTGACCATCGACCGGGCGCAGAAGCGCTTCGGTGCCTTTCTCGCCCTCGACGACGTCTCGATCGATGTCGAGGATGGCGAATTCCTCGCCGTGCTCGGCCCCTCCGGTTGCGGCAAGACGACGTTGCTGCGCCAGATCGCCGGCTTCGACAAGCTCGACGGCGGAGCGATCCGCATCGGCGACCGGCTCGTTTCCTCGGCCGAGCAGCATGTCCCGCCCGAGCATCGCAAGCTCGGCATCGTCTTCCAGTCCTATGCGCTCTGGCCGCATATGACCGTGGCGGAGAACGTCGCCTACGGGCTGACGGTCGCCGGCGTGCGCGATCCAGAGCGGGCACGGCGCGTGGCCGCAGCGCTCGATCTCGTCGGCCTCAACGGCTTTGACGAGCGCCGGCCCGGCCTGCTCTCCGGCGGCCAGCGCCAGCGCGTCGCGCTGGCCCGCTGCCTCGTGACCGAGCCTTCGCTCGTGCTGCTCGACGAGCCGCTGGCCAATCTCGATGTGCATCTGCGCGCTTCGATGGAGGAGGAGTTCGCCCGCTTCCACGAGCGCACCGGCACGACCATGGTCTACATCACTCATGACCAGGCCGAGGCCATGGCGCTGGCGGATCGAATCGCAGTGATGGATCGCGGCCGGCTGCTCCAGCTCGCTACGCCCTCGATGCTCTATCGCGAACCGGCCGACACCACCGTCGCCGGCTTCATCGGTGACGGCATGGTGCTGCCCGCGACAGTGCTGTCGCCGGCGCAGGGCGGCCGCTGCAAGGTCAATGTGCTGGGCATCGAAACCGTGGTTCGCTGCCGGCCGGACCAGACGATCACCAACCAGGCGAAACTCTGCCTGCGGGCGCGCGACATCGGTATCGCACCTGCGGAGCACGCGGGCTTCCCAGCCACGGTCGAGCGTCTGTCCTATCAGGGCGGGCACTTCCGGCTCGAGGCGCGCGCCGCCGCTCCCGGTGACATGCTGCTGCATCTCGATGCCGCCGAGCCTGCTCCAACCCAGCCCGGCGATGCGATCCGCATCGCGATCCATGACGGCTGGGTCATCCCCGAAGCGGGGATCACGCGCCAGGCCGCATGAGATCAATGGCATGAAAGTGAAGATCCACGGCGGCGTCGGCGAGAAGGGCCGCACCTGCATCGGTGTCGAGCAGGGCGGCACGCGGCTTCTGCTCGACGTCGGCGTCGACACCAGCGCGCCGCGCGGCTCCGGCTATTATCCAGCCATCACGCCGGAGGAGCTCCGGCTGCTCGACGCGATAATCGTGACGCACGCTCATGAGGACCACGTCGCGGCGCTCGGCTGGTGCTTCGTTAATGGCTTTTCCGGCCGCGTGCTGATGACCACCGAGAGCGCCGCCGAGGTGGACGCGACGCTCGCCGCCTATGCGACGCCGCAGGAGCGCGAGCTCGCCGGACAATCCGCTCCCGAGATCATCGCCGCCGGCCAGGATTTCAACATCGGCCCGCTCGCCATCCGCACCGGCCGGAGCGGCCATGTCGTCGGCGGCATCTGGTGTCATCTCAGCGCGGCGGAGGGCAGCCTGACCTATTGCGGCGACATCGTCCCTGCCAGCCCGGTGTTCGCGATGGACCAGCTGCCACCTTGCGACCTGCTGCTGCTCGACGCCTCCTATGGCGAGGATCGCGTCCCGGCGGCCGAGCGCGGCGCGGCGATACGGCGCTGGCTCTCGGCCCACTCGCAAAGCGCGGTGCTGCCGACGCCGCTATCTGGGCGCTCGATCGAGCTGATCGGTCTGATCGAAGGCCCGATCGCCATCCATCCATCGATGCGCGCAGCATTGGCTCAACAGATCGCGGCATCCGCCTGGCTGAAACCAGGGACCACTGACCTCCTTTCGGCGCGCCTCGCTGCAGCATCCCTCTGGGAAGAGGGACAGGCGCTGCCGGCCGCCGTTCTGCTGTGCGATGACGGCATGGGGCTCTCCGGCCCGTCGAGAGCGGCGCTCGCCCAGGCGCGCCGCGAGGGGCACCCGGTGCTCCTGACCGGCCATGTTCCCAAGGGAAGCCCGGCAGATGCGCTGCTGGCCGCCGGGAAAGCAGATTGGCTGCGCTTCCCGACCCACCCGACCTTGCCGGAGAACGCTGCCATTGCCGCAGCCAGCGGTGCGAACTGCGTGCTCGCCCATTCCTGCGATGCCGCGACGGCGCGGGCTCTCGCCTCCGACATTCAAAACCTCAATGCCGAGCTCAAGCCCGGCGACAGCATCGAGATCTGACCATGCGCATCCTGATCGCCAATGACGACGGCATCGACGCTCCCGGCATCGCCCTGCTGCGCCGCGCCGCCGCTCGTGTCGCCCCCGACATCTGGGTCGTCGCGCCCGAACGGAAATGGACGGCCGCGAGCCATCATTTGTCCTTCGACCGCGACCTGACGCTGACCCGCCGCGAAGCCCAGGTCCATGCGCTCGACGGAACGCCGGCCGATTGCGTCGTCGCGGCGATGACCGTGCTGTTCCGCGACGGCGGCAGGCCGGATCTCGTGCTCTCAGGCGTCAATGATGGCCGCAATGCCGCCGAGGACGCCGCTTATTCCGGCACGTTGTCGATTGCCCGCGAAGCGAGTTTCTGGGATATCCCCGCCATCGGCTTCTCCCGTTCCAAGGGCGGGACATCCGAAGAGGGCGATGTCGCCGCGCTGGCAGAGCTGATCGGCAATCTATGGCAGCACCGCGCCGCCTGGAGCCGGGAGGGCGCCTATCTCAGCGTCAACCTGCCGAAGGACCTGCCGGCGAAGATCGGCTTCGCCAAAATCGGCCGCGACAAGATCGCGGGTGCGGCCGACATCAGCTCCGAGGACGGCGAGCGCATCGTCTGGCGCATCCGCCGTGGCCGTCCGCATACAAGCCGGCCCGGCGACGAGAACAGCTTCATCGATGCGGGCAAGATTGCGATCGTGCGCCATTGCTGGATCGATGGAGCCCCGCTGGACGCGAGCCTTGCCGCAGACCTCAATGCGGGTCTTTCCCATATCTGAGTTTCACCTGCCACAGGCATCCAGGAATCCCAGCGGGATGACTTGTCCGCTTATGCGCAGAGCCTCAATGTCCGGAAGTGCGAGCAACAGCCTGTGACGGCCTACCTAGAAGTAGCCGAGCAGGATCGCGATGCAGCCTGGGTCCATGTAGAAGAAGGGCTGCGCCGTCATCCGTCGCGAGAGCGGCTCAGCGTCCCAGCCCGCCGCACCCTGCTGTGGATGCGCTCAAGCCTCCTCAGACGAGCATGCGCCTTCGCTCCGAGACAATGTCCTCCAGCGCGCCCAGGAACTGCTCCGTCATCCCATCGTCGACGGCCAGCGACAGCGCAATGAAGCCCCGGCGAGCAAGATAGAAACCGCGCTCGAGCAGATCCAGAAAGACCAGTTCCCTGATGCGATCGTCGCTGCCATCGAGGTCGTCGGGACTGTTCACCGGGCCGCGGCGGGCATGGATGTTCATCAGCGAACCTTGCCCGGTCGCCTGGAGCGAGACATCGGCACTGCGGAACAGAGCGTTCAGGCGTTCCCGCAATTGTTCGCCGCGTGCGTGCAGCGCCTCAGCGACATCCGGTGTGAAAACCTGAGTCAGCGCGGCGACGCCCGCCGACATCGAGAGCACGTTGTTGTTGAAGGTTCCCGCATGCGGCAGCGAGCCGGGTTTCGACGGATCGTACATCGCCATGATGTCCGCCCGCCCGCCGAAGGCTCCGAAGGACATGCCGCCCCCGACCCATTTGCCGAGCGTTATGAGATCGGGTTCGAGGCCGAGCAGGCCATGGGCGCCGCTGCGACCGAAGCGCGATGTCATCACCTCGTCGAGGACGAGAAGCGCTCCCGCGGCCAGGGTCTCCCTGCGCAGCATGGCGAGGAATTCCGGTCGCGCAGGAATGCAGCCGCTCGATCCCATCATCGCTTCGGTCAGAACGCAGGCGAGATCCGATCCGTTCTCGCGGATCAGGCGGGCGGTCGCATCGGCATCGTTGTAGGGCGCGACGATGAATTCGTAGGGAGCGTTGATCGGAATGCCACCGCCGCCGAAATAGAGCAGGCCCCCGTGATAGCCGCCCCGGAATACCAGCACCTTCGCGCGCTTGGTGAAGGCGCGCGCCGTCGCAATCGCCATCAGATTCGCCTCGGTACCGGAATTCGTGAACCGCACGCGTTCAATCGCCGGAAAGCGCTCGACCACATGCCGGGCGAGCTCGGCCTCGAACATGGTGTGACCGCCGAGATTGACACCGCCGTCGAGCGCAGCGTCGATTGCCCGGCGAATGACCGGGTGGGAATGACCGAACAGACCGGCCGTGTATTCGCCGAGTAGATTGACGTAGCGGTGTCCGTCAGCGTCGGTCGCGACCGCTCCCTCGCCATGAGCCAGGCGAAGCGGAAACGGGCCGTGATAAAGCACGGTCCGGGTGTTTCCACCCGGCATCACCTCACAGGCGCGCTCATGAATGGCCAGTGATTTCGGCCGCCTCTGCCCATAACGTGCCCGGGCTTCGACCAGTTCGTCGTCGATTGTCCTGTTCCGCCGCGCTGCATCCATGATCTGCTTCCGTCCCGTCGATGCATCCCGCCGGAGCGGCGCGCCCTCATCGGAATAATTGTACATCGTACAATTTATTTGTCGATAGCCCCTGCGAGGATTTGCCCTGCGAGGTATCGCGGCATCGGCGCGGCTGTTAGAGCCGGATGCTCTCATCAAAAGTGAGAGCCGATCAATGCGAAAAACCGGTTCCCGCTTTTTCGCCCCCTGCTCTAATGGCGAAATCTCGGTAGGCAGAACCGGCGATGCGTGGCAGTGATCACCGAGGCGGACATGCAGGAAGTCGAGCAACGAAAGCGTCGGGGACGCCCCAGGCGCGATGAAGTCGTCGCACTCGATCGCGAACAGATCGTGGCTGAGGCGCTGCGTCTCATCGATGAACGGGGGCTCGACGCGTTCAGCCTGCGCGAGCTCGCACGGGCGCTGGGCGTGTTCCCAACCGCCCTTTACTGGCATATGCCCGGCGGCCGAAACGCGGTGCTCGGCGCGGTCGCCGCCACGGCCTTCACCAACGTCGTTCCGCCCGCCGAAGATGCGGTCGACGACTGGGAGAAATGGATCCGCGCGCTTTTCGTCCGCTATCGCGAATCGCTGCGCAAGCATCCGAATATCGCGCCCTTGCTCGGCGCCCAGATCGTCTCGAACACGGGTGTCGATATCGAACTCGTCGAACGCATTCTCGCTGCGCTGGAGTCGGCGGGCTTTCGCGGAGAGCGGCTTCGCGACGCCTACAATACCGTCGTCGCAGGCATGCTCGGTTATGTTACGCTGGAGCTCGCCCCGAGCCCGGCCGAAGACGCCAGCGAATGGGCCCAAGCCTTCGAGGCCGATATTCGGGGCGTCGATGCCGACCGGTTCCCCCGACTGGCACGCAATCTCGATCTCCTCGCCAACCGGGCCTTCATCGTCCGGTGGCAGGGCGGCGCAGAAAAGCCGATGGCGCATAGCTTCGACTTTTACGTCGAGGCGATCATCGCCGGGCTGCGTGCGCTCTCCCGCAGCCCTGCCTGAGAAACCTCGTCAGACGAAGGTCAGCAACCGGCGCGGATTTCCGACGAGGATCGCTTCGATTTCGGTCTCCGAAAAGCCGCGCGAGCGCATCAGCGGCAGAATGTTCTCGAAGATGTGCGTGTAGCCGTGGCCACCGAAGCTGGTCAGCCGCGTCTTGTAACAGATGTCGTGACTGATCACGATGCGCTCGAGATGGCCGTGATCGATCAGGGTGCGGATGAAGCGCAGGCGGCCGGCGTCGTTCGGCATGTCGATGTCCGCCCAGGTGTAGAAGGCCTGTTCCTGGCCAAACAGGTCGAACTCGATCACGCAGCCGGTGTCGGCGAGCCGCAGCAGCGTGTCCTCGTCGAAGATCGTTCGATCGATATGACTGAAGATCACACGGCTGATATCGCCGCTATGCCTCACCACGAATTCGGCGATCTCCTGCGGCTGCTCGACTGTGCGGCCGGGATGAATGTTGACGGCGGCACCGGTTTCCGTCTGGGCGATCAGAGCGCCTCTCAACACGCGCTTCTCCAGATCTGTCCACGGGACCTGGCAGCCGATCTCGCCGATGATGCCGGCACGCACCGACGTGCCCCAGGCGCCCTCGAACACCTGGGCGATCATCTCGGATGCAAAGCTGTCGACGTCTCGGTCCTCGTTGGCCCGGTCCTGATAGTCGTGCACATAGTGGCCGCAGCCCATGACGATGGTCGCTCCGGTCCTCCGCGCAATCTCCGCCAGCCCATGGGGATCGGGCCTCAGCCCGCCATTGCTCAGCTCGACGATGGTTCGCCCGCCGGCATCGACCATCGCTTGCACTTCCTTCGCGGCCGTGTCCCGGCAGCGCAGGAAGAGGTTGCCCGGCACCTTCCAGCGGCCATAGTTCATGCGGAAGCAGTTGCAGAGGGTGATCTCCGGCCCCTGGTCCGGATCGACCGCCATCGCCGGCGTGCGGATGTCCCAGATCAGGTGCTCGTGCATCAAGGTCGGGCCGAGGCTCGCCGGTTCGACGAACCCCAGGACGCTCTGCGCCTTGCCGCGCAGAGCGGCGCGGTCCAGTCGGTTGCTCATGCGGTTTCGAACTCCCTCCAACAGGCCGAGCCCTGACGTACCCCTTCCCTGCCCTGCCTGACTGTAAAATCGGGTTTGAGGTCGCAGTGCACGATCATTCCTCTCGCTGGCGAATTTAATTGTACGATGGACAATTAAATCGGTGCGTGTCAACCTGAACCCACCAAAGAGGGATCTGACGGTAGGGGGTGGATATGAGAAGGCGAGACTTCCTGGCGGCTTCCGCGGGACTTTTGACGGTCGGAGCTTCGAGCAGCGCCCGAGCACAGCGCCGCGATCCGAAGGTGCTCAAATTCGTGCCGCAGGCGAACCTGACTTCGCTGGACCCGATCTGGACGACGGCACAGGTCACGACGAACCACGGCTATGCCGTTTTCGACACGCTCTACGGACTCGATAATGCGCTGCGGCCACAACCCCAGATGGCCAAGGGGCATTCCGTCTCGGCGGACGGCCGAGTCTGGACGATCGAACTGCGCGAAGGGCTGAAATGGCATGACGGCCAGTCGGTGCTGGCCCGCGACTGCATAGCCAGCCTCCAGCGCTGGGCCAAACGCGACGCCTTCGGTCAGTTGCTCGACGCTGCCGCCGAGACATGGGAAGCGCCGGACGACAGGCATCTGCGCGTCACCTTCCGGTCGGCCTTTCCCCTGTTCCTCGAGGCGATCGCCAAGCCACTGGGCATCACGCCGTTCATGATGCCTGAGCGCATCGCCAGGACCGACCCCTTCAAGCAGATCACCGAGATCGTCGGCTCAGGCCCATATCGCTTCGTCCAGAACGAGTACGTCACCGGCAGCAAGGCCGTTTATGCCAGGTTCGACGCCTATATCCCGCGGTCCGAGCCGGCCGAGCTCACGGCCGGTGGCAAGGTCGCTCATTTCGAGCGGATCGAATGGATCGTCATGCCAGACGCCGCGACAGCTGCGGCGGCCCTGCAGTCGGGCGAGATCGACTGGTGGGACCAGGCTCTGCCGGATCTGATCCCGGTCCTGCAGAACAACAAGGGCGTCAAGGTCGCCATTCACGACCAAGCCGGCTTCATCGGGATGATGCGCTTCAACACCCTGCATCCGCCGTTCAACAATCCGGCCATCCGCCGAGCGGTCATGTTTGCCATCGAGCAGGCCGACTACATGCGCGCCGTAACTGGCAATATCGAGGAAAACTTCCGTAGCTGCTTCTCGATGTGGCCATGCGGCACGACCTATTCCAGCGAAACCGGTGCCGAGGCGCTCAAGGGCACGCGCAACCTCGAGCACGCCAGGACCATGCTGCTCGAGGCCGGCTACAAGGGCGAGCGTGTGGTCATCATCAGCCCGACCGACATTGCCAGCATCGGGCCGCTCGGCCAGATCACAGACGACCTCTTCCGCAAGCTCGGGATCAATGTCGAACTGGTGGAAACCGATTGGGGATCGGTCGTTCAAAGGCGCGCTTCGCGCGAGCCGGTCGACAAAGGCGGCTGGAGCATCTTCCATACATGGTGGCCTTCGCTGGCCGTCGACAATCCCGCGATCAACCAGACACTGCGCGGTCAAGGCGGCAAGGGTTGGTTCGGTTGGTATGAGAACGCGATGGCGGAGGAGTTGGCCTCAAGATGGCTGACGGCGAAGAATCCGGCTGAGCAGAAGGCGATCGCGGAGGCAATCCAGGTCGACGCATTCAAGCAGGCGCCGATCGTACCGCTCGGTCAGTTTTTCATTCCAACGGCCTATCGCGCCGATCTGACTGGCTTTCTTGCGTCGACAATCCCGAGCATGTGGAATGTCCGCCGCGTTCGATAGTCTAAGGGCAGTTGCGATACGGTCGCAGTCGCCTGCTTGACGATCCCGAACTACGCGATGGGGTTCATGATCGGCCGGATCGTGGTCACGCCTCGCGTCGGCGGTGGGCGTGGCCTTAGAGTTGCACGGAAAAGCCGGCGCGGCTTCTGGCGTTGCGCTCCGGGAACGCGAAAACCCCGCTTCGAGGCGAAGCAGGGTTTTTGCTGATCCTTGGGAATTTGGTTGCGGGGGCCCGGAGCCACCTTTACCGAACACGGATCCGACCCGTTTAAGCAGGGGCCTTTCGCCCCAGGTGCGGAATGAAGGTGGAGCCGCATTCGCGGTCCAGTAACGTATTGCGGGTGCTGTCAGCGCGGAAATGGTGGAGCGCGATCGCGTCCACGTTCAGTGCAATTGGTCGACGGCTGATGCAATCCGCGAGTGGGCGGCTCAATCCGAAATTTTCAACAGCTCGTCGATCGCCTCATGGGGATCGAATCCGATTGCTGCCGCCAACTGCAATAATTCAGGAATGTCCACTCTGCGCTGGCCGCTTTCGATGTTGGCAATGAATGGCTGATGTCGGCCGAGCTTGGCAGCGACCTCCGACTGTAGCTGGCCCGAACGCTCTCGGTACTCACCGATGAGCTGAGCCAACCGTTTGTGTCTGCCTGAGCGTATTGAGGATGCCATGAGCTCGTTCGATCGACGATCGACACTCGCTAGGCGCTTGACCTCTCGATACAAAAATCGGATATCTGAAATTCAGATATTTGCCGAAAAACACGGCGCGCGAGGGAGCAAATGCGAGAGGCAGGCCGAGAGGATCACGCAATAAAGGCTTGGATCGACAATTTGCCGTATCGATGGGCGGCAGGCGGCGGTCTTACCACTGGAATGCTGCTCGCTTTATTGACTTTGTTCGGCCCGGGCGAACTTGCGATCGAAGCTGCTCTGATTGTGGCCGGCACAGTACTAGCCGCAACAGGTTGGCTGTTAACGGGCTACTGGGCGCAATGGGGTATGCGGCCTTATATTCATCAATCGTTTGACAGTGCCCGAGCATCCATTCCACATCTTTGGGCTTCCGGGGCTGTTCTGCTCGCCGGCCTTCCTCTCGTTCTGCGTCGACTGTTAGCTGAACTCGGCGCGATAGAGAGCCCAGGCTCTGGGCTAGCGGGATTTGCTGAGCTGGTTGCCACGATGGCGTGTGCATACCTCCTCGGCAGAGGCTTCGCCTTGTTCTCTCAGCTAGGGTTTGACCGCGCTGGCACAAAACACAATTAGGTGCAGCAAATGGCTGTCGTTGGCAGATGGCTGCTCCTGGCCGACGCCCTTGAAAAAGTCGGCGGCAATACTTTGGGTAGGCTCGGCCGGCGAGAAGGTGGAAATTTCATCCCTCTACGGCTGACAAAGCCTCTTCTGGAGTGTGCTTTCCTGTGTCACGCAGCAGGTTCTTCTCCGCCGAGCGGGGCTGATGCTCAACTTTGGAGCCGGTCGGACTTTTTCAACGCAATCGGCCCATAGCTGACGCTGGTAATGTCCGCTTTGGGGAACGCCGATTGTTTACACCCTTGCGTAGATGGTGGGGCTCGCCTGTTGAGAACTGAAGGGTTTTTCGGCCTCTTTTGATCGAGCGAAAGGCGCCACTCTCATAGTCGTCCAACGCAGGGAGTGACCATGAACCCGAAAGAACTCATCGACCGTATCGTTTCCATGCCGCCGCCGGCTCAGGGCGTCGCCGTCACGCCGCCCGTCGAGGTCGTCGCGATGGTCGTCCGCATGGCCCGCGGGCTGAGACAGTGGAAGCAGGACACGCTCGCCGACTTCGCGCGCGTCAGCATGTCCACGGTAGAGCGCGTCGAGCGCGCGGAGCCGGTCAGCATCGAAAGCCTCGACCGAATCGCTCAGGCGCTCGGTTACGAAGCCGGCGCCTTCACAGCGCCGCGCCTGCCGATCCCCAGGGAAGAGGCGGCCGCGCAGATGATCGATCAGCTCGGAAATCTACAGCAGGTCGAGGTGCGCCCGTTCGAAAACCACCGCCAGATTAGGATGGTCGCAGCCACCCAGGCCTGTTACATCCACCGCCCCGAGGTAGGGGCCGCCTACGACGAGCAGGTAGCGGGCCTGCGGGAGTGGCTAGACTTGGCGTCCTTCGCATTGGGGCCTGATTCCGTTGACGGGGGCGAACCGATCCGTCGGCGTGCACTCTGCGACGACATCCTGGCCGCGGTTGCCGATCTGCGCCGCCGCGGCGTCACGGTTCTCGTCGGCATCGTCGACGCGCCAATCCCGGGGTTCGCCGACTGGAAGGTGGCGATCATCTCGCTCACGCCCAAGCTCTCCGATCCCGGCGCGCCCAAGCGCCGCGCCATCTTCGTCGATAAGCGCTGCTTGCGTCCCGGCCCCGGCTATCTGGACCACCTGTCCGACGAGGCGGACCTGTAGACAGAAATCGTTCGCGGGATGCGGCCGGCGGGATTAGTCGAACCGGAAGCCGAAGAGCCCGGTCGTCTCGTCCCGATCCGATAGCCGCGGTTCGATGATCGCGGCCTCGCGGTCGATGCCATCTTCGAGCTTCAGCGAATCGTAGATGTCGCTGTTCATCGTGACGATGTACTGCTGCCCGTACTCTCTGGCGGCAGCGGCGCCCAGACCGATGGCGCGCGCAACCTGCCGGGCATCGACGCCGTCGAAGAGGTGGCTGTCGTGGATGAGAAAGCCCGGCCCCTTCCCTCGCTTCGACCAGATGCAGAACAAGGCGTAGTCCAGGCAGAAGATCTCCATGCTGGAGATGCCCCCGCCACGGTCGCCCTGGATCGTGATCCGGAACTCCGGACCGTTCTCCGTGGCCTCGACCTCGAACTTGCCCTTCCGGTCTTCGTAGAGCTTTTTGATTGCCGCTCCGACGAGAAGGATGGCCTCGTTCAGCCGCTCGTGCCGGTTCTGGTGGTCGAGCTGGAGCCGTTGCTTGATGCTCGCTCGCTCGATGGTGAGCTCCGTGCCCTCGCTGGCAAGGACCGTTGCCGACTGGAAGCGATCGCGCAGCGAGGCGGCCTCGGCCTCGGCGTCGGCCAGCCGCCTCTGCAAGCCGACGAAATCCTCAAGAGCCCCGTGCCCTTCCAGCAATTGCAGTATCTCGCTCCGCTCGGCGTCCAGGACGGCGAACCGGTCCTCGCCCTTCTTGATCTGCCGCTCGGTCTCGTCGATCTCCTCGCTGAGATGGGTGCGCCTGTTATCGATCACGCTCTTGTGGAAGCGGGCGACGTCGTCGAATCGCCGAACGGCCACGTCCGGCATTCGATGCCCACGGCCGCATAGAGCCGGCCGACGTCGCTTCGCTCGGGAATGCGTTCCGCCTCAATGGCGTTGCGCAGGTGCGCGACAGTCTCGCGAAGCGGCACGGCGCGGCGCGAAATCGCCTGCATCTCTATCTTGGCCTTGGTGGCTTGGTCCATCATCTCGCGATAGGCTTCATGGACCTGGAACCGGCTCAGTTCCTCCTTGAGCTTGACCGCCCTCGCCTCGGCCTCGGCGAGCGCGGATCGTAGCTCGCCGACGCTGCCGATCACCTGCCCGAACGCGCCGTCCTCGACCGCCTTCTTCAGCTCTTCGAGCTGCTTCTCGCGCTTCCTGATGGACTGGAGCGCCCTGGGGATGCGCCAATCCAGACCAAGCAGGTAGGAGAGGTTCACCTGCCAATCCGGGCGCTGCTGGGCCTCGGCCTGGCGCTCGACGTAGGAATAGCCGCGCGAGCCCTGGCGACGGGCGAAGTAGCCGATCAGTGACCGAAAGCTCGGAGAGAAGCTCTCCTCGAACGCGGAGCCCTTCATCACGGCGGGGAAGTCGAACATGTGATAGGCGAGGAGGTCCTTCCACTCCTCATTTGATATCGACAGCCCGCCGATTTTCGAGGAAGAGTCAACGCCCGCTTTGTCCTTCTTCGCCGTCAGCTTGAAGTGCTCGACAGTCGCCGCGTCGATATAGATGCGGCTCGGCTTCGACCCGCTTCTCTCGACTTCGATGTCGCGACCCGCGACGCGGAAGGTCCCGCGGAAATTGTTCTCGATCAGGGCCTTGTGGCGCAGAAGACTGTCCGGATCGGCCTTGGCCCCGAGTAGGAAGTGGATGATCTCGATGAGGCTCGACTTCCCCGCGCTGTTGCGGGTCTTGGCGTCGTCTTCCTTCGACGACTTGTCGGACAGCAGGACGTTGAGCCCGCCGTGGAAGCGCACGGGCTTAAACATCTTCAGGTCGCTGTCGATGGAGATGATCATGCCGGTTCCGCTGGCCGCATCAGCCCGCCTGACTCATCGATGGCCTTGATCGCATAGAGGAAGGTAAGCGCGAGGACGAACCAATCGAACGAGATCGGGCTGGCCTGCTGGAGCGTCGCCCGCGACGCCCGCACGCGTTCCCAGAGTTCGGAGACGTCCCGTGGACGGTCGAGCTGGGCGAGGATCTCCGCGCCGACGCCGACGATGGCGCGATGCGGTGAAAGATGTTTCCCGGGAAGGATCATGCGGCAGCCTTGGAGGGATCATCCTTGAAGATGTCGCAAGCCTCAAAGAGATAGGCGAGGAGCGCCTGCGCGGCTACTTGCCGCTCCGGCGGAACGCTGCCTATCCCGGTGATATCCTCGTAGAGCGTGGTGAGGATTGCGTACGGAGGCAGGTTTTCAGTGTCGAGCTCGGCATAGCGGCGCGAAAACACCTTCGCCACCCGTTTCCCGAGTTCGGGGTCCGGATGCTGGTCGACATAGGAGGCCACGACGGACGCGTTACCACCCGCTCCGATCAGTATCCTTCGCCAGTGGCCCTCGATCCGGTTGAGCTCCAGCTTGTTCACAGGCGGCTGATTAGGCCGGGCATCGGCGAAGGGCGTTTCGTCCATGCCCTTTATGACGCCTGCCATCAGGGTCGCGACTTCCTCAACCCGCATGTTCATGCTTTCCTCGGACGAAGCCACCGGACCGAGCAGAAAGACAAGGTCGTTTTCGGGCAGCCCGAGCACGCGGTCGCTGAAGCTGGCGGGGCCGATTAGTCCGAATCGGTGATCCGAATGCTGGCGGCCGAGAGCCTCGATCAGTTCTATGACGTCGACCGGAATGCCATCGAAAAGATTATGGACGAAGTGCCATTCTTTCATGATCGCCGGCAGCTTCGACGCTGCGGTGGCGTAGTCGTCCTTGATCTTGTTTACCACCGTGGTCGTGTTCAAGGGCGTATCGTGTCGCTTTCCGTAGCACTGGAAGACCTGCCCGGAACCGCGAAGATAACCATCGCAGCCCTTGTCGCCGAGGCTGCCCATCGCCCTAGCCGGTAAGAAGTCGGTGCCGTGAAGCCGCTCCATCACATCGGCGAAGAATTCCTGGAAGCTGTCGCCGTGAACGCGTCGCAACCTGAGCTCAAGGCTAGTCTGCCACTGCATGCGCTGATGGGACGTCATCCAGTCACTCATGACCGCTCGCAGGTGTTGGAGAGGATACTCATTAAAATCCCAAGGCCCTTTCTAGGCAACGCCCCGCCCGGGTTATGCTCAAGCCTCGTCCGTGCGCCTGACTGGCCCAAATTGTAGCAAAAGATCGTTGGACCAAACTTTGAAACTCGTTTCCATGCGTTCTGCTTTCGCGTGATTATAGAAAGCCCCCGATACCCGCTAGGCATCGGTCTGGATCTCGTGAAGCGCAGTCAGGATCTGACGGACCAATCGATCGGCATCCTTCAATTCAGCATCCGAGACGGTCGGGTCCGAACGCCCGTAGGTAAGGTCGTCACGTCGCCTCGCCAGGTTCTCGATTTCCGTCCAGACGTCGTCGGTCAACGGGACGGCCTCCTTGAGCGCGTGGGAAACGCGCGGGGCGCGCGTCAACAACGTCTTGAGGCCCTTGTCGCCGACGGTCGATTTTGCCTTGTTGACGAGATACGAGCGGAGAGCTGACGTAAGCGTCAAATCGAGCAGGTTTAGCGCAAACCAATTCGCCTGTGCGAGTGGCTGCTTGGCAACGGTCTCCGCCGCGACGATGCCCTCGAACAGGCCGGTGACCCAAGGCGCCCGCTTCGACAGCCGAAGGTTCTTGGCCGCCATGCGTTCGGCCAGTCTCGGCCGGGACTTCGGTGGGTCCGGAAGGTACGATTTCGTCGCGGTGAGGAAATCGCCGATCTGAACATGCTCGATCTCGCCATCCGCATAGGCGTAAACCTTATCCGGCCAATCGCCCATCCAGATGCGCGAGATTCGGGCGTAGGCCGAGACGATGGTCACCAGCCAGTCGTGGAGTGCGACGAAAACGGCATGCTTCGTGCTGATATCAGACTTACTGCTGTTCCAGGGCATTGACGCGGCATCCCCGCGTAGGTGCACGATGACCTTGGTAAGAGAAATCTTTGGATGCGGCTTACCGGCCTGGCCGGTGGTGAAGCCGACGTCGAAGCTCTTCATGGCCGGTGCTACGAGACGGTCGTTGCAATAGAAGTAGACGCCGTACTCGCCGGCCGTGGGACTAGACTCACTGCTCAATCCCGCGAGTACCTCGATCTCAACGGTTCGTCCCTCCGTCGTTTGGATCGAGCCAGAGTATCGCCGCGGCCCATAATCGGGCGGATATGACCAGTCGTCGAAGAAGCGAGGCTCGACACGAACGCCGTCGAGTTCGAGCGACACATCGGGGCGGATAAGGAAACGGGCATAGGTCGCTCCGAGATGAATCCGAAGTTGCGCCGTGGCCTCCTCGTTCAGCTGCACGCGCAGTTTTTGCAGCTCGACCCGCGTCGTGTGGGGCGGAATGGGGTCGACCTCGAAAAGCGGCAGAGCCCATTCCTCGTCCTTCAACCATTCCTCGTCGAACTCGACCTGGTACGTCTCGCTCGAACCATGTCGGGTCTTAATACGGACATCCTGGGCGAGCGCGACGACGGCGCGCTTTGTGCCGACGCCGAATATGCCGATCGTCTCGTCCGTCGACGACGAGCCGGTCTGGCCAGGCCCTACGATGAAGCGCAGTTCGTCTCGCGGCAGGCCTCCGGCGTCGTCCTCGACCTCGATGGTGCGAAGTTCCCGGTCGAGTCGGACCTTGATGTTGATGCCGCCCTCGCGCCCGGCGCGGGTCCACACGTCGAAGCCGTTGTCGACCAGTTCGCAGATCGCCTTGTTCAGGTCGTAGTCGGCGATGATCGAGAGAAAGAGCCGCTTGGACGGTACGGCGTCCAGCGTTCCGACTTGGCGCTTCATCCTAAAATTCCCCCGGACCCGGCTCTTTACTATATAGCGAGTGCCGTAGAAAATTGCTCGTGGAAGTTATTGGAGGGGGATCGTGCAATACATAGACCGAGGCATGTTTCCTCCCCCACCACCCTTTCGCGGCGAGGCGGCGAAAGCCGAGAGGTTCGATTTACTCAGGTACATGTACGAAACCACGGAGAGGGTCTCACAAACGACCCCTCCGCCGCGCCGGTTCGACCTCGCGCAGGAGGAAACAGTCTCGGCGTTGCACAAACTGTTCAAGGGCAAATGCGCATACTGCGAAGCCCAGGGACATCTTAACGCGCGTCCGTTCCGTCCGGCCCAGGAAGCGGAGCCTTTGGCACGCTCAAAGTTCGCCCACCTCTATTACGCCTGGCTTCGAACCGACTGGGGTAACGCATATGCGGTGTGCAGCGGCTGCGCCATGGCGGCCGGCAACCAGTTTCCGACCGAGAAGCTTGATCGCGGGCCACTGCCGAGCACCGATCATCTGGAGGCGTTCGCCAACGAGAACTATGGACTTTGGCGGTTCGGTCACCAGGACCGCAAGAAACTCCTTGATCCGTGCGGGGATCGCAATTTCGCCAGTCACCTCAGCTTTAGCCTTTCCGGCGAGATCCAAGCGTTCTCGAAGATGGGCGCCCAGACGATCGCCGTGTTCGATCTTGACCGGCCGGAGCTCGTGAAATCACGTGCGGCCGCTTTCGAGTCCTACGTTGGGGTCCTGCTCGACGAGCTTGAGCGAGGAGTGTCGCCGAACGTCTTCGACTTCGGTTCCTTGGAATACGGCGGCGGATGGAGCCTCCTGTTGCGCCGCATCCTCAAGGCGATCGAGCGACGCGCGGATCGCGACGTGCGCTATCATCCCGACCGTGTAGGCGCCACGATCGCCGGCATCTGGAATACGCAGATCGGGCGCGACTCATTCCAGGCCGCCTTGGAGGACGTTCGGCGCCCCGTCGAACGACCGACCGTCGATCGCCCCGTGGGAAAGGGCGAGACGAGGCGCCTCGTCGGCGTCGAGGTAAGAAATTTCAAGGCACTGCAGGACGTGCGACTCCACCTGCCGCCCGCCGTCGCCGCGGACGCGACGACGGGACGCGATGCGGAAGCCTCGGCGCTGCTGATCCTGGGAGAGAACGCGGCCGGAAAAAGCTCGATCCTGGAAGCCATCGCGATGGCGCTCATGGACGCAAAAGTCCGTCTCGGCCTCGTCCGCTCCCCGAGGAACTTCGTCCTCGATCCTTCCCTGATGGGATCGGAGGGACAGAACCCGCCGCCGTTCGCGACCGTGACCCTGAACTTCGGCGGAGGGTCGGAGCTGACGCTGACGATCGGCGACGAGCTCGTCGAGGGGGGTGTCACCGACAACCTGCCGCCCGTCTTCGCCTACGGGGCGTTCAGGCAATATGCGAGCCGTTCGCCGCGAAAGCCCCCGAAAGGGCACGTGACCACGCTGTTCAAGTCGGACGCCTTGCTCGCAAACCCGGAGGAATGGCTACTCGGCCTTCCCGATGACGAGTTCGCCATGGTGGCGCGCGCGCTCCAACGCATCTTGATGATCGAGGGCGAATACGAGATCGTTCAGCGGGACGGGGCCAACCGCCGATGCCTCATCGCGACCAAAGTCGGCGAGGGATCGGATGCGCGATACGTAAGGACGCCGCTGAGGGTGGTATCGTCCGGCTTTCGCTCCGTGCTGGCCATGGTCTGCGACGTTCTTGCCGGTCTAATCGCACTGCAACCGACCTACGGCCGAAGAAGCTTCGGCGAGCTGGAGCCGGTCATCCTGATCGACGAAGTGGAAGCTCACCTCCACCCGCGTTGGAAGATGCAGATCATGGCGGCTCTCAGGAGGGTCTTTCCTAAGGCCGTCATCATGGCCACCACCCATGATCCACTCTGTCTCCGAGGCATGCACGACCAGGAGGTGATTGTCTTCAATCGGGCGCTGAAGTCGGATGAAGAAGGTCCCGACGCCTTCCCCGTGTTCGTCGAAACGATCTCCGCGCTGCCCAATGTCGAGGACTTAACGATCGAGCAGCTGCTGACATCCGATTTCTTTTCAATGTTTAGTACGGATGCGCCCGCCACGGAGCTCAAGCTCGCGACCCTCGGCGACCTGATCGCGAAAGAGGCCGGGCCCATTCCACTCACCGAATTGGAAAGGAGCGTGCTGCGGAGCCTACGAGACGATGTTCTCGCCGCGCTCCCGCTCGGGTCGTCCGAGGTGCAGCGCCTGGTCGAGGAAGCGGTGTTCGAACACGTCAAACGGCGCAGGGGATTGCGGAGCGTCCAGTTCGAGGGCCTCAAGAACGAGACGCGCGAGCGCATTCTCAAGGCATTGGAGGCATACTGACTTGCGTAAGGTCTCCAGAGGAAGCAAGCCGCCGCCTGCCGGGCTCTCCGTGCGCACTCGGGGCAGCACCGAGTTGGAACGCGTACGCGCGCACATGGCGCAAGTGCTTCCCGCGAGCGTAAATCGGAAAGCCTTCCCTTTCGCCGTATATAAGGCCGATAGTGTCAAGAAGCGGCTGGAGGAGCTCTTTCACGGCAAGTGTGCCTACTGCGAGTCCCTCTACGCCTCGCAGGCTCCCGTCGACGTTGAGCATTACCGGCCGAAGGGACGTGTCGAAGGGGATGCCTTGCATCCCGGATATTGGTGGCTGGCGGCCGACTGGGCCAATCTTCTGCCGAGTTGCCTGGACTGTAACCGCAGACGCAAGCAGAGCGTGCCCGTGGTCTCGACCGGTCTCACGGTGATGCAACAGGCGATGCAGACCGGGAAGCAGGACGCCTTCCCCGTCGCTGGAATGCGCGCGGGCCGCGAGACGGACGACGTCCTCGCCGAAGGAGCCCTGTTGCTGGATCCGACGCGCGACGATCCTGAGGACCATTTGGCGTTCTGGCTCGGAGACGATCGCGCATCCGGCGTCGTCTATCCCCTGCCCAAGCTCGGGGCTCCACCCGTCGCTCCGGACTTGCCTTTGGCCGACGCCGACAAGGTCGCGGTGGCGGTGGATGCAGAGGCTAGGGCGGTCAGCGTTCGCGGCGCGGTATCGATCCAGGTCTATGGTCTGAACCGACTGCGTCTCGTCCAGGAGCGGGCGCGCCTATTGACGCACCTTCGTTTCCTGGAAGGCGTTTTTTTGGAGGTCGGGGAGGTCTCCCGGAATATCGCATCGCTGAATGCGGCCGCACCGCAACCGCAATTGGCCGACGCGACGGACCGTCTCGATCGTTTGCAGGTTCGTATCCTCGATCAGATGCAATCGCTCGCCGAGCCCGACGCGCCCCATTCCTCTGTCGCCAGGGCTTATCTACGCGATTTTCGAGATCGCGTCGCGTCGCAGCCTTAAGGATTGCGAAGCGATCCCGAATGCCACGATCGCCTCGCGCCCGCTTGCAAGACCCAATGCGGAGAGGCGCGGAAAGTTGCTGCAGTTCGCTTCGCTAGGAATTTCCGGTTCCAGGCAGGGTGCAAATGTCCGGAAGTGGCGCTTTCGACTATCTCATTGTTTTCAATCGCTTCACCGCAACGGCGGGCGTGGAGCGGTCGTTTCTCACCCTGTGTCTGTTGAATGCGGGATCGAGGCGATCGCTCGAAACCCTCTTGCAAAAAAACCGCCGCGACTTTCGAGCTATTGCAAGGCGCGCGGCCACACGCAAAGGTAGTCTAGCCTCTCACCTTCAGCCGGCCGATCGCCATGACTTGCCATATCTCGATCCCGGCGTCCTTCCACGGTTATCTGGACTCAGCGATCGTGCGCTTCGAGAGCCGACATGCCGGCATCCGTGTCGTCTCAGGTGAAGCGGGCGTCGACCTCGAAGGCGAGCAAGCTGCAGATCCTGAACTGCGGGCTGATTTTCTGCATACCCTGTATCGCGAGAAAATCTATGCCGAGACTCTCTCGATGCGCCAGGCGCTTTTGCGCGTCGTGCTGCGATGAAGATTTGGCCGCTAAGATTTCGAGGAGGGGCGGCGGACGGCTATCTCTTCAGCGACGACGCCGGAGGGTTTTTCCGCGCTGACGCCACCTTCTTGGATCGGTACGTTTCGGGCGGGTTGACGGCACGGGACAAGGCTTTCCTTCACCTCGGCGGCCACGGTTTCGAAGAGGCCGGTGATTTAGCTCACACGAGCTTCGCGTACCGCTGGAGCCAACGGCAAGCCATCCGAACCGAATTTGGCTATGTGATCCTGGTGCCGACGCTCAGGTGCAACCTGACCTGCACGTACTGTCAGGTCTCTCGCGCGGCCGAAAACGCTCGCGGTTACGATTGGAGCGAGGACACGACCGAGGCCGTGCTGCGCTATCTCGATGGATTGACGACGAGTGACGTCAAGATCGAGTTCCAGGGCGGTGAACCACTGCTGCGCCTGGATTTGCTCGAAGAGGTACGTTCGTTCTGTCGCCGGCGGTTCACGTCGTCCAAGTTCGTGGTCTGCACCAACCTCCAAAGGCTGGGATCCGAGGAATGGTCCTTCCTCGACGCCCCGGACACTTTCGTGAGCACTTCCCTCGATGGCGCTCTCGCCACCCATACCCGGCAGCGAACGCAGTCAGCTTCGGCCACCGAAGGGTTCCTAAGCAACCTGGATCAGGCACTGGAGCGGCTGGGAGCCGACAAGGTTTCGGCACTGCCCACGATCGACATCGACGATCCCCTGACTTCGATGAGCTGATCGAAGCCTACAGCTCTCGCGGCATGCGCTCGATCTATCTGCGGCCGATCAATCACCAGGGCTTCGCGCGGCGCGCTCGGTCCGTCGACGCCGATATCGAGCGATGGAACACGCTCCACCGCGAATTCGTGGAGCACCTTGTCGACCTCAACTACCGAACAGGCGCCGGGCTGGAGGAATACTATTTCTCCCAGTGTCTGCGACGCGCGCTGCGTCCGGGCGCCGACGATCACGTCGATTTAAGGAATCCCAATTTCTTCGGCTCTGATTACGTGGTCATCGACCACGATGGAAAACTGTACCCGACGGACGAGGCGAGGATGCTGTCCCGGATCGGTCGCATCGACCTGTCCATCGGGGACGTCTTCACCGGCATCGCGGCGGAGAAACGGGACATCCTGAATGCGGCGTCGCTCAACAGCTTCGATCCCGACTGCATTCACTGTGCCTTCCAGCCCTATTGCGGATCGGACCTGATCGATGACCTCTCGCGGTACGGTCGCAGCGATCATGCGCGAAGCAGCACCTGGTTCTGCAGACGGCACACAAGTGTTTTCGATCATGTCTTCGAACTGATGTACCGGGGTGATGCGGCCGCCGATCATTCCCTGGCTCAGTGGTCAGGCATCGCGAACTGGGGTGCGCATCTGGCGCCCAAGCTATCATGATCCCCCTTCAGATCGCCGCGAGCACCCCAAGCGCCGGTCCATTTATCGCGCGCCTCAATTCCGAAGGCCGCGCTTTCGAGCTGGAACGGACGCAGGGACGAACCCCGTTCGATGTCGATCTTGAGTTCGTCGGATCGGGGAGGCTGGTTTATCGCTCCGCCTCGATCGAGCTTGAGCTCAAAAGCGTCGATGCCGACGATGTCGACGGAGACGTGGTCTTCGTGAACCCGGCGCGTGGTATCGCTCATCGCCTGGTTCGCGCAGGGTCGGCCCACAACACGTTCCTCATCACGGAGCGCTGCGACCAGCTCTGTGTGATGTGCTCGCAGCCGCCGAAGCGGGGTCATGTCGACATGTTCCCGTATTTCGAGGCCGCCGCTCTGCTCGCGCCAAAGGGTGCCGTTCTAGGCGTCTCTGGTGGCGAGCCGACGCTCTTCAAAGGTCAACTGCTCCCTTTTCTTGAACGAGTGCTGGGACAGCGGCCGGACCTCAGCTTCCATGTCCTGACGAACGCGCAGCATTTCGATGTCGATGATGTGAGTGCCTTGTGGCGGCTGCCCCGCGATCGCGTGACCTGGGGCGTCCCGCTCTATTCGAGCGACAGCGAGGTCCACGATGGAATCGTGGGAAAGGTCGGTGCCTTCCACAAACTCGCTGAAGGGCTGGCAATCCTGGCGAGATCGGGAGCTACGCTTGAGCTCCGGACCGTGCTGATGACCCGGAATGTCGAGGCGTTGCCCGCGCTGGCACGCTTCGTCGCTTCGCACGTTCCGTTCGCTACGAGCTGGGCGATCATGCAGCTCGAAAACATTGGGTACGGTCGGCTCAATTGGGCCGAGCTGTTCTACGACCACTCCCAGCGGTTCGAGCCCGTCGGTGAGGCGATCGACCTCGCGCGAAGCCGCGGCCTGGACGTCTGGCTCTATAATTTCCCCCGCTGCACGGTTCCGAGTGACTACCGGCAGCTCGCGCCTCCAACGATCTCGGATTGGAAGCGTCGCTATCCCGCGGCTTGCGATGGCTGCGCGGAGAAGGCGGAATGTAGCGGACTCTTCGAGTGGCACACCGATGATCGCGGCTTCACGAGGTTTGGGTTGCTATGAAGCGTAGGCTGTTCGCCATCCCGTCGCTGCTAGCGGCAGGCCTCATGCCGCTGAAGACCGACGCGGCGTCGTTATCCGATGGGGTCTCCGGCGCCGCAAGGCCGGATTCTGACAAGTCGTTGTTCGACGTATTCAGGCTTCCGCACAAATACATCCTGGCGCGGCACCGGAGCCATAGCTCCCATCGCAGTCATAGCTCGCATCGATCGTCGTCGGGCGGGAGCTATTACAGGTCGCCGAGCTATTCGTCCCCGTCTCCCTCCTACTCGGCGCCGCTGTATACGCCCCCGGCTTCGTCGGCCGTCCCGTCCCCATCCGTTCGATCGCCGGATGCCGGTTCCGCGCCGTCCGTCGGCGGTGGCGCCGGCAGGCCCGCGAGTGGCTCGCCGGCCCCTGGCAACCCCGTGATCTTGCCGGGGAACACCGACAGGTTCACAGCCATCGTCAAGCAGGTTCAGATGGCGATGCTGGCGTTCGGATATTACAGCGGGCCGATCAACGGCACCGTGAGCCAGGACACGCGCGATGCGCTGACCCGGCTGCAGACCGATTACGGCCTGAAGCCGACGGGCACCATTACCCCGCAAACCCTGGACGCGTTGAGGATCAGGGCTGATTAAAGCAGCGGTTACGCGGGGTGGATAGTTTGGTCGGGGCTGTGCGGGTGAGTGGTTCGATGCGTTTCGCGATGGTTTTGGCGGTTGTGTTCGGGGTCGGTGGTCCGTGCCTGGCACAGCAATCGAGTTTCTCCCAGAAGGGCGATTATCGATGGATTGCCTTGGCCAGTCGTCAGGCGGAGGACGAGGCCATCGGCGTCGCCAGGGCCTACCGCTACCTGCTGCCCACCGTGCGCGTCGTGCAGGCGACGAATGGTTGGTTCGCCGTCGTCGCCGGGCCCGAGAGGGTGGCGAATGCAAAGGCCCGTAAGGAACAACTGGTTCGGGAGGGCAACGCACCGAGCGATATGCTATTCAGCCGCGGCGACGGCTATGTGCGTGAGGTGTGGGCCCCGACGTCACCCAAGTTCGATTTCCAGCTGGAGTATGACGGCAAGCGCCCCCTGTCAGCCCCACTCGGAGAGGCTCGGTTCGTTGTCGCCAGTCGCAAGGTCGATGGAAGCAACATCGCCGGTTTGACCGTCTCGCAGCCCAGCCGACAGCCGCTCAAGTTCGAGCTGGACGAGGCGACCGCTTCCTTCCCGAATGCCAAGCTGGTGGCGCTCCGCCTCGACCCCGCATCGGACGACCACCAGCTGATGTTCTCGTCCTTCTGGGGCGGCGCGCATTGCTGCACCGTCACGAAGTTCATCGTACCGCAGAACGGCTCCTGGCAGGCTGTTTCCGGCAAGACTGCCGATGGGGACGTCGGCTACTCCTTCGAGGATGTCGATGGCGACGGGGTCGCCGAACTCATCCACAGCGACAACACATTTCTTTATCGGTACACCTACTATGCAGCCTCGATCGCGCCGACGAGGGTATCGCGGCTGAGCGGTACGAGGGTGGTCGACATTACGCTTGCGCCCTCGTCGCAACGGTACATGCGACAAAGCCTGTATAAAATGGAGCACTGGGCAGCGAAGAGCCCGGAGATGTGGCGGTCGAACGGCTTCCTGTCGGCATGGGTCGCGACCAAAGCCGTCGTCGGCGAGTTCGACGACGCATGGAGCCGGATGCTGCCGCTCTACGATCGCGGCTCCGATTGGCCGCTGACCGAATGTACCGTCGAGAAGGTCAAGGATGCGTGCCCACCCGGGCGAGAGATCACGGTGGATTTCCCGACGGCTTTGAGGAAGCATCTGGAAGACGAGCGCTACATCCCGCGTGGATCCGGCAGCGCGTCTGCCTCGACGCAGGTAGCAGCCCTTCCGAGTCCCTCGGCCCCGCTCGCTCCATCATCCCCTCAGCCGCCGCAGGTGGCGCGGACCTCGTCTGGGACCGGCTTCTTCGTCGGTAGCTCGGGGCAGCTCGTCACGAATGCGCATGTTGTCGAAAGCTGCCTCGACGCAAAGGTCCGCGGGCGGTCTCTTCCGGAGGCGAGCGCGAGGATCGTCGCCCGCGACCCGATCAACGACTTGGCCCTGCTGGTCTCGGAACATCGGAGCGAGAAGACGTCCTCGATCCGGATGACCGCGCGTCTGGGCGAGACCGTCGCCGCCTTTGGCTTCCCGCTCACGCAGGTTCTGGCTACCAGCGGCAACTTCACTCTGGGCAACATCACTGCCTTGGCGGGGATCGGTGACGATACCCGCTACATCCAGATCTCAGCGCCGGTCCAACCGGGCAATAGCGGCGGGCCATTGCTCGACGAGCAAGGTAACGTGGTCGGCGTCGTCACCTCAAAGCTGAATGCGCTCAAAACGCTCGTAGCGTCTGGCGATGTGCCTCAAAACGTGAATTTCGCCATCCGCGCTACGGGGTTGATCGCCTTCCTCCAAAGCAACGGAGTTAGTGTCGATCCCATCCCGAAAGGCGCAAAACTATCGCCTCCGGATCTGGCTGACGAGGCCGGGAGCATAAGCGTTCAGGTAAGCTGCAACGCTCGCTGAAGCCGAGGCCTCGATCGCGGCACGGCGATTTCAGAAGGTCTGCTTTCAGGCAAAGGCCCAATGTCCGGAAGTGGTGCGAGGCGAGCGCTACGTCCCGCAACATTTGATAGAATCATCCCGGATGCGGCATCCCAAGAGGGGGATCTGCCATGGATATCCAAGCGCAGAACCAACTGCCTCATCAGGCGTGGAACCTCGGGCGCATTTTCGGACCGAAACCACCTCTGAAGCCAAAGCATATCTGGGCGATACGCACCCGACTACAGCACGAGGGGCGCGTACGTGATCTCGCCATGTTCAATCTCGCGATCGACAGCAAGCTACGGGGATGCGATCTGGTTCGTCTTCGCGTTGGCGATGTCGTCCTCGGAGGCACCGTTCGCCTACGAACGGCGATCGTTCAACAGAAGACGGGGCGGCCAGTGCCGTTTGAACTAACCGACTCCGCCCGCGAGGCACTCACGGCGTGGTTGAAAAAGAGAGGCCCTCGTGAAGAGGGTTGGCTCTTCCCGAGCCGTAGCCGGCATGGCGATCACATCACAACGCGCCAGTACGGCCGTCTCCTCGACACCTGGGTGGCTCTAATCGGATTGGATCCCGCGCTCTATGGAACTCACAGTCTCCGCCGAACGAAGGTCGCGCTGATCTATAAGCGCACCGGCAATCTGCGCGCCTGTCAGCTCCTTCTCGGCCATACAAAGCTGGAGAGCACCGTGCGCTACCTCGGCATCGAGGTTGACGATGCGCTTCTCCTTTCGGAGCAAACGGACCTATGACACTGGGCACGGCGGGCACCCGCCGTGCCATTTTCTCCATTCGGCCAACGGCGCAATTGGGTCGGTTCCGGACGTTGAGATCACTTCCAAAAGCAGCCGCTCCCACTGAACGTAGACCCAGAGCTTAGGGCGATCATGCGCATAAAAACTAGCGATCAGCGCGTTACCGCCGAAGCCCAAAATCGCGCCGTAGGTTGGACGGGCGTAAGGCGCCGAGGCTCGCCCGGACGGGATCAAAGTCAGGTCCGGCTAGCCCGAGGAGCTCTGCAGCCCAAACCCTAAAAAACATGCCGGCGACGGCGCAAGCAAGATCCGGCTCGATGACCGCCAACGTGCCACGGCCAGCTTCCTCAGTAATGCCGCATGGCGGGTCTTCCCCTCCCCACTCTGCAATGTTGTGTACACTATGCCCACTTTGGGGTCAGCTGGCTAGCGCCGCGTCAAAAGCGTAGGAAAACGCCGCAAATATTTACTGCAGACTAATTGCTCTCGACCTTTGTTGTAGGCGGAGAGAAACTCCTTCTTAAAGTCGGCATTTCCCATGGTCATGGCACGCAATACCAAGCTGTTAGACATGGCTTCGCGATTGACTTCCGCTACCAATGCATCGTCGGCCAGTTGGACGTCGCGGCATAGGGAGGCCGCCTGACTCGCAACTCCGATCTGGTAGCCAGTCCTGGGCGACTGTGCGTTCGGCAATTCCTGCGCTGCCGCTTCGACTGCGATCGCCAACAAGGCGAGCATGGCCATCGCAAGTTCTCGTGCCAAGAATGCCTCCCTACGAGGGCAAAATTCTGCGATAATCGGTGTCACCGCTCTAATATCATGCTTTGCAAGTTCGGTTCTCGTACCGTCTGCACTGCATTGACTGCGACGAACAAAGGTTGCGCTTGTTTACAAAGCGGACAGGCAACTTGCGCGCCTGCCCGCTACTGCTCGGCCATACCAAGCTCAAACCGCGTCCGCTATCCAATGACGCGCAAAGTTCGGCTCTTCGTAACCGTGGGGCTTTTGACGCTTCGGCAATTCAATCTTCTGTCGCTTGACGGGCTTGTATGGAATTGATTCCAAGATGTGAGAAATGATATTCAGCCTGGTCTGCTGCTTATCGTCGGATCGAATCGCAAACCACGGCGCCCACTCCGTGTCGCTAGCGGCGAACATCTCGTCGCGAGCCCGCGAATAGTCAAACCATCGGCTGTATGATTTTAGATCCATCGGCGAGAGTTTCCAGAGCTTGCGCTCATCGGTCATGCGCCCCTCGATCCGCCGCGTCTGCTCTTCAGGGCTGACCTCAAGCCAATATTTCAGAAGAATGACCCCGGAATCGACGATGGCTTTTTCGACCCCAGGGACCCCCCTGAGGAAGCTCTGTACTTGATCGTCGGTGCAGAAGCCCATCACTCGCTCGACGCCAGCCCGATTGTACCAACTCCGATCGAAGATCACGATCTCGCCCGCGCCCGGGAGGTGAGGCAGGTACCGCTGCACGTACATTTGCGACTTTTCTCGCTCCGTAGGCGCCGTTAACGCGACGACCCGAAATGTTCGCGGACTGACGCGTTCGGTGATCGCTTTGATTGTTCCACCCTTGCCAGCCCCGTCACGGCCTTCGAAAACGATGCAGATCTTCGCCCCGGTTTCCTTGGTCCATTCCTGGAGCTTCACGAGCTCTATGTGTAGCTTCTTAAGCTTGCGCTCATAGACCTTTTTCTTGAGGCGCGTAGCTTTCTCATCGGTCATTGTGCGCTCCTTCACGACCAGCTCACGAAGAAGGCAACGTCGCCGGGAAGACCACCTGGCCAATCGATGATCAACGCCCGAAGCTTGTACTTGGCGGGCTGCAAGTGATCTTTCCAAAATTCATAAGCCTGCCGCGGCCTACCTGTAAGCGTTTCTGGCCAGTCGGCGTCAGAATTATTGATCGCACGCCCCTTGTCTGTGCAAAGTGAGTTTGGAAACCGCATCACCATTACTTCTGTTTGGCCGCGCCCCTCCGCCTCGCGCGTCATGCGCGCAATTCTATTTTTGACTTCGGCGATCTTTTCGGGTGTCACCTCCACTTTTTCTTCGAGCGTCTTGATCAGCTTCTTTCGAGCCTCCTCAGCCTTTCCCATAACGCCGACTGATTTAGAGGCATTGGCCATCTGCATCTCAGTCATATAAGTCTTGAGATCATCGGCGGACATAAAGGTCTCGTCGCTCAGGACATTCGCCTTGTCGGGTCCCGTGGTAGATGCTGATGACATTTTACTCTCCCTGTTTAGATTTTCGGGCTTTATCGGCCGCAACGATTATACGGAGTTCCAGTCACGTCCATTTCGTCGAAGTAGCGCCTGAGCATCCCATCGTTGGATAGCGACACATGCGCCTTGATCGTACTCACACCGACGTCGGTTGTGCAGGATAAGGATATTTTTCGACGTTCTCCTGCATTCTCACTAGATAATATTCGGCAGGTCGAGTTCGGCGTTGTCAGTCGCGACCCTGAGATGATTATTGCCGGAGCGAATATGTTCTTTGGCTTGCGAAACGCGATTCCCTTGGCCGCGTCCGCAAAAGCATCATCGCAAGAAACTCCTCCCTGAATCCAGGCTCCTTGATATCTAGAATCGAGTTGCGCGCTCCACGCTGTAGAAATTGAAGCGAATGCCGCTGCAAATAAAACCGGTTGGAGAGCGATAATCCGATACCTGTACATTGGCATTCCTCCTGTAGGCTTATTGGTTCCGAGCCCGATATGCCTGTTCTAGACTTTCTCGATCATCCCGGGCTTCTCAGGCCTAGTGGCTGTCAACTAAAACCGACGCCTCCAGCCGTCCTTTTTGGAACGCGGCAACTGCGTCCTCGAGGTCGTCAAAGATCATGTCAGTGCCGATTTTGGCCACCAGGCCAGAGCGAACGAGTGTGTCGAGCGGCTCGCTGTGGAGATCGACCACTCCGAACACGAGCCCGCGCTCCTTGATGAGTACCTGGACATCTTCGAGCATGACGGCCGCGGTGCTGTCGATCTGCGCGGTCGCGCTTGCGTCGAAGATGAACCATTTTGTCCCGGGGACCAGGTTCGCAAGGATGGCTTCAATCCGTTCGCGGACGTAGTCCGAGTTGAAGAACAGCAAACTGCCTTGCAGCAGATAAACGGAGAGCCCGGGGATGGGCTTCGCTTCTTTGTGGCGATGGAGCTTGTAGAAGCCATCGCGCCCTGGAATGCGGCCCAGCAACGCGTCGCGAGGCTTCATGATCTTCATGATGAGGTAGAGAAGCGTAGCGCCTATGGCCACGATGACACCCTTGAGAACGCCAAGCACGACGACGCCAACGATACTGAGCAGGGCAAAACCGAGCTCGATCCGGTTGATCCGCCACAAATCGCGCAGCGTGCGCAGGTCGATCAGGCCGATGGCGGCAGATGCCAGGACGGCGCCGAGCGCAGGCACGGGAAGTAGAGAAAGCGCGCCCGAGAGGAACAGGACCGCGATCGCCAGGGTCACTGCCGAAACAATCCCAGCGAGCTGCGTCTTGCCACCCATCAAGTCATTGATAGCCGTCCGGGAGTCCGTGGCGGTCACCGCGAAGCCACCAAACAGCCCGGAGGCTACATTCGCCGCGCCAAACCCCAGGAGCTCCTGATTGGCGTCCACCGCGTATCTATTCTTCGTGGCGAAGCTCCGAGCGGTCAGGATGCCCGACCCGAAGCTCACGATCAGCACGGCGAGCGCGCCCAGGACGAGATCGCTGATCGAAACGCCTTGGGGAATTGGCAGCTTCAATGAGGGTAGCTGCGAGGGGATGGCACCGACGACCTGGATCCCCATTCCCCGAAAATCAAAGGCGGCCGACAGCACAGTTGCTAGGCCCACCGCGACCAACGGGCCTGGAATGGCAGGCCGCCATGCGCCGAGCAGCCGAAGAAGCACAAAAAGCCCGCCGCCGAGCGCCAGGGATGGCCAGTGAATGAAGCTCGACTTCCCTGCGAGTTCAAATAAGGGCCTGAGGAGACCGGCACTCTCAATCTTGACGCCCGTGAAGCGGCCGAGCTGGCCGACGAGGATCGTCAGAGAGACGCCCGTCATGAAGCCGACCAGGATCGGCAGCGACAGGAAGTTTGCGATGAGGCCGAGCCGCAGGATGCTCGCGAGGAAGCAGAGCAGGCCGACAATCAGGGCGATTGCAGCAGATGCGGTGATGAGGTCTTCAGTCGATGATAGTCCAAAAGACAGGAGCACCGCCGCCAGCATCGTTACCGTCGCCGCATCGGGTCCGACGATGATCTGCCGCGACGGACTCAACAGTGCATAGCCAAGGAGAGGCACGATACTCGAATACAGGCCAACCTCTGGCGGCAGGCCTGCCAGAGCGGGATAGGCGATCGCACTGGGCAGTCCGACCGCTGCAATGGCGAGCCCGGAGGTCAGGTCGTAGCGCAGCCATCCGCGCCGGTATCCCTTCAAGCTCGGGAGAACAGGAGGGATCGGCATACCAGACCCTCCTACCGAATCTGGATGTTAGCAAGGTGGGGGCGCACTGCGTGCTCCGATCCGTGCCAAGAGGCGCTGCCCTGCGGCTGGATCTCGGGCACCTCATTCCAGCCGGGCTCGAGGCCGGTCACATCTGGCGGGAGACGGGCGATACCGCGCTTGGTGCCGATGTCATTGGCGGCTTGAGCTCTGACATTCTCAGACATCGCGATTGTTCCCGGACGCAGGTCACACACCTAGCTGGGCTCAAATTGTCTGTATTTATTCTAAGGTAGTATGTTGACCGAAAGAGGGGCTGTCTAGAGCTTAGACGAGCTGTTGGTTTTCGATGAGAGGCGCATCGGCAAGTTTGACTGAAAGTAAATGGGCAAGCTTGCCCCTGCAGCCAAATGCTTGGCTTGTTGGGTAAAAGCTGACCAGGCCGTCCTACCTGGCGCTCGCAGCGCGGCTGCTACTCTTCCGAGCAATCTATCCCGAAGGCTAGCATTTACGTTAGGTGCCAATGCACTAGCCCAAGCCCACTTGGAAACGAAATTGAGTGTTCTAATCCTTAAGGGTCGCCTTTCCCGACCGTTTGCGAGACCAGATGAAAGGCGAAAGTGCAGCGAGCGCGATAAATGAAGTCAATAATAAAACCCCAACACCCATTTGGACGAGCCCAAACCGATGTGCGTCCGGAGCAACAATCCACCCTGCGACGGTGCCAGAAATTTGCACCACAACTCGGACGATCCAGTCGAACATGCGGGCATCCACCTTTCGAAGGTCGAGTAGGCGAAAGATGCTTCAAACCAATTGCGACGGGACAAGAAAGTAAGTGGAACCAGTCACGTCCGTAACGAAACGCCGTCAGCGGAACGGGTATATCAGTACTGGTCGTGCGTTAGCCGCGGATAGCCGACTGACCTTAAGCTGCGAAGGGGCCTGCCCGCAAGCAGGCCTTCGGAATGTAGGAAATGGGCCAACCCAGGCTGCGCCAATTGTCAAAATGCCCCCCGAAGCGGACATCACCGGCGTCAGGAATGGGTCGGGAGCGGTCCTTGCCGAGTTGCCAGAGACATGCGCATCTACGATTGCGGTGCTGCGCGTGAGTGGAAAAGCCAGATGGCTGGGAGCGGAGAAGCAAGCCGATCTTTCGGCGAAAGGCTTTTCAAGATTTTCTGGTTTATCGCTCTGATATGCGTGGTGGCGATTTGGGGAGCAGGATGGGCGCTCGCAATTTATGCGTTCATTATTTTGGTGATCCTCGCTCTCGTAAAATTCTACCCTCGCGGTGGCGATAAGGGATCGGCATCTGTCGTTGAGCGCCGCTCCACGCTCAAGGCCCTCGCTGTTACGTTGGCGTTTTTGATCGTTGCGAGCATTGGCTCTTTTTTGCTTTTCCCCCTTCGATGAAGGAGCGACCAACCTCGCCCGCGAATGACTGTTTAGGGTCGATTGTGTTGAAAAAGTCGGCCGCAATACTTGGGGCAGGGTCGGCCAGCGCGAAGGTAGAAATTTCATCCCACTGCGGCTGACGAAGCCTCCTCTGGAGCACGTTTCTCTGAGCCGCACAGCAGGTTCTTCTCCGTCGAGCGGGGCTGACGCTCAACTTTGGAGCCGATCGGACTTTTTCAACACAATCGGTCGGGAGCGGGCGTCCTCCGGACGATGAGGAATGTCCGGTTCCGGGCAGTCTCTCAATGTCCGCAGCTGGGCGCACAGCACGCATCGGATGTAGGATTTGTAGGCACTATCGCGGAGATTAAGGCGCCGTTCGGCTGCTGCGGCTCGAAATATTTCCGGTCACTGGCTCTTCGCATCGACCGTAAGTTGTATCCAGACGACGGATAGCCCTGCGCACGGCGCGCGTACTCTGCATAGCTTTGAGCATGTCGAATGACACAGGTCGGCTGAACAGGAATCCCTGCGCGATATCCGCACCCGCCGCCGTGACGAAATCGAGTTCTTCCGAAACCTCAACGCCCTCGACGATGGAGTGAAAGCCCAGCGATTGCGATAGCGCCAGGATGGTTCGGACGATCGCTTGCTGTTCGGCGCTACGATGAATGCCGGCGATCAACGATCGATCGATCTTCAGCGTATCTACCGGTAGACGCGCCAGCATCGAAAGGTTTGAGTATCCCGTGCCAAAATCATCGAGGGAGAAGTGCACCCCCGCTCGTCGTAGTTTCACGATCTGGCTCTGGATGACGTCGGACGCTCGCATGGCTACCGATTCCGTAATCTCGATTTCGAGCCGGTCGAGAGGGAAGTCGGCCTGTGCCAGGCAAGCCTCGATTCGATTCGAGAAAGTAGGATCTTCCAGTTGAAGCACCGATACGTTCACGGCAATCCTAAGGTCGCCGCTTTCGCGCACGAGCGCCGCTGTTTCGGTTACGGCTTGCTTCAATACGAAATGTCCCAGGTCGGATATTAGACCCGCGTCCTCGGCGACGCCGATGAACTTGCCCGGCGGAATGTCCCCCAACGTGGGGTGACGCCAGCGCACCAGCGCCTCTGCGCCCACGATCCGCCCATCCCGCAAGGAGAACAGCGGCTGGTAAAGCACGCTCAGGGTCCGATCACTCAAGGCGATGCGAAGTTCGTGTTCGATCGCAAGCCGCTCCTGCATCAGCGCCGCGGCATCTGCAGTGAAGAAGGCGTACGAGTCTCGTCCCGAGCGCTTGGCCTCGTACATCGCCACGTCGGCACTGATCAGCAGATCGTCGTACGATCTGCCGTCGCGACCAGCAATGGCGATACCGACGCTCGCTCCCACGGTCATATGCGCCGAGCCGATGGCAAAGCTTTCACCTAGTCGTCCGATGAGGTCTTCGACAAGACTTTTCAGCAGGGGCTCGGCCGCGGGAACATCGAGGACCGCGAGGAATTCGTCCCCGCCGAGCCTACCTATGCGGAAGGCGCCGATCACATTCGATTGAACGCGACTATCGAAGAAGTCGACGAGCCTCCGCGCCAGAGCTCCGAGAAGCATGTCGCCAGTCTTGTGGCCGAACGTGTCGTTGATCGACTTGAAGCGATCAAGATCGATGAAGAGGAGCACGACGTCGGACCTCCCTGACGTCAGCGCCTCCATACCGTCGATCCGCAGCTTGGCACGGTTGGGTAGACCCGTGACAGGATCGAAGAATGCCAGCTTTCGGGTCTGGCCGAGGCTCTCGCGCAGGTTCGCAAGCATGACCTCGAACGCTTGGCCGAGGCTTCGCACCTCGCCGACGCCGATGGCGCGGAAGGGCACGTCGAGGTCTCCACGCGCGACGGACGCAGCAGCCGTTGCGAGCTGCGGCAAACCTCGGGTGACCCGCCTGACGGCTACGAGCACTACGGAGACGAGGATGCCGAGCGAGCCCGCCGCGAGCACGAGGAACCACGTAAAGAGGGCGCCGGCTTGTCGCTCGCTAACGCGAAGCATTTGATGCTGCGCTTCCTGGACCTCCGAAGCCTCGACGTGGGCACAAACCAGGAGGCCAAGGTCGTGCGCCGCGCAGCGGCCGACGCGATTACCACCGGAGGCGGAGATCAGCTCGTCGTCCGCGAGTTCCACGGTTGCATGAAAATCGAAGGCGGGGAGACCGCCTGAGGACAGAGCGATGTTTCCATCCATCACCAGGACGCCGGCATTCACGATGCTTGAGAACTGCTCGAACGTGCTCTCGGATGGAGCCAGCGAACGTATCCCGATTAGCACCCCTGCAACGTCGCCAAAATCGTCGAAAACCGGCTCGAAGGCGAAATGGGCGACGGACCTTCCGACTGGCATGCCAATAGCGCGATCATCGTTGGGCATCACGCGCAACGTCGTCCGATCGGACCTCCTATCGCTACGCCGATTACTTGTCAGGATCGAAGCGATACGATCGTTGAGCCCTAATCGAGCGATCGCCTCCCCAGCGACGAGGAGGTCGGTCGTCCTGCTCGATCCTATGATGTTTCCGGCCGCATCGCCGACCAGAAATGCATCGAGCTCGCCCGTGACGCTTGCAGGGTGCAACAGTAGCTGCATGGCAACCGAGTTTGCCGAGACGACGGCCTTCACCACGTCCTGTCGCTGCGAGAGATATCGCGTCTGACGATGAGCTTCTTCGAATAGTACTCGCAATCGGGCTTCGGCCAGACGTGCCTCACCGTCGAGCTTCCGAGCCAGCTGCTGGCGGGATAGTTGGGCAAGTGCGGTCGCCTGTTCGTCAGCGTCGGCCCTTAAACGAACGAGCGAGACCACTCCTACGATTGCAAAGGTCAAGGCGCCGGTCAGAAGCACGACCCATGCGAGGTGCGCGCCGACATGGGTGTCGGACATTCGCGTACCTAGCCAGGACGATACGGATGGCGCCGCTTGGGACAGCAGACGACGGCAGTTTGCCCGCAGACCTCCGGCGATCTTCACCGGCTTAGGTGCGACCTCCATCGGTTCGCTTTGGGCTTTTTCCGGCACCAGGCCGCCCTCTCGGATGTTCGCGCCAGTCGACGTTAGGGGCAAAGCATGAAGTCGAGGTAAAATCGAATGCGCGAAAGGAACGCGAACATGTTTCGCGGCTACGGTCAGCAATCGTTTACGGGGCAGCAGGTAGGCTCACGCTTCCCGACCGACGAGTTCGAGCCATGCGATATTTTCGGCTAGCACTGCTTATGCTGACGATCTCGACGGCGTTACATGCCGAGGAGCTGCCAGTCGTCGGAACCGGCGATGGCATCGAGATGCTGCAGGCGGTCGCTGCGCGCTTTCGCCAAATAGAGCCGTCGATCGATGTTCGCATTCCGCCGAGCATCGGTTCTGGTGGCGGGATCGCAGCCGTCGGATCCGGAGCGGCTCGCCTTGCGCGCGTCGCGCGGCCGCTCAGCGAGGCCGAGCGCGCGAGGGGGCTGGCCTACCTGCCTGTCGCGACGATCCCTAGCGCCTTCTTCGTGCATCCGAGCGCGGGGATATCGCGGCTCAATACAGTTCAGCTTGCGGCAATCTACTCCGGCCAAATCTCGAACTGGAAAGAGGTCGCAGGAACGGATCTTCGTATCCGTGTCGTCCGCCGCGAGGATGCCGACAGCACGCTGACGACGCTCCGAGCGAACATGCCCGGGTGGAAGAACATCGAGATCACAGAACGGTCGAAGACCGCGGTGTCGACGCAGGAGGCCGTCGAAAGCGTGCGCATGACGGAAGGCGCCATCGGCTTCGGTCCGTATAGCAAGATACTGGACATCGGCACGAAGGTGCTAGAGATCGACGGTCATCATCCGTCGCAGCCCGGATATCCCAGCGCCGGCGAGCTCGCCTACGTCTACCGCCCGGAGGGTCTCGCGGACGACGTGTCCAAATTCATCGCCTTCTCTAAGGCAGGAGAGGCGGCGGAGATCATACGAGGTTTCGGCGCGCTGCCGGCAGCATCAAACTGAACCGAGATCTTCACGTGTGTGGGCCCGCAGCCGGCCTGGGATCAGGACCGGCAGCGTCACCACGTCCCAGGAACGATAGAAGCCGCCGACCGATGGACGGCTTGGCTTGTGATGCGGTGAATGGATCAGAATGGCATTTTGCGCCTGCCGCCTGGCAGAGCGCTTGGACCGCCGCGACCATCGATGGATTTCCGGCCGCGTAGACCGTGTCCTCGGAAGAGAAGATCGGGAGATGGTCGGTGACGCGACCAGCCATCACGGCGTTAGAGTCCCTGGACGACAGTCCGCTGGCGGTTGCGATCGCCGTCCTGACGCCAGTATCGGCGAGCCACGCCAGCGAGTCCCTCATATAGAGATCCTCGATCGCGCGCGCGCCGGCGACGACGACCATCTCGCGACTCGGCTGCCGAAACCGCGACGCACGCGCAATGGCCCAGACCGGCGCCCATCCAGTGCCGGTGGCGACAAGAACGATCCGACCTTCGCCCATGCGATGAAACGCGCTGCCGAATGGGCCGTGGACCGTCACCTTGTGGCCGATGCGGATACCGGTGCCCAGTCGGGACGACACCACCCCATCGCGCAACCGCCTGACGTGGACGATCAATTCATCGATCGCGCCGGTTCCGTCGACGCGCTGGGTGGGACTGTAGTCCCGCTCGGGAAAGCCGGAGAAGCTGCATTTCACGTACTGGCCGGGCAGGAAGGGCAAGCTTCTGTGGAGCCCGATCGAGAGCTCCAGGATCTCGGGCGAAATAGGTTTGATGCCAGTCAGGGTCGCCGGAACCTTGATCGGCTCGGGCACGGCGTCGAATTCGATGACGGCGTCGCTCACGACGCGGGCCTGGCAGGCGAGCACCGTATCGCCACGGCGCGTGCCTCGATCGTCCACGCTGCCGTCGTATATCCGAACGCGGCAAGTATCGCATTGGCCCGAAGAACAATCGTGCGGAATGAAGATGCCCGCGCCCATCGCCGCGTCCAATAGGGTGTCCCCCGGGACCGCCGAGAACGCCTTGGCATTGATGACGAGCGACGCCGTCCGTTTCATCGGGGCCCTTTTAACAAGAGTCTCACTGCACGGCCGCCTCTAGCGCAGCCTGACATCGACTGGCCTGACGTGGCGTGTATGCCGCGTCTGGTTATGGTCGAAGACTGAAACCCACATGTACAGGGGCTTCCTTCCAGTGAAGTCGGCATCGTAGCGGCTCGTCGTGCTCAGGTTCCGAGAGGCCTCCAACGTCCAGTACCCGTCCTTCCACCGAGCGCCGGCACGGATGTCGCCTCGATCGCCCTCGTAGTCACCCTGAATCAGTACGCCGGGCATGATGCTCCCCACAGGAAACCGGGCGTCCGCCTCCTTGCTATAGGTCACGCTCTCGGCATCGGTCAGCCACCAGATGCTGCCTTCGTCTTGGCTCAAATCGGCATTCGTCGGGTCGAATTTCCCGATCGCTCGTGCCGCGGCTTCCGCGGTCTTGGGCAGGCGCTTGGGTGAAACGGGTCCTTTGTAGCCGCCTGGGCCCTCGAACCCGAAGTTATAGCTGTAGAAGGTCCGGCCCGGATCGTTCCAGTACCCGCCCTGGTAACGGGCCCGCCTGGCAGCCTCGTCGGCGGTCGCCTCCCTTGGGGGACCGATGTACTGATCGTCCATGTAACCGATCAGGCCGCCGCGCGAAGCCTTCCACTGCCACATGTCGATATACGAGCCGTCGGTGGTGTAGTGCAGGCCGCGCTCGTTTAGGGACGACGGTCTGTCCGGAAGCGGCTTCGGGCCGAGATGCGTCGCGCCGCCACCGGCGAAAGTGTCGCTCGCCGAGAAGATCACGGCGAGCTTGTCCTCGTAGAAATCCACCACGTCGGCACGATCGGCATCGTGACCGACCAATCGCCATCCGTCCTCTCGCTTGATCATCGGCAGTCGCGCGAGGGAGCGGGTCGGGTCCTGCCATTTGAACGCGAAATAGATCTTGGTTGCATCTCGGACCGCCCTGACCTCGACGGTGGACTCGCCGGTCCCGCCGAGGTTCGCGCCTTGGGACGTCCTGATCCTGACCGGGCGTGCGGATCGCCATGCGACTTCGTCGGTCATTCCGTCGATGGTCGGTAAGTCCGTCGTCGTCTGGACGAGAAGCTCGTCGCGACTCTCGTAGTCCAGTGCGGCGATGGCAACGGCGGTCGGAACCGCCACGAACGAGGCGATCAACAACGGGTAACGGCTGCGCTGGCCGACGGAGGGCGCAAGCCGGGCCGGCCGGAATATACGCAGCCACTGTCGCCAGCCGCCGTATCCGAAGTGCGCGATCACGTGGGCCAAGGTATAAGCCAACGTGCCGAAGGCTGCCGCCAGATGCACCGAGACGACCCACCCGCCGAAACCGAGATAGAGCAGCACCCCGGTGATAGTCAGGGCCACGATCAGCAAATAGAGCAGCCAGTGCAGCAGGACGTTCACGCTCAACCAGCGGAGTTTGGCAGGTGCCTGCATCCTCAAGGGCGAGAGCCGACGGGCTGAGATACGCGCGGATAGCCCGCTGGTCGCCATGTAGATCAGATAGGCGGTGGACGTCCCAAACAGCGCGAGCCCCGCCCAGATATGGATGCTCCAAATCTCCCCTTGCGGCAGGATCGGCTCCATCCATTTCGAGACGACGGCATCCAGCGCGTCGGCCGAGATCCTGATGCCTGTGACTAGGCTCGTGACGACCGCGATCGCCGAAATCCAATGGAGTACGACGGTTCCGACGTCGCTGCTTGGCAACGTGGTGGCGACGTTTTCGCGTTTCGGCGCTGGGGGAGGCAAACTTTCCATGATGCCGTTAGATGCTGGTCTGGAACTCTCAGCACCTCCGATCAATTCGTTCATCGCGGCGATAGCCTCTTCCTGGGGCGACAGTATTCGACGATCTCAACCGTCCGGCGCTAAGAGCGTAGAGCAAGGATCTGCAGGTAGGTAGCCTTCCAGGCGAGGCCGCCACCAAGAAAAGTGGATCTCGAGCCATACTGCTCCGACGATTTTAAGGATCATCTGCGACTATCTGACGGTAGGCTTCTTCAACAGGCCAGCCTCAACGGCGAGATCGAGATCGATTTTCGCAATCTCCTCCGGAGATAGACCCAATGTCCGTCGGAGGATCCGATGTGTCGCGATATCTGCGGTGGTCAAAGCCCTGGCAACGGTTTTAACCGAGGCCGAATTTGATTTGGGATTCTTCGACTTTGTCATCATTTAAACTACGCGGCAGCTGCGTCGTTGGATGCATTTTCCTACCGCGAACAGAAATCGTCCGTCCATGTTTCACGCCACGTTTCGACTGAGGGGAGTTAAACCTGCGGTGCTAGTTCTCGCTATCGCTGTCGATCCTGATTGTGCGCGCAATTGTCGACGGCGCTTCACGGCAAAACGAGCGAGCTGGCCATAGGTAGTCGCTTATGGCGCAAAGCCGAGACAATCAGATAGATCTGCGAACGCTGCCGCCGCTAAATGCGGCTCAGAGTATCATTCGATCCACAAGGAAAACGGGTCCCGAATTTTTGGTAAATCTCAGTTTCAGCACGCAGTTACCGGTAAATATCTAAAATTGTTTGTTTTCTTGTAATATTCCATTGATCGACAACTTTCAGCTGCGCTGCGATACCCCCTCGTCAAGTTTCAAAGCGAGCCGCAAGGCCGGGCGACGATTCTCGGGGTCAACTGCTTGTAACGGCAAGGCTGCGCATGTTCATCCGGATTTTGGATTGCATACGGACCGACCATGATCCCAAGCTCGTTCTTCTGGCGGTTCTCGTCTCGCTCATATCGGGATTCACCGTTTTTGCCGTTCTCAATCACGCCCGCGCGCAGAAGGGTGGGGCGCGGCACGGCTGGTCGCTCATAGCCGCCTGCGTGGCTGGCGGCGGGATATGGTCCACCCATTTTGTCGCGATGCTCGGCTTTGCCCCCGCGACAGCCGTCAGCTACGATATCACGCTGACGCTCGCCTCCGCGCTGCTAAGCATCGTGATCGCCGGCATCGCCATGCCCCTCTTGATGTCGACGGCTCTCCCATGCGCACTCGTCGGCGCTGTCGTACTCAGCGCGGCTATTGCTGCCATGCACTTCACCGGCATGCGAGCGCTGGTGTTCGCGGGTACGTTCGCTTGGGAACCTGCTCTGGTCGCGCTCTCCGTCGGCTCCGCTGTCCTGCTGGTCAGCGCCTCCATTTTCATCGAACGTCTTGCCAACAGGCGGAGGCACAGATTTGTCGCCGCAACGCTATTCGGTGCGGCCATCTGCTGCCTCCATTTCACTGCGATGGCGGCCGCCGTCGTCAAGACGGACCCGACCCTCGCTGTTTCGGACGGAGGCCTGTCAGAGTTTCTGCTTGGGCTTTCAGTCGCCTTCGTGGCGTCGGTGATCGTGGCTCTCAGTCTGGTGGCGATTGTCTTCGACAAGCGCGCACATAGGGCGTCCGCCGATGCGGACCAGATGCGAAACATCATCGAGGCGGCGCAGACCAGCATTGTCGTATGCGAGAACCAGGAAGTGATCGCCACAAACCGGACCTTCGAGCAACTGGTTGGCCTCGATCAGGCGGAAATCGAAGGGACCCCCTGACGAATTTTATAGCCAGGCCTGCACTGACCAGCGACCGCAGCAATAGCTGCCTCAGGGGAGTTGAGGCGCAGCTGATGACGGCCACCGGCGCCCTCGTCGATATTGCGCTGAGTGCCACGCCGATCCTGTCCAGCGGCGCCCCGCGACAGTTAATCGAAATCCGCGACATCCGCGTGGAGAAGGCCGCGCGCGAGCACATGACCTATCTTGCAAACCACGACGCACTGACGGGCTTGCCGAATCTTCGTCTGTTCCGCAGCGAACTTCGAAAGGCCATCGACATCGCCGCCGCGTCCGGTGACGAGTTCGGTCTCCTGTGGCTCGACCTCGACCGTTTCAAGAGCGTGAACGACACCTACGGGCACGCCGTGGGCGATGTTCTCCTCCGTTCGGTCGCCGCGCGGTTCCGTTCGGTCGTGGGAGAGCGGCACCTATTGGCACGGGTGGGTGGCGATGAATTCGTGGTCTTGTGCCGGCTCGAGCAAAACGGCGCCGACCCGGCGGCCCTGGCCCTGCGACTGCTGGAGGCGATGGTCGAACCGCTCTCGATAAAGGACAAGAAACTCGACGTTGCCTTGTCGATCGGCCTGGCGGTTTATCCGCACGACGCGGATTCGCTCGATGCGCTGGTGCACAAGGCTGATGCAGCGCTTTACGAAGCCAAGAAGATGGGCCGCGGCTGTTGGAGGCGCGCTGCCTGAATTGGCCCCAATCGGCGGCTGTGGTGTTCTCGGCTGCGAGCTCTCTCTGGCTTCCCTTTCCACCGCGGCGGGAGGCTGCCGCGAGGACGTCTACGGCCCATCCGGATAGCGCTTACATTCCCGCCCCGGCCGGCCTTTTCCTTTCAAGGCGGCGTGCTAGCGTGAGCTTGGCGCTCCCCAACCAGCGCCACGCCTCTCGCCGATGGATTGCCGCCTCCCACGCGTCCCATCGGCGAGAGGTAGAGATTGTCCGAATGCCGTAATCGCAGTGGAAGCCATGAGTCACATTCGTGTCGTTGATCCCGACAACATCCCCGAGACTGTCGTCGTAGGCCCCTTCAACTGCTCGGTCACAGGCGAACTGGCCACCCTTACCTTCACCCATGGGCGGCCGATCGCAGAGAAAATGTTGGCCGGGCCGACCGCAGAAATTGCCATCGAAGCTGTAGTTCGGGCTCGTCTTGTGATGCCTGTCGAAGGCCTGAGGAACTTGAGGGATTCTCTTGATCAGCTTCTACGGGGGCGTCAGGCAGACGACTCGGCGCAGGGCAAGAGGAGCGGCCACTAGCTAGCAATTTCCAGTTCGGCCCCTAAGAGACGTCTGGCCGACTGACGCCGCGAGCGCGCGTCGCCTTACGCCGCCACCCTCCTGCTTCAGATCGTTCGCCTCAGGTTCATGTCCACTTCCCGACAATCAACGTCGTCTGCCACCCGGGCGGCACGAGGTTGCGAATGAACCAGGCGCAGAGGCGCGGACTGGCCCGGCTCATGCTCCGTTGGCCGAAGCGTCGGACGGAACTCAGCGACAGATGCGGTCAGGATCCGCACTTCCCCGAACTATCCGAAGCTTACGAGGCTGCGTGCGGGGCGACGGACTACTGGGCGACATCGAGTTCGCCAGAAGGCCAGGCGCGTGCGGAAGAGTACCGCGCGCGCCCTTTTGAGATCGAGCGCGACATTGACGAGCTCTTTTAGCCTCGGCATCGCCTCGCGGATCAAACTTTGCGCTGTTGAAGTCAATCCACGCAGCGTCAAAGGCGGCGGCCAGCTTCGCCAGTTCATGGTGCAGCGGGCGACCGCTACCATCAACGCTCGGCCGGAGCATAAGCTCTCGCGCCGCCGAGCTCAGTTGTGCATCGCTTGCACCCAGCCGCATCATGCTCCCGCTTCTCCTACAAGCGCCGGGGCTTGATCGAACACCTTGTTACCGCCATCCACAGACCAGAAAATCGACTACGATCGACATGCTATGCCCAAAGAGACGTCTGCAGCCGGCGTCGCAATTCACCGAGTTCGCCAGCGTTGGCTGCTGTGCTGTACAAGTACCAGTCAGGACGTACGATCGCGGCAATCGCGTCGTTTTCTCGGAACCGGGACGAATAGACCCCTCGCAGCGCTTGCCAAAAAATAGGCCGACATTGCCGGCCAGGACAGTTTGCGCAGGACGTTGCGGTCCGCCGGCCGAGAATAGCGTCGACCATGACCATGCCGAGATGGGCCGGGCACGCGGCGTACGCTAAACAGCCTTGCCGTCATCCGTTTGAGAATTTGGTCCGCTTCCAGGCATCATTCCAATGTCCGGAAGTGGCGCGCTCCGGCCCAAGTCGCGAGTTGATTGCAACGACTGCTTTGCCATCCGCACTCCTGTCTTCCCCTGTCACGGCGGCGGCGCCGGGTACTCCGCGTGGACACGGAGATCAACGAGAATGAGCAACAACGATACGATATCGCTCCCGCTAAAGGGCATGTCTCACGCGACATGGCATAGGCGAAAAGCTGCCGAAAAGGACAAGTTTCCGGCATTGCAGCTGGACGCAGATGCAAAGGCTGAGACCTTTTCCTACACCCTGAAAGTCCCGGGAGAATTTCGCCCCTCGTTGCAAGCGGAGCTGGCCGACGCCTTCAGCAAAACGTTCGGACAGCCAGCGGAACTCAAATCGCCGTCAACCGTCCTCAGTACGGTTGGCCGTTTCGGGCTACAGTTGGAAAAGCTCCTAAGCATTTATCGATCGCTTGACACTCAGGAGCGGAAGGTCGCCGAGCTTGTTATGTTGATGGATGACGTCAACTTCGATCTCGCAGACCGGATGGAAGAGCTCGATCGCTTGGCTCGCAATTTCCGGCAGAAACTAGAATTGGTCCGGGAACCCGGCCTATTCCAACGGACAGCTGGGCCAGAATTCGACCCGCGCATTCGGGTCTTAATCCTGCACCTCGAGCCCCTCTATCGGCGCTACTTCGGTGCCGAGATAACGATGAGCAAATCAGTCGACGGGGCTTATCAGGGCCCATTCGTCACCTTCTGCCGCGCCGCGTGCGAGCACTTTCTACCGAAGGGAATTGTCAAACCCGCCACGCTCGATCAGGCGGTAATTTGGGTTTTTAGGAGACCTTGAAGTTCAAGGGCGGGGCTGGACGATAGAACCGCACCAATTTTGTGAGACTCTCTGGTCTCCTGCCTTGTCCTGATTTTTCCCATCGTCCCGGGCATGCAATCCGGGACGCCCCCATTCCAGAGCGACGACCGTAGCGATGCAGGCTCTGCATCGATGCGAGCGATCGCGCGCCTCTTAGGCCGTTCGGCCGCGCGCGAATGGCTAGCCCAGGATTGCTGTGAACGAGACCAGGTTTCGGAGCAGCCGTCCAGCCATGATCCACTCCCTACCCGAATTAAGCCAGCGCCTAACCGTTCGCGAGGCCGCTGAGCGCGCCAACGTGTGCACGCGCACCGTCAAGCGTTGGATCGCGACAGGCCTGCTGCCCGCCGACCGACTGCCCTCATCGAAAGGCAGAGGCCATCTTCGGGTGCGCACGGGTGACGTTGAAGCCCTTCTGGCCCGTGGTCATGTGTAAGCGTCCCATTGTCATGCTTTGCCACGTTTTTCTCGAACCTTGGGAAAACGTCACGCAAGTATCACCCACGGATTACTGTGATACGTCTTCCCAAATGTCACGGTTTTTCCCGGCCTGTCATCCTTTGTCTGGCAGCGATATGCACGGAGATGGCCCATGAACGCTTTTGAGGACATCTGCGGGGCAGCGGAGCCATCTCTTCAGAACCTGATCGACGAAGCTACCCGCCAGGCTTTGCTGCCGGCAGCTCAACTTGCTCGAGTTCGTTCGGCAACGGCGGCGTTGGCGGGTTTCTTGGGACGGGCAGTCTCGGACATTCCGGGCCACCAAGGCTTCGTGATCGCGCAAATGAAGCGGATGAGGAAGGCGCCGTCAAAACTCTCCATGAAGACGCTGTCCAACTATCGCGGCGAACTGTGTGCCCTCATCAAGGCCGGCCGCGGTCGCGGCCCCAAATCGCCCCAACCGCACTCTGCCAGCTGGCAAGCTTTCAAGGCAGAGCTGCGTAGCCCAGCCGATTGGGCGCCGCTGTCGCGACTAGCTGGCTTCGCGTCTGCGCGGGGTATCGTCCCGCCCGAGGTTGATGACGCTTGTGTTGAAAGGTTCATTGCCGCGCTCGAAACACTCGGCGAGGTCGCGGACCCTAAAGCTCATGATCGCAGGCTGCGTCGTCAGTGGAACCGTCTGCGTACGATCCACGCTGAGCGTGGCCTTCAAGAACTCAACATCGAAGCCCAGGCGCGTGTACGTTGGACGTGCGCCGAGACCGAGTTTGATGCCTGCTTCACCGCGGAAATCGAGGCATATGCGGTTTGGCTGGCCGACGACAACCCGCTGGCCGAGAACCCGGGCCGCGGATTACGAGCGTCGACGATCAAAACAATTCGGCACCAGTTGTTCAAAGCGGCGACGGCACTGACCCACGCCGGCCGGCCGATCGAAACGATCGTCTCGCTCGCGGATCTCGTTTCGATCGACAGCTTCAAAGCTCTGATGGCCGAGCTGTACAAGCGGCAGGGCTCTAAACGCAGCGATGCCCTGCACCGCCTCGGGGGATCCCTGCTCTACCTAGCTCGCGATTGGGTGAAGTCCGACGAACATGTCGTCACAAAACTCCGATCCATTGTGGCCAATCTGGCGCCGAGGGAAAAGGCGCTGGGGCGACGGACCAGGGATCGACTTGAGGCATTCGAGGATGAGCGCCTTCTCCGTCAGCTTCTGACCCTGCCCATCCAGCTCTTGAAGGAGGCGAAGTCTGCGAAACAGCCCCGCAAGCGCGCCATGCTCTCTCAAAACGCCATCGCGTGTGAGCTCCTGATCTATGCCCCTCTGCGGATCGAGAATCTGGCTTCGCTCCGCATCGACCGCAATCTGGAACGAGAGCGAGATCGGTGGCTGATCCGTCTACCGGGCTCGGTGGTCAAGAACGGCGATGATCAGCGCTTTGAGATACCGGCTGAAGCAGTTGGTCGCCTCAATGCCGCGTTGCGGCTGTACAGCCAATCAGGCGGCTGGCTGTTTCCCGGACGATCGGAGAGCGCGAAACGCTCGGGCTCGTTGAGCGGCCAGATCAAGCGCATCGTCGAGCAGCGTCTGGGTGTCCCGTTTCACGCCCATCTCTATCGTTCGATTGCCGTTTATCTGCAGGTTCGCGGAAACGGAGCCCACGGCCTGGAGCGGGGGAGGACGCTGCTGGGCAACCGAGATGCGGACACGATCCGGCGAAACTACTCCTTCTTGGCTGATCGGGAACATCTCTGCCAGGCTCAGGAAGAGATCACCAAGCAGCGGCTTTCTGCGATGAGGAAGGGGCGCTGATGGGCCACGTTAGGAGCGATACACAGCGACGCTGCCTGAAGGTCACAGCGTGGCCGGTCAAGGACCGCGAACTATACGAACAGGCGATAATCGACGACCCCTTTAGCGACCTTGTCGCTGCCGCCAAATGGCGCCCGGCGACCCGCCACAAGAATGAACGCGGCTATGGGCGTTGGCTGACCTTCCTGGTCAGGCGAGGCGAGGACGTCACACGCCCGGCAGCCGTACGCGTGACACAGGCCAATGTGGATGCTTTTGTGCGTGAGCTGCAGGTACAGGGTGTGAAGCCCGGCACACTGCGGAACCGTCTCTTTGAATTGCTCGCTGTGATCTCGTCGATCGCGCCGGAGGTTGACTGGTCCTGGTTGCGCTCGCGCGCCAACTCACAGAGCCGACGAGCTAAAGTCGCCTCCGCCCGCGTGCGATTTCTCGAGGTGGCCATTGTTGTCGCCGCTTGTGAGCGGGCTCTCTCCGGTGCGCCGCGCCCCCACCCCCTGAAATTGGTCCCGGGCTATCGCAACTGGCTCATTCTGTATTTCTTGGCCTACGTTCCGGTTCGGCTCGGCAACCTTGCAAGTCTCGAACTCGACCGTCACCTTGCGAGAAGAAACGGCGAATGGCTTGTTACCCTACAACCTGAAGAAACAAAGAATGGGCGGGAATACTCGGCACCCGTCCCCCGGCCGCTAGCCCTTCACCTCGAGCGCTATCTTGCCGACGTCAGGCCTGCTGTTGCCAACACAAACTCGGGGCAGCGGCTATGGTTAGGGATAAGCGGCAGGCCACTCGCAGATCATACGATCCATATTGCGTTGCGGGAGCTTACGGAGCGGGAATTTGGAAGCGCTCGTGGGCCGCATTCGCTGCGCCACAGCTTTGCGACGTTTGCGGCGGAAACCGTCGGCATCGATGGCGCGCGCGCGGGCATGGGGCATACCAGTTCTCGACGCACACAAGGCTACAATCACGCATCGACCTTGGCAGCCTCGGTTAGCCATGCTGAGCTGATTGCCGGACTGCGCACATCGAGCCCCGGCAGACGGAAACGCAGGTCATGAATGCGGCCATCTACGCGCGCTATTCAAGCGATCAGCAGCGTGATCAATCCGTCGACGATCAGATCGCCGTGTGTAGGGCTCTGATCTCGCGGGAGGGCTGGACGGTCGCCGAAACCTATACCGATCGGGCGATGTCAGGCTCCAGCCATCTCCGGCCCGGTTACCAATCTCTCCTCGCGGACGCCCGTAGCAGCAAGATCGACATCGTCGTAGCCGAAGCTCTTGATCGTGTGAGCCGGGATCAGGAGCACGTCGCTGCTTTCTTCAAGCGAATGCAGTTCTGCGGCATCCGCATTGTCACGCTCGCCGAGGGCGAGATCAGCGAACTGCATGTCGGCCTCAAGGGCACGATGAATGCGCTGTTCCTGCGGGATCTAGCCGCCAAGACTCACAGAGGAATGCGAGGCCGGGTGGCGGCCGGCCGGTCTGCGGGTGGGATTTGCTACGGCTATCGCGTGCGCCGCGAGAGCGATGCTCACGGCGATCCTGTGCGAGGTGGCCGGAATATCGAACCTGACGAAGCAGAAGTCGTCCGACGCATCTTTGCGATGTTCTCCGCTGGCGCCTCGCCCAATGCAATTGCCAAGAAGCTCAACGGGGAGGCCGTCGCGGGGCCCGGCGGCCGGCCTTGGGGCGACACCACGATCCGCGGACACGCTGGGCGTAAGACCGGCGTACTCCGCAACGAGCTCTATGCTGGCCGCCTGGTCTGGAATCGTCAACGCTACGTGAAGGACCCGCAGAGCGGAAAGCGGCTCTCTCGTCCCAATCCCTCTGATCAGTGGATTATCGAGGACGTCCCAGAGCTGCGCATCGTCGAGCCAGAGCTCTGGGACACCGTTCAGAAGAAGTTGGAAGAGGTCGCCGCCTCTCCTCGCTCGGTCGCGAGCCGGGTGGCTCGGTTCTGGGAGCAGAGGCGGGCACAGCATCTGCTTAGCGGGCTCGTGCGCTCCGGTTGTTGCGGGTCTCGCTTCCAGCCGATGGGGCGCGACTATATCCGATGTTCAAGCGCGCATCGCAACGGCGCCTGTAGCAGTCGCCTTTCCATCCGCCGTGGTGTTCTGGAATCATATGTTCTGGACGCTCTTCAGCAGCAGCTGATGGCGCCTGAGATGGTCGATGAGTTCGTTCGGGAGTTTCACGCAGAGCTCAATCGGGTGCGCTCGGAACGTGGTGCGAAGCAAGCGACGGCTGCGCGCAGGCTTGAGCAGATCGAGCGCCAGATCGATGCGTTGGTCTCTGCGATCGCCGAAGGCATGAAGTCCACGAGCGTCGCAGCGAAGCTTGCCCTTCTTGAGGTTGAGCGCGAGACGCATGCCGTGCAGGTCAGCTGGGATCCGGAGCCGCCTGTTCGCATGCACCCCAATCTGGCTGGCTTGTATCGGAAGAAGATCGAATCCCTCCGAGAGGCATTGGCCGATGAGGAAACGCGCACCGAAGCGCTAGGTATTCTCCGAACGCTGATTGAGGCTGTCCTCATCCATCCGATCGAGAGCGG